>DATJNA010000085.1:0-12610 GCA_035508435.1 Acetobacteraceae bacterium | reverse complement strand
AGGGGTACCTGTTATCGTCGGAGCAGTACGCCGGGGATGGCAAAGGTTGCCGCGGCATTGACGCCGGCGGCCCACCACAGCACATCGAAACGGCCGCGCCTGTCGTGAAATTCGGAGCGCAAGGTCGAAACCTCGGTGCGCAAGTGTGCAACCCTGCGCCCAAGTTTCGCACGTCCCTTGCAACCGCCATCGGTTTCGCGGCGCAAGTCTCACCTGGAGAGGGAGGCTCTGCCCCGGACACGAGGCAGCGCTCACTCCGTCAGCCGCTCGCACACCGCCGATGCCACCAGCGGCCGCTCGGTATCCACGCTCACCCCGGTCAGCGTCCGCCGCATTCCCGGCTTGCGTTGCGCCTGGAACGCAGCCCGCGCCGCCTCATCGGCGCCGTGCAGGATCCCCTGCGGCACATGGGACAGCGTACCCGGCCGCCGTGCCCCGGACACACCATCATGCACGAACACGCTTTCATCGTAATCGACGTTGCGATGATAGGACGGCAGTTCCTCGGCGTTCAAATCCGCCACCGCCATCTGCGGCACGAACGTCACCACCATGAAGCCGGTTGCCTCGAACGTGGCCCAGGCCGATGGCGCCAAATGGATCCGGTCGGAGCTGATCGGAATGATGTCGCGAATGTTCAGCTTGTAGGGAAACAGATCGCCTTTCCAGCCGACGGACGCCAGGGGATTGTTGCGGTAGAAGATGGAGCTGTGCGCCCCGCCATGCTTCACCCGCAGCTCCCATTCGTCGCGTGGCGCCATCCCGTAGTCGCAAACCTCCGGCAGCGTCAGCACCGTTGGATCGACCGGCATATGCCGCCCGACCTGCACATGCTCCGTCAGCGTCAGCGGGCCGCGTGATTCGACCAAGAGCAAATGGCTGTCACCCGCATCCGGCGTCAGGCTGAAGGTGATGCCTTTCGGGATCAGCACGTAGTCGCCCGGCTCATAGGGCAGCCGGCCGAACTCTGTTGCGAACGTGCCGGAGCCACGGTGCACGAAGTACAGCAGATCGCCATCCGTGTTGCGATAGGCGAACGGCATCGCCGCCGCCCGCCGGCTGATCCCCACGCTGACGGCGGCGTTGGACAGCAGTAGCTCCGGGACACCACGAGGGTCGGTCTGGTCCGACGGTTCCACTCGCGCGGTATCGACCACGCGGCGCGGGTGCAGCGTGCCCGCTACCCGCACCACCTCGTTCGGTCCATGCTCGCGATAGATCATGGCCACCGGTCCAAAGAAGCCCTCGCGGCTGATATGCTCCTCCCGCAAGTCGCCCAGGCCGACCCGCGCCTGCCGGACATGCCGCCCGCGCGCAATATGGATCCACGACCGCATTGGCATCTCCTCCGTCTGGTTGGCGGCTTGCCGCGAACGGCAGGTTACGCTGCTTTAGAACAGTGGCAAACGGCGGCATCTGGCGGCAAAAATTTGAGTGCATGCCCGACTAAAAAGACGCTGCGCGGGGCGCTGGGCAGACCTTCGTTTAACACAGGCCTGCTTCAATGACTCGTAGCTTGCCCTGTGGCCGACACCTATGCATAGGCTGTCAATTATGCCGACCAGTAGCCGCACCAAGACAAAGAGCAAGGCCAAGCCGAAGGCCAAGGCTGCCGCCGCCCCGAAGACCGAGCGGTCGGTGCAGCGCGATTACAGCATCGCCGCCGTTGGCCGTGCGTTGGACCTGCTGGAAGCACTGGCACGGGTAGGGCCCGCGCCGCTGGCCACCCTGGCCGAGGCTGCCCGCTGCACCCGCACCGCCGGCTTCCGGTTGCTCCGCACCCTGGAAGCTCGTGGGTTCGCGATACAGGACGAGGCGAGGGGCATATGGCGCCTGGGTGCCCGTTGGGCCGTCCTGGGTCGAGCGGCGCAGGAGCAAGGGGCGCTGGCCGCCGCCGCGATGCCGGTCCTCGCCGCCTTGGGCAAGGCCACCGGCGAGAATGTCTACCTGCGCGTCCGCGACGGCATGGAGAGCGAGACCATCGCGATCTATCAGACCGATCCTGGACTGCGGTTGTACAGCCAGGTTGGCCAACGACGAGCGCTGCACGCTGGCCCGGGCCGGCTGCTGCTGGCTCACG
Source organism: Acetobacteraceae bacterium (assembly GCA_035508435.1). Taxonomy (GTDB): domain Bacteria; phylum Pseudomonadota; class Alphaproteobacteria; order Acetobacterales; family Acetobacteraceae; genus JASHVB01. The sequence continues at coordinate 10,530 of DATJNA010000085.1, read as the reverse complement.
CGCCAGAAGCCGTGCAGACGCAGGTGCTGGCGCAGCGGCTGCCGCGCTTCACGCCCGCCACCCGGACCGACCCTGCCTGGATCGCGGCGGATCTGCAACGCATCCGCGGCCGCGGCTACCTCGTGACGGCCGACGAGGTGAACCCAGGGGCGGTCGGCGTTACCGCGCCGGTGCGCGATGCGTCCGGGCAAGTGGTGGCGGCGCTGACAGTCAGCGCCCCCTCCATGCGGATGCGTCCGCCGCGGCCACGTTCGCTGGTGCCGCAGGTGTTGGAGGCGGCGGCGAAGCTGTCGCAGGGGCTGGGCGATAACGCGGCTGCCGCCGTCAAGCCGGCAAACGGAGAGGCGCAGACCCCACCGGCGGTACGCTGGACGGAAGGCGAGGGCGCCGCATCGGGACCGCACTCGATCTTCCGCTGACCACGATGCGTGCATCGTGGTCTGGGGCGAGGCGATGCTCCGGCGCCTGACGTCGCTCAGGAAACAGCTCCGGTCGATGTCCCTATCCGGTTGGCGCAGGCGGACCCCGCCGCAGTCGGTGCGCGATCGTCAGGGGTTGGCAGCCTGCGCTAACCGGATAGGGACACCGGTTGAACGTCCCCGGTTGGTGGCATCGATCCGGCAGTATGCTGGGTGCACGACACCACACAGGCAGCAGGAAGCAGCAGACGCGCGCGGGAAATCGGCCTCTCCGCGCGGGACAGGGCGGGGCAGGGGGCCAGGCTTCGCCCCCTGTCACGGTGCAGGCGCTCTACTTGATCGGCGAGAAGGCCGACGGCAGGACCAGCGCGTTCTCCTGCTTCACCACCACGCCAGGCGGGTTGCGCGCGGGCCACTGGCCGGTGGCGGCGGCCTCCGTGCGGACGCGGGCACGGTCGTTCAGGTCCTTGTAGGCCCAGATATGGACCCATTTGTTCAGCGCGCCGAACTCCGAATACATGCCGGCGACCAGGGGCGAGAATTTCTGCCGCCCTTCGATCTTCTCCGACCAGCGTTCGATCAGGCCGGGGATGGCGCCGGGGACCAGCGTGTACTGGCGGATCTCGAACAACGGACCGATGTTGCGCGGCTCGAGCGGCGGCGAGAACGGCGCGGGGTGGAACACCTCGCTCTGCTGCGCCACGACGAATTCCCGGATCGGCGGCGGCCAGCCTTCCTCCTTCTGCGCGGCGGCGCGGATGGCGGCGCGTTGCTCGAAACTGTCATAGGCCCAGACATGGATGATCTGGTTCAGCGGGCCGACTTCAGAGTGCCAGAACGCCGCGAGCTTGGAGTGCTTCTCGCGCGCCGGCAATGAGGCCCCGAAGCGCTTCTCCACTTCCGCGAGCGTGCCTGGCTGCAGCGTATAGGTGCGCATTTCGATGATCATGGTATCCCTCCCCACGGCGGTGACGCGGCGATGCTACGCCGGCTGTGCGAAACAGGGAATGGGGGCGGGCAGCCGGCGCGTTCGGCGGCGCAATGACGGCAATGCCAACTTAGAAACTCTAACGTTTGCCCTGGCAGCGCAAGTCCCTCATAACCGGTGATGGAGAGCAATCGGAATCCGCCGCTTCGCGTACTGACAAGCGAGATGACATGCAAAGAAGTCGTGTGGGGGGAACCGAGCTGACGTTACGCGAAAGAGTCGGAGCCGACTGGTCGCCGCGCATGCTCTGCGCCGGCACAAGGCGGGGATAGACGTTCATGCTGTCGGTCCGTCTGCCGCCGGGGCGCCATTTCGCGATATTGCTGACAGTTGGCCTCGCCGCGCTTGCGGCCGCAACCTGGATCTGTTTCTTGGTCGGCGCAGCGCTCGGCACGGTCGGGTTCGTCTTCCTGGTCATCATCGTCGTCCTGTCACTGTGGGACAGTTTTGTCTCGTCCGCGATCTTCTCATTCGTTGCCGTCGCCGCCCTCAACTACTTCTTCACCCTGCCACTGTTCTCGTTCCGGGTACAGTATGGACGCGACGTTGTACTGCTCGGCACCTTCGTCCTCACATCGTTCGTCATCACCGCCCTGGTCCAACGCATCCAGCACGCCGCGGCGACGCTCGAACGGCAGGCCAGGCTCCTCGATCTGACGCACGACACCATCTTTGTGCGCGACGGCAAGGACGTCATCACGTTCTGGAACCGCGGCGCCACGCAACTCTATGGCTGGAGCAATGAGGACGCCGTTGGCAAGCTGCCGAGTGAGCTGCTGAAGACCGTGTTCCCGGAAGGCCGCGAGACGATCGAGGATCGGCTGCGCCGCACCGGCCAATGGGAAGGCGAACTCGTCAACACGCGCAAGGACGGCACGCAGGTCATCGTCGCCAGCCGGTGGTCGCTGCAGCATGACGTATCGGGCCGGCCGGCCGGAACACTCGAGACCAACAACAACATCACCGCACGCCGGCAGGCCGAGGAGGCGTTGCGCCGCAGCCAGGCCGCCTATCTGGCCGAGGCGCAGACGCTGAGCCTGACCGGCAGCTTCGGCTGGAATACCGCGACCGGCGCGGTGTTCTGGTCGCGCCAGACTTTCGCCATCCTGGGCTATGGCGAGGATGACAGACCCTCAATCGAAGCGATGCTCGCGCGTGTGCATCCCGAAGATGCCGAAACGGTGCGGCTGGCTCTGACCCCTGCAACGGCAGAGCGCGGCGGAGTGGACATCGAATTCCGGCTGCTGCTGCCAAACAGAGACATCAGGCATGTCCATACGGTGGCCCACGTGCTGGAGGAACCGCTGGATCCGGCGCAGTTCGTCGGCGCGCTGATGGATGTTACCGCTGCCCGGCAGTCGGAAATCCGGCTGCAACAGGCGCAGACGCAGGTCGCACATGTTGCAAGGGTCACCAGCCTGGGCGCGCTGTCGGCCTCCATCGCCCATGAAGTGAACCAGCCGCTTGCGGCCATCGTCATGCACGGCGAGGCCAGCCTGCGCTGGCTGCACCGTGACGTGCCGCGGCTCGATGAGGCGGAGGCCTCGATCAGGTATGCGATCGCGGACGCCAAGCGGGCCAGCGCGATCGTGCAGCGCATCCGGGCACTGACCAGCAAGTCCAATCAGGAGATGCAGCCCGTCAGCCTGAACGGACTGGTCAGCGAGGTGGTGCCGCTGGTGCGGAACGAAGCAAGCCGCAACCGCGCGGTGGTTCGGGTCGAGCCAGGGCCGGACCTGCCTGCCATTCTTGGCGACCCGATCCAGTTGCAGCAGGTCATCATCAATCTGCTGGTGAATGCGGTTCAGGCCATGACCCGGGTCGAAGGCCGGGCACGCGTCGCCGTACTGGCGACCCGTGTGGACGGCGAGAGCCATGTGGTACTCGAGGTCACGGATTCCGGCTCCGGCATCGATCCTGCCCATGCCGCCGACCTGTTCGAGCCGTTCTTCACCACCAAGCCAGGTGGCATGGGCATGGGATTGTCGATCTGCCGCTCGATCATCGAGGCGCATGGCGGGACCATCAGTGCGGTTTCGCGCTCTCCCGAACCGGGCACGGCCTTCGTCTGCCGTCTGCCGGCGATCCGCGCCGCATAGCCCCGACCGCCCGTGGTGCTTGACGGATTTTGGCCGGGCACCGCATGGTTGGCCGTGTGGCCACCGGGCCACGGGTCGAACGAGCGCGGGATTCGCGTCGTGGCAGAGCACTCAGCCGCTCAGAATAGCCTGGATGGCGAGGAGCCGGTTGTCCTGGTGGTGGACGACGACCCATCCGTACGCGAGGCGATCCGAAATTTGCTTTGCTCCGTCGATTTGCGGGTCGCGGTGTTCCGCTCGGCGGCGGCATTCCTCCAGGCAGAGCTGCCGGACGCGCCGTGCTGCATCGTGCTCGATGTCCGGCTGCCGGGACAGAGCGGACTGGAGCTGCAGGCCGAACTGGTCCGTGAAGATATCCGCATCCCGATCGTTTTCATCAGCGGCCACGGCGACGTGCCGATGTCGGTGAAGGCGCTGAAGGCCGGCGCCATCGACTTCCTGATGAAGCCGTTCCGCGACCAGGACCTGCTGGATGCGGTCGGCGCGGCGATCGATCTCGACCGGCGGCGGCGCACCGAAGACGCCAAGCGTGTCGATCTCCGCGCGCGCTACGATGCCCTGACCGGGCGCGAGCAAGAGATCATGAAGCTTGTCACGGATGGCATGCTGAACAAGCTGGTTGCCCACCGGCTCGGCGTGTCCGAGATCACGGTAAAGATTCACCGCGGCAATTTGATGCGCAAGATGGCGGCGAAATCGCTGCCTGAACTTGTACGCATGGCAGAGGCGCTTGGGCCGCAGTCCGTGAAGCCGCCTCGCTGAGCGCCTCACCCTGCCGGGGCGATCAAGAACTTCATTGTTGGGTTGTGGAATAAACTCCGGTATAGCTTTCGTTACGCGCTGCTGGATGTCATTGTGTGGCTGCGGGCGATGGAACCGATCCATGCGCTGCGCGTCGTGGAAATCAAGTCGGACGAGAGGTGCATAATCCTTTGATTGCGATCGTTGATGATGACGAAGCGGTGTGCATCGGCATGACCAGCCTGATGCGGTCGCTGGGCTACGAGGTTCATGCCTACGCCTCGGCGAAGGACTTCCTGCAATCGCAGGAGCGTCGTGTGACGTCTTGCCTGATCTCGGATGTACAGATGCCCGGTGTTGGCGGCCTGGAACTCCAGCAAATCCTGCAGGCCGAAGGTAGCCCGGTACCGATCATCTTCATTACCGCCTTTCCGGACGCGCGCGTTGAACAACTCGCGATGCAGGGTGGGGCTACATGCTTTCTCAGCAAGCCGTTCGACGGCGAGACTTTGATCCATTGTCTGGAGACCGCGCTCGGTGGCGAGCGAGCCCCATAGTCGCGCTCGCCAGGTCGCGCCGGGGCGCGATCCCGCTCATACTTCGGTATAGCGTCGTCGAACGACGGTCGGAGCGGGATCGAACCCAAGTGCGACGAGGCGGTTTCGCCAGCCGCTTCCGCTAGGCGGCCAGCGCCTGATCCAGATCGGCGATCAGGTCCTCCGCCGTTTCCAGCCCGATCGAGAGACGGATCACGTCCGGTCCCGCGCCGGCGGCGAGCCGTTGCTCGTCAGACAATTGCCGGTGCGTGGTGGAGGCGGGGTGCAGGATCAGGCTGCGGGTGTCGCCGATATTGGCGAGATGCGAGAACAATTGGACGTTCTCCACCAGCCTGATGCCGGCCTGGTAGCCGCCGCTGACGCCGAAGGTGAACACTGCCCCGGCACCTTTCGGCAGGTATTTGCGGGCCAGCGTATGATACGCACTTGATTCGAGGCCGGCATAAGATACCCAGGCGACGCGCGGGTGTGCGGTCAGGAACTCCGCCACCTTCTGCGCATTCGCGCAGTGGCGCTCCATGCGCAGGTGCAGTGTCTCGATGCCGGCGATGGTCAGGAACGCGTTCATTGGCGCCAGCGTCGGGCCGTAATCGCGCAATACCACGGCACGCGCTTTGGTGGTGAAGGCGAAGTCGCCGAAATTCTCGTAGAAGCGGAGGCCGTGATAGGCCGGCTCCGGCTCGGTCAGCGCGGGAAATTTTCCCGCCGCGGCCCAGTCGAATTTCCCTGACTCCACCACGATGCCGCCGAGTGAATTGCCGTGGCCGTCGAGGAACTTCGTGGTCGAATGCGTCACCAGGTCGGCGCCCCATTCGAACGGGCGGCACAGATAGGGCGTGGCCAGCGTGTTATCGACGATCAGCGGAATGCCGGCCTCGTGCGCGATCCTGGCGACCGGCTCCAGGTCGACAATGATACCGCCGGGATTGGCCAGGCTTTCCACGAAGATCGCCTTGCAGCGCGGCGTGAGAGCACGGCGGAAATTCTCCGGATCCGTGGGATCGACGAAATGACAGGTCCAGCCGAGCTTTTTGAACGACAGCCCGAATTGCGTCAGCGAACCGCCGTACAGGTTGCGCGAGGCGATGAACTCGTCGCCTTGCTCCAGCATGGTCGCGAACACCAGGAACTGCGCGGCATGACCGGAGGCGGCGGCGACGGCGGCACGTCCGCCTTCCAGATTGGCGACGCGCTCCTCCAGCACAGCGACGGTCGGGTTATTCAGCCGCGCGTAGATGTAGCCGAAATTATGCAGATTGAAGAGCGATGCGGCGTGATCCACGTCGTCGAAGACGTAGGCCGTGGTCTGGAAGATCGGCGTGATGCGCGAGCCGGTGGTAGGGTCGGGCGTGGCGCCGGCATGGATGGCGCGCGTCTCGAAGCCATAGGTCACATTATGTGTTTGCCCGGGCCGTGGCCTGGCGTGGCGCTCGGTCGGCGGTTCCGGCGCGCGGTTGCGGATGATGTTGGAATTGACGCCGCTCCAGGACAGCTCGCCACACAGCCGCCCGTACTCTATCTTCGGGCAGCGGTTCATGATGACTTCGATGCCGGCGGCCTCGGCCAGCGCCGCGGCTTCGTCGTTGCGGACGCCGAGCTGCATCCACACCACCTTGGCGCCGATCGCAATGGCATCCTCGACGATCGGCGGTACCTGGTCGGAGGCACGGAAGACGTCCACCATGTCGACCCTATCGGGGATGTCCCGCAGCGACGCGTACACCCGTTCGCCCTGCAACTCCTGGCCGGCCGCGGATGGGTTCACCGGGATTACGCGGTAGCCTTTGCTGCGCAGGTACTTCATGACGAAGTAGCTGGGGCGGTTCCAGTTGGTGGATGCGCCGACCATGGCGATGGTCCGCACCGTGGACAGGATGCGGCGGAGCTTCGCATCGGCGTAAGGGATCGGATCGACCACCGTCATAATCGGCCTCCTCTCGTTGCAGTCGTTGCGTGCAGCGTCTCCACCCACAGCGTCATTGCGAGGGCCGCGAGCGTAGCGTGGCGGGACGAAGCAACCCGGTGGTGTGGACGCACGGACGATAGCGGCACCTCACCGACCAAGATTGCTTCGGCGCTACGCCCCTCGCAATGACAGGAGGTGATGGTGACGTCGCCGCGGCGGCTACGCCACCAGGTCGTCGCCCAAAAGGCCCACGACCAGAGCGTAGAAATCCGAGGGGTTATACCGTCGGATCGCGCTGAAGTTCGGATACACCGCAAACGCCTCGCCGGTCGCGCCATCTGGCAACACGATTGCCGCCGGCGTATCCGCGGTTGCGCGCCAGCGCCCGTCCAGCGGGCGCATGCCCTGCCGCGCCCACGCTTCCAGCGGCTGCTTGTTCTCGCGTCCCGCCACTGCGGGATTGAAGCCTGCCGGCAGGATCACCGCCTGCCCCCAGGTCTGGCCCGCACGCCAGCCGCATCGCGCCAGATAATTGGCAATCGAGGCCAGCACGTCGGCGCGGTTGGTCCAGATGTTGCGCCGCCCGTCGCCGGTGAAATCCACCGCGTAGCGCAGATAGCTGGTAGGCATGAACTGCGGCTGGCCCATCGCGCCGGCGTAGCTGCCGGTCATGCCCGTCGGAGCCACATCGCCGTGATCGAGAATGCGCAGTGCCGCCATCAGCTCGGGACGGAAAAAGCTCGCGCGATGGCCATCCCAGGCCAGCGTAGCCAGCGCATCCACCACCAGGAAATCGCCGGTCTGCGCGCCGAAGCTCGATTCCAATCCCCAGATGCCGGTGATCACCGCGGGGCTGACGCCGAACCGGTCCTGTACCGCCAACAGCAGGTTGCGGTTGTCGCGCACGGCGGCGCGACCGGCGGTGATGCGCTTGTCGGTGACCAGCAGGTGCCTGTACTGCGCCCAGGTCATGGTGAACTCGGGCTGGTGGCGGTCGCGCTCCAGCACCTTCGGATCCGGCGCCAGCCCGGCCAGGGCGCTGTCAAGGATGCGGGGGGAAATGCCTGCACGCCGCGCCTCGGCCCGAATCCCCGCCAGGAAATCGGCGAAACTGTCAGTCGCCGCGTGCGATCCTGTCGCAAGGGCGGCAGGGGCAGCGGCCAGCACCACTCGACGCGTCAGCATGGGGGTCGTTCTGCCACGCGACGCCGCGTCGCGGCAAATGGTTTGCGCCGAAGCTGCCATGCTGGTGCTTGGCGCGGCGCGCGGCAGGGTGCCATAAGCGGGGCATGCGCTTGCTCTATCATCTGCCGTTGTCGCCGTTCTCCCGCAAGGTCCGCCTCGCACTCGCCGAGAAGCGCCTGCCGCACGAAGTGCGGCTGGAGAAGGTGTGGGAGCGGCGCACCGAATACCTGGAGCTGAACCCGGCCGGCACCGTGCCTACGCTGCTGGAGGACAACGGCTTGGCGATCGCCGATTCGAATGTGATCTGCGAGTACCTCGAGGAAGCCTATCCCGACATCAGCCTGATGGGCCGCACCCTGGCCGAGCGCGTTGAGGTGCGTCGCCTGGTCGCCTGGTTCGACGGCAAATTCGCAGCCGAGGCCACCCGCAACTTGCTCGGGGAGAAGTTCATGAAGCGGCTGACCGGGCGCGGCAATCCCGATCCGGCAGCGATACGTACCGGCTACCTGGCGTTGCGGTACCATATTGAATATCTCGGCTGGCTGGCGGAGAACCGCAAGTGGCTGGCCGGCGGCGCACTGTCATTGGCGGATTTCGCCGCCGCGGCGCATCTCTCTTGCCTGGATTTCATCGGCGATGTGGACTGGTCGATCTCGGCGCCGGCGAAGGAGTGGTATGCGCGAATCAAATCGCGGCCGAGCTTTCGCGGACTGCTGTCCGATCGTGTGCCGGGGTTGACGCCGCCGGAGCATTATGCCGACCTCGATTTCTGATCGACCGACGATCAACGTCTGACAGGTGAGGGTTCTTGCAGCCGCCTGGGAATGGCCGAACCGTGGAACCATCGCTGGGAGTACACAGAGCAGATCCACCACAGAGACACAAAGACATGAAGCTGCGGCCGAACCGCGGGACCGCCACCCGCTAACGCGCTGGCGAGGTCGGTTCATGGATATTGGTGAAGCTCCGTATCGTTTTGTAATCGACCCGACGCCAACGCTGCACGACCCTCGCTAGCTTCCCAGCCTGATGCCGAAACCGACATTGATTGGCCTGCGCCCGTCCTGGAATTCCCTGCAAAGACGGGAATTCCAGCTGATATTTTATCAAATTGCTAAAGCGCAAGCTGCGCGATCAGGCGTGAGATCACGGTGAATTGGCCGGCCGGCGTCGGCTGCCGTTTTGCCGTTATGGATGTGTTAAAGGTCGTGTTATCTGTCAGGTGCGCCAAGACTTTGCGCTAAGTGAAATTTTAAGCCACGACGCGAAAGTTGCAGAGATAGCCGTCGGAACTTTTTACAGCTTGGCGTTTCGTCGTCGAGCGGTTCTGTCCCAAGTGCCTGATAATGCGGCCATACGCGTGTTGGCACGCCTGTTGCTAACACTCGGCCGGAAGGTTGTCGCGGCCCGGAACGATGTAAGAGGCAGCTCGGGGTGATGCGGTAGCCGATAAGACGCGAGGAGTTCGACGTGCATTACTCAATCAAGTTTACCGTCGGCCTGCTGGGCTCCACGGCTATGGCGATAGCCAGCATGCCGGCTGCCCATGCCGACGCGTTCGGGCCTGCCACCGGAGCCGCGGAAATCCTCGGCGTCCCCACGGTCGTAACGACAGCGAGCCCATCGATCTCATGGAGTGACGCGTCACTGTTCTGGACCTCCGCGACCGGATCGCTCTCGAGCGTGGCTGGCACGGCGTCGGGCGACATCGACGGCACGGTTCCGTTCAGCGCGACTGCCGGACACACTGATACCGAAAGCATTCCAGGGCTGCTGATTTCGGTCGGCGGCCAGAGCTTCACGTTCGACGTCTCCAGCGTTTTCACCACGCTGTACTCCTACAACGCGGCCACGACCGGAAGCATTTCGCTGTACATCCTTGGGACGATGGGCGGCGGGTCGCTGTCGCCGACCGAGACCAGCCTCACGCTGACGGCAAACGACACCACCGGCGGAGCGTGGAGTTCGTCGTTCACGCTCTCTAACCCGCCGGCGCCGCCGCCCCCGCCGCCTCCGCCGCCCCCCTCGGGCGTGCCCGAACCGGCATCTCTCGCCTCGCTCGGCACGGCGCTGGTCGCTCTGGGCGCGTTGCGCCGCCGCCGGTCACGCCGCCCCGGGTAACCGGCCAACGGCCGATCGCCAGAAACCGCTGGGTAACTGAATCGACGCGGTGTTGCCCAGGCGTCAGCCGACTGACCTATGCCTCTGGTCGCGATCTCCTCACGCGATGCCCCGGTCCCTTGGCCGGGGCATCGTCGCATCTGGGCGCAGCGGCTGCGCGGCGGGTGGCGCCAGGGTCTGCGCGTGCCCGGAAGGACCGGCAAAGCCGCCACCGCGACGAAATGATGGGTTGCCGATAGCGGGGTACGTCACCACGCCCGCAACGGCGTTCGGGAGCCGACCGTTACGGCTAACTAATGTCCGGCTTCCCCGACATCGCCGCTCCAATCTATTCAGCGATCGGGCTTGAATGGTGCCGATTTCACCGAGGCAAGGCTGGTGCCGGGTGAGGGATTTGAACCCCCGGCCTTCGGTTTACAAAACCGCTGCACTACCACTGTGCTAACCCGGCACGTCGGCACCATCTACCTAGCGCAAACGGGAACCCTTCGTCCACCTGCGGCCTTACTGCGCG
>DATJNA010000084.1:0-72872 GCA_035508435.1 Acetobacteraceae bacterium | reverse complement strand
CTGGCTGGAAAGCTGTGCGCCGGAATCCTGCTCCGAGCGCCAGATCGAGGAACTCGACCGGCTCATCGAACCGTGGCTCGACGACTATGAGCGCACGTCACGGACGGCCCGGAACTAGGCAAGAACTCGGCACTCTTGAGCTGTAAATAAGTCTGGTGTCAATCCGGGGTCAAGAAATCGGCCCACAGAATATCCTAAGCTCTATTTCTCCCCGCCCAAATCCGGGCCTAATGGAAATCTCGAAAAAAATGCTCCACGGAAGAAGCGGTGGCAGTGAAGCCGTAGATGAAAAATACCACAAAGGCGGAGAGACCGCTAGCACCTGAAGCCAGCTTCAGCATGGCAATAAGATAGAATAGTGGCGGGTGCTGCGGGGGCGCACCAACGCTATAATCGATCAACACGGGGGCGACGAGGAAGGGAATCATCATTACTAAACCGACGAGGAAAGACAGCATAGCAATTAAAATCGAGAGGGCGATAGCCCGATGCAATACACAATTGTCGTATGTGTCGCGCACTCTGCGGACTGCCGGCAATACTATGAACAAGACGGGAAAAATCGGAATCGCCATCGAGAAGACAATAGCAAGGACAAGTAAACTAGCTACGAAGGGCACAGTTCGTGCGCTGTGCCATAACTCAGGTCGGGTGTTCAAATTGTCAAACCAGCCCTGGCCGGGTACGTAATAACCGCAAAGGCCGGCCCCGTTCCAGGTTAACCACAGGCCGATGGCGTAAAGAGCAGTAAAAAGTAGAGCAAGAGCTAAACCAGCCCTCATTCCCTGCTTTATTTCCGTCATTGCGCTTTTTTTGTTTGGTGGCCAGACGGAATCAGGGGAGCCCGGCCTAAGAATCTCTAACGCGGCGCCCACTGAGTGTGCCAACTCCCCCTCCCGTTCCGCGGGTAAGCCAGTGCGGCGTTCAGCCGCGAAACATGGATGCCGTTGGGATATGTTGCAAGGGATGATGTGTAACATAGGGTTTCAGGACAGGCAGACTGAGTATGACCCGCTGCTCACTGGAGGCTGGGTAATGCATTTGAGGTCATAGCGTCGATTGTCAGATAGACAACCGACGCTATGACCTCTCATTGGCAGCCAATGTGAGCAGGTTCGTCCGTTGGCGTGCGGAGCGCGACGATGGCGAGCACAGTGGCAGGTATTGTGAGCACGTGACGCTCTCCATTGTCAGCTAATTTGGGCAGGAAATCGCTCGGTTTGCGAGCACGAGCCCCGATGATTGCGAGCGCCTACAGCTAATCGGACGTCATCCGGATCGGGACGGTGGCCGAGGCAGGGTTCGCCCGCGTTGCGCCGGTCTTGACCAATCGGCGGGCATTGCGCCGGTCTTGACCAATCGCCGGGCAGATCAGGCCGGTCCGCCGGTGTGTGTCATTGCCACGGAGGCTGGCCGCCGAATGCCGGAGAGACGGGTTGGAGCTGAACGGTGCGACTGATCCCATGCGGTGGGTGCCCGGCGGCGCGACCCAGCCCCGCCGGCATATCGCCAAACCCGCATCATGGCTGACCGATCAGCGCGCGGTCCGCCAGGCAGTCGGCCAGCGTGAACGCCTCCAGGTTCTGGTAAAAGCTGTCCTGGGCCGCGCGCAGCATGCCACGCAACCGGCAGGCCGGAAGCAGCGTGCAGGCACAGTCGTCCTGGCGGAAGCATTCGACCACGGGCTGGTCCGCCTCGAGTTGTCGTACCAGCGATCCCAACCGCACCGTCTCCGGCGGCACCGCCAACGCCACCCCACCGCCCGTGCCGCGCGCGGTGCGGGTGACCCCGAGCGCGGTCAGCTCCTGAACGATCTTGTGCAAGTGGTTGCGCGACAGCCCACCCAGGGTGCGGGCGAGCATATCGACGCTGATGCGCTCGCCGTCCGGCGCCGCGGCCAGCAGCATCAGAACCCGCAGGGCATAGTCGGTCGACGCCAGCAGCCGCATGGGACCTCCATAATTGGTATTGACAATACCAGAACTTCCGAGCAATGTAATTGGTATCAGAAATACCAATTGTAACCCAGCCGAGCCACTCGGCCGAGGAGAAGCGCGCATGAGCCAGGCCACACTCACCCGGACCGGGTTCGCCGAACGCACCCTGGCGGACATCGCGGCGACGCTGCCCGGCGCCACCGGCGTGTTCCGGCGGCGGAAGCTGGACTTCTGCTGTGGCGGCCGGGTGCCGTTGGCGCAGGCGGCGGCGGAGCGTGGTCTGGCCGCGGATGAGATCGCGGCGGAACTGGAAGCCGTGGCGGCCCTGGGCCTGCCGGCGGTGCGGCCGGAGGGGACGGCGGCGCTGATCGACCTGATCGAGAACCGCTACCATGCCACGCACCGGCGCGAGTTGCCGGAACTGATCCGGCTCGCGCGGCGTGTCGAGATGGCTCACAAGGACCACGAGGCGGTGCCGCGCGGCATCGCCGAGCTGTTGGAACGCATGAGCGGCGAGTTGGAGGTGCACATGAAGAAAGAGGAGCTGATCCTGTTTCCGATGATGCGCCGTGGCGGCCATCCGATGATCGCGCAGCCGATCGCGGTGATGCTGGCAGAGCATGACGACCACGGCACGCATCTGCGCGAACTGGCAGCGCTGACCAACGACTTTGCCGCACCGGACGATGCGTGCCCGACCTGGCGTGCGCTCTATGTCGGCGCGAACAAGCTGGTCGACGACCTGATGGAGCATATTCATACCGAGAACAACATCTTGTTCCCACGCTTCCAACGCTCCGCTGTGGCGGCGCAATGACCGACATCGCGCTGGCGCTGGCTGTGCACGTTGTTGCCGTCGTGCTGTGGATCGGCGGCGTCGGCGTGGTGGCTACCGTGGTGATGCCGGAGATCGGTCGTTCGCGTCCGCCGGCTGAGCGCTTCGCCGCGTTCCATGCGGTCGAACGGCGCTTCGCCTGGCAGGCGCGGGTCACCACCGTCGTGGCGGGGGCCAGCGGCCTCTATTTGACGTGGCGGCTGGATGCATGGCGCTGGTTCGCCTCGCCCGATACCTGGTGGATGCCGGCGATGCTGCTGATCTGGCTGAGCTTCACCCTGATGTTGTTTGTCATTGAGCCGCTGTTGCTGGACCGCTGGCTGGTGCGCCGCGTCGCGTCCGATCCGGCCGCGACCTTCCAGTGGATGCAGCGGCTGCACCACGTGCTGCTGGGGCTGAGCCTGCTGACGATCGCGGGCGCGGTTGCCGGCGTGCAGGGGGTCAATCTGTTTCGCTGGTGACGGCTATGCTTGCGCGGCTGCCTGGCCACGCGGTGTGAGTTCCAGATGCCAGTGGCATTGCAGCGCGCCGGGCGGCAGCCGCACCGGTTCGTACGCCGATCCATCCGCCACGATATCCTGGACCGCCGCGGCGACGGTCGCGCGTGATAGGTCGCCGCCGATACGCTGGATCAGCGCGTCGAGCCCGTCCTCCATTGTGTCGGCCATGATTGATCGTTCGCGCAGGGCGCGCAGGAGTGCGCCGCGCAACGCAGCGGGGTTCATGCCGTCCGCTGCCGCATCGGCAGCATGCCGCGCCTGGCCTCGATGCCCAATTGCAGGCTTTGCGCAATGCGCCGCGCCTTCTCGATCAGCAGCGCAGCGCCGGCCTCGGAGCAAAGATCGCGCGTTGTCTGTTCGAACAAAGCGAGCCAGCGGGCGAAGTGGGGCGATTCCAATGGCAGCTTCAGGTGCGGCCCCATGGGATTGCCGTGATAGCGTCCGCTCAGCAGCGCCACCGACGACCAGAATGCGGTGATGCGCGCGATATGCGCTTCCCAATCTTCCACACCATCGAACAAATGGCCGATCATTGGGTCCTGTCGGGCGGTGCCGTAGAAGGCACGCACCACGCGTTCCAGCAATTGGTCCTCAAGTCCGGTCGCAGCCTGGATTTGACGCGCGACTTCGGCACGCCGTTCCGGCGTTTCGGGGAAGGGAATCGAAGGTCGTGCCGGTGGGGTCCTCACGATGGCGGCCGCTTTCCGTAGTGTCATGCTGTGGGTTTATCATATAATCCACGGCCGGCGCGTCAACAAGAGTGGGCGTCTCCATTCGATTTCAATTATAATCAGCGAAGCCGCCGCGCTCGAAGGATTCCCGCGATCGAAGCGTTCTCGCGATCGAAGCATTCCCGCCATCGAAGCGTTCTCGCGATCGAAGCATTCCCGCGATCGAGGCATTCCCGCGCTCGAGGCATTCCCGCGCTCGAAGCATTCCGTGGCAACCATCGCCGCGTCTTTCATTGGCAGCAGCTATTTGGTCGCCGTGCACCGGCGTGGCGGCAATCGTCGCCGGGCAGCGCAGCCGCGCGGTGCCGGTTCGTTACCGCACCCGTTGCAGCGCCGGCGCCGGGCCGTGGCCCTCGATCATGTGGCGGATCGCCAGCATCGGATGGCGCCACACCATGCGCGGACCGGCCCAGATCATGACCTGCCGCGCGCGCTCGCGCATCACCGACTTGTAGCAATGCACGGTGCAGTTGGCGCAGGTCGGCTTGGCCTCGCCAAACACGCAACGTTCGAGCCGGCGCTGGGCATAGTCGCGGAGTTCGGCGCAGGCCGGGCACAGGGTCGCGTCTTGCGGCGTGTGATGGGCGGGGCAATACATGCGCAGCATGGCCACGATCGTGCGGAACTCGCGCTCGCGCCGGACAGACCCGTGCGTCTGCCAGGTGGTGCGCCGGGCGTCGTGCGGGCCGTGTGGCGAGTGGATCGCGTTCATGCCGCCGTGCTGCTGATGCGAACACGAACCGGGTCGGGAAAGGCGCGGGCCAGTATGCGATCGACCGCGACGGCGGCCGGATCCGGCGTGTTGGCCATGGCACCGAGCAAGTCCAACCAGAGTTCCTCGTCGGCATGGTCCAGCACGTGACGCAGCTTGCGCGAGATCAGGGCGCCGACGGCAACGCCGGCTGCTGTCGCGGCATGTTCGATTCGATCACGCATCAGCGGGTTGGCGACCGTGGCGAGCATGGCCTCGGCCTGCGTCGCATCGGTCAGGCCTTGCAGGATTTGTCCCAGCATCGCTGCGGCCTATTGCACCAGCGGTGAGGCCGCGCCCGGCAGGTCGAAGCCGGTGATGCGCGCCTCGCCTGCCAGCAGCGAAACGTATTGCGTGACGGCGCGGCGCCAGGCGTTTTCCTCGAGATAGGCGGCGATGCGTTCGCCCACCAGTTCGAATGGCAGCGGTGCGCCCTCGACCTTGCGCTCCAGCCGAACGACGTGCACGCCGTATCGGGTCTGTACTGGTTCGGCGCAGGTCTCGCCTGGTGCCAATGACAGCAAGGCGGCCTCGAATTCCGGGGTGCTATCGCCGCGCGCGATCTGACCAAGCCGGCCGCCCTCGGCGGCAGACGGGCAGTCGGAGAAACGGCGGGCCAGGGTTGCGAATTCTTCCGGGGCGGCTTGCACGACCGCGAGCATTTGCGAGGCGCGTTGCATCGCCCGCGCGAAGGCGGCGGTGTCGTCGCGCGGCGCCTTGAACAAGATGTGCTGCGGTTCGAACAGCTCCGGGCTACGGAACTTGCCGGGATTCGCCTGGTGGTAGCGACGGCATTCGGCTTCGCTGGCGGTCGGAATGCGGACTTCGGTGTCCAGCAGTGTCCGGATCAGCGCTTCCTCCTCGGTCTCGCGCGACCCCGCTTCGCTGCGCGGCGTGGCGACCAGATCCAGCGCCTGGGCGCGTTGCAGCAGCAGTTGGCGGATGACCAGGGCGCGGGTCGCTTCGTGCCATGCCGCCTGCGGCGAGGCTCCGGTGTGGTTCTGCACCTCACGCGCGATATCGGCGTTGGCGATGACCGCATCGTTGACGGCGACGATGTGTGACGTGGCGGCGTGATGGATGGCGGTGCGCATTGCTCAGTCATCCCCGGCTGATGCTTGCGGCTGCGAAGCGGCGGCGGCACGGCGATTGGTGCGTACGATCTGGTAGCCGGTGCGTCCAAGGTACCAGACCGGCGCGCTCCAGATGTGCACCAGCCGGGTGAACGGAAACACCAGGAAGATCGTCATGCCCAAGAACAGGTGGCATTTGAAGATCGGGCTGACGTCGGAGACCAGCGCGGCGGCGCCGGGATGCAGTGTCAGGATGCCCTGGGCCCAGTGCATGAATTTGATCATCTCGCTGCCGTCCAGGTGCTGGGCCGACACCGGAACCGTCGCCAGCCCGAGCGTCAGTTGCAGCCACAGCAGCAGCAGGATGGCGATGTCGCCGAAGCTGGAGGTGCGGCGGATGCGGGCATCGAACAAGCGCCGGTGGGCGAGCAAGGCGATGCCGATCCAGCAGACGATGCCGGCGATGCCGCCCACGCTCATCGCGAGCACCTGTTTGAAGGTGTGGCTGATGCCGAGGGCTTCGAACACGGCGACCGGTGTCAGCAGGCCGACGAAATGGCCGGCGAAGATGATAAGGATGCCGAAATGAAACAGGTTGGAGCCCCAGAACAACTCGCGCCGGCGCAGCAATTGGCTGGAGCCGGAGCGCCAGGTATATTGTGCATGATCGAAGCGCAGCAGGCTGCCGAGCAGGAACACGGTCAGCGCGAAATATGGGTACCAGCCATACAGGACGTTGTTCAGCCAGGGGCTCATCATCGTGTCTCCTCAGGCTGGGGCTGCGTTGCCGGCGGCCGCGATGGCGTCGCGACCGGTTGCCGGAAGGTCGCGACTGGCCGGCGGAAGGTCGCGACTGGCTGGCGGAAGGTCGGGGCTGGCTGCCGGCAGCTCGTGGCTGGCCGCTGGTGGCTCGTGGCTGGCCGCTGGTGGCTCGCGGCTGGCGGCGTTTGCGTCGCGTGCCGCGGCGCGCAGGCGGGTACGCAGGCGGTCGCTGCCGCAGGCGTCCTGCCATTCGCCGGGTCCGAAGCGGACCGCGGCTTCTTCCCATGCGGCATCGAGGGCGGCGAGATCATTGGGGTCGTCGTCCGGGATGTCGGAGGCACCTTCTGTCGGTGCCTGCGCGAGATCGGCCAGCGTCTGCATGACGGCCGCGTAGCTGGTGCCGCGGTTGGCGAGGCGGTCGGCCAGGGCGCGCAGGACGGTGGCGGCTTCGGCCAGCATCGATCGGGCGTCGGCAGGCGGCAGCAGCGAGAGGAATTCCAGGAACAAGGGCAGGAAGTCGGGCAGTTCGTCGTTGCGCATTTGCAGGCCGTGATTGGCATAGAGCGCGATCAGGTCGGCCATCGCCTGGCCGCGGTCGCGGCCTTCACCGTGAATATGTTCGAACAAGTGCAGCGACAGGCTGCGGCTGCGATCGAACAATATGAAGTAGCGTTCCTGGAGTTCGTAGATGTCGGTGGCGGCGAGTTCGTGCAGCAACGCGGCGATGGCGGCACGGTGCGGTGGCGGGATAATCGCTTCGGTTTCGAACGCCGCGGCGATTTCCGCTGTCGCCGCTTGCAGGTCTTCGGTGGGGTAGGACAGCAAGGCGCCGAGCGCGCGGTAGGTGAGGGTGGTCATGGCCGGCGTCACTCCAGTTCCATCGGCGTCCTGGCGCGCGGCTGTTTCGCGCCGAACAAATCGAAGCCGGTCTTGCCAGAGCATCCGTTGCCGAACGAGAAGCCGCAGGAGCCGCGAAGCTGGTAGGTATCCTCGCCGGTCTCGCGATGTGCGGTGGGAATGACGAAACGGTCTTCGTAATTGGCGATCGCCATCAGGCGGTACATTTCCTCGATGTCGTTGCCGGACAGCCCGACTTGCTCGGCCAGGGCGTCGTTGATCACACCGTCCACCGTCTTGGCGCGCATGTAGCCACGCATGGCCAGCATGCGGCGCAGCGCTTGTTCGATCGGGGCGGTGCGGCCGGCGGAGAGCAAGTTGGCCAGGTATTGCACCGGGATGCGCAGCGATCGCACATCGGGCAGGCCGCCGACCTCGCCCAGGTCGCCGTTGGCGGCGGCCGATTGGATCGGGCTGAGCGGCGGCACGTACCACACCATCGGCAACGTGCGGTATTCCGGATGCAGCGGGAATGCGATCTTCCAGTCCATCGCCATGCGCCACACCGGCGAACGCTTCGCGGCTTCCAACCAGGCATCGGAGATGCCATCGGCGCGTGCCTGTGCCTGCACGTTCGGATCGAACGGATCGAGGAAGACCTGCAACTGTGCCTCGTACAAATCGCCTTCATCCGGCACCGAGGCGGCCGCGGCGATGCGATCGGCATCGTACAGGATCACGCCGAGATAGCGGATGCGCCCGACGCAGGTTTCCGAGCAAACCGTCGGCAGCCCGGCTTCGATGCGAGGGAAGCAGAAGGTGCATTTCTCTGACTTCCCCGACGACCAGTTGTAATAGACTTTCTTGTACGGGCAGCCGGAGACGCACATGCGCCAGCCGCGGCATTTGTCCTGATCGATCAGGACGATGCCGTCCTCCTCGCGCTTGTAGATCGCGCCGGACGGGCAGGCGGCGGCACAGGCGGGGTTCAGGCAATGCTCGCACAGCCGCGGCAGGTAGATCATGAAGGTATTTTCGAACGCGCCGTAGATCTCCTTCTGCACGTTCGCGAAATTACTGTCCAGGCTGCGCTTGCTGAACTCGCCGCCGAGGATTTCCTCCCAGTTCGGCCCCCACTGGATTTTCTCCATCCGTTCGCCACTGACGAGAGAACGGGGTCGTGCGGTGGGCATCGCCTTCGACTCGGGCGCGTTCTGCAAATGCGCGTAATCGAACGTGAACGGCTCGTAGTAGTCGTCGATTTCCGGCAGGTCGGGATTGGCGAAGATTTTTGCCAAAACCCGCCACTTGGCGCCGATGCGCGGCTCGATCCTGCCGTCGCGCCGACGTTGCCAGCCGCCGTTCCAGCGCTTCTGGTTCTCCCAGTCCTTGGGGTAGCCGATGCCGGGCTTGGTCTCGACATTGTTGAACCAGGCGTATTCGACGCCTTCACGGCTGGTCCAGACGTTCTTGCAGGTGACCGAGCAAGTGTGACAACCGATGCACTTGTCCAGGTTGAGTACCATGCCGATCTGCGCGCGCACCTTCATCACACGGTCTCCTTCACCCGCGCAGCGGGGGCAGGTTCGTCCAGCCAATCGACCTTGTTCATGCGGCGGATGATGATGAACTCGTCGCGGTTGGACCCGACCGTGCCGTAGTAGTTGAAGCCATAGGCAAGCTGTGCGTAGCCGCCGACCATGTGGGTTGGCTTCAGCACGGCGCGGGTGACCGAATTGTGGATGCCGCCGCGCTGGCCGGTGATCTCGCTGCCGGGCACGTTCACGATCTTCTCCTGCGCGTGGTACATCAGCGCCATGCCGGGATTGACGCGCTGCGACACCACCGCGCGGGCGACCAGCGCGCCGTTGGCGTTGTACGCCTCGACCCAGTCGTTGTCGGCGATGTTGGCGCGCTGCGCGTCGTCCTCGCTGATCCAGATCACCGGGCCGCCGCGATTCAAGGTCAGCATCAGCAGGTTGTCGGAATAGGTGCTGTGAATGCCCCATTTCTGATGCGGGGTAATGAAGTTCAGCGCGATTTCCGGGTTGCCGTTGCCGTGCCGGCCTTGCACCGGCGCCAGCGCCTTGGTGTCAATCGGTGGACGCCAGGTGACGAACGCCTCGCCGAACGCGCGCATCCACAAATGGTCCTGGTAGAGCTGCTGGCGGCCGGTCAGCGTACGCCACGGGATCAGGTCGTGTACGTTGGTATAGCCGGCGTTGTAGCAGACTTTTTCGCTCTCGATGCCGGACCAGGTGGGCGAGCTGATGATCTTCCGCGGCTGCGCGACGATATCACGGAAGCGGATTTTTTCGTCCTCCTTCGGCACGGCCAGGTGGGTGTGGTCGCGGCCGGTGGTGTTGCCCAGCGCTTGCCACGCCTTCACCGCGACCTCGCCGTTGGTTTCCGGCGCCAGACTGAGGATTGCCTCGATCGCGTCGATATCGGAGTCCAGCTTCGGCTGACCGTTGGGTGCAACGCCGTTCAGTGCGCGCAGGCTGTCGATTTCATGCTGGGTGTTCCAGCCGATGCCTTTGCCGCCGTTGCCCAGCTTCTCCAGCAGCGGGCCGATCGAGGTGAAGCGGGCGTAGAGATTGGGATAGTCGCGCTCCACCACGGCGATGTTCGGCATAGTGCGGCCCGGGATCGGTGCGATGTCGCCTCGCTGCCAATCTTTCACATCGTATGGCTGTGCCAGCTCGCCGGCGGTGTCGTGCTGGATCGGGCTCAGCACCACATCGGTCTCGACGCCCAGCACTTCGGGCGCGACGGCGGAGAATGCCTTGGCGATGCCTTTGTAGATGTCCCAGTCCGAGCGAGCCTCCCACGCCGGATCCACCGCCGCGGACAGCGGATGGATGAACGGGTGCATGTCGGAGGTGTTGAGGTCGTTCTTTTCGTACCAGGTGGCGGTCGGCAGCACGATATCGGAATAGACGCAGGTGGTGGACATGCGGAAATCCAGCGTCACCAGCAGGTCGAGTTTTCCCTCTGGTGCCTGGTCGTGCCACACCACGTCCTGCGGCTTGGCGCCGCCTTCGGCGCCGAGATCCTTGCCCAGCACGCCATTCTTGGTGCCGAGCAAGTGCTTCAGGAAGTATTCGTGGCCTTTGCCGGACGACCCCAGAAGGTTGGACCGCCACACGAACATGTTGCGCGGCCAGTTCGCGGGGTGATCGGGATCGTGGCAGGAGAGTTCCAACTCCGCGGCATCGCCGGGCCTGGTCCGGCCGCCAACGGGTTTATTGCCCGGTGCGAACGAAGGCGTGGGTGGCCGGCCTGCGCCGGCCATGACACTTTGGGTCGTGCCTGTGTCGGCCATGACACCAGTGCCGGCCATGGCGCTGGCGACGTAGTCCTTCACTGCCATTCCCGCCGCCTTGGCTTGTGCGGCGATGGTCAGCGGGTTCTGCTTCAATTGCGGTGCGCTGGGCAGCCAGCCCATGCGTTCGGCGCGCACATTGTAGTCGATCAGCGAACCGCTCCAGTCGCCCGTCGGGGCAGTCGGCGACAGGATCTCCGACACGTTCAGCGTTTCGTAGCGCCACTGGTCGGTGTGCGCGTAGAAGAACGAGGTGGAATTCTGCTGCCGTGGCGGCCGGTTCCAATCGAGCGCGAAGGCGATGGGCAGCCAGCCGGTCTGCGGGCGCAGCTTCTCCTGCCCGACATAGTGCGACCAGCCGCCGCCCGACTGGCCGATGCAGCCGCACAGGACCAGCATGTTGATGATCCCGCGATAGTTCATGTCCATGTGGTACCAGTGGTTCAGACCGGCACCCAGGATCACCATCGAACGGCCGTTGGTCTTCTCCGCGTTGGCAGCGAACTCGCGCGCCACATGCACGATCTGGTGGCGTGGCACGCCGGTGACTTGCTCGGCCCAGGCGGGCGTGAACGGCGTGTCGTCATTATAATCCGCGGCGACGTTGCCACCGCCGAAATCGCGATCGAGCCCATAGTTGGCACACAGCAGATCAAATACCGTGGCGACGAGCGCCTCGCCGTCCGGCAAGGCGAGACGACGCACCGGCAGAGTGCGCACCAGCACATCGGGATGATCGGTGGCGGTAAAGTCGTGCGGAGCGCTGCCGCCGAAATATGGGAAGGCAACGCCGGCGCGGGTCGTCTCGCCGGCCAACGTCAGCGCCAGCGACACAGCCTCGCCGTGGCTGGCCTTCGCTTCCAGATTCCACTTGCCGGTTTCGCCCCAGCGAAATCCCACCGAGCCATTCGGCACCACCGGCTCGCCGGCGGCATCCAGTGCGACCGTCTTCCAGTCCGGGTTGTTGGTTTCGCCCAGGCCGGCGGCGAAATCGCCCGCCCGCAGCAGACGTTCCGGCACATAATGCTCACCCTGGCGCACCAGCCGCACCAGCAAGGGCAGATCGGTGTAGCGGCGGGCGTAGTCTTCGAAATAGGGCACGGTCCGATTCAGATAGAACTCGCGCAGGATCACGTGGCCGATCGCCATTGCCAGCGCGGCATCGGTGCCCTGCTTCGGATGCAGCCACAGATCGGCGAACTTGGTGGCCTCGGCATAGTCGGGCGACACCACGACGCTCTTGGTACCCTTGTAGCGGACCTCGGTATAGAAATGTGCGTCCGGCGTGCGGGTCTGCGGGACATTGGAACCCCACAGCATCAGGAACCCGGCGTTGTACCAGTCGGCGCTTTCCGGCACGTCGGTTTGCTCGCCCCAGGTCATCGGGCTGGCGGGCGGCAGATCGCAATACCAGTCGTAGAAACTCATGCAGACGCCGCCGAGCAGCGACAGGTAGCGCGAGCCTGCCGCGTAGCTGACCATCGACATCGCCGGAATCGGTGAGAAGCCGATCACGCGATCCGGGCCGTAGGTTTTCGCGGTATAGGCGTTGGCCGCGGCGATGATCTCGTTCACCTCGTCCCACGAGGCGCGCACGAAACCGCCGAGGCCACGCTTGCTGGTGTAGCTGGCGCGCTTGCCGGCGTCCTCGACGATCGAGGCCCAGGCGGCG
Source organism: Acetobacteraceae bacterium (assembly GCA_035508435.1). Lineage (GTDB taxonomy): Bacteria > Pseudomonadota > Alphaproteobacteria > Acetobacterales > Acetobacteraceae > JASHVB01. Next base: position 60,449 of record DATJNA010000084.1, on the reverse strand, counting down.
ACCGGCGTGCGCATCGCGCGGGCCTCCCGCCATAGTTTCAGCAGCCGCCCCCGCACCAGCGGATGCTTCACCCTGTTCGCCGAGTACAAGTACCAGGAATAGCTGGCGCCGCGTGCACAGCCGCGCGGCTCATGGTTCGGCATGTCCGGACGCGTGCGCGGATAGTCGGTCTGCTGCGTCTCCCAGGTGACGATGCCGCCCTTGACATAGATCTTCCAGGAGCAAGAACCGGTGCAGTTCACGCCATGGGTGGAGCGCACGATCTTGTCGTGCTGCCAGCGCGAACGATACGCCTCCTCCCAGTGGCGATCCTCGTCGGTGACGATGCCGTGCTTTTCGGCGAAGGTATCGACGGTCTTGCGAAAAAAGGTCAGGCGGTCGAGGAAATGGCTCATCTTTGCGCCCCCGGTTACGCGACGACGCGGTTACGGGTGCGGAAGAAGCCGACCGAGACCATGATGGCCGCGATCGCCATGACCACGTAGGCGAAGAAGCCGCCGGAGTAGCCGGTGTCGCCCAGGGCGCCGGCAAACAGACCGAGCACGGGCGGGATGACGAAGCCGCCGAGGGCGCCGAGGCCGCCCACCAGCCCGGATGCGCCGCCCACGGCATGGGGCACGTATTTCGGCACCATCTTGAACACGGCGGCGTTGCCCAGGCCCATGCCCAGGCCGATCAGCAGCTCGCCCGTCAGGTTGATGTTGAACGCGGTGAACGAGCAAAGCAGCGCGGCGCCGATCAGCACGATCGTGAAGGCGATCGCCGCCATGATTTCGCCGCCGAAGTTTTCCGCCAGCGAGCCGCCGCCGACGCGTGCCACCGCCGCCAGCAGGGAAAATCCGACGCCGCCCAGGATGCCCGCGGTGGTGATGCTGAAATGGTGCAGGTTGATCCAGTAGGTTGGGAACCAGGCGGTCAGCGCCAGGAAGCCACCGAAGGAAACGAAGTACAGAAACACCAGGCCCCAGGTGCGCGTCTCGTCGGCGGCCATGATCAGCGCGCCCCAGACGGATTCGCGTGGGAACAGCTCCTGGCCGTTTTGCTCAGCGGTGGTGCGCGCTGCGTCAGCCGCCATGCCGCCGGCGCGCAGTTGGAAATAGTACGCGTCGCGCGCCAGCCAGCCGTAGATGCCGGTGCCGATCAGCAGAAACGCGAGCCAGGCCAGATAGGAGCCGGCCAAGCCGAACGCGGCGATGGCAAACGGCAGGAGCAATGTGAACACGCCCGGCGCCAGATTGCCGACGCCGCCATAGATGCCCAGCGCCGTACCCTGGCGGTTGCGTGGGAACCAGTAGGAAACCTGCGGAACGCCGACGGAGAACGACGCCACGCCGCAGCCGCTCATGAAGCCGAATAACAGCACCACCGGGTAAAGTGCGGCGGTGATATGCGGCACGGTGACCAGGATGAAGACCAGGCCCCACATGCCGACGATCGAAATGCCGAACAAGGTGAGCATGGGCAGCCGTCCGCCGGTCTTGTCCACCCAGGCGCCGAACGGAATGCGCAGCAGCGAGCCGGTGAGCTGGGGCGCCGCCACCAACAAGCCGACCAACAACGGCGATAGCTGCATCGACTGCTGGAAGGCATGCGCGGCGGGGCCGTACAGGGCGACCGCGGCGAAGCCGATGAAGAAGCCCCACGTGCCCATGATCAGGCCCTGGCGCGGGCTGCCTTGCAGGCCGCTGCCCTGTCGGTGCGTGCCCGTCATGGTCGCTGATGTCATTTGGTCCACTGCGCAGCCTCCTCGGGGCACGCGCCGGCCGAGCGTGATAGTGGCCGAGCGATCAGGTGTCGGCGCGAGCGAACGGCGCGGCCTCACGGCCGGTTGTCGCGCTTGTCATCCACCGTGCCGCAGGGTGCGGTGACCAGCATTGATCTGAATCAAAGGAGGTTCGGATAATTAGTCACATAATTCGTGACATGAATCACACGATGGTGCTCGGTCCGATCCTGCGGTAGCTGCAAACGCGTGGCCTGAGCAAAAGAGGCGATCCTTGACCAGGATGATAAACAGTGAGTTCGGCACGGATCTGCCGCCGCCGGTGCCTGGCTCGGCGCGCGAGGCGTTGGGCCGGACGCCATGGCTGGGTCGGGTCCCGGCAGCGATCCTGGACGGCATGGCCCAGCATGCTGTGCTGCATCGGGTGCCGGCCGGCAGTCTGCTGTTTCGCCAGTCGGAAACGCCGAGCTTTGCCCAGTTACTGGTGTCTGGGTGCGTCGAACTGGTGGGAGTCGCGGGCAGCGTCGAAGCCCTGATCGAAACCGTGCGGCCGATCGACCTGCTGTTGCCGGCGGCGGTACTGAATTGCCAGCCCTATCTCGCGCATGGCCGCGTGCTGGAGGAGGCGATGCTGGTTCTCATCCATGCCGATGCGTTTCGTGAGGCGGTTGCGGCTGACCATGCTCTCTGCCTGGCGGTTCTGGCGTGCCAGGCGGCGCATTTCCGCCGCCAGGTGAAGCATGCGAAGAACCTGGAATTGCGGTCGGCCGAGGATCGCGTGGGCTGCTACCTGCTGAGGCTGGTGACGGCGGCCGGGCCGGACACGGCGGTCCGGCTGCCGGTGGAAAAGCGGCGCATCGCATGGCAACTCGGCATGACGCGCGAAACGTTTTCCCGCACGCTGGCAACCATGACGCGCCATGGCCTGCGGCTCAGTGGCGACACGATCGAGATCGCCGATCCCGCCGCATGGAGCCTGCGGTTCCCACTGGATCCGCTGATTGACAGCGAAGAACCGATTGTCCCACTTGCGCCGAAGTTCGGCTGAGCCTCGGCCAGCGGCCTGGCATCGAGCGGCAAAAGAGCGCGGCGCCGCGACGGAAAAGAGGGCGGCGCCGCGACGGAAACGATTGCGGCGCGGCGCGGGTTTTGTTTCGCCACGGTTTGGCAGCCGCGCCGACCTCAGCCGGCGCTGTTGCGCGCGCCGTGTCCAGCGGCCATCGGCTGGCGGCAGCGCGAATCAGCCCGCCAATGCCCGCTTGGCCACGCTGGCCAGGAAGCCCGCCGCCGCCGGCAGGATCGCGTCGTTGAAATCGTAATTCGAATTGTGCAGCTCGCAGCCGCCTTCCGCCGGGCCGTTACCGACCCATACGAATGCACCCGGCCGCTCCTGCAAGTACCAGGAGAAATCCTCGCCCGTCATCGCCGGCTGCATGTCGCGCCGCAGCGGCAGGCCGGCCGCCGTGACTGCCGCGGCCGCCAGGTCGCGTTCCGCCGGGGAGTTCTGCGTCACCTGGTTCGTGCCGCGCGCCGCCATCTCGACCTCGATATCGACATCGCAGCTTTGCGCCACGCCGGCCGCGACGCGGCGAATCGCATGGTCCACTTGCTCGCTCACCGCCGGACGCAGCGTGCGGATGGTGCCGCGCAGCACCGCTTCGCCGGGAATCTGGTTGACCGCGCTGCCGGCCTCCATCGTCGCGATGGTGATCACGACCGAGTCCAGCGGATTGACGTTGCGCGAAACGATCGACTGCAATGCGAGCAAAAGATGCGCCGACGCCACCATCGGGTCGCGTGCCAGGTGCGGCATGGCGGCGTGGCCGGAGTGGCCCCTGACGCGGAACGCCAGCCGCTTGCCCGACGCCATCACCGGCCCGTCATGCACCGCCACCGTGCCGGCATCCAGGCCGGGCCAGTTGTGGTAGCCGAAAATGCGCTCCATCGGGAAACGCTCGAACAATCCGTCGGCGATCATGGCACGCGCGCCGCCGCCGCCTTCCTCGGCCGGCTGGAACACCAGTTGCACCGTGCCGGTCCAGGCAGGATCCCGCGCCAGCAGCGCGGCAGCGCCAAGCAGGGACGTGGTGTGGCCGTCATGGCCACAGGCATGCATTACACCCGGATTGGTGGAGGCATGCGGCACGCCGGAGGTTTCCGTGATCGGCAACGCGTCCATGTCGGCGCGCAGCCCGACACTGCGGTTCGACTGGCCGCGGCTCAGTGTCGCCACCACGCCGTGCCCGCCCACGCCCGGAACGAATGGAATCCCCAGCTCGCTCAGGCGCGCGCAGACGAACGCCGCCGTCTCTTGCTCATGCTGAGTGAGTTCTGGATGCGCGTGCAGATGGCGGCGCCAGGCGGTCAGCGTCTCGGCGAGCGAGTGGTCCATGATGTTCCCGTAGCGGCAATACCGCGGTCATTGCAAGCCTTGCCGCATCGCGCGGCGCTTTCAGGCGCCGATATCGCGCACGAACTTGGCCTTGGCGGCGCAGGCCGCCTGGAGGAACGCCATGTCCGTCCCGGTGGAGACATAGCGCGCGCCCATCCGCACGAACTGCGTCATCAGGTCATTGCGCGACGCCAGGCCGCCGACACCGACATGCTTGCCCGCCGCCGTCGCCGCCGCGATCGCGCGGGCGAAGGCATCGCGCAGGCGCGGATGGTCGTACTGGCCGGTGATGCCCATCTCGTTGCACAGATCGTTGCTGCCGACCAGCAGCATGTCGACGCCATCGACCGCGATGACCTCCTCGACATGCTCCAGCGCGGCGACGGTTTCCAGCATCACCACCAGCATGGTCGCATCGTTCATCACGGCATTGGTCTCGGCCGACGGGAAGCTGCGATACTGGTATTGCGACAACGCGCCACCGGCCGAGCGCTCGCCCAGCGGCGCGAACTTCACCAACTTCACCATCTCGCGGGCTTGCTCGGCGGAGCGGATATGCGGGGTGATCACCCCCATGGCGCCGCCGTCCAGCACGCGGCAGATGTATTCGGGCGAATTGGCCGGCACCCGCACCAGCGGCGTGATGCCGATCTGCTGGGCGAAGATGCAGATCTGGCAGGTGGCATCGATCGACAGCGTGTTATGTTCCATGTCCACGTACAGGGTATCGAAGCCGGCGGTTTTGGCGATCTGCGCGATCTCGATGCTGCGGCACAGGCGCACCGTCATCGAGGCCGCGACCTCGCCGCGCGCCAGCGTCTCCTTCAGATGGTTGCGCAGGATTTCCCGTAGTTCAGGCATCGGCGTTTCCTTTCTTGTTCGCTGTCATGGCCGGCGCCGGGCCGGCCATCCACGCACTGCCAAGCGAGCCGCATATCCGGCGGACGCGCCAGATCCCTCGGGGCAGATGGCTGGCTCAGGGCCGGTCATGGTGGGGGTCTTTTGCCGTCTGCCGGTTCCAGAACATGCTGAGCCCGTTCAGCATGCCGGAACTGTGCCTGGAAAGCAGGTCGACGTCTCGGTCGGGACTGCCGGCGCGGTGCGGCTGCCTCGGATCGGAATCCGATGGCTGCGGACGCGGATCGGAACCAGCAGGCTACCCAGGCGGTGGCCGCCTCGCGGCATCGCGCAAATAGACCGGCAGGTCGGTGGCCGGATTGGCGGCAGGGACATCGAAGAACATCTCCGCCACCCAGCCGCGATGATAGGAACCGTGATTGACCACATGCAGCAGCATCTCGCCCCGCGTCATCACGCTTGCCTCGCCGCCGATGAAGCGGAAGCGCACTTGCTCCGCCAGGCTGGCCGGCGACTGCGCCTCGCACCAGTCGATCCACCAGCGGTTCATCGCCTGTTGCGCCGTCCATAACGCGTCCAGGTCGGCGTGCAGCAAGACGTTGCGCGCCTGGAAGCCGTGGTCGCGGCCCTCGATATGCGCCTGCCATACCTGGTCGATCAGCAGATTATGATTCAGCGTGCCGATGATGGTCTTGAACAAGGTCGGGCGTTGCTTCGTGGCCTCACCGGGAGGCAGGGCGGCGACCGCCTCGAACGTCAGGCGGTCGGCCCAGCCGCGATAGTCGGCCAGCATGCGGGCGGTGGCACTGTCCATGCCGGCCTCCATGAAATGCGGATCAGCGGCGGTAGTCGGCGCCCTTGCGCTCCACCGTGCGCACCAGGGCCTGCCAATCCATCAGGCCATAGTTCTCGGTGTCGCGGATCTTCCGCATTCGCTCGGCGGCCTTCTGCACGACGTAGGGTTCCACCATCACCGGCGGCACGTCCATCTGGCGCGCGAGCAGTTCCAGTTCGCACGCGCGTTCCAGCATGTAGAGGCGCATCAGCGCGCCGTGGATGGTCGGGCCGAAGGTCAGCAGGCCGTGATTCATCAGCACCACGCAGCTTGCGTGGACACAGGTGCGGCCGAGCGCCTCGCATTCCTCCACGGTGGCGGGCACGCCGTAGGGATGGTAGGCGAGGTCGTCCAGCACGTGCAGCGCGTCCTGGCTGATCGGGCGCAGGCCCTTCTCGATCAGCGAGATACCGGCGCCGGCGCGGGTATGGGTGTGCAGCACGCAATTCGCATCGGGGCGCGCCTTATAGACGCCGCTATGAATGGTGAAGCCGGCATTGTTGAACTTGCCGGCGGCGCCGAGCACGTTGCCGTCGATGTCCATCTTGATCAGCGAAGAGGCGGTGACCTCGTCGAACATCTCGCCGTAGCGGTTGATCAGGAAATGCTCTGGCTCGCCGGGGATGCGGGCGGACATGTGGGTGTTGATCGTGTCGGTCCAGCCGAAATAATGCACGATGTGATACAGCGCGGCGAGATCGCAGCGGGTCTGCCATTCGGCGTCGGACATGTCGGTGCGGGCGAGTTGCAGGGCGGCGGACATGCGGGGCTCCGGCGGTGGACGAACGGCGCATGGTGCGGGAGTTGGCGCGAGCGCGCAAGCGGCGGGTCAAGGTCGGCGGCAGGTCGGATTGAACATCCGTTTGGGTGGATTGCCGCGGGTCCGCTTTGGTGCCGGGACGGGTCGGCCGGGATGTGTCGCCGGGATGTGTCGCCGGGATGTGTCGATTGTGTTGAAAAAGGCTCCCCACCGTCAGCCTCTGGCTCCCGGTTTGGTCGCAAGGTGGTGGCGGCGACCGTCGAGAGGTGGACAGTCGTGGATTGTGAACCGCCCTGTTCTCCGCCGGCGTCGTTTCTCCGCCGGCGTCGTTACGCGAGCAAACTCTCTAAGTTGCCGGGCGTATCGATCGTTTGCACCGCCTTGGTGGCCGGCCGCCGCGTGCGCCGAATTTCAGTCGGCGGTCTGCCATAGACTTCGGCAAAGACGGCGTTGAACCGGCGTAGACTGCCAAAGCCCGCCTGCATCGCGATCTCGATCATCGGCAGGCTGGTCTCGTCGATCAGCCGTTTGGCCCGCTGCACCCGGGCAGTCCTGGCCACCTTTGCGGGACTTGCCTGCAGGTGACGAGCGAACAGCCGCGTCAGTTGCCTTGCCCCGACACCGAGGCGCGCGGCGAGGCGTTCGACGGTAGCCCCCTCCGCATCGAGCACGCCGTCCTCGACAATCAGCCGCAGCGCTCGTTCAACCGTCGCCCTGCTGCCGATCCATGCGCTGGAAAACGGCGCGGTCTCCGGCCGGCACCGCAGGCAGGGACGGAAACCCGCCGCTTCGGCCGCCGCGGCCGACGGGAAGAACGAAACATTGGCCGAGCGGGCGGGGCGCACCGGACAGACCGGACGGCAGTAAATACCGGTGGTGTGAACGCCGGTATAAAACCGCCCGTCATAGGACGGATCTCGCGCCAGGCGCGCCCGGTCGCATTCCGCGAAGTCCAACGACATGGACACGATAATACTCAGCCTAACGCCCGGTCCTAATGCCTTTTGGCGGTGGAGTCCGGTTTCGGCCAGCGATAACGGCCACCTTCCATTACATCGGACGGCAGGCATGCAGGGCGTTGGTCGCCCTTGCTTAGCCGGCCTGGCCACGAACGGCAGCGATCGCGCGGGTCACGACCCGTGCGATGCACGTGGACGCGCCCGTAGGCAGGCAAACACGGAGGTTGGATTGCAGCAGCACCGAATCATCGAAGCCGGTGACGCGACATTGGAATGCTCGCTTCGAGGTTCGGGCGCGCCGGTCGTATTGCTCGCGAATGCGGGCTGCAGCACCGGCTATTTCGATCATCTGGCGAGCGTGCTGGTTGCCGCAGGGTTCCAGACCATCGCAATCAATATGCGTGGCGTCTGCGGCAGTCGCGGTCCTCTCGACGGTGCGACCTTGCACGATCTGGCCGGTGACGTCGCCGGCGTCATCGAGGCGATCGGCTGTGGTCCGGCGCACCTGGTCGGACATGCTTTCGGCAATCGGATCGCCCGCTGTCTGGCCGTCGATCAGCCGCCGCTGGTTTGCAGCGTGACGCTGCTCGCGGCGGGTGGCCTGATCGCGCCCCCGACGGGGCCAATCGGCACGCACTTTCGCAATGCGACACAGGCCAGGATGAATGGCAGCGATTGCGTCACCGTGCTGGGCGCGCGCTGGCTCTCGCCGGCGTCCGATCCGAACATACTCGCGCATGTCGAATGCTGGCCCGCGGTCTTTGTCGCGCATCTCGCGACCAGCCGGAACGTGCCGCTCGAAGATTGGTGGAGCGCCGGCACTGCGCCCCTTCTGGTGATCCAGGGGCTCGATGATGCAGCGGCGCCGCCGGGGAATGGGCATGCGCTGCGCGAGCAATTGGGCGAGCGGGTGCGGGTCATCGATCTACCTGATGCCGGGCACTTTCTGCTGTTAGAGCAATCGGCAGCCGTGGCGCGGGCCGTGTCCGAGTTCCTGAAAGGATTCCTCCCATGACCGAGATCATCCTGCACCACTATGACGTTTCCCCCTTTTCCGAGAAAGTTCGGACCGGGCTTGGCCTCAAGGGCCTTGCCTGGGCATCGGTCGAGATGCCCGTCATCATGCCGAAACCTGATTTGACGGCGCTGACGGGAGGCTATCGCAAGGCGCCTGTGCTGCAGATTGGCGCGGACATCTATTGCGACAGCCAGTTGATCATGCGCGAACTCGAGCGCCGGTATCCCACGCCGAGCTTTTATCCCGCCGGCCACGGCGCTGCCGACGCGCTTGCCTGGTGGGCGGAGAAGACGACCTTCAGCCCGGTTGCCGGCATCTTGTTCGCGAAGAGACCCGAAGTGTTGCCTGCGGGGTTTCTCGAAGACCGGGCCCGGTTCTCCGGCCGGAATATCGATCCCGTCGCGATGATGGCGGCGGTGCCCCACCTGCTTGACCAGTTGCGCGCACATTTCGATTGGCTGGATCAGATGCTGGCTGACGGGCGCTCATTCTTGCAAGGCCCCGAAGCTGGCGTGGCCGATCTCGCCGCCTGGCATCCGGTTTGGTTCCTGCGACAGAATTTCGGATCGGCGGCGCCCCCGCTCGACGGGTTTCCGAGGCTGCTGGCCTGGGCTGAGCGCATCGCTGCTATCGGCCATGGCAGCCGGAGCCAAATGAGCGCGCAACAAGCGCTTGATGTCGCAAGGGATGCCACATCGATCGCCAGCGCGACCGTCGATCCGCGGGATCCCGCAGGGCGGAAACCTGGCCAGACCGTTACCGTCACGCCGGACGATACCGGCCGCGACCCGGTGGTCGGTGAATTGGTCGCCTCGGACGTCCATGAGATCGTGATCCGACGCAGTGCTGGTGAGATCGGCGACGTTTGGTTGCATTTTCCCCGCGCCGGCTTTGTGGTTGCATCGGCATAACCGGTCGTGCGCCGGAACCCAACTCACCCAGAGGTGACGCCATGTATTATTCCATAGTTTTACAATGCGCTCAGGGCTTGAAGCAGATCGAGTCCTGGCTTGACCAGGCAGAGCACCATGCTGCCGCCAAACGGTTCGATGTCGGCGTCCTGATGACCAGCCGCCTTGCGCCCGACATGCAGGATTTCGTCTATCAGGTTCAAAGCGCATGCGACTATGTCAAAGGTGCCGCCGCCTGGCTTTCAGGGCAGACGCCGCCACGGCACGCGGATACCGAAAACACGGTCGACGAGCTGCATGCTCGTATCCGCAAGACCGTCGCCTTCGCGGAGAGCGTGAGCGAAGCGCAATACAATGGCGCGGCCGATCGCAAGGTCTCCTGGGGAGGCAAGATTATCGGCGGCGACGATTACCTGCTGCAGATATCGCTTCCGAACATCTATTTTCACCTGACGACGGCATACGCCATCCTCCGTCATAACGGCGTCGATATCGGGAAAAAGGACTTTCTGGGGCCCATCCGCTGGGTTGATGCGTGACCAACGCGATCGTCAAACCGACCCACGGTCGTCATGCCACCGCGCGCCGCACCATCACGCCCGCCACCGCCAGCATCACGGCCGCGATGATCGCCATCGGCCAGGCCTGTTGCAGCACCACCGACAGCGGCATGTCCTGCAGGAACAAGCCGCGCGCCGCCACCAGCATGTAGCGCACGGGATCGGCGCGGCTGATGAACTCGACGGCCGGCGGCATGTTCTCCACCGGCGCGGCGTAGCCGGACAGCACGATCATCGGCGAGGCGATCACGAACACGCCCAGCATCCCCTGTTGCTGTGTGCGCGCGATACTGGAGATGGCAAGGCCGATGGCGGTGCCGGTCAGCGTGAACAATACCAGCACCGCTTCCAGCAGCAGGAAGTCGCCGCGGAGCGGCACGCGGAACCAGAGCAATGCCGCGATGATGACGATGTTGGCGTCCAGCATGCCGACGATAATGCCGGGCAACGCCTTTCCCGCCAGGATCTCCAGCGGGCGCAGCGGGGTGACCAGCAATTGTTCCAGCGTACCGAGTTCGCGCTCCCTTGCCAGGGCCAGTGCGCTGATCAGCAGCGACATGATCAGCGACAGCACGCAGACCAGGCCCGGCAGGATGAACCACTTGCTTTCCAGCGTCGAATTGAACCAGTCACGCGTCAGCAGCACCAGGGGCGTATGGGTGGGATGCAGGTCGGTGTTGTACTCGGCGACGATGTTGGCGGCGTAGTCTTGCAGCATCAGCGCGGTGTTGGAGCGGCGGGCATCGACCAGCAACTCGGCCTGGGCGGTGCGGCCGGCCAGCACGTCGGCGGAGAAGGTCTGCGGCAGGTGCAGCACGGCCGCGACCCGCTTGTCGTCGAGTGCCTGCCGTGCCTGGGCCGGCGATTGCGGTGCGGCGACAACGTGGAAGGCGGGCGACGCGGCGAAGCGGCGCGCCAGCTCCGCGGACTGCGCCCCGGCGTCCTCGTTCCAGATGCCGAGCGCGACGTCGGTGACGTCGTAGTTGGCGGCGTAGGCGAACAACAGCACCTGCACGACGGGCGGGATCAGGATGACGCGCCGGGTCTTCGAATCCTTCCACAGCGCCGCCAGTTCTTTCATCACCAATGCGAGGATGCGGCGCAGCATCAGAGGTCCTCGACGGCGACGGCACGGACCGGCGCAACACGTGTCATTGCGAAGAGCGCCGCGGCGAAGCAATCCCGGTCATGCCGTGGCACCGTGGGCGCGCACCACCGAGGCTGCTGCGTCGCTACGTTGCTCGCAATGACAGGTTTGTATGGCGCCGCCATGACATCGGTCGCGGTCAATCCAGCCTCCGTCGCGTCACCAGCATCGTGCCGGCCACGGCCAGCGTCGCCGCGGCGGCGAGCGCCGCCATGTTGGGCAGGATCACCGGCCAGACATCGCCGGCCAGCAGCACGGTCTGCAGGATCGACACCAGATATCGCGCCGGCACGAAATATGTGACGACCTGCAGCCAGTGCGGCATCGCGGCAATGTCGAACACCATGCCGGACAGCATGAACGCCGGCATCATGGTGGTGAGGAACGACATCTGCGAGGCGACGAACTGGTTGCGTGACAGGGTCGAGATGAACAATCCCCAGCCCAGCGCGAACACCAGGAAGAAGGACACCGCGACCACCAGCGGCAACAGGCTGCCGCGGAACGGCACGCCGAACAGGAGGGTGGCCAACAGCAGGGACACCAGCATGCTGCCGATGCCGAGGGCGAAATTGCAGCCCAGCCGTGCCAGGATCATTTCCCCCAGATGCGCCGGCGAGGCGAGCAAGGACTCCATGGTGCCATGCTCCCATTCGCGCGATACGCCGCCCGAGGTCAGCAGCGTGCCGGCCATGGTCATGACCATGGCGATCACCCCCGGCACGATCGCGTCGGCCGAGCGAAGCTCCGGGTTGAACCAGTCGCGGATCTGCAGATCGATGACGCCCGCGGTGCGCAACCGATGCTCGGTTTGCTCGCCGGACAGCCACACCTGCAACGCGCCATCGACATAGCCTTCCAGGATGCGGGCGGTATTGGGATCGGTGGCGTTCAAATCCAATGCCGCGCTCGCGGGCCACGCGGCCGAGCGCGTCAGGTGCTGCATGAAATCGGTCCGCAGCACGACGATGCCGCGCACGCGGCCGGCGGCGAGCGCGATCTCGGCCTCGTGCACGCTCGCGGCGCGCTGCACCGACAAATAGGGTGACGCGTCCATCGCCTGGATCAGGCCGCGCACCTCTTGCTCCGGCGCATCGGCGACCAGCGCGACCGGCATGTGGTTGGCGTCGAAGGAGATGCCGAAGCCGAGCACCAGCAGCAAGACCAGCGGCATCAGGAACGCGATCAGAATCGCGGAGGGATCGCGCACGACGTGCTTCATCTCCTTGCGCATCAGGCCGCGCATGCGCATGACGCTCGGGCTCATGCGGCCTCGCGATGCGCGCTGTCCTGCGCGACCAGCGCGATGAACGCGTCTTCCAGGCTCGGATCCGGGAGTGACGCTGTCCGTACCCTGGCGCGCAGCTCGGCGGGAGTGTCGACGGCGGCGAGCCGGCCCTGGCTGACGATGGCGAGGCGGTCGCAGTATTCCGCCTCGTCCATGAAATGGCTGGTGACCAGCACGGTGACGCCGTCATCGGCCAGCGTGCCGATGCGGTTCCAGAACTCGCGGCGGGTGAGCGGATCGACGCCCGAGGTCGGTTCGTCCAGGAACAGGATTTCCGGCGCGTGCAACAGGGAAGCGGCGAGCGCCAGCCGCTGTTTCAGGCCAAGCGGCAGGTCGCGAGCCACGGTATCGGCGTGGCCGCGCAGATCGAAACGATGCAGCGCGGCGTCGATCGCCCGGGCCTGCGCGGCGCGGTTCAGGCCGTAGACGCGGGCAAAGAAGCGCAGGTTCTCGCGCACTGACAGTTCGGCATAGAGCGAGAAGTGCTGGGCCATGTAGCCGACTCGCTCGCGGGCGGCGGCGGAGGCGCGCAGCAGGTCCAGTCCGGCGACATAGGCTGTGCCGCCCGAGGGCCGCAGCAGGCCGCACAGCATGCGGAAGATGGTGGATTTTCCCGCCCCGTTCGGCCCGAGCAAGCCGAAGATTTCGCCGCGGGCGACGGCGAAGGTGACGTGGTCGACCGCGACGAAGCTGCCGAAGCGGCGAACCAGGTCGTGGACCGCGATGGCTGGTCCACCGGTCATTGCCGGGCCCGCGGTGCCGACCACAGTCCGGTTGGATGGTTGCGCCGGGTCGGATGGTCGTGCCGTAACTGCGTCGTCCGGTCGCGGTTGCTGCGGCCCTGCGGGCCTCGCAATGACAGGAGGGCCTGCGGGCTGCGCGATGACGGGTGAGGCTGCGGGCGCCGCGATGACAGGATCGGCTGCGGGCCTCGCAATGACAGGCGGGCTTGCGGGCGCCGCAATGACAGGAGTGTCTGCCTGCGCCGCACCGGCGCCTGCCACCGGCCGTGCCGGCGCGGTGGTTGCCAGCCGATCGATGAACCCGTCCTCGAACCTTGGCGGCAACGGCTCGAGTGCCGAGCCACCCAACTCTTGCGGTGACGGCACGGCAGCGCCCTCGCGCAGCACCACGCGCAGGGTGTCGCCCGCGACCAGAGCGTCCAGCACCGCCGGGTGCCGCGCGGCGCGCCGAGCCATGGCGCGGCGGCCGGTGCGCGGCACTTCCAGCCGGAACACACGCCCTTGCAGCGGCGCCAGGAACGCATCGGGCGGCGACCCGGCGAGCAAATGCCCCTGATGTAGCAACAGCACGCGGCCGCAGCGGGCGGCCTCGTCGAGATAGGCGGTGGCCCAGATCACCGCCATGCCGTCGTCGCGGCCTTCCTCCAGCATGGCGTTGACGATCGACCACAGCTCCCGCCGCGACAGCGGATCGACGCCGACCGACGGTTCGTCCAACAGCAGCAGGCGAGGGCGCGACAGCAAGGCACAGGCCAGGCCGAGCTTCTGCTTCATTCCGCCGGACAGCTTGCCGGCCAGCCGCGCGGTGAACGGGGCGAGGCCGGTGAAGCGGAGCAGCCGTGCGATCCGCGCCGCACGCAGGTCCGCGGCCATGGTATGCAGGTCGGCGAAGAGGTCGAGGTTCTCGGCGACGCTCAGGTCCTCATAGAGGCCAAAGCCCTGCGGCATGTAGCCGATCGCCGGATGCACCGCGGCCGCGGCGGTCGCCATGTCCTGGCCGAACACGTGCACGCTGCCCGCGGTCGGGCGCAGCAGGCCGGCGATCAGCCGCAGCAGCGTGGTCTTGCCAGCGCCGTCCGGTCCGACCAGGCCGGTGATCATGCCGGGCGTGATGGCGGCGTCGACCCCGTCCAGTGCCACCGCGCCCGGATAAACGTACCGCAGGTTGGCCAGGCTGACACTCGGCCGAATTGCTGCCGTCGCACACGACGGATCCGCTGCGTCGGACACCATCAGTTCGCCTCCGCGAGGTGCAGCGTCACCGGCATGCCCTGGCGGAGGCCCGCGTCCGGGTTCTCCACCCTGACGCGCAGACGGTAGACGAGTTGCGTGCGCAGTTCCGGCGTCTCCACCGTCTTGGGCGTGAACTCTGCCTGCGGCGACAGGTAGCCGATGCGGCCACGATAGAGGTGCCCGCCATCGATCGCGACGGTGACCGCGGTGCCCGGCGCCAGGCGGGGCAGCAGCGGCTCCGGGGCGAACGCCCGGACCCACACCTCATCCTGGATCGCCACCGAGTAGACGGCGGCGCCCGGCAGCACGACGGTGCCCGGCTCGATCACGCGCGTCATGACGATGCCGTCGCACGGCGCGACCAGCTTGGTATGCGCGAGCTGCGTGCGGGCCAGTTCCAGCTCGGCTTCCGCCGCATGGAAATTGGCGCGCCCGGCCTCGATGTCCTGCGGCCGCGGCCCGTTGATCGCCTCGGTCAGCGCGGCCTGCGTCTGCGCCAGCTTCGCCACCGCGGAATCCTGTGCCATCCGCGCGTCGTCGAGCTGTTGCTGCGAGGAGACGTTGCGCGCCGCGAGATCCTGCTGGCGCAGGAAGCCCGCCCGCGCATCCGCCAGCGACGCTCGCGCTGCCGCCATATTGGCGCGCGCCTGGTCGACATCCTCGGGCCGCGTGCCGGCCAGCAGCTCGTCGAGCTGCGCCTTGGCGGCGTCGCGCCGCGCTGCGGCGAGGTCGGCGGCGTGCTGGTAGTTCGCGGTATCGATCTCGGCGATGATTTCGCCCTGCCTCACGCGGTCGCCTTCGCGTTTCGCCATGGCGACGACCTTGCCCGGCACCTCGAAGGCAAGATCCACCTGGCGGATATCGACATTGCCGTACAGCGTGCCGGGATCGGCGGTGGCGGACAGGTACTGCACGAGCCACCAGCCACCGCCCGCCAACACAACGGCGGCAATCAGCAAGGGGAGGATGCGCTTCATTCGGGCAGGCCTGCGGTTCGCGCGAAAAATAGCCGGTTCCACCGGCGCATTGCTTGATTCAGGTCAATTCGCCGCCACCCGAATGTCGCCTACAAGGCTGCGGACCTGACTGCCGTGCCGTGTTCCCGCGCCGCATCGCGTGCTGCATGCATCCCGCCATGCGCGTGCAACTGCGTTCAGCGCGATCAACGCCGACTTGACGCGGCAAAAGCGGGCAGGGCATGAGACTTCGCCGCCAACTGCAACGTCTGGAATGAAACGTCCATGCCGACCTTGATCACGCGCCGCGTCTTCGGCGCCGCCACGCTTGCCGCACCCTTCATCGGCCGCGCCGCGGCCGCCGGCCCGATCGAGTTGCGATGCTCGCTCGATACGGCACCGTCACACCCCCGCAACGTTGCCTGGCGCGACTTCCTCGCCAGGATCGAAGCCGCCTCCGGCGGCCAGATCCAGACCAAACTGTTCGAGAGCGGATCATTGTTCCCGGACCTTCAGGTGGTGAAGGCGCTGGTGCAGGGCCAGGTGGAGATGGCCTGCCCCGGCACCTGGACCATCACAGGCTTCGTCGCGGATGCCGATTTCTCGCAGCTTCCCGCGTTCTACGGCCGCCCGATCGACGTCGTGCACAAGGCCACCGACGGCAGCGGCGGCAGGTTCGTCAACGCCGAGATCAGCCAGAAGCTGCATGTGGCAGTGCTCGGCGGCTGGTTCGACCTCGGCTTCAACGAGTGGTTCTCGACCGCCAGGCCGCTGAACTCGCTGGACGACCTCAAAGGCATGAAGCTGCGCAGTCCCGGCGGCGTGCTGAACTCCTGGCGCATCCGCTATTTCGGCGGCATTCCGAACGTCACCGCATGGCCCGACGTGCCGCTGGCCATGTCGCAGGGCACGTTCGACGGTCTGATCAGCAGCAACGAAAGTACCAACAGCTCCAAGCTGTTCGACTCCGGAATGAAGCATTCGCTGCAGGACAACCAGGGCATGGGGCTCTACGTGCCGATGGCCAACCAGCAGTTCTGGGCGAAGCTCGGCCCGAAGCTGCAGCAGACCGTGGTGCAGCTCTGGGCGGAGAACCTGCCCACCTGGCGCGCCAACACCGCCAAGGCGCAGCAGCACGGCCGCGAGGAACTGGTGAAGCACGGCGTCACCTTCGTCGATGTGCCGCAGGCGGAGCTCGACGCGGTGCACGCGAAGATGGTGAAGGAGCAAGCCAAGGCCGTCGCCGACGCGCATATCTCGCCGGAGCTGGTGAAGCTGGTCATGGCGGATGTCGGCGCCTGATGCCGCGCGTCCGGGCGAGTGGCTCGCCCGGATCATCGCGGTGTGGGATCGGATCGAGCGTTGGCTCGTGGGCTTGCTCGGCGCCTTCGCGCTGGTGATCGCCGTGGTGCAGGTGGCCGGCCGCTACCTGGACCCGGCGGACGCGATCACCTGGGCCGAGGAAGTCATCGTCTACGTCGCCGTCTGGGCGGTGATGATCGCCGCCAGCGAGTTGGTGCACCGCGACGGCCATGTGCGCCCGGACCTGGTGCTGCGATTGCTGAAACCGCGCGGGCAGCGCTGGGTGGAAATGTTCAACTGCCTGGTGGCGCTCGCGTTCACGTCAGGCATGGTGTGGTACGGCTGGGACGTGGTCGCCACGGCGCAGTTGCTGGACCAGCGCAGCTCCACCGACCTGCAATTCCCGATGTGGATCTATTACCTGGCGCTGCCGGTTGGCGGCGGGCTGATGTGTCTGCGCTACCTGCTTCGCCTGGTGCGCTACGCGTTGTTCTTCGATCCGAAGACGATGACGGTGGGCCAGCACATCGCGGTGCACGAAGGGCTGCCTGAACCCGCCGTGCCGTTCACCGAGTAGGCACCAGCCGGCATGTGGACCATCGGCTTTTTGCTGTTGTTCTTCGGCCTGCTGGCTGCCGGCATGCCGATCTTCCTGGTGCTGGGCGCCTGCGCCTCGGTCCTGTATCTCGTGTCCGGCCAGCCGATCATCGGCCTGGCGCAGAACATGATCGACCAGCTCAATTCCACCACGCTGATGTCGCTGCCCTTGTTCGTGATGGCGGCGGCGTTCATGCGGCGCGGCGGCGTGGCACAGGCGCTGGTCGATCTGTCCGCGGCCTGGCTCGGTGGGATCAAGGGCTCGCTCGGCTTGGTTGCCGTGGTGTCCTGCGCCTTGTTCGCGGCAATTTCCGGATCGTCGGTCGCGACCGCGCTGGCGATGGGCACCATCCTGCTGCCGGAAATGCTCGCGCGCGGCTATCCGCGCTCCTTCGCGCTCGGCGTGCTGGGCGCGTCCGGCACCATCGGCGTGGTGATCCCGCCATCGCTCGCTTTGATCCTCTACGGCATCGTGACCGAGCAATCGGTGCCGCGCCTGTTCCTGGCGGGCATCCTGCCGGGGCTGCTGCAAGCGGGGGCGTTCTTCCTGTGGGTGCTGTGGTACGCCCATTACAAGGATTTCCCGCGTGAGCCGCCGATGCCGTTCAGCCGGCGGGTATCCATGACGCTGCGCGGGTTGCCGGCGCTGCTGGTGCCATTCGTGGTGCTGACCGGCATCTACGGCGGCTTCATGACGGTGACTGAATCCGCCGCCATCGCCGCGGTCACCGCATTGTTCGTCAGCCTCGTGTTCTATCGCGGCTTCCCCTGGACGCGCACGCTGGACGTGATTGCCGAGGCGCTGTCCAGCGCGGCCGTCATCATGCTGATCATCGCCACCGCATTGGTGTTCGGCCATTGGATGACCGGCTCGGGGCTTCCCGGGCAACTGGTCAACTTCACCGTCCACCAGGGCCTCGCTACCTGGCAGTTCCTGCTGGCGATGAACATCATGCTGCTGATCATCGGCTGCTTCCTCGAAGTGGTCAGCACGCTGCTGCTGGTGATGCCGATCCTGGCGCCGGTGCTGATGCCGCTGGGGGTCGATCCGGTGCATTTCGGCATCATCTTCACCCACAACATGGAGGTGGGGCTGGTGCACCCGCCGGTAGGGCTGAACCTCTATGTGCTGTCCACCATCTCCGACGCGCCGATCGGCGAGGTGATCCGCGGCATCCTGCCGTTTCTGATCCTGCTGCTGATCGTGCTGGGACTGATTACCTATTGGCCATCGATGACGCTGTGGCTGCCGAATCTGGTCTTCGGCAAGGCGGGCGGGTAGGCCGCCACCACCGACCTACACGCGCGGCCCGCTGCGCGGCATACTGGCGCGTAAGTTCAGGACGGGAGTTCGCCATGCCGGTGGAGAAGCAGGCCTATCGCGAGGCAATGGCCCGCCTCGGCGCCGCGGTGAACGTGATTACCACCGATGGGCCGGGTGGCCGCGCCGGCTTCACCGCCTCGGCGGTGTGCAGCGTCACCGACACGCCGCCCACGCTGCTGGTCTGCGCCAACCGTTCCAACGATTCCTATCCGGCGATGAAGCAGAACGCGGTGCTGTGCGTAAACACCCTGGCCGGCGCGCATGAGGAGTTGTCCCCGGTGTTCGCCGGCATGACCGACCACACCATGGCGGCGCGGTTCGAAGGCGCCACCTGGCACAAGCTGCTGACCGGCGCCCCCGCACTCGACGGCGCGCTGGTGGCGTTCGATTGCCGCATCGAGCAAATCGTGGAAGTGGGCACCCACGACATCTTCATCTGCGTGGTGGACGCGGTGGAAGCGGGCGAGGTGCATGAGGGACTGATCTATTACGCGCGTGGCTATCATCGCATCACGCGCGGTGCATGAACCGCGTGCGGGACGCGCGAAAGTGTTGCCGGCCGGGCGGCGGCGCTAATGCTGTATCGGCAGCCTGACCGTCACCGGCGGTAGTCCCGCCGGCGGCCGGCACGCGTGCGACAGTGCCGATGCGAGGGCGCCATCGGCGGGTGCCTGCGGATGCAGCAGCAGGCCAAGCTGGGTCAGATTGTATCGGCACGGCCCCGCACCTGGCAGGCCGATGCGAACCACCGCATCCGGACCCTGCGCGCCCAGGATCGCGAACCTGCTCATCAGGTCGTCGGGCACACTGAAGCAGACGTCCTGGATCGCGTCACTTTGTTCGGCAAAGTCCTGCAACAGGTCGTCCAGGGTGGTCTCGGAGCTATGTACCGCACGGCGGACGAACGGGTCCGCCGCAAGTTTCGTCCTGATCTCCGATGCCGGGAAAAGTTGTTGCAAGAACAGGAGACGGCCGTCGGGGACCTGAACGGCGGTAAAGGGATCGTCGGCAGAAAGATTCCAGGCGCCGCTGCGGCGCAGATCGACGGTCCAAAATCTGGTTTCGCCCCCGGGGTGCGCGGTGCCGCTGGCATCGATATACGCCTCGTCCCGCAGCGCCAGCCAAGGTCCAACCAACGATACCACGGAGAACTTGCGTTCCATGCTCAGCGATGCATTGTCGCCGGGCCCAAATGCTTTTCGCTCGGCGTCAAATCCGATGCTGGCGAAGGCGCGGGCCGAGAAGGTCGGGCCGGCGGCGCCATTGCTCGGCTGTGCCGCGCCGGCTGTCACGTCGCTGTCGGTGACCGCCACGCGGTAAGCGCCGGACCCGCAGGACCACCGGTCGTTGGCCCGCGCCGGCAAAATAGCCCAGATGCAGCAGATGACCGCGGCCATCGCCAGCCGGTGCGGGAACGATCTCCAGGCCGCCAGCCGGTGGCCGAACTGTCTGCATGGCGCCATCTGGCGTCCATTCAGTGTCCATGCCGCCATCCGGCGTCTATTCAGTGTCCATGCCGCCATCTGGGGTCTATTCACAGGACAGCCGCAGCAGCATTTCCAGCTTTGCTGCCTGTGCGGCAATTTCCGTGGCGTGATCGAGACCGTTGATGATGCGGCGCGCTCTGAAGTAGTCGCATTTCTGGTCATCGATGTAGTCGGCCAGCTTGTGATGGGCGGTGGTGAATGAGCCGTGGGTCATGCCGTAGGACATGACCTGATACGCGATCTTCGGATCGAGGGCCAGATCGGGATTGATCGCGAGGGCATCGTCGAGGCCGATGGCCTTCCCCAGCGACAGGTACTTGTCTTCCCAGGTCAGTTGTACATAGCCACGCCCGTAATAGACATTCGTGTATTTGTTGCCGTCGGAGTCCTGGTAGGTGACGGGGTCACCGTAGTCATGGTCGGCGCCCTGGCCATCCTCCCTGACGGGTTCGAACTTGCGCCCGGTCTCCCACCACGCCGTGGCGAGCATATACGCGATCCATCTTATGTCCTGAATGGCAGGGTCAAGCTGGATCGCGGAGGCAAGAACCTTGAGGCCGCTCGGCACCTTGCCGAACTGCAGTCCGTACAGCGTCGACAGTTTGTCCGCATCGAGGAACCAGCGACCGCGATAGGCGGCCGAGCCTTGCTTGTGCGTCAGCGGCAACTGGGCGTGGCTCGCGGCATGGTTCAGCAACTGTAGCGTGTGCCCGTGCGGCTCGATCCTTCCGTCTGGCGTATGCATATGACCGGCTTCACGCTGGAAGATGAAAATATGGTCCTCGAGCGTGCCGCCGTACACGCCGCTCCATTTCAGTGGCAGTTCCTGGGTCAGGGCGGCATTCAGCAGGTCGGTGGCCCCGGCAACGTCGATCGGCAGGTTGCGGCCGCCCGAACCGACCGAACGTTCCAGGTGAATCATCATGAACGGTCACCTTCGCATGGCTGTGTCATCATGACTCTTCCACAGATTCATCATTGCGCCTATCCGGTTTGCGCCGGTCGCCCGGCAACAGCGCCCGGCAACAGCGTCCGGCAACAGCGTCCGGCAACAGCGCCTGGCGACCGGCGCGCCGCCGGTTCCCCGCGCCGGCCGGACAGGCTTGCGGACAGGCATATTGCCGATTGGCATATTCCGCGTCGGCAGATTCGTCGTTTCGCGCCGGGCGCCCGGCTTGGGGTCGATCCGTTGGATGCGATCAGGGCGTGAGATCGGGATTTCCGCCCGGGCTGGCGTCCAAGCCCCTTGACGCGGTGGGTCCTATGCGCCATTTCCGGGCAATCAGGACCGAACTGGTCCACTTACCGCAGTGCCCCAGGGCTGAAGGGTTTCGGAAGCCATGCTCAGGCTGTCGAAGCTGACCGACTATGCCGTCGTGGTACTCGTCCGCCTGGCGCGTGAGCCTGGCGTGCAGACCTCGCCCGGCATTGCCGCCGCCACCGGTATCCCGGAGCCGACGGTCGCCAAGGTGTTGAAGACGCTCGCCGCCGCTGGGCTGGTCGCCTCGCAGCGTGGCGCCCGCGGCGGCTATCGCCTGCTGCGCCCGCTGGGCGCCATCCCGGTGGCCGAGGTGATCACCGCCGTGGATGGCCCGATCGCGCTGGCCGCCTGTGTCGATGGCTCGACGACCGAGTGCGAGTCGCAGGCGCTATGCCCGGTTCGCGGCCGCTGGGATCCGGTGAATGACGCGATCCAACAGGCGCTGACGGTGATCTCGCTGGCCGACATGCAGGCCGCCGCGATTCCGCGCGCCTTCCGCGTGCCCGCTGCCGCGCCTGCGCCGGCCGCCGTCGTGTTGCCCGCCGAATAAGGGACCGCTATGCCCGCCGATACCGCAACGCTCGATACCGTCCAGTCCGTCACCCAGTCCGGCTACAAGTGGGGCTGGGAGACCACGATCGAGATGGACCTCGCGCCCAAGGGGCTGAACGAGGCCATCATTGCCCTGATCTCCGAGCGGAAGGGCGAGCCTGACTGGCTGCTGCAATGGCGCCTCAAGGCCTTTGCCGCCTGGCAACAGATGGAGGAGCCGCACTGGGCGCGCGTCGATCACGCGCCGATCGACTACCAGGATCTGCACTACTACGCCGCGCCGAAACAGAAGCCGGGGCCGAAGAGCCTCGACGAGGTCGATCCCGAGCTGCTGCGCACGTATGAAAAGCTGGGAATCCCGCTGAAGGAGCGGGCGATCCTGGCCGGCGTCGATCCCGACACGGTGCAATCGACCCAGGTCGCGGTGGACGCGGTGTTCGACAGCGTCTCGGTGGCGACGACGTTTCGCGAGACGCTGAAGAAAGCGGGGGTGATCTTCTGCCCGATCAGCGAAGCGGTGCGCGACTATCCGGAGCTGGTGCAGAAATACCTCGGCACCGTCGTGCCGGTAGGCGACAATTTCTTCGCCGCGCTGAACTCGGCGGTGTTCACCGACGGCAGCTTCTGCTTCGTGCCCAAGGGCGTGCGCTGCCCGATGGAGCTGTCCACCTATTTCCGCATCAATGCCCGCAGCACCGGCCAGTTCGAACGCACGCTGATCGTTGCGGAAGAGGGCGCCTACGTCAGCTACCTCGAAGGCTGCACCGCACCGCAGCGTGACGAGAACCAGTTGCACGCGGCGGTGGTGGAGCTGGTCGCGCTGGACGACGCGCAGATCAAATACTCCACGGTGCAGAACTGGTACCCGGGCGACGCGGAAGGCCGCGGCGGGATCTACAATTTCGTCACCAAGCGCGGCGCCTGCCGCGGCGCGCGGTCGAAAATTTCCTGGACGCAGGTGGAGACCGGTTCGGCGATCACCTGGAAATATCCGTCCTGCGTGCTGCACGGCGAGGACAGCGTCGGCGAGTTCTATTCCGTCGCGGTGACCAATAACCGCCAGCAGGCGGATACCGGCACCAAGATGATCCATATCGGCAAGGGCTCGCGCAGCACCATCGTGTCGAAGGGCATCAGTGCGGGCAAGTCGAACAATACCTATCGCGGCCTGGTGCGGATGCTGCCGAGCGCCGCCGGCGCCCGCAACTACACGCAATGCGACTCGCTGCTGATCGGCGACCAGTGCGGCGCGCACACCGTGCCCTATATCGAAAGCCGCAACCCGACGGCACGGGTGGAGCATGAGGCGACCACCTCGAAAATCGCCGACGACCAGTTGTTCTACTGCCGTCAGCGCGGGCTGACGGAAGAGGACGCGGTGAACCTGATCGTCAACGGGTTCTGCAAGGACGTGCTGAAGGAGCTGCCGATGGAATTCGCCGTCGAGGCGCAGAAGCTGCTGGCGGTGAGTCTCGAAGGTTCGGTGGGATAAGACAGATGTTGGAAATTCGCGGCCTGGCCGCCTCGATCAACGACAAGCCCATCCTGCACGGCATCAATCTCGCTGTGCCGCAGGGCGAGGTGCACGCGATCATGGGGCCGAACGGCTCCGGCAAGTCTACCCTTGCCTATGTGCTGTCGGGCCGCGAGGACTACGCCGTCACCAGTGGTTCGGTCGCTTTCAACGGCCGTGACCTGCTGGACATGCAACCGGAGGAGCGCGCCGCCGCGGGCGTCTTCCTGGCGTTTCAGGCACCCATCGAATTGCCGGGTGTCGGCAATGCCAATTTTCTGCGCACCGCGCTGAACGCGCTGCGCCGGTCGCGCGGCGAGACCGAGCTCGATGCCGTGCAGTTTCTCAAACTCGCCCGTGCCGAGGCGAAGCGGCTGGCGATGCCCGAGGACATGCTGCGGCGGAACGTGAACGTCGGCTTCTCCGGCGGCGAGAAGAAGCGCAACGAAGTACTGCAAATGGCGATCCTGCGCCCGAAGCTGGCCATCCTGGACGAAACCGACAGCGGCCTCGACATCGACGCGCTGAAGATCGTCGCCGATGGCGTGAATGCACTGCGCGGACCGGAGTTTTCGGCGCTGGTGATCACCCATCATCAGCGCTTGCTCGATCATATCGTGCCGGACCGTGTGCATGTGCTGTCGAACGGCCGCATCGTATGCTCGGGCGGCCCGGAACTGGCGAAGCAACTCGAGAAGAGCGGCTATGCCGCGGTGCAGGCGGAGGCCGCGTGAACGCGATCACCGCAACCGGCACGGCGGGTTTGCTCGCGCGCTATGACGCGCTGCGCAACACATTGCCGGGCGATGCCGCGGTGCGCGACGCCGCGGCGCGGGCGTTTCGCAGCCTCGGCCTGCCCGGCGCGACGCGTGGCCGCCGCAGCGAGGCATGGAAATACACCTCGCTCGCCCCCGTCGCCGATATGTCGTTCGGCATCGACGCCGTGCCGGCGACGCCGGGCGACCTCCGGTCCGGCGCGCAGAACCTGATGGTTCGGGCGGGCCGCTTCGTGCCGCATCTGTCGTCACGGGTGCCGGGTTTTACGCGGTTCGCCGATGCGCCATCGTTCGGTATCGAGAACGGATGCGACTCCGATCCATTGCTCGCGTTGAACACGATGCTGGCGGAAGACGGCGCCGTGCTGAGCGTGCCCGACGGGGTGGATCTCGGCGTGCTCTATCTGGTGCAGGCCGGAGTCGGCGGCACGTCAGGCCATCCACGGCACATCATTCGCCTGGGGCACGGCGCGCGCCTGACCCTGGTAGAGCAATCGCTCGGCGACGGCCGCTATCTGCAGAACCCGGTGTTCGATATCGGCATCGCCGAGGCTGCGGCGCTGACCCATATCCGCGTGCTGACCGACAGTGACGATGCGGTGAACCTGACCGGGATCGCTGTCGATGTCGCGGCGCGCGGCCAGTACCAACAACTCACCATGGTTGCCGGCGGACGCATCACCCGCACCGACATCCATGCCTCGATCGATGGCCCGGAGGCCCTGGTGCATCTCGATGGGGTGCAATTGCTGAAGGGGACGCAGCACAGCGACTTCACCTCGGTGGTGCGCCACGTGGCGCCGCACGGCACGTCGCGGCAGGCGGTGCGAAGCGTGCTGGCGGACCGCTCGCACGGCGTGTTCCAGGGCCGCATCGAGGTTGCCCGTGCGGCGCAGAAGACCGACGGCTATCAGCGCAGCAGTACTTTGCTGCTGTCGAGCGATGCCGAGATGGATACCAAGCCGGAGCTGGAGATTTTCGCCGACGACGTGAAATGCAGTCACGGCGCGACGGTCGGCGCACTGGACGCCGAGCAATTGTTCTACCTGCGCAGCCGCGGCATCCCGGATGCCGAGGCGCGGTCGCTGTTGATCCGTGCCTTCCTTGCCGAAGCGTTGGAACCGGTGACGAACGATGCGGTCCGGGCGATGCTGGAGGCAACGG
This sequence comes from Acetobacteraceae bacterium, assembly GCA_035508435.1. Classification (GTDB taxonomy): domain Bacteria; phylum Pseudomonadota; class Alphaproteobacteria; order Acetobacterales; family Acetobacteraceae; genus JASHVB01. The sequence goes on along the minus strand of DATJNA010000084.1, from coordinate 35,090 downwards.
TGGACCGCTGGTGGAAGGACCGCGCCGCATGAACGTCATCACCCGACCCGCCGCGCCGGCCGCCGGTTTCGCCATCGATCGCATCCGCGCCGACTTCCCCATCCTGGCGCAGCAGATCCGCGGCAGGCCGCTGGTGTTCCTGGACAGCGCCGCCTCGGCCCAGAAGCCGCGCGTTGTCATCGACGCCATGCGCAACGCGATGGAAACGCAGTACGCCAACGTGCATCGTGGCCTGCACTGGATGAGCGAGCGCACCACCGACGCTTACGAATCGGCCCGCGATGCGGTTGCCGCGCTGATGAACGCCCGCGATCGGCATGAAGTGGTGTTCACCCGCAACGTCACCGAATCGCTCAACCTGATGGCGCACAGTTATGGCCGCGGCGTGATGCGGCCGGGCCAGGCGGTGGTGATCTCGGCGATGGAACACCACTCCAACATCATTCCCTGGCAGTTGCTGCGCGACGAGCGCGGCATCGAGCTGCGCGTCGCCCCGATCACGGACAGCGGCGAGCTCGACCTCGACGCTTTCGAGCGCTTGCTCTCCGACGGCAAGGTCGGGCTGGTGTCGATGACGCATATGTCCAACGTGCTCGGCACTGTCACGCCGGCAGAGCAAATCGTTCGCATCGCCCATGCCCATGGGGCGAAGGTATTGTTCGATGGCGCCCAGGCGGTGGTGCATCGGCAGGTCGACGTGCAGGCGCTGGATTGCGATTTCTATGCCTGGACGGGGCACAAGCTGTACGGCCCCACCGGCATCGGCGTGCTGTGGGGTCGCCGCGAGCTGCTTGACCGCATGCCGCCATTCCTGGGTGGCGGCGAGATGATTGCCTCGGTCAGCTACGCGAAATCGACCTGGGCCGAACTGCCGCACAAGTTCGAGGCCGGCACGCCGCCGATCCTCGAAGGCATCGGCCTGAAGGCGGCAATCGATTACGTGCGGGCGATCGGCTACGACGCCATCGCCGCGCGCGAGCATGCGCTGGTCGACCACGCGCTGGCGCGGCTGGATGTGGTGCCGGGCCTGACGATCCTTGGCCGTGCGCAGGACCGCGGTGGCGTGGTTGCCTTTGCGCTCGACAAGGCGCATGCGCACGACGTCGCCACGCTGCTGGACCGGCAGGGCATCGCGGTGCGTGCCGGTCATCACTGTGCCGAACCGCTGATGCACCGCTTCGGCCTGGAAAGCACGGCGCGCGCCAGCTTCGGCCTCTATACCACGCACGAGGAGATCGATGCGTTGGCTGATGGGCTGGTGCGGGTGCGGGAGTTTTTTGCATGAGATATGTCATTGCTTCCCCTCACCTGAAGGAGGCGCAGCGATGAGACGCCCTGACGACGAGTCTGCCGATGCCCGCTGACACTTTCGACGATCTGCGCGACCTGTATCAGGAAGTGATCCTTGATCACGGCCGCCACCCCAGGCACGCGCATCGCCTGGCAGCCTTCGACGTCTCCGCCAAAGGCGACAACCCGATGTGCGGCGACCGCATCCAGGTGTGGGTGAAGCTCGCGGCGGACGGCAGCATCGCCGACACCGGCTTCGAGGCGCGTGGCTGCGCCATCAGCGTTGCCTCCGCCGACCTGATGGCGGAGACCGTCAAGGGTCGCAGCCAGGCCGACACCAAATCCTTGTTCGAGGCGTTCCGCGAACTGGCCCGCACCGGCACCTGTCCCGCCTGTGGCGGCGCGCTGGCAGAGCCGCTGGAACGCTTGCAGCCGCTGGCGGGCGTGCACGAATATCCCTCGCGCGTGAAATGCGCCACGCTCGCGTGGCACGCGCTGATCGCTGCCCTGGCGGGCGGCAAGGAGGCGACCAGTGAATGACGTGACCGCCAGCACTGGCCACACCGCGTGGACGCCGGACGGCGAGACCGCCCCGCGCCCCACCGAGGACACTCTGATCGCCGCGATCGGCACCGTCTACGATCCCGAAATCCCGGTGAACATTTACGAGCTCGGCCTGATCTACGCGATCGACATTCACGACGACGGCCGCGTGAAGGTGGAGATGACGCTGACCGCACCTGCCTGTCCCAGCGCCCAGGAACTGCCCGAGCAAGTACGCGAAGCGGTGATGGGCGTGCCCGGCGTGACCGAGTGCGAGGTGGAAACCGTGTGGGACCCGCCCTGGGACCCCAGTCGCATGAGCGACGAGGCCCGCCTGCAGTTGAACATGTTCTGACCACGCATCACATAAGTCCGTACCATGAGCACGACCACGACAGCCCCTCGCAAGACCCGCGCCCTGCCGCCGCTGATGACGTTGACCGACGCCGCGGCCGACCGCCTGCGCCGCCTGTATGAGAAGGGCGAGCAAGGCAACCTGCTGCGCATCGGCGTGAAGACCAAGGGATGCTCTGGTCTCTCCTATGACATGAGCTGGACCGACGCTCCGGCGCCGACCGACGAAGTCGTCACCGACAAGGGCCTGACCATCCTGATTGACCGCAAGGCGTCATTGTTCCTGATCGGTACCGTGATGGACTACGAGGCCAAGGCGCTGGCGTCGGGCTTCACCTTCGTCAATCCGAACGAGAAGGGCCGCTGCGGCTGCGGCGAGAGCTTCCACGTCTGATCGCCGTCATTGCGGGGACCGCCAGCCAGGCGTGGCGGGACGAAGCAACGTCGTCCGAGCGATGGCCGGATCGTTTGAGCAATGCATGGATCGTGCGTGAGCCACGCGAGCGAGGTTGTCCGGCCCCGCGGGCCGCGCAATGACGGCGTGCCGTCTCGCAACGACGGCTGCTATGATGGCGTCGCGATGATGGCAAACGGGAGGAACGCATCATGCCCATGCCGCATTTCGGCGCTCTGCCGGCTGTCCTTGTCTCACTGTCATTGATGGCGGGAGCCGGCACGATGGCGGCGCAGGCGGCATCCATCCAGGCCGCGACTTATGGCACGACGCAGGACGGCGAGCCGGTCCAGATCTATACCATGACCAACGACCACGGCCTGGTCGTCAAATTCCTCAGTTATGGCGGCGTCATCACCGAGATCGATGCACCCGACCGTAACGGCCACAAGGCCGACATCGTGCTCGGCCTGTCCAGCCTGCACGACTACGAGACCATCCCGAACTACTTCGGCGCCATTGTCGGCCGCTATGCCAACCGCATCGGCGGCGCACGCTTCACGCTGGAGGGGCACGAGTACCACCTGCCGGTCAACAACAACGGCAACACGCTGCACGGCGGCACGGTAGGCTTCAACAAGGCGGTATGGTCGGTGACGACGCACCACGAAGGCAATACCGTCGGCGCGACGCTGAGCCATGACAGCCCTGACGGCGACCAGGGCTTTCCCGGGGCGCTGCACGTCACCGTCAGCTACACGCTCAATAATCGCAACGAATTGCGCATCGACTACCAGGCCACCACCACGAAGGACACGGTCGTCAATTTCACCAACCACAGCTTCTTCAATCTGGCGGGCAACGGTTCAGGCTCGGTGGAGAACCAGATTTTGCAGATCGACGCGGACCGCTATACCCCGACCGATGCATCGCAGATTCCCACCGGCGAGCTGGCGACGGTCGCCGCCACACCATTGGACTTTCGCCAGCCCACGGCGATCGGCGCGCGGCTTCGCTCCGGCTTCCAGCAGATGGTCTATGCGCATGGCTACGACCACAATTTTGTGCTGAACGGGTCGCGCCGCACCACCACGCCATTGCCGGCCGCGCACGCCTATGACCCGCGGAGCGGCCGCACGCTGGATGTGCTGACCACCGAGCCGGGGCTGCAGGTCTATACCGGCAACTTCTTCAATGGGACGCTGGTGGGCTCCGCCGGCACGGTGTATCGCCAGGGCGACGCCTTCACCATGGAGACGCAGCATTTCCCGGATTCGCCCAACAAGCCGCAGTTCCCTTCCACCGAGCTGAAGCCGGGCGAGACCTTCCACTCCACGACAATCTTCCGCTTCGGCACCGACGCGTCGTAGGCGGCGCTGAACGGTTGTTGCGGCACTCGCGTGCTGGCAACGACACGCGGGGCCGGAGTCGCGCGTCCACTGTCATTGCGAGGCGCCGCAAGGGGCCGAAGCAACCTCGTTCGGATGAGCGCACGCACGTTCGCGCGCTGCTTCGGCCGAGATTGCTTCGGCCGAGATTGCTTCGGACCTGCGGGGCCTCGCAATGACAAAGGCCCCTGCCGCCCTCTGATATTGGGCACTAGGAACCGGGCGGATGCTGTCTTAGCGTCTGCGCAAAATCCTCGTCTCGCCAGGCACTCAGGGGAAACGACCATGCCACCGATCAGCCGCCGCCGGCTTGCGGCCCGTCTTGCCGCGCTGCCGCTTGCAGCCCTGCCGACAACGCTGCCCTCGCGAAGCCGAGCGGACGCGCCGCCCATCACCATCGGTTTTGCCGAGGCCCTGACGGGCGGATTGGCCGCCGTGGGCAAATCCGGCGTCGTTGCCATGCAAATCTGGGCGGAGGACGTGAACGCCAAGGGCGGCTTGCTCGGCCGCCCGGTCAAGCTCACGTACTACGACAATCAATCCAATGCGGCGAACGTCCCCGGCATCTATGTGAAGCTGTTGGAGGTCGACAAGGTCGATCTCGTGGTGTCCGGCTATGCCACCAACATGACCGCGCCCGCCATGCCCGTCATCATGGGCCACAACAAGACGTTCATCAGTCTGTTCTGCCTGGCCGTGAACAGTGAGTTCCATTATCCGCGGTATTTTTCCATGCTGCCGGTGGGGCCGGATCCGAAACATTATTTCTCGCAGGAATATTTCAATCTGGCGCTGGCGTTGCAGCCGCGGCCGCGCACCGTCGCGATCCTTGCGGCGGATGCCGAATTCGCCCGCAACGCCTCGGACGGCGCCCGCGACAACGTCAAGGCGGCCGGTCTGAAGATCGTGCACGACGCCACCTATCCGCCGACGACAGCCGATTATTCGCCGGTGGTGCGTGCCCTGCGCGCCGCCGATGCCGAGGTGGTTTATATCGCCTCCTACCCGCCCGACACCGCCGGCATCCTGCGTGCGGCCAGCGAGATCGGCCTGGAGGCCCGGCTGTTTGGTGGCGGCATGGTTGGCGTGCAGACCGCCGCGCTGAAGACGCAGCTCGGGCCGCTGCTGAACGGCGTGGTGATACAGCAGAACTGGGTACCGGCGCCGACCCTGCAATTCCCCGGCGTGATGGCGTTCCTGGCACGCTACCGCGCCAGGGCAGCGGCGGCCGGCGTCGATCCATTGGGCATTTTCCTGCCGCCCTGGGCTTATGCACGGATGCAGGTGTTGCAGCAGGCGGCGGAAAGTGCCGGCAGCCTCGACGATGCCAAACTGGCCGGCGCGATGCGCACCCGAACGTTCAAGACGGCGATCGGTGACGTCGCCTTCGGCAAGGACGGCGAATGGGCGGTGCCGCGCATGATCGTCACCCAGTTCCAGGGCATCAAAGGTCACGATCTGGATCAATTCAGGAATCCGGATCTGGAAGTCGTGCTGGCGCCGGCGGCATACCGCTCAGGCGCGTTGATCACGCCGTATCGGAGCAAGCCCGCCTGACATCGGCTGCCGCGGACATAGCCGCGCCGGCGGCGGGCCGCGGGCATCGATCGGCTGCCGCCGGCATGGTTTCCGATGCAACGAAATCGCTTGCCGCCGCGATGCGAGGCGTGGCACGCTGCACCGCAGCAAAGCCGCTCGGCCGCCGCGAAGGTATGGCAGTCGGGCGCAAGGCCGGGAGGCGACTCCGCGAAGCAGGCCCTGGGTGCAACCGCGCCGAGGGGGTTTGCCACCCGACGCGCACGCCCCCTCCGTGCCCAATCGGAGGAGTCCGCCCGTATGTTGGATCAGCCGCTGGTCAATCTGTTCGCCCACGTCAAGCCGGGCGACACGCCCTGGCGCAGCGACGGATTGCGCGATTTCTTCCTCTATCGCGATCTTGGCGTCGCCGCGGCCACCGGCGGGCGGGTCATCGCCCAGTATGTCAAGGCGAACCTGCCGCCCGAAACAGGCACCGGCTGGCATCGCCACGTCGCCGATTTCCATATCGTCGTGATGCTGAAGGGCTGGGCACGCTTCATGTATGAGGACACGGAACACCTGGTGGCTGCCGGCGACTGTGTCCACCAGCGTCCCGGCATCACCCACTACCTGTTCGATTACTCTGCCGATATGGAATACCTGGAGATCGTGGCGCCCGCGGATTTCCAGACGCTGGACGTGGATGGTCCCTGTGCTGTGCCGGCGCCGACGCACTGGGCGGCGACGGTGTGAGGTGAGGGAGCCGAGGGAGTGAAGGCTGTTGTTCCCCCGGCGCGAGGGGAGGGGAGCCGCGTTCGCCTTGTCCGTGGCTTCCCTCAACTGCGCCCGTAGGTATCCTCGAGACGGACGATGTCATCCTCGCCCAGATAGGCCCCCGACTGCACCTCGATCAGCGTCAGTGGAATCCGGCCAGGGTTTTCCAGCCGGTGCACGCAGCCCATCGGCAGATAGACGCTCTCGTTCTCATGCACCATCAACACATCGTCGTTGCGCGTCACCCGGGCGGTGCCGCTGACCACCACCCAATGCTCCGCGCGATGGAAGTGCTTCTGCAACGACAACTGCTGGCCCGGGGTTACCACGATGCGCTTTACCTGGAAGCGCTCGCTCAGGATCAGGGACTCGTAGAAGCCCCAGGGGCGGTAGACCCGGTTGTGCGCCACCGCCTCGTGCCGGCCGACGGCCTTCAACCGGTCCACCACCTTCTTCACGTCCTGTGCGTCGTTGCGGTGCATTGCCAGCACGGCGTCTTCCGTCACCACCACCACCGCGTCGCTCAGCCCGACCACCGCCGCCAGCATGCCGTCGCTGCGCACGTAGCAGTTGCGGGCGTTTTCCAGCACCACGTCGCCAATGGCAACGTTGCCCGCCGCATCGCGCGTGCCTTGCTCCCACAGCGCGCTCCAGCTTCCCACGTCGGACCAGCCGATATCCGCCGGCACCACCGCGGCGCGACTGGTGCGCTCTGCCACCGCATAGTCCAGGCTGATCGAGGGTGCGGCGGCGAACGCCGTCTCCTCCAGTCGGATGAAATCGAGATCCGACCGTCGTGCCTCCACCGCTTGCTGCACCGGCGGCAGCACATCCGGTGCATGCGCTTCCAGTTCGGTGAGCAAGGTGCGGGCGGTGAACACGAACATCCCCGAGTTCCACAAATGCCGCCCGTCGGCGAGCAAGCGCGCGGCGGTGGCGGCATCGGGCTTCTCCACAAACCGCGCGACGGCGTGGACGCCCGGGGCGTCGCGCAGCGGGTCACCGCGCTCGATATAGCCATAGCCGGTCTCCGGCGCCGTCGGGTGCATCCCGAAGGTAACGAAATGGCCCTGCCGCGCAGCCGCAGCGGCAACCCCGAGCGCACGGTGCAGTGCTGGAACATCCGCGATGGCGTGGTCGGCGGCCAGCATCCAGAGCAAGCTGTCGGGATCCGTCTCGGCCGCGAGCAAGGCGGCGGCGGCAATGGCGGGCGCGGAGTTGCGGCCCACCGGTTCCAGCATCAGCCGCGCGTCGGGCACGCCGGCGGCGCGCAATTGCTCCGCGATCAGGAACCGATGCTCGTGGTTGCAGACCACGATCGGCGGCGCAAAGCCGGGGCCGCGGGCACGCAACGCGGTCTCCTGCATCAGGGTATGCTCCGAGATCAGCGGCCAGAGCTGCTTCGGAAAGCTCTCGCGCGACACCGGCCACAGCCGCGTGCCGGAGCCGCCGGAGAGAATGACAGGAATAATGCGGGACTCACTCATGCGGGACGTTTAACCTGAACCGGCGTGGCGCTGCCATCGCAATGTTTCGCGGCATGACGCCGGTCGGTCGGCATGACGCCGGCCTTGCGTCGATCACCGCGCGGCGGCACCCTCGCCGACCGCAGCCATGGCAACAGGAGGACTGACAGCATGAAGGTGGAGATCGAATACTGCGGCATGTGAGGCTATGAACCGCGCGCCCGTGCGGCGCGGGACCTGATCCTGACGTCGCGCCCGGCAGCGCAGGTGAGCCTGCGCAAGAGCGGCGGCGGCGTGTTCGAGATCACGGTGGACGGCCGGTTGGCGTATTCCAAGAAGGCGACCGGCGCGTTCCCCTCCGACGAGCAAGTGCTGGGCACGCTCGCCTGAGGCTTCCTCGCAACGGGCAGCGGCGCCTGCCGCGTGACGGTGGCACCCAAGCCGTGGAGCATGAATGGCCCGCCAGCAACGGCGGGCGATGCCGTGTCACGCGCCTCCGCAGAAGGCCTGGCCGAGTGCCACCCCGATGCGGCGACGGGCGTTGTCGTCGTGGCATGACGCCGGCCGTCCGGAATGCGGGCGATTTCGCTGTGTCGCACTCCATCGCGGGGGCGCTGAACCAGGCCTGTCCGGGTTCAGAACTCGACGTCGAGCTCCTCGATTTGCTCCGGCTCGCGCAGCGCCGCCTCGATCCACTCCTGCATCGCCGACCAGCTTATGATCCGGTCGCAATAGCGCTCGCACGCGGCATCCAGGCCAACGCCATAGCTGCGGAACCGGGTCACAACGGGCGCATACATCGCATCGCCGACGCTCGGCGCGCGGCCGAACAACCAGGGGCCGCCCCAGGTTTCCAGGCACTCGCGCCAGATCTCGGTGATGCGATCGATATCCGCCCGCGCCGCCGACCACAGCGTCACCCCGGGGCGATGCAACCGCAGGTTCATCGGCAGCGATGACCGCAGGGCAGAGAAGCCCGAGTGCATCTCCCCCGAAATCGAGCGGCAGCGGGCGCGCGCCATACGCTCGCCCGGGTACATCGCCGCGGCGGGAAACACCTCGTTCAGGTATTCGGCGATCGCCAGTGTGTCCCATATCGTCACGCCGTCGTGGATCAGGCAGGGCACCCGGATCGACGACGCCTTCAGCAACAGTTCCGCCCGGTTGGCGGGATCGTCAAAATCGACCGGCTTCTCCTCGAACTCCAGCCGCGCCAGATGGCAGAGCAGGAAGCCCCGCAGCGACCAGGAGGAATAGTTCTTGCTGCTGATCAGAAGCGTCGCGGCCATGTTGCTTCCCCGGACCTATTGCGTCATGCTGCGGCGCAATAATAGGCACGGCTCCGGCACCGGGGACAAGCACCAGCAACGCGATGATCTACCAACTCTACCAGGCCCAGGCCGACTTCCTGCTCCCGTTTCGTGAGGCTGCGCGGTTCGGAGCGGGCATGGCGCAGTTGCTGGAAACCGGCTGCGGCGCCCGCTCCAACGCTCTGCGCAACCTGCGCGCCGCCTGGCGCCTGTTCGCGGAGACAGGACTGACCCATCGCCGTCCCTGCTTCGGCATCCGCAGCGTCGATCTCGGCAACCAGTTTGCCGGCGTGACGGAGGAAGTCGCCGCCGACACACCCTTCGGCACGTTGCTGCACTTCCGCAAGGAGACGCCGATCGGGCAGCCGCGGGTGCTGCTGGTGGCGCCCATGTCGGGGCATTTCGCCACCCTGCTGCGTCATACCGTCGAGGTGATGCTGCCGGAGCATGACCTCTACATCACCGATTGGAAGAACGCGCGCGACACTCCGCTGAGTGCCGGTGCGTTCGGGCTGGACGAGTTCGTCGATCACCTGATCCGGTTTCTCGAAGTCATCGGGCCGGGCGCGCACATCGTCGCGGTCTGCCAGCCGGCGGTGCCGGCGCTCGCCGCGGTGGCGCTGATGGCGGAGGCGGGCAACCCGGCCCAGCCGCACAGCATGACGCTGATGGCGGGGCCGATCGACACGCGGGTGAACCCCACCCGGGTGAATGAGCTCGCGATGTCGCGGCCGATCGCGTGGTTCGAGCAAAATCTGATCGGCGTGGTGCCGTGGGGCTTCCCCGGCGCGGGGCGGCGCGTCTATCCCGGATTCCTCCAGCTCGCCGCGTTCATCGGCATGAATCTCGATCGCCATGTGACGGCGCACTGGGCGCAGTTCCGCAATCTGGTCGGCGGCGACCAGAGCAATGCCGAGGCGCATCGCAAGTTCTACGGCGAGTACGGCGCCGTGATGGACCTGCCGGCGGAATTCTATCTCGAAACGGTGCAGCGCGTGTTCCAGGAGCATCACCTGCCGGAGCGGCGGCTGACCTGGCGCGGGGAGATCGTGCGGCCGGAGGCAATCCGGCGCACCGGGCTGCTGACGGTGGAAGGCGAACGCGACGATATCTGCGCCATCGGCCAGACCATGGCGGCGCTCGATTTATGCTCGGGGATACGGGTGAATTTGAAGCAGAACCATTTGCAGACGGGCGTCGGGCATTATGGCGTGTTCGCCGGCAAGCGGTGGGCACGGGAGGTCTATCCGCGCGTGCGCGAGATGATCCAGGTGATGAATTAGCGGCCACTCATTTCCGCCGGCGCAGCACCGCGTCGCGGATCAGCGGCATGCGGTCGTTGCCGAAATACATGTCCTCCCCGCCGACGAACATGGTGGGTGAGCCGAACCCGCCGCGATCGATCAGCTCCTGCGTCGTCGCGCGCAGCTCGTCCTTGATCGGCTGTTGCTCGATGCCGGCGAGGAGCCGGTTCGGATCGATGCCGACCTTGCGGCAGATCTCCGTCAACACCGGCACCTGCGAGATGTCCTGGTTGTCGCCCCAGTAGGCCTCGAATGTCGCACGGGCGAACGGCACCAGCTTGCCCTCGGGCGCCAGCAGCAGGCAGCCGCGCATCGCCTTCACGCTGTTCACCGGGAACACCGTCGGACGATAGTGCATGCGAATGCCGAGATAGCGCGCCCAGTCCATCTGGTCCTTCTGGTTATAGGCCTGCTTCGCCGGCACCGGCTTGGTCCGCGCGTCATGCACGCTTGGGTTCACCGCGTTGAACACGCCGCCCACCAGGATCGGCCGCCACGCCACCGTCACCCCCAGCTCCTGCTCCATCTTGAGCAGGTTCTCGAAGGCAAAATACGTCCACGGGCTGGAGCAATCGAAGAAGCATTCGATCTCGGCCATGATTCCCTCCTGGTGTTGCCACGGCGGAGCCTAGCGGAGCGTGGCGGGAAGCTCCAACATTGACGGGACCCGCGGCCGGCTGGCATCAACCCCGGCGATCCATTTGGAAAGAACAGCGGTGAGCGCGTCACGGCCCGATATCGTACTGGTGCATAGTTCCGATCTGCATGTGGACGACGATCCCTCCGAACCCGGCTACGGCGATGACGGCACCAGCGGACTGCGCTGGGTGCTGGACACCGCGCGGGATGTGAATGCCGATCTGGTCTTGCTGGTGGGCGACACGTTCGACAACAACCGCCAGAGCGCCGCGATTCTGCAACGCGCGACGCAACTCCTGGCCGCGGCCGGGCGGCCGGTGGTGATCCTGCCGGGCAATCATGACCCGTTGACACCGGATTCGGTGTATCGGCGCAGCGGGATGGCGGACCTGCCGCAGGTGCACGTGATCGGCCTGACGCACGAGATCGCGGTCGGCTTTCCCGAGCATGACCTGGAAATCTGGGGCCATGCCCATCTGCACTATGACGACATGGTGCCGTTGCGCTCGCCGCGTGCGCGCGCCGCGCGCTGGCACATCGCATTGGCGCACGGGCATTACGAAGCGGATGGCGTGCCGCCGCTGCGGCCGTCGTGGCTGATCAGTGATGCCCAGATCGCTGCGACCGGTGCCGATTACCTGGCGCTTGGGCATTGGAACCGGGCCGCGCAGGTGGGGAACGGCGCGGTGGCGGCGTATTACTCGGGTTCGCCCGATCTGGCCGGGACGGTCAATGTCGTGCGGCTGAGCGAGCGCGACGGCGTTGCAGTGACGCGGGAGAAGCTGCGGCGATAGGGGTCAGTGCGAGGGACATCGCCACCGGTTGCGCAGCGCGTGGTGTCGTTGCGAGGACCGCCAGCGAAGTGTGGCGGGACGCAGCAATCTCGTTCAGTGGTGGCCGGACGCAGCAATCTCGTTCAGTGAGCGCCGGGACGAGCGAGCGTTTGCTCGACCGAGGTTGCTGCGGCCGCTGCGGGGCCCCGCAATGACACGCGGGGGCGCTATCGCCTGGCGCCGCGTGGCGAGGGTTTCGTGGCGGTGCGGGGCTTTTTCGCCGCCTGCTTTTTCGCCGCCGGCTTGTTGGCCGGGGCAGGGGCCTTTTTCGCGACCGCCGGCTTGGCCGACCGCTGGGCCGCCGCCCGCTTCGGGCTTGCCGCCCGCCGCGCCGGCGCCTTTGCCTTGCGCGGCTTGGCCACCGCGGCGGCCGCTCGTCCGGCCTTCGACGCGGCGGCTGCCATGCGTGCGTCCGTTCCGCTCGACGCGGGGGCAGCCGCGTCAGCCGGCGGCGTTCCCGCGCCGTTTCGTGCCGCACCGCCGCGCGCCCTGCCTGCCGGCGCAGCGGCTTTCGCCGCCGCTCCACGTCCGCGACGTCCCCCGGCACCGCGCGGACGCAACTGCTTGCCCTTCTCCGCCAGCAGCGCCACCGCTTGCTCCAGCGTGATGTCGTCCATCATCACGCCGCGCGGCAGGTTCGCCACCGTCTTGCCGTGCTGCGCGTAGGGGCCGAACCGGCCCTTGCGCACCGAGACCGGCTGTTTGTCCGCCGGGTGCTCGCCCAGGCTGCGCACGCTCGCCAGCTTTTTCGCCAGCAGGTCCATGGCGCGGTTCATGCCGAGCGACAGCACGTCGTCGTCGCGCTCCAGCGAGCCGTAGATCGCGGCCATCCGCACATAGGGACCAAAGCGGCCGATCCCGACATCGATCGGCTGCTTCGTTTCCGGATGCAGCCCGATGGTCCGCGGCAGCGACAGCAGCCCCAGCGCCTGGTCCAGCGTGACCGCATCGCCGTCCATGCCGCGCGGCAGCGACGTACGGCGCGGCTTCTGCTTCTTGTCCTCGCCGTTCTCGCCGAGCTGCACGTACAACCCGTACGGTCCGCGGCGGACGGTCACCTCTTCGCCGGTGTCCGGATGCGCGCCAAGGGCCCGCAGACCCTCCTTCAGCGTCTCGCCGGCATCGCCGCCCGATTCGACCGCCAGCCGGCGGGTGTACTGGCAGTTCGGATAGTTCGAGCATCCGATGAAGCTGCCATAACGTCCGAGCTTCAATCCCAGACGCCCGTCACCGCAGGCGGGGCAGGCACGCGGCTCTGAGCCATCCTCCCGCTGCGGGAAGAAATGCGGCCCCAGGTCCTGGTCCAGCGCCGCGATCACGTCGCTTATTTTCAGGTCCTTGGTTTGCTCCACCGCCTTGGAGAACTCGTCCCAGAAGTCGCGCAGCATGGCGCGCCATTCGACGTTGCCTTCGGCGATCTCGTCGAGTTTTTCTTCCATCGACGCGGTGAAACCGGTGTCAACGTAATGCTCGAAGAAGCTGATCAGGAACGCGGTGACCAGCCGGCCGCGATCCTCGGGAATGAAGCGCCGCTTCTCCAGCCGCACATATTTGCGGTCCTGCAACACCGTCAGGATCGACGCATAGGTGGAGGGCCGGCCAATGCCGAGTTCTTCCAGCTTCTTCACCAGCGAGGCCTCGGAGTAGCGCGGCGGCGGCTGGGTGAAATGCTGCAAAGCGGTCACCTCGCCACGGCGCAGCGGGTCACGCTGGGCCATCGGCGGCAGCATGCGGTTGTCTTCAGCCTCCGCCGCCCCGGCGACGGTTTCGTCGTCGGTGTCCTCGCGATACAGCTTCAGGAAGCCGTCGAAGGCGACGATCGAGCCGGTGGCGCGCAGCGTGGTGCCCTTGTTGTCGGTGACCTCCACCGTCACCTGGTCCAGCTCCGCCGACTGCATCTGCGAGGCCACCGCGCGCTTCCAGACCAGTTCGTAGAGGCGCCGCTGATCCGGGGTCAGGTCGCGCGCCACCGAGTCCGGCGTGCGGGCGACGTCGGTGGGGCGGATCGCCTCGTGAGCCTCCTGCGCGTTCTTCACCCGGGTCTGGTATTCGCGTGGTGCGCCGGGGACGTAGTCCGGGCCGTAGGTGTCCTTCACGTGGTCGCGGATGGCGAACACTGCTTCGCGTGCCATCTGCACGCCGTCGGTCCGCATATAGGTGATCAGGCCGACGGTCTCGCCCTCGATATCGACGCCTTCATAGAGCTGCTGCGCTGTCCGCATCGTCTGCTGCGCGCCGAAGCCGAGTTTTCTGCTGGCTTCCTGTTGCAGCGTCGAGGTGGTGAACGGCGGCGGCGGATTGCGCCTGACCCGCTTGCGCTCCACCGAGGCCACGTGGAACGTGCCCGCCTCGACCGCTGCCTTGGCGGCGTTCGCCAGCGTCGCGTTGTTGAGGTCGAATTGCTCCAGCCGCTTGCCGTTGAGATGGGTCAAGCGCGCGGTGAACGGGGCGTTGGCGGGGGTGAAGAACACCGCCTCCACGGTCCAGTATTCGCGCGCGCGGAACACCTCGATCTCGGCTTCGCGCTCGCAGATCAGCCGCAGCGCGACCGACTGCACGCGCCCGGCCGAGCGGCTGCCCGGCAGCTTGCGCCACAAGACCGGGGAGAGCGTGAACCCCACCAGGTAGTCCAGTGCGCGGCGCGCCAGGTAGGCCTCGATCAGCGGCAGATCCAGCTCACGCGGCGCGGCGATGGCGGCGCGGATGGCGCTGCGGGTGATCTCGTTGAAGCTGATGCGCTGGACCTTCACCCCCTTCAGCGCCTTGCGATCGTCCAGCATGGTTTTGACATGCCAGGAGATTGCCTCGCCCTCGCGGTCGGGGTCGGTGGCGAGGAACAGGTTGCGGGCGCCCTTCAGGGCCTTGGCGATGGCGCCGACCTGCTTTTCGCCGCGCGCGTCGGACTCCCAGTCCATCGCGAAGTCTTGCTCCGGGCGCACCGAGCCGTCCTTCGGCGGCAGGTCGCGCACGTGCCCCAGGCTGGCCAGCACGGTGTAGCCGCCTCCGAGGTAACGGTTGATGGTCTTGGCCTTGGCGGGCGATTCGACGACGACGATGTCGGTCATTCTGTTATGCGAGCCTCGTCAGACAGCAGCGCGACCCGGTTCCCCGGCAGCAATTCGAGGCGGCCGGCGAGCTCCAGTTCCAGCAGTGCCACCATGACGGCGGCCGGCGAGAACTGACAGCGGCGTACCACCTCGTCAACTGTTGTCGGAGAAGGGCCAAGAAGATCAATTACTTGCGACAGAACGGCGGGCGGGTCGGGCAGCTCTTCAGGCGGGTCGGGGCGCGGCTCGGCCAGTCCGGGCGATGCATCGACTCCCGTGGCGAGCAAGTCGGCGTAGATGGGGTGCCGCGGCAGGTTGTCCAGGACGTCATGCGCGGTTTCCGTCAGAATCGCCCCCTGGCGCAGCAGGTCGTTGCCGCCGCGGGAGCGCGGGTCGCTGGGGGAGCCGGGCACGGCGAACACCTCCCGCCCGGCTTCCTGGGCGATGCGCGCGGTGATCAGGCTGCCGGAGCGCTGTGCTGCCTCCACCACGACCACGCCGAGCGCCAGGCCGGCGACGATGCGATTGCGCCGGGGGAAGTGCCGCGCCTGCGGGGCCGTGCCGAGCGGCGCCTCCGCCACCACGGCGCCGGTCTCGGCGATGCGTGCCTGGAGGGCGGCATGCTCCGGCGGATAGGGCATATCCAGCCCGCCCGCCACGACGGCGATGGTGCGGCCGGTGGCGAGCGCACCCTGGTGGGCGGCAGCGTCGATGCCGCGGGCCAGGCCCGACACCACGGTGACCGCGCGGGCCAGGTCGGCGGCGAGCGTCTCCGCGATGTGCTGGCCGTTGGCGGAGGCGTTGCGGCCGCCCACCACGGCGACCGCCCGCGCGGACAGCAGTGCGCTATCGCCCTGCACGGCGATGACCGGCGGGGCGTCGTCGAGCATGGCGAGCAAGGGCGGGTAGTCCGGCTGGCCGAGCACGAGCAATCGGGCCCCCATTTTGTCCAGCCGCAGCAACTCTTGCTCTGCGTCCTCTGGCGTAGGGATGGCGAGCGGCCCCTCGCGTCCGCCGGCGCGGGCGAGGCGGGGCAGGGCGGCGAGCGCGGCCGTGGCGGTGCCGTACCGGGCATGCAAATTCCGCCAGGCGATCGGGCCGACGCCCTCGGTGCGGGCGAGGCGCCAGCAGTCGGCGAGGTCGGTGAACGGGGGGTGGTGTTTCCGCACGGCAAGGTCCCGGATGCGCCGGCGGCCTGGCCGGCGGGTGAGAGCATGGCTGAGGGGGGAGAAAGCATCACACAATTACCAACGACGTCTTAACGGCGGGGCCGTCAGGCGCCGGACGGCGCTCCGACGTGGCGTTGCGGTCGGGATTCGAAGGTCGACGGCCGATGCGGCGAAGCCCGCTGCGAAGCCCGCGGCGGATCACGGTGAAGCGCGCGAAGCCCGGTGAAGCGCGCGAAGCCC
The DNA here is from genome assembly GCA_035508435.1 of Acetobacteraceae bacterium. Classification (GTDB taxonomy): domain Bacteria; phylum Pseudomonadota; class Alphaproteobacteria; order Acetobacterales; family Acetobacteraceae; genus JASHVB01. Next base: position 18,821 of record DATJNA010000084.1, on the reverse strand, counting down.
ACTGCGCGAAGCCCGCTGTCTCGCAAGCGTCTCGTTTGGTTTGCGGTGAGACGGCGGAGCGGCTGGCGAGACCAAATGTCATCTCGCCGAGGCGCCGCCCGTGATGTCCGGGCCGGGAGGCGGCAAAGGCGAAGGGGTTTGCGGTGGGCCCGCCGTGCGGTTGGCGGTCGGTTGGAACCGGGTCGGTTCGTCGCTGTGGGCGGCAGCGGAATCTCATCACGGAGTTGGCGCGGCGGGCCACGGCGGGCCACGGAGCGAGTGTGCCTCCCGGGCTGATCTCGGGACGGCGCTCTGGCTCGGTGGCCCTCTGTGGCCCTCCGCGCCAACTCCGTGATGACATGATACCGTCGTCCGAACGGTCACCGGCGACGCCGGGTTTCCCCGGATGCGCGTCGGGCTCGGGACGATGGCGGCCATGCTTGCCGCCATCGCGTCACGGCGGGTGGCGCAATGCAAGTCGCGGTGTAGATGGTGCGGAACGGCGCGCAGCGGTGCAGCGGGGCCGGCCGCGTCCCGGTCCCGCGCGCATCAGGCATGAGTGGTCGCAGCGTCCAATTCAGGGCGGGCCGGTGCCGATCGGGGCGATGAACGTCATGGCCGGCAGTGCGACGTCGGGGGAACGCGCCGGCACGGATGCATCGGTGCCACTGGCCGCGGCCTGGCCCTCACCCGAGGACGGCGCCGCCCGGTGCGGATCAACCGGCCGCTCGCCGATCAAAAACCCCAGCACACGCCGGACGCCATCGAGCGTCTCCGCCGGCAACCCCGCATTCGGATGCTGCCATTGCTCCTTCGCGAAGCGCTTCTCCCGCCGCAGCATCTCCAGCATCACATTGCCCAGGCTGCCGCGATAGAACTGGATCGCGGCGAGCAAGCGGTCCCAGAACGGGCCGGTGCACAGGATGGGGGCGACGCCGAGGTCGCGGCAGATTTCCACCAGGGTGCGGCCGATCGGACGGTGGCGCACCTCGATCATCAGCCGCGCCATCGAGGGGAGGTTATCGAGGGTTAGCAATGCATCGGGGATGCCAGGGCGGCGCGGTTGCCGCGTCGGGGCCACCGGCGTGGCGGGCGGCGATGACGCGGCCGCTGACGCCGCCGATGACGCGGCCGCTGACGCCGCCGATGCTGCGTCCGCTGACGCTGCCGCTGACGCTGCCGACGCGAATTCGGCGGCCGCCGGCCCAGCATCGGCGGTTGATGAAGCTGGCTGGGCACCGGCCATGGGTGCCGCTGCTTGTTCCGATGGTTCCTCCGGCGGGTCCTCGCCGCTGACCGTGCGCCAGCAATAACCGGGCGGCGGCCGGGGCACGAGGTCCCGGCCCCGCGCCGCACGCGCGCGCAACACACGTTCCAGCGCGACCGCGCGCATGATGCCGCGCTGGATGTGTGCCAGCATCACCGGCACGGCGGCGGTGCCGAAGAACTGTGCGATGGTGGCGAAGCCGCGCCACAGGGCGCGATGCTCCATGGTGTCGAGCAAGTGGCGGCCGTAGTCGGCGAGGATCTGAACCACCGGCAGGACTTCCGCGATCCGCGCGGGCATGGCTGCGCTGTGCCGATCCGTTCCGGGACCGGGGCGGGCAGCGAGGCCGGCGATGGCCGCGGCAGCGGGCATGGTCCTCCTTCTGACCAGTGGCATAGCCGCCCCGCGCGGGGGCGTGGCAGCGGCGATACGTCAATGTGACTAACTAACATCTCCACGCCGAAAGTCAAGCGATTTCCCCTGGGCGAGACCGCGATCCGGACGCATATCAGGCAGCCGGGTGCTGGCGTCCGGCTGACACGACTCGACGGGCAGCGCCAGTATCCGCGCCGCGAAGGCGCACGCCGCAACCTGGAATGACCGGCCATGACCATCGACATCGACAGGCTGAGCGAGCAGGAGCTGATTGACCTGAACCATTGCATCGTGGCGCGGCTGCGCGTGCTGAGGGATATGCGCGCCCATGTCGGGATGCTGGAGTTCCGGATCGGCGACCGGGTGACGTTCCACCCGCCCGGGCGTGAGCGCCTCGCCGGCATACTGACGCGCTACAACCGCAAGACGGTGACGGTCATCGCCGATGACGGCATGCAATGGAACGTGGCGCCGAGTTTTCTGGCCAAGGCGGGCGCGGCGAAAGGCACGGCCCCGGGCGCTCCCACGGTGACGCTGGTGCCCCGGCGCTGACGCGCATGCCGGCGTGCCTGTCGGCGGGGATGCTGTCGGCGGGGATGCTGTCGGCGGGGATGCCTGCCTGACCAACCCTTGCCGCCAGCGGGGCGGGGCTCGCGGCGCCAGCCGCCGCGGATGCCTGCAGCCGCGGGTCGGCCGCCGGCCGATGGCAATGCGTCCTGCTTTCACCGGCATTGTTGGACGACCATCCGCCGGAGCGTGTGCGCTGCAGTTGGCGGCGGCCAGGTACGGATGGCGGCGGCCCGGTACGGAACGTTGTTGTCACGGCACGAGCACGCTGGCAATCGCGCCCCGCAGTCGTGCCTTAGGATTTTGGTAACCGTTTCGTCCTAAACGCATTGCTTCGGATATTCACAGGTGCCGCATGACCGCACCGGCCGCCCGGCCGACACGTGCGCGCAGTCTCAAGACGCGCACGCTGATGATCATGGCCGTGATCACCACCTGCATCATGGCCGGGATGACCACGATCGACATCCGTCGTGACCTGGCGGACCAGCGGGAGCATCTGACCACACGCGCCGCGTTGCTGGGAGAAGTTCAGGCCGAGGCGATCTCGCCGGCGGTATGGGACCTCGATGCGGGCAAGGTCGCGGCGGCCATGGTGGGGCTGGCGCGCGACCCGGACTTCCAGTTCGCCGAGGTGCTGGACAGCGACGGCAAGCGTCTCGCCTCGCGCGGTGCGCTGCTGCCGGGGCAAAGCGTGATCCAGCGCTCCACCGATATCATTCATCTCGACAGTGGCAAGTCGTCTGTGATTGGCCGGCTGGTGTTGAGCCTGTCCACGGCGCGCCTGCAACAGGTGCTGCGCGAGCGGCTGCGCGAGGGATTGCTCGACGCGGTTGTCGTCCTCATTGGGCTGCTTGGCACCAACTATGTGACGCTGCGGCTGATCACCGTCCCGCTCAGCCGGATGAGTGCCGCGATGACGCGGCTGGCCGGCGGCGACACGTCATTGCAGGTACCGGCGTTGCAACGGAACGATGAGATTGGCGCGATTGCCCGTGCCGTCGAGGTGTTTCGCGATCACATGGTGAAGCGCGGCGAGCTTGCGGCACAGCAGGCGAAGGCGCGCGAGCAAGCCGAGGCCGAGAAGCGTGCGGCCCTGGTCGGCATGGCCGAGACGATCGAAAGCGAAACCGGCAATGCGCTGGAGCAAATCCGCCAGCGCACCCAGGCGATGACGCGGATCGCCGATGCGATGAGTGCGTCCGCCGGTCGCACCGAGACTCTGGCCGCCGACGCCTCGGCCGCGGCAGGACAGGCGCTGGCCAACGTGCAGACGGTGGCCAGCGCGGCGGAGCAATTGGCCGCCTCGATCAGCGAGATCGGCAACCAGGCGAGCCAGTCGCGCGCGGTGGTCGGCCATGCGGTGGACGCCGGCAAGGAAACCCGCTCGACGATCGAGGCGCTGAGCCAGGAGGTCGACCGGATCGGCAGTGTCGCCGACATCATCGGCGAGATCGCCGCGCGCACCAATTTGCTCGCCCTGAACGCCACGATCGAGGCGGCGCGGGCGGGTGATGCCGGCAAGGGCTTTGCCGTGGTGGCCTCGGAGGTGAAGCAGCTTGCGACGCAGACGGCGCGGTCCACCGAGGACATTGCCCGTCATATCGGCCAGGTGCGCACGGCGACCGGCGCCTCGGTCGCGGCGGTGGCGCGGATCGAGCAAACCATCACCGAGATCGACAGCATCGCCGGATCGATCGCCGCGGCGGTGGAGCAACAGGGCAGCGCGACGCGGGAGATCGCGCGCAGCGTGACGGAGACCGCGAACGCTGCGAACCGGGTGACCGCGCGTACCTCCGAAGTCTCGGCCGAGGCCAGCGACACCGGCCGCCATGCCGCCGAAGTGCGGGAGAACAGTGGCAATCTCGATAGCGCGATGGAGGCGCTGCGGCATTCGGTGGTGCGTGTGGTGCGCACCTCGACCAGCGAAGTCGATCGTCGTGGCGGGCGCCGCGTTGCGGTCGACCTGCCGTGTCAGTTGACGGTCGCGGGTGTGACGCACTCGGCGCGAGTGGTCGATCTGTCCGAAGGCGGCGCCAATTTGCGTGGTGCTCCGGCGCTGGCCGTCGACACGATTGGCACGCTGGCCATCGAAGGGTTCGGTGCAGCGTTCCCGGTGACAGTGCGAGCCGGCGAAGGCGACGCCCTGCATCTGATGTTCCGGCTGGACGAGCGGGGCACCGAAACGCTCAAGCGTCACTGGTCATCGCTCGCGGAACGGCTGGCCGCATGACGGTGCGGGGTTCCGGCCGACCGCGATTCGCCGTGGCTGGCATTGCGACGTGTGTCCACCGGCCCGGGCAGACGTGCCGCGCACGGGCGGCACGCGCGTTCCAAAACTTGCAAGCATCGGTCTCATCGGAAGGAGCATCACGACAATGAAGCGACTCTGCCTCGTGCTGGCGTTGCTGGCCGCGGTGCCGGCGCATGCCGCCAGGTTCCGCGTGGTCAGTCCCGACCTGCCGCCCTGGGCGATGGAAAGCGATGGCAAGCCGGCCGGGCTGGGGATCGAATTGGTGCAGGCCATGGCACAGGCGGCGCACGACGAGATCAGCATTCAGGTCCTGCCGCGCGCCCGCGCGCAGAAAGCGGTCATGGACGCCGCGGACGTCCTGATCGTCCCGCTCGGCCGCATCCCGGACCGGGAAGCGAATTTCCGCTGGATCATCCCGCTGGCGCCGGACCGCTTCGTCGTGGTTGCCAAGGCTGACAGTCCGCTCAAGACGATCGATGACTGCCGCAATCAGGTGGTAGGCATGCAGATTGGTGGGCCGGGCGAGGCCGCGGCGCACGCGCATGGATTCGAACATATCGAACCGGTCAGCGATGAAGGCCTGGATGCCAAAAAGTTGCTCGCCGGCCGCATCGGTTGCTGGTTGACCGGCGAGCTTGCGGCGCGGGCCTCGCTGCGGGCGGCGGGCAGCAACTTCGCGGCGGTCAAGGAGCTCGGCCTGGTGAGTGAGAACATGATGTATCTCGCCGGCTCAAAATCGTTGGACGATGCCGCGGCGAAGCAATGGGAGGCGGCGCTGGCGGCGATCAAGGCGAATGGCAGCTATGAGCGGATCATGCAGGAGTACCAAAACTAGGCTGGCGACATGCCGGGGCGTTTCCACCTCCACTGCTGCGGTTCGCGCTGGTCTCGTGTGGGGGACAGGTTGCGCATCTCTGCTTAGCAGGCTGCTGAAAAACTCCAGCGAGCGAGGAACGAAAGTCGGAATGGAATCGATGCGGGTTGATGTTCGCAATTTTGTTGCGAGACATGATGGCGTAGCGAATCATTCGTTCGTCGTTAGCCGGTGACAAACGTGTTTCAGCAGCCTGTTAGGCCTTCCCCGGACTATGCTCCCCGATCCGTGGCTCGGTGCCCGCAAGCAATCGGCGGATGTTGCTGTGGTGGCGGGTGTAGATCAGCACGGCAATGGCCGCCGCCAGCCAGATCATGCCGGCGTCCGCCAGTCCCCAGGCCAGGAACGGCGCCGCGGCGAAGGAGATCAGCGCCGCCAGCGACGACCGGCGCAGCAGTGCCGCCGCGAGCAACCAGATCGCGCCGGCCGCCAGCCCCACCGGCCAGGCGGCGGAGATCAGCACGCCGTAGCCGGTGGCCACGCCCTTGCCGCCCTTGAAGCGCAGCCAGACCGGGAACAGGTGGCCCAGCACCGCGCCGAGGCCGCCCCATAGCGCCGCCTCCGGTCCCGCGAGCCAGCGGGCAAGCAGCACGGCGGCGGCGCCCTTGCCGAGATCCAGCAGCAGCGTCGCGGCGGCCAGCGCCTTGTTGCCGGTGCGCAGCACGTTGGTGGCGCCGATGTTGCCGGAGCCGATGGCGCGAATGTCGCCCAGCCCCGCCGCGCGTGTCAGCAGCAGGCCGAACGGGATCGATCCGAGCAAGTAACCGGGTAGCAGATAGGCGAGGGGGGCCATGAAGCGTCGGTCCGGAGGGAGGGTGCCGCTGTCTCCGGCGCGGCAATTGCTCATTGCGATGGCTGTGGCGCCGAGGCAATCCCCCCTGCCGAGGCACCCTTCCAGGCGCCGGGCCCTCAGGGCCGATGCGGACGACGGTCTGCGATCCTTGCAGGGTAATCACCGCCATGGCCGGGATCGTGCCGGCCGTCCACGCAAGGACGCAACGATCGCACTGCGCATGGGCGTAACGATCGCGCTCCGCATGGACGTAACGATCGTACTGCGCATGGGCGTAACGATCGCACTGCGCATGGGCGAAACGATCGCGCTACGCGTGGGCGCAACGATCGCACTGCGCATGAGCGTAACGATCGCGCTCCGATCGAACCGCAAAGATGGCCAGGAGCCCGACTATGGTGAGAGCGGCGCGCATGCCGCTCTCCCGGCCGAGGTCCATGCGATCGCAACGATCCGCGCCCGCAACCGAGCGGCGGCCGTGTCGTGCCCGGGACCTACAGCCGCATGGCGGTTGTCCGCGTCGGCTACACCGGCCATGCGGTAGCCGAACCCAGCCTCTCGCGTGGCTCCGAGACGGAGGCTGGCAGCCGTCAGGCAACCTGACGATGCAGCACCGCATCGGCAAGATAGGTCATGTCGTTGCCGCAGAGCTGGATCTGCAGCACCACGGGCCGCGGCAGCGCCGGCAGCGGCAGCACCGCGCTGCCGTTGGTCCATCGGCGCAGTGCCTCGCCGCCGGCAGGTTCCACTGCCCACCACCCGGTCGAGAGGCTCGGATGGTCAAGCGGCACCTCTTCGAAGTCCAGGGCATTGCGCAGGACGATTCGCGCGACATAGACACCGAGCCGCCTGCGGTCCTCGAGCCATGGCCTGACCGCGCTGGGCGTATCGGCACGCGACTCGAGGCGCACCGCGACTGTTCCCGGCGGCAGCACGAACACGTACTCGCCATTGGCGCACGACAACGGGCGCAGGCGGCGGCCGTCGGCGACGATATGAAGCTGCGGGTCACGCGTGGTAGCGGGCGACGGCGGAGGGCGGTCAAGCGCGGCGGCCCGCTGCGCGAGGCGTTGCCAAATCGGCTGCACGCTCGCCGCATCCCAGACGAAGGGCGCGCAGGATGCGGCTTCGCGGCGCGGATAGGCCTCGCCGCCCGTCAGGTCCGGATGCAAGACCAGCGGCTCGCCGGCGTTGCCGAAGAAGCCGCGATTGCCGGTGTCCAGATAGCTCTCGGCAGCCAGACCGTTGGCCAGCAGGATGCCATGCGAGATCAGCTCGACATGGAAATACTCGACCGACGCGGCAGCCGTCTGCTGGCAAATGGTGGTGTGGTTGACCAACTGCCGGGCGCAGACCAGCTTGCCATCGACGAAGATCGCATGGTCGGGCGAGACCGTCAGGTCGCTGTGCGGCGTGCCGTCAGCGAAGGCGTCGCGCATGATCAGGATCGGCGCCACCGTCTCCGGTCGCGGATGCAACCTCAGATCGATCCGCCGCCGGCCGATCCATCGCACCGGCTCGGCTTGTAACCCTCCCTCCGCCAGCCGGCAGACCATGTCGCCCGGCCGCAAGGATTCGACATTCTTCTCGCCCTGCGCGGTGAGGATGCGGGTGCCGGCGGCGAAGCAGGCCACGTCGATGAACTGGCCATTGAACGAGAAGGTGGTGCCGGGGAGCGCCGAGAGATTGTCCATGGTCAGGACGGTTGTGCTGCCGTCCATCACCGTCAGCGTGGTGCCGCTATAGGTGTAGGTGTCGCCGGTGAAATCGGCGTCGTCGAATTGGATGGCGTCGCCGGCTTGCACGTTGGTGAGCGTTTGGCTCGCGACCTCGCCAACGCGGAAATGTGATGAATTGATTTCGAACAACCCGCCGCTGCCGGCGAACGTAAAGGTAATATTGGATCGTCCAAGGTCGATGCCGTCGAAGATCGCGCTGCCAAGCTCGACCTCGCCGCCGGCCAGCACGATTGTCTCGGGATTGGCGGCAGACAGGTCGCTGCGTATAAGCAACTGACCCCCCGCATCGACGGTGATCGCGGCGTCGCCGCCCGGACCGGAATACGCCACACTGTTGGTAAAGAGCGCGCCGCTGATGCTCAGGCTGGTGATGTCGCCAAGCCCGCCACCGGCGATGTTGAGGCTGTCGATATCGAAGATATCCGGCCCCCCCACGGTCACGGTGTAGCTCGCGCTGCCGGCGCCCAGGAAGGCGTCATCGACGCCAGAGGTACTGCCCCCGGGAGGCCCGCCGCCCGGGGTCCAGTCGCTTGCCGTGCTCCAATCGCCGCTGGGGGTACTGGCGATCCATGTGTAGCTGGTCATGGGCTGGCCTCCGCCTGTTGGTTCACGGGAATGCGTGGGTGCCGCCGGGTGCGCCGCAGCGTTGCGACGGCAACGCCGCTGGCGCGCACCACTGCTTGGGGGTCAGCGCCGGTGACGCCCGGGGCACGAACAATGTGGCTGTCGCAGCGCCATGACGTTCCGGTCGGTCGCTGCATCGGCTCCTTCCCACACGCGGCGGCCACTGGCGCCACGACACGCCCTGCGCCCGCCAGATGACGACATGCGCGCTTCCTTAGGGAAATTGTCGTATTCCCCTGTCGCGGCTTACAAGGTAGCTGTCTACCACTAGGGGAGACGAATGATCAATGAAATTCTATCTGAAGTTGTATAACTATGATATTTACCGATGATGGCGTGTAGCGAAGCACGCCACCCGCGCCATCCCGTTCGGGACGCGCGCCGAAGCGGAGGCCGGCCGCTCATGGCGGCGACCGCCATGCCAGGCCACTGCGTTGACGTCCGAAAACCGCGAGACAACCCGCTCCCCCTGCGCCATCCTCGGCGCATGGACATGGACGACAACGCCTGTTACCGCGCCATCGAGACCCGCGACCGTCGCTTCGACGGCCGACTGTTCGTCGGCGTCACCACCACCGGCATCTACTGCCGGCCGTTCTGCCCGGCGCCCACACCGAGGCGCCGCAACGTCCGCTTCTTCCCCACCGCGGCCGCGGCACAGGAGGCGGGCTTCCGCCCCTGCCTGCGCTGCCGCCCGGAAATCTCGCCGGAGCTGGCCTTCTGGCGCGGCAGCTCCAACACCGTCTCGCGCGCGCTCGCGCTGATCGAGGCGGGGGCGCTGGACCAGGCCGGCGTAGCGCATCTCGCGGACCGGCTCGGCATGGGCGAACGCCAGCTTCGCCGCTTGTTCTGCCAGCATCTCGGCGCCTCACCGGTCAGCATTGCCCAGACCCGGCGGATCCTGCTGGCCAAGCAGCTCATCCAGGACACCGCGCTGCCGATGACCGATGTCGCGGCGGCGGCCGGCTTCGGCAGCCTGCGGCGCTTCAACGAGACGTTCCGACAGCTTTTCCGGCGTCCGCCGACCGCGCTGCGACGCGCCGGTGATGGCGCCCAGCCGGCTGGCACCCCCGCCGCCGTCACCGTCAGGCTCGGCTACCGGCCGCCGTATGACTGGGACGCCATCCTGGCGTTCCTGCGGGCACGCGCCATTCCGGGCGTCGAGGTCGTCACCGCGGAGCGCTACGCGCGCACCATCGCCATCGGCGCCGCCCGCGGCACGATCACGGTGGAACGCGCCGCCGGCGACTGTCTGAAGGTCTTCGTCGGGTTCCCGGAGGTGCGGCACCTGCCGGCGATCATCGCGCGCGTCCGCCGCGTGTTCGATCTGGCGGCGGACCCGGTGGCGATCGGCGCGCATCTCGGCACCGACCCGGTGCTGGCGCCGCTGGTGGCCGCACGGCCCGGGCTGCGCGTGCCCGGCGCCTGGGACGGGTTCGAGCTCGCCGTGCGGGCGATCCTGGGGCAGCAGATCACGGTCTCCGCCGCGACATTGCTCGCCGGCAAAATCGTCGCCTGTTATGGCGAGGCGCTGCCGCCGCCGGCCTCACATCCCGGTCTGACCCACGTCTTTCCGACGCCGCAGGCGCTGGCAGCCACCGACCTTGCCGCGATCGGCATGCCGAAGACCCGTCGCGACGCCTTGTCTGCGCTGGCCTCCTCCGTCGTCGCCGACCCGCTGTTGTTCGGCCCGCGCCGCAGCCTGGAGGACGCGATCGGCCAGTTGCGCGCGCTGGCCGGCATCGGCGAGTGGACGGCGCAATACATCGCCATGCGCGAGCTGCGCGAGCCAGACGCATTCCCGGCCGCCGATATCGGCCTGCTGCGCGCCATGGCCGATCGTCGCGGGCTGCGGCCGACGCCTGCCGCCTTGCTCGCGCATGCCGAGCGCTGGCGGCCATGGCGGGCCTATGCCGCGCTGCATCTCTGGGCGTCGGAAACTCATGCCATGGTGGAGAAACTGCCTCATGACCGGCAAGCTGCCTGAGCGCCTGTACCTCGACCGCATGGCAACGCCGATCGGCGAAGCATTGCTCGTCACCGACGAGGCCGGCCAGCTCCGCGCATTCGACTGGGCCGATCGCGTGGACGCCATGGCGCGCCTGCTGCGCCTGCACTACGGATCGCCGACGCCGCAGCAGGGGGCGGCGCCGGAGCAAGTGAGGCGGCTGGTGCGCCGATACTTCGACGGCGAGGTCGGCTGTCTCGCGGCGATCGCATGGCGCACCGCCGGCACGGCGTTCCAGCGCGCGGTGTGGCGCGGGCTGACCACGATCGCGGCGGGCGAAACGCTGAGCTATCGCGCGCTGGCCGCGCGGGTGGGCTGCCCCACGGCGGTGCGCGCCGTTGGCGCGGCCAACGGATCGAACCCGATCAGCATCGTGGTGCCCTGCCATCGCGTGATCGGCGCCGACGGTTCACTGACCGGCTATGGCGGCGGTCTGGACCGCAAGCGCTGGCTGCTGCGGCATGAGGGCGCCGCGTTCCGCGACACACCGGTGCGCCTGGCGCAGGCGGCGTAGGGAGATAGCGCCGCGGGGACGTTGCACGGGCGCCCATCCCTCCCGCATGGTGCGGGCAGCCACAGCGGACCGATGTCATGCGCTTGCTCCTCGCCACGCTTTCGCACGAGACCAACACCTTCTCCCCGGTTCCCACACGGCTCGACCGCTTCTGCCGCGATGGCACCGCGTTGCTGCAAGGCCAGGCGGCGATCGAGTTCTACCGTGGCACCGGCACCTGCATGGGCGGCTACCTGGCGGTGGCGCAGCAGCAAGGGGCCGAGGTCGTGGTGCCGGTATGCGCCAGCGCGCCACCGAGCGGACCGGTGGACACCGATGCCTACGAGACCTGCGCCCGCCTGATCACCGACGCCGTCGCGCATGGGGGTTTCGACGCGATCTGGCTCGACCTGCACGGCGCCATGGTCACGCAACAGCATGACGACGGCGAGGGCGAGCTGCTGTCGCGCATCCGCGCGATCGATCCGGTGACGCCGCTCTGCGTCGCCTACGACATGCACGCCAATGTGTTTGATCCGATGGTGCGGCATGCCCAGATCGTCACCGGCTACCAGACCTATCCGCACATCGACCAGCGCCAGACCGCCGAGCGCGCTGCCCGCGCCCTGCTGCGGGTGATGCGCGGCGAGGCGAGGCCCACCGCCGCCTGGGGCAACGCGCCGATGCTGCCGCATGTGATGGCGCAGGGCACCCACCGCGCGCCCAACCAGGAGCTGCAAGCCCTCTGTGCCGAGTATGAAGCCGGCGGACGTGCGCTTGCCGCCAGTTTGTTCGTTGGCTTCCCGCATGCCGATGTGCCGATGGCGGGGCTCTCCGCCGTGGTGGTTGCCGACAATGACCCGGGCGCGGCGCAGGCGATGGTGGACGAGCTGCTGTCGCGTGCCTGGGCCGCGCGCCGCGACTTCATGTTCGAGGTCGAGCCGCTGGAGGCTTCCGTCCGCCGCGCCCGCCAGCTTGGCGCGCCAGGGCAGCGACCCGTGGTATTGCTCGATCATTACGACAACTGTGCCAGCGGCGGCACGATGGACACCACCGACACGCTGCGCGAGATCATCCGCCAGGACCTCGACGATGTGGTGTTCTTCGGCATCTACGATCCGCAGGCCGTGGAGCAAGCGGTGCAGGCGGGCGTTGGTGCCACCGTCACGCTGTCGATCGGCGCCAGGCTGGCGATGCCGCAGCTTCCTGTTGCGAGCGCACCTCTGACCGTCACCGGCACGGTGCAGACCATCTCGTCGGGCCGCTTCCGCCTGAAGGGCGGCCTGACGCCGGGGCTGCAAGTGTTCATGGGCCGCACCGTGGTGCTGGATACCGGCAAGGTGCAGATCGTGCTGCTGTCGCGCCATATCGAGCCAACCGCGCAGGAGATGCTGCAAGTGCTGGGCATCGATCCGTCGCGCAAGCAGTTCGTGGCGATCAAGAGCCGCGTGCACTGGCGCGCCGACCTGGGCAAGATCGCGCGCGAGACCGTGGCATGCGCCGGCGTCGGCGTGTGCACATCGGACTATGGCCAGCTAACCTTCCGCAAGGTGCGGCGGCCGGTGTTTCCGCTGGACCCGGAGCTGCGGTGGAACCACCCGGCGTGAGGTTGATGCTCTCCGTGTTGTGCCGCTGCCGTGTTTCGCCGCCGCTCCCCGTCCCACGCGCCTCGTGCTAGCCTCGCGCACGTGCCAGGTCCCCTCGTCTGCCGCGATCCCGCGCCGCCGGCCGTCCGCCATGCTGCCGCTCTCGCTTAGCCTGCTGGTGCTGGCGGCCTGCATCGGCCTGGCCCTGGCCACGCTGCATCTGACTGCCGCACGCCTCCGCCCGCTCCGCTGGCCGGTCTGGGCCATGCACGGCCTGCTTGGCGCGGCCGGGTTCAGCGTCCTGTTGCTCTGTCTCGGCGGTCCGCCACGCGGCGCCGCCATGGGTGTGGCCGGATTCGGCCGCGTCGCCGCCATTTTGCTCGGCCTCACCTTGCTCGCCGGGCTGGAGATCCTGTTCGAGCGTCTGCGCCACCACCGCCTGCCCGTCCTGATGGTCGGTCTGCATGCCACGCTGGCGATCGCCGCGCTGACCGTGCTGGCCGCCTACACCGTGGTGGGCTGACGCCGGCACCGACTGCCTGCGTTGTGCAACATCGCACATAACGATGTCCTGCGCCGACCGGCAGGCACGCCGGGCCACGCGCGCATCGACGCCGCGTGACCCTGATCCGCGTCACGACCCGAGCCGACACGGGGAACGGAGAATTCGCCTCGCCGGGCGTGATTTGCCTGACCTGGACGCTTCTGGCATATCGCCGCGCCACACCCATTGCCCTCCCATTCGGAACCAGTCCCGGGACACGTCACCGAGGTTCCAACAAGGAAAAACCCCAGATGCAACTGGCCCTGATCCTGATCATCGTGTGCGGTCTGCTGTCGCTGATCTACGGCGTGGTCACCGCCCGCGAGGTGCTCGCCGCCGATGCCGGCACCGCCCGCATGCAGGAGATCTCCGCCGCGGTGCGCGAGGGCGCGCAGGCCTACCTGAACCGCCAGTACACCACCATCGCCATGGTCGGCGTGGTGATCATGATCATTCTCGGCGTCACCCTGGGCATCCACGTGGCCATTGGCTTCCTGATCGGCGCGGTGCTGTCGGGCGCGGCCGGCTATATCGGCATGAACGTCTCGGTGCGCGCCAATGTCCGCACCGCGGAGGCCGCCAAGAACGGCCTCGGCGCCGGCCTGGCCATTGCCTTCAAGTCGGGCGCCATCACCGGGCTGCTGGTGGTCGGCCTCGGCCTGCTGGGACTTTCCATCTATTACGCGATCCTGCGCGGGGCCTACGGCGCCACCATCAGCGACGTGCAGCTTCGCGGCGTGCTCGACGCGATGGTCGCGCTGGGCTTCGGCGGGTCGCTGATCTCCATCTTCGCCCGTCTTGGCGGCGGCATCTTCACCAAGGGCGCCGACGTGGGTGCCGACCTGGTGGGCAAGGTCGAGGCCGGCATCCCCGAGGATGACCCCCGCAACCCCGCCGTCATCGCCGACAACGTCGGCGACAACGTCGGCGACTGCGCCGGCATGGCCGCCGACTTGTTCGAGACCTACGCGGTAACCATTGTCGCCACCATGCTGCTGGCGGCGATCTCGTTCACCGGCGAGGTGCGCGACCACCTGCTGATGCTGCCCCTGGGGATTGGCGGCATCTGCATCCTGACCTCGATCGTGGGCACGTATTTCGTCAAGCTCGGGCCCGACAACGGCATCATGAAGGCGCTGTACCGCGGTCTGCTGGTCACCGGCGCGCTGTCGGTGGTCGGCATCGCCATCGTCATCGCCTGGTTCGTCGGCTTCTCCACCCCGCTGGCGATGGCCGGCGGCACCTCCGTGACCGGGCTTCAGCTCTTCATCTGCGCGCTGATCGGGCTGGCGGTGACCGGAGCTCTCGTCTGGATCACCGAATACTACACCGCGACGGAATACCGCCCGGTGCGCTCCATTGCGCAGAGCTCCACCACCGGCCACGGCACCAACGTGATCCAGGGCCTCGCGGTGTCGATGGAGGCAACCGCGCTGCCCGCCATCGTCATCTGCATCGGCATCATCGTCACCTACATGGTTTCCGGCTTGTTCGGCATCGCCGTGGCGGTGACCACGATGCTGTCGCTGGCCGGCATGATCGTGGCGCTGGACGCCTACGGTCCTGTCACCGACAACGCCGGCGGCATCGCCGAGATGGCCGACCTGCCGCGCGACGTGCGCGTCACCACCGACGCGCTGGACGCGGTCGGCAACACCACCAAGGCGGTGACCAAGGGCTATGCGATCGGCTCGGCCGGCTTGGCCTCGCTGGTGTTGTTCGCCGCCTATACCCAGGGCCTGTCCGACTACTTCCCCACGCTGAAAGTGGATTTCTCGCTGCAGAACCCGTTCGTGGTGATCGGCCTGATCATCGGCGGCCTGCTGCCCTACTTGTTCGGCGCCATGGGCATGACCGCGGTGGGCCGCGCCGCCGGCGCCGTGGTGGTGGAGGTGCGTCGCCAGTTCCGCGAGATCCCCGGCATCATGGAGCATACCGCCAAGCCGGAATACGGCCGCGCGGTGGACATGCTGACGCGGGCGGCGATCAAGGAGATGCTGATCCCGTCGCTGCTGCCGGTGCTGGCGCCGATCGTGCTGTGGATCGTGATCGACATCATCGCCGGCCGTGCCGCGGCGTTCGCCGCGCTGGGCGCGATGCTGCTGGGCACCATCGTCACCGGCTTGTTCGTGGCGATCTCGATGACCTCGGGCGGCGGCGCGTGGGACAACGCGAAGAAATACATCGAGGAGGGCAACCACGGCGGCAAGGGCTCCGAGGCGCACAAGGCCGCGGTGACCGGTGACACCGTGGGCGATCCATACAAGGACACCGCCGGGCCCGCGGTGAATCCGATGATCAAGATCACCAACATCGTGGCGATCCTGCTGCTGGCGATTTTGGCGGGGTGGCTGCACTAAGCAGTCGTCAGTCTTCGGTTGCCAGGGTTCGGAGGGGAGCCACCGACTTCCGTCCGGGGTTCGTTCCCGGCTTTCGGATTTGGCAAGGCAGATCGCCTTTCGGAGGCGTACGCACGAGCATGCCAGTCTGGCACATTGCCCAACTCAACGTAGGAACCACCGTGGCGGCGCTGGACAGCCGGGAGCTGGCCGACTTCGCCGCGGCGCTCGACGGCATCAATATGCTCGCGGAGGCATCCCCTGGATTCGTCTGGCGGCTCAAGAGCGACAGCGGCAACGCCACCGATATCAAAGTCAGCGACGACCCAAACTTCATTGTCAATATGTCCGTCTGGGTGTCGGTCGAGGCGCTGTTCACGTTCGTCTACCGGTCTGTGCATACCACGGTGATGGCGCGCCGTCGCGATTGGTTCAGCAAGCCCGACATGGCCTATCAGGTTCTATGGTGGGTGCCAGCGGGCCATCAGCCAACGGCAGAGGAGGCGCTCGCCCGGCTGGAGCATCTGCGTCGCAAGGGTCCCACGGCGCACGCCTTCACGTTCAAGGACCGCTACCCTGTGCCCGATAGCGGCGGCGAACCCGTGGACATGCAGCCCGAACCGTACTGCGTCGGCTGGGCGTGAGGCGCGGCGCGGGTTCGTCCGCGGGTCGCCAAGTGGCACATGTTCCTTCTCCGTCCGCAGGTCACCCTCCGACCGCGGTCGCCAGGTCGCGCGCATTGCATCCCCGACCGCGGCTCGCGGAGTGGCGCGTATTCCATCTCCGACCGACGGTCGCCAAGTCGCGCGCATTCCATCCCCGCCCGCGGGTCGCCAAGCGGGATGCGTTCCTCCTATGATGCGCTCCGGCAGAGGAAAGTCCCTATCGTGATCACGCTTCGGCTGGCCAGGCTTTGCTCCGGACGGCTGCACTACGCCTGGGTGGTGCTGGTCGTCATGTTCGTCTCGATGCTGGCGGGCGTCGGCGTCCGCGCCGCGCCAGGCGTGATGATCGTGCCGCTGGAGCATGCCTTCGGCTGGGACGTCGCCACCATCTCCGCCGCCGTTTCCATCAACATCATCTTGCTCGGCGCCACCGGGCCGTTCCTGACCGGGCTGATCGATGTAATCGGCCTGAAGCGCACCATCCTGGCCTGCATGACCATTCTGATGGCGGCCACGGGCCTGTCCATTTTCATGACCGCGCCCTGGCAGTTCTTCCTGACCTGGGGGTTGATGGTCGGGCTTGGCTCCGGCGGCGGAGCAGTTGGCATCGCGGCAGCGGTCTCCAATCGCTGGTTCGTACGGAGCACGGGACTGGCGATGGGCATCCTGACCGCCGCCAACGCGGCCGGACAGCTCGTGTTCCTGCCGCTGTTGGCGGTCCTCGCCAACCTCTACGGCTGGCGCGGCGTCGCGGTGGGGTGCACCGTCGCGATGGCCGCCGCCCTGCCGCTGTTGGCGATGCTGCTGCCGGAATCACCCGCGTCCGTCGGGATCGGTGCCTATGGGGCCGATACCGTGTGGCGACCGGCGCCGCGCCAGGGCAATCCATTCTCGATCGCCGTCACGGCGCTGGGACGCGGCGCGCGTTCACTCGACTTCTGGCTGCTGGTGGCGAGCTTCGGCATTTGCGGCTTCTCCACCAACGGGCTGATCAACACCCACCTGATCGCCTATTGCGCCGACCACGGGATTCCGCCGGTGACGGGCGCCAGCTTCCTGGCGGTGATCGGCGTGTTCAGCCTGATCGGCTCGACGCTCTCCGGCTGGGCCTGCGACCGCGTCAATCCGCGCGTGCTATTGTTCTGGTATTTCGGACTGCGCGGGCTGTCGCTGGTGGTGTTGCCGTTCACCCAGTTCGACACGCTGAGCCTGTCGGTGTTCGCCATATTCTACGGCCTCGACTGGGTCGCGACCGGTCCGCCGATCTTCACCCTGACCAACGAAGTGTTCGGACGCCGCGATGCGCCGGTGATCGTCGCGTGGATTTTCGCCGGGCATCAGGTGGGCGGCGCACTGGCGGCGTTGGGCGCGGGCACCGTGCGGGACCTGACGGGAACCTACATGCTGGCGTTCATCACCAGCGGCCTCGCATGCTTGCTCGCCTCGATGCTGGTGCTGCGGATTTCGCGCGGGGAACTGGCGGCGGCCGCGGCGCAGTAGCGTGCGAGGTGCATGCGCCGGCGGGCCAGGGGATTGTTGACCTGCGTGTAGGACGATCGGTGCGCCGCGCGGAGATTGCCGCCGATGCCTGACACGCCGGTTGCGGGGCCGCATGGCCCGTACTACGATGGCCACATGGCAGCACGGGTATCGCGGCTGGAGAGGAAGAGATGCGTGAAGAAAACGCCGCACGCGCCCGGCTGGAAGCCGCAGTGCTGGAGATCAAGACAATCCTGACGACGCTGCTGCCGCATCTCGCGACCAAGGCTGACATTGCCGAGCTGCGGGCTGAATTGCGCGGCGAACTCGCCGAAAAGCCCAGCAAGACGTACATGTGGGGCATACTTGCGGTATTGCTTACCGCATATGCGTGCGGGCTGGCCGCGCTCGCCGTTCTCAAATAGCCATCAGGTCAGCCTGATATCGGGGTGCACGCCTCGCGCTGGAAGTATTCCATCCGACGCCGATTCAATACCGCACAGTTGGCAAAGTGCCGCTCGCCTACGCCCTCTCCCGCAGCTCCTTCAGCCCTCGCAACGCCACCCAGTCGGCGTCGAAATTCGCCGGGTCCAGCCACGCCGCGAACGCATCCCGGCAGCGCGGCCACTCGTCGGCGATGATGCTGTACCAATCGGTGTCGCGCTGCCGGCCCTTGGTCACCACGTGCATGCGGTGGCAGCCCTCATAGACAAAACCCAGCCGTTCCGCGGCACGCTTCGACGGCGCGTTCAGCGCATTGCATTTCCAAACCACCCGCCGGTAGCCCAATTCGTCCGCCGCAAGCCGCAACAGCAGGACCATCGACTCGGTCGCCGCGCGCGTGCGTTGCAGCCGCGGCGCGAACCAGATGCTGCCGAGCTCGATCGCTGCGTTCTTCGGCTGGATGTCGAGAAACGAAAGCCAACCCGATGCCAGGCCGCTGTCGATCGGCCGGATCGCCCAGACCATTCGGTCTTGCTCTGTCGCGAACCCCGCGACATAGCGAGCCATGGCCTGCATCGAGGCAAACGGCCCGCAGCCGAGATAGGCCCAACTGTCGTCGGCGCCTTGCGCGGCATCCCACAGTTCCTCGGTGTGCCGCAATGCGAGCGGCTCCAACAGGACATAGCGGCCGGCGATCGGCACACGCGCCGGCAAGGGGCGCGGCGTGGTATCGACTTCGGGGCCAAGCGGTGGCGCCATGATGGTGTCCTCCGGCTGCTGCCGAACGCAGG
>DATJNA010000083.1:0-4674 GCA_035508435.1 Acetobacteraceae bacterium | reverse complement strand
GTGTATGTCGGACTGGATACGTCGAAGCTGAAGATCTCGGTCGCCGTCGCTGAGGCAGGACGCGATGGCGCGGTACGCTTTGTTGGCAACCTCGACAGCTCGCCCCGCGCTGTTGAGCGTCTTGCGGCCAAGCTTGCCAAGCGGCACCGGCGGCTGGTCTTTTGCTACGAGGCCGGTCCGACCGGCTATGGCCTGCACCGACAAATCACCGGGCTCGGCCACGATTGTACTGTCGTCGCACCCGCGCTGATCCCAAAGCGGCCGGGCGAGCGGGTCAAGACGAACCGCCGGGATGCATTGACCCTGGCCAAGCTGCACCGTGCGGGAGAACTGACCTCAGTGTGGGTGCCAGATCCAGGGCACGAAGCCGTGCGAGAACTGGTGCGCGCGCGCGAAGCCGCAATGGAAGACCTGCGGCGCACCAGGCAGCACCTGCAATCTTTCCTACTGCGCCATGGCCGGATCTTCACCGGTCGCGCCGCGTGGACCAAGGCGCATACAAGATGGTTGTGCGAACAGGCCTTCGACCATCCGGCCCAGCATCTCGTTCTGGCAGAGTATCGCCAAGCGATCGAGGCGGCCGAGACCCGCCTTGAGCGCCTGACCAGACAGGTCACGGAAACTGTGGGGTCGTGGTCCATGGCACCGGTGATCGCGGCCTACCAAGCGCTGCGCGGTGTCGCCTTCTTGACCGCGGTCACCTTCGTCGCCGAGATCGGCGATGTGCGCCGCTTCGACAACCCCCGTCAGCTGATGGCCTATCTCGGCTTGGTACCCAGCGAGAGCTCGACCGGCGAACGGGTTCGACGCAGCGGCATCACCAAGACGGGCAATAGTCGAGCGCGCCGCGTGCTCATTGAGGGCGCCTGGACGTATCGCTTCCCGGTGCGAATGAGCCGCCTCCTCCAGGAGCGACAGGATGGCCTATCGCAAACTGTGCGCGATATTGCCTGGAAGGCGCAGGTGAGGCTTTGCCGCCGTTACCGCAGGCTCATGGCCAATGGCAAACGCCAGACTGTCGTCACTGTGGCAATCGCCCGGGAGATGTCAGCCTTCTTGTGGGCGATCGGACAAGAGGTCATGCCGCACCTGGCGGGCTGATCGGACGCCACTGCCTCGCCGTTGAACTTCACGAGCAATAAGAGAGACATAACTGACATCCTGTTGCGCATCGCTGGGGGCAGGGCCCCGGTAGGGAATCCTCGAGGACAATTGTGTGGCCGATATCCATCGACGCCCGCTGGCAGATCGAGGCAGCCCAAGACGGACACACGGAAATGCGGTATCCAATCCGCGCATCAGAGTTTGCCAACCGTCGTCTTCAGCGGCCCTGCCTCCTGCGTTGCGCAACGGTCATCCGTACCAGCCCTCCGCACCCCGGTGCGGATCGCGCAATCGCGCCTGAAATCATTGACGACGAACATCAGAGTTGTCCTGCTTGCCCAACTGGCCGCAATACTGCCGGGCCACGCCGACCGAGTGGCTGCCCTTCTTGGGAAAGCCAGTGTCGTCGATGATCCACGCCTGGATCGGTTCGTCACGCGTGATGGATGGCAGAACATGCTCGCGCACACGGCGCAGCATCGCCCGGTCGGACCACGGCGCCTGGGCTACAAAGTGCAGCAGCGATTGGTGTTGCGCCGCGGTTCGCTCCGGCGCGGTCAGCGCCGCCAGCGGTTCGACACTCTTGCGGCCCTCCGCCGACAGCAGCCCGATACAGTAGCCCTTGAATGGGCTCACACGGTCGGCATGGCCAAGCACCAATGAAAGCTCAGCCGCATATCCTGCGAACCGCGTCTGAGTGCCGGTTGTATCGTCGAGATCCATTCCACCCTCCCCGGACGGCGTGAATCTCCACCAATAACCAATCACTCTCGCGTCGCACCAAGCAAAAACCGCCGGATGACATCGCGGTTTTGCGACTCAGTAGGACTAGCCAAACATATTTGAAATTTCTCTACTAAGCCGTGGCACCAAGCTTGTCGGTCGGGTATCCGAGGATTGTGACGGTGCGCCCGCTGGCGCGATCCGAATACACGAACGCCGGTCCATCGATGCGATAGTGGCCCTTCCAATCGATGGCGAGCGCAGTTTCGGTCTCCTCGATGTGGATCGCTTCGGCCTCGCCATTTCGGGCGAGCCGTGCGGCCAACTGATCCGAGCGGTCGAGCAACCATGCGTCACCGGTGTCAGTTGAGAACAGCAGCAGCTGACCAATGGTAACGATCCGGCCATCTTGGGCAGCGGCGCGACGTTGGACATAGCGCACCTCGTCGGTCAGCCGAAAACTGGCGCCTTCCACCATCCGCTTGCCTGCGCCACGCTTGATGGCTCTCCCAGCCCGAGTGGGGTTCGCGGGGTTTGCCATGGACCTGTTCACCCAGCTGTTCGGTGACTTGCTGGCCTTCGTCTATCACTGCTTCGACCGCATCGTCATCTACGGCTACCTCAGCGGGCTGTCGCGTCCCGAGCGGGTGGTCAACTTCTTCCGTCTGGTCGTCGGCGTCCCGGTGGTCAGCAAGGAGGTTCTGAGCCAGCGCACGGCCGACTACCAGAACTGGGTCGAAGCCTTCGCACGCAATCATCGCATCCCCATCGAGTGGGCCGAAAAGGGCGTGCGCAAGGAAGACCATGTCCTGCCGTGGCAACGTCGCATGGTGAGGACCGACACCTACGGCGTCTACTTCATCCTCAAGAGCATGGAGCAAGGGCCGACCTTTCGCGTCACGGTACCGAAATACCCCACGAAGGATCCCAACTATCGCATCCTTGCCCGCCAGCGCAGCCGCTTCACCCACTACTATTTCTACATCCGCGACCAAACCCTCGGCCCCATGGTGATGCGGGTCGCCTCGTTCCTGCCGTTCCAGACCACCTATTACCTGAACGGTCACAGCTTCATCGAACAGGAGCTGAACCGAGCGCAGATCCGGTTCCGCAAGAACGACAATGCTTTTCTCGCGGTGGATGACATTGCCGCGCTGCAGGCCGCCGCCGATCGACTGACTCCGGACGTCATCCGTAAACGCCTCGACTACTGGACGCTTATCTTAGGTCCGAAGTTCTCTGCCAAAGAGCGTACGCGGCTCAACTTGTCACGCTTCTATGCCATCGCTCAGATCGAGTATTGCCGTAACTTCATCTTCAAACGCCACTTCCCCATCCACAAGCTGTTCGAACGGAGCTGCGAGCTCGGCCTGTGGCGACTGACCGCCGACAAGATCGCCGAGATCTTCGGCACACGCCTGAACCGCCGGATGCACGGCAAGCTCGCTACCATCATCGACCGCATCGAGCACGGCCATCATGTCTTCCGTGCCTACTTCAAGAACGCTTTCCTCAAACAATACGAAAAGTTCGCCACCTTCCTGCGCAACGAGCTGGTCTCCAACAACCTCGCCGATTTCCACCTCAGGAAGGGATTGGACCACCTCGAGGCCGTGCGCGAGCGGTTCCAGGACATCACCGGCCGCTTTGCCGGCTTCCAGGCACAATGGCTCAACGTCCATGTTGACTTTCCACTGCTGCAACGCATCGCGCTTCCCATCACCGTCGGCGCGGTTCGCTACCCCGGCATCAGGATCCAAGACCCGCGCGTCATCCGCCTCCTCGAAATCCTTCTGCACGGCGGCACTCACGTCGGCGGTTGGACCAGCAACCAAATCCATCAAGCCGTCCTAACCACCTTCCACCTCTCTGACAAACGCTACGGTCTCCACCAACTGCGCTACGACCTGCGCAAGCTCAAAGGCCACGGTCTGTTGCAACGGGACGGATCCCGATACGCCTACCGTCTCACCCCAAAAGGTGTCCAAGTGGCCTTGCTCTTCCTCTTCTTCCACAAACGGCTCTGCGGCCCGCTCGCACATAGCCGCTTCCATCACCGCCCCGTTGACCATCATCGTCCGGCCAGCAAGCTGGAAGCCGCATATCATCGCGCCGACACAGCTATCCAACACATCGTCGATTTGCTTGCCGCTTGAGCTCGGGATCGTAATCCCAATTGTCAGACTCGATTTGTCCAGCATTCGCCCAGGTAGAATCTATCGGAGGGGAGACGCGCCATTCCGCAAGACAGCGCCGGCCCCGGCGCTTGGGCGGAACGTTGTGCAACCCTTCAGACCCTTGTCGTACGCACTGACGAAGACATTCGCATAGGATGCGAAATCACATTCGGACGGAATGTGGATGGTCTTGGAGATGGCATTGTCGACATAGGGTTGCAGCACCGCCTGCATGTCGAGATGCGCGTCAATGCCAAGCTCCGTGGCCGTCACGGTGGCGGGCGGCACGCCCTCATTGGCCCCGTTCAACTTCCGCCACACGCCCACCGCGTGGTCCGTCAGCGCAAACGTCTCCAGCGCGCCCGACCGGTCCATCACCGACCGGCGCTGATCCGGCGCGAACACCGGCTCGATGCCGGACGAGATATTCCCAGCCAGCAGGCTGATCGATCCGGCCGGCGCAATCGCGGTCAGATGGCTGTTGCGGATGCCGTCGCGAGCGATGCCGTCGCGCAGCGCGGCGGGCAACGCCGCAACGAACGGCGAAGCAAGGTAGCGCTCGCGATCGAACGCCGGAAAGCCGCCCTTCTGCCGCGCCAGCGCGACCGATGCGGCATAGGCTTCATAGCAAATGACACGCATCGCCCCGGCCGCGACCTCGCGCGCCGCC
>DATJNA010000082.1:0-13127 GCA_035508435.1 Acetobacteraceae bacterium | reverse complement strand
CTGTAGGCATGTGAATGCGGCACCGGACCATGCACGATGCCGCCGCCACGGAACTGCGGTGCGCGCAGGCTGCCTTGCCGCGCGTTGCCGGTGCCCTTCTGGCGATAAGGCTTCTTCGTGGTGCCCTGAACGTCATTCAGGCCCTTGGTGCTGTGCGTGCCGGCACGGCGCTTCGCCAACTGCCAGTGCACGACGCGCGCCATGATGTCCGCGCGCGGCGTGGCGGCGAAGATCTCGTCCGGCAACTCGGCGTTGCCGGCGCTCGCCTTGTCGAGAGTGGTAATTTCGACCTGCATGTCTGCACCCGCCCTCAGCTCGCCGCCGCTTCTAACAGACCAGCGGGGAACGGCGCATCCGCCGGCCGCGCCCGTTTGATCGCATCGCGCACGAGGACAAAACCGTTCTTCGCCCCCGGCACGGCGCCCTTGATCATCAGCAGGCCCTTCTCTGCATCCACCGCTGCCACTTCGAGATTCAGCGTGGTGATGCGCTCGACGCCGAGATGGCCGGCCATCTTCTTGTTCTTGAAGGTCTTGCCAGGGTCCTGCCGGTTACCCGTGGAACCGTGGCTGCGATGGCTGATGGAAACGCCGTGGCTGGCTTCCAACCCGGAGAAATTCCACCGCTTCATCGAACCGGCAAAGCTCTTGCCCTTCGACGTGCCGCACACGTCCACCTTCTGCCCGACGATGAAATGTGCCGGCGACAGCGTTGCTCCCGGTTCCAGCAGCGCATCGGGCGCCACACGGAATTCCGCCAGCCTGACCTTCGGCTCAACCTTCGCCTTGGCGAAATGCCCGCGGTTGGACCGGGCGACGTTCTTCACCTTCGCCTTGCCCCAGCCGAGCTGCACAGCGGTGTAGCCGTCCGTCTCCTCGGTACGCGCCGCCACCACCTGCAGCCCGTCGAGATGCAGTACGGTCACCGGCACGTGCGACCCGTCGTCCCGGAAGATTCGCGTCATCCCCAGCTTTTTCGCCAGCAATCCTGTTCGCAAGGGGGTCATGGTATTTGCCATGGCTTCAGATCTTGATCTCAACGTCCACGCCGGCGGCGAGGTCGAGTTTCATCAGCGCATCCACCGTCTGCGGCGTCGGCTCCACTATGTCGAGCAATCGCCGATGCGTGCGGATTTCGAATTGCTCGCGGCTCTTCTTGTCCACATGCGGCGAGCGGTTGACGGTGAAGCGTTCGATATCGGTGGGCAGCGGGATCGGGCCGCGGACCCGTGCACCCGTGCGCTTGGCCGTGTTCACGATCTCCTTCGTGCTGTTGTCCAGCACGCGGTGATCGTAGGCCTTAAGTCGGATGCGGATATTCTGGTTGTCCATCTTCGGTAATCCGGTTCCCCGCTCTCCCCGAAAACAACCGCCGGCGCCCCGCTTGGTCGGCGAGGCGCCGGCTGGCGTTTCAGTCGTCCTAGGCCGTGATGCTGGCGACGACGCCGGCGCCGACGGTGCGGCCGCCTTCGCGAATGGCGAAGCGCAACTGCGCGTCCATCGCGATCGGCGCGATCAGCTCGACGTCCATCGTCACGTTATCGCCCGGCATCACCATTTCCGTGCCTTCCGGCAGCGTGACCACGCCGGTCACGTCGGTGGTGCGGAAATAGAACTGCGGGCGGTAGTTGGTGAAGAACGGCGTGTGGCGGCCACCCTCTTCCTTGGTCAGGATGTACGCCTCCGCCTTGAATCGGGTGTGCGGCGTGATGCTGCCGGGCTTGGCCAGGACCTGGCCGCGCTCGACTTCCTCGCGCTTGGTGCCGCGCAGCAGCGCGCCGATGTTGTCGCCCGCCTCGCCGCTGTCGAGCAATTTGCGGAACATCTCGACGCCGGTCACCACCGTCTTCTGCGTGGCCTTCAGGCCGACAATCTCGACTTCGTCGCCCACCTTGATGATGCCGCGCTCGATGCGCCCGGTGACCACGGTGCCGCGACCCGAGATGCTGAACACGTCTTCGATCGGCATCAGGAACGGCCGGTCGGTCGCGCGCACCGGCTGCGGGATGTAGGCGTCCACCGCTTCCATCAGCTTCAGGACGGATTGCTCGCCCAACTCCGGCTGACGGTCTTCCAGCGCGCAGAGTGCCGAGCCATGGATGATCGGAATGTCGTCGCCGGGGAACTGATAGGACGACAGCAGCTCGCGCACCTCGAGCTCGACCAGTTCGAGCAATTCGGGGTCATCCACCATGTCCACCTTGTTCAGATAGACGACCAGCGCGGGCACGCCGACCTGGCGGGCGAGCAGGATATGCTCGCGGGTCTGCGGCATCGGGCCATCGGCCGCGGAGACCACCAGGATCGCACCATCCATCTGCGCCGCGCCGGTGATCATGTTCTTCACGTAGTCGGCGTGGCCGGGGCAGTCCACGTGGGCGTAGTGGCGCTTCTGCGTCTCATATTCCACGTGCGCGGTGGAGATGGTGATGCCGCGCGCCTTCTCTTCCGGCGCCTTGTCGATCTGGTCGTACGCCGTGTAGGTGGCACCGCCCGTCTTCGCCAGCACCTTGGTGATGGCGGCGGTCAGCGACGTCTTGCCATGGTCGACATGGCCGATCGTGCCAACGTTGCAGTGCGGCTTGGTGCGTGCGAATCTCGCCTTGGCCATGGTCTTTGTCTCCGTGGATTCCCGTTCGGGTCCCTAAAGTTCCGGCAGCTACCAGCGGTAATGGCTGAAGGCCTTGTTGGCCTCGGCCATCCGGTGGGTATCCTCGCGCTTCTTCACGGCTGACCCGCGGTTGTTCACCGCATCGAGCAATTCGTTGGAGAGCCGCTCCTCCATCGTATGCTCGCCCCGCTTGCGCGCGGCGTCGATGATCCAGCGGATCGCCAGCGCCTGGCGCCGCTCGGTGCGTACTTCCACCGGCACCTGGTAGGTGGCGCCGCCGACCCGGCGGGACCGCACCTCGATCGCCGGCTTCACGTTGTCGAGCGCCTCGTGGAACATGCGCACCGCGTCGGCCTGCGGTCCACCGCGGCGCTTCAGCACGTCCAGCGCGTTATAGACGATGCCTTCGGCGACGGACTTCTTGCCGTCATACATCAGCGCGTTCATGAAACGGTTGAGCACGACGTCGCCGAACTTGGCGTCCGGCAGGATGTCGCGCTTGGTGGCGCGGCGGCGGCGGCTCATCGGATCATATCCTGCATGCTTCGCATGACGCCCTCACTTCGGCCGCTTGGCGCCGTACAGCGAGCGGCGCTGGCGGCGCTTGGCGATGCCCTGGGTATCCAGCACGCCGCGCAAAATATGGTACCGCACGCCAGGCAGGTCCTTCACTCGCCCGCCGCGGATCAGCACCACGCTATGCTCTTGCAGGTTATGACCCTCGCCGGGAATGTAGCTGACCACCTCGTAGCCGTTGGTCAGCCGCACCTTCGCCACCTTGCGCAACGCCGAGTTCGGCTTCTTCGGCGTGACCGTGTAGACGCGGGTGCAGACGCCGCGCTTCTGCGGGCAGCCCTGCAGCGCCGGAACCTTGTTGCGGTATTTCTGCGGCTCCCGCCCCTTGGCGATGAGCTGATTGATGGTCGGCATAGCGCCTCTGACTATTCTCTGTCTCGTACCGGCCAGGCGAGGCTGGCTTTGGAGCAACCGCCGTTCAACAGCCGTTGCCCGCCGGGAGGGGGGTGCCCCACCAAGCGGGTTGATGCGGCGTGCGGCCTGGGCACCCTTGAGTCGGGTGCGGCGCCGCATGCATCGAGGCCAGCGAACGACGGCCGCCCAGGGAAAGCCAGCCGGGTCGGCCAAGGCCGCGGAAACTAGTGGGGGGCTGCGAGGGAGTCAATATGGTGCCGCGGTTTCGCGCTGCATGGTGCCGCGGTTTCGCGCGCTGCATGGTGCCGCGGTTTCGCGCGCTGCGGGCTGGTTGGCCTGCGGCCTGTCGGTGCGCCGCGGCAAACCTGGATTGGTGATTGGGACGGCGCACCGAGGCGAGGTGGTGGCGCGTTATTGCGCCACCCAGCCGCCGTCGATCGGCAACGGCGCACCGGTGATCGTGCGCGCACCTTCAGAGCAAAGAAACACCGCCAGAGCGCCAATCCCTTCCGGCGTGGAGAATTCGGCCATCGGCTGCTTCTCGGTCAGGAAACGTTGCTTCTGAGTATCAAGGTCGGTGCCTCGCCGTTTGGCATGGTCTTCAAGCTGCTTCTGCACCAGCGGTGTCAGCACCCAGCCCGGGCAGATCGCGTTCACCGTCACGCCGTGATTGGCCAGTTCGATCGCCGCCACCTTGGTCATGCCCACGACGCCATGCTTGGCAGCGACATAAGCGACCTTCTGCGGGCTCGCCACAAGACCATGCGCCGAGGCGATGTTGATGATGCGCCCCCAGCCCCGGCGCTTCATGCCCGGGATCGCCGCCCGCATGCCGTGGAATACGCCCGACAGGTTGATCGCGATGATGGCGTCCCAGCGGTCGGCCGGGAAATCCTCGATATTGGCGGTGAACTGGATGCCGGCATTGTTGACCAGGATGTCGAGCGAGCCGAACTCGGTCTCGGTTTGCGCCACCATGGCCGCGATCTGGTCCGGCTTGGAGATATCGGCACCGGAATAGCTGACCCGCACATTGAATTCGGTCGCCATGCTGGCGCGCAAATCCTCGATCTGCCGCGCGTCGCCGAAGCCGTTGAGCATGATGTCGGCGCCCTGCGCGGCCAGGGCCGCCGCGATGCCATGCCCGATGCCGCTGGTGGAACCAGTGACCAGCGCTGCCTTGCCTTTCAGACTCATGATGCCCGTCCTCTTGCTGGCGAGTTCACGCGAGATAGTCGAACAAGACTGCGCCGTAGGGAAGCGTGAGACCGGCACATTCCAGCCGCATGCGTATGGTGACCGGCCATGACAAGACCAGGCACCGGTTCGACCTGCCGCTGCGCGACGTGCCGAACCAGGTGCCGGACGAGCAAGGCCGCGGCGGAGCAAGCGCCGAAGCGGCGCCCGGTGGACCCGCCGGACATCGCCGGCCGGCGACTGATCGGCGCAGGAAAACCGGGCAAGAAACGACGAGTTCAGCGGCACGTCGACGCGCGAGCGTTGGCAAGCCGGCGATCGCGGTACGGTACGCACGCTGCGCCGCGACGCCTGACGCCCCCATGCGCCGCCCGGCGATGGCGGCTGGCAGGTGCACGACGTGCATCGGCTGGACGATCGACCGGCACGCCATCGGTTCGACGAGGGCGGCCCTTCAGAGTTGCTCGCTCTTCAGAAACTCGATCACCTCGCCGTTCGGACCAGTGACGAAGGCTATCTGCACCTCGGCGGCCGGCGTGCCATTCAGCGTCGCGACCCGCGGCGGCACTCGCGAAACCGCGCCCGCGGCCAGGGCACGCGCATAGGACGCTTCGACATCCACGACGCGCAAGCAGAAATGCAGCAGCGCACCTTCGGTCGGTTCCTCGTCGGGGCGCCGGCGCCGGCCTTCGGCCTGAACGGTTGAGCCGGGGCCGAACACTTCGATGTAGCGGCCGTCGCCGGTGTCGATGAAGGCGGCACGATCGATCCTGCCCGGGACGGCGAATTCGTAGCGGACCGCGCAGTCCAACCCTTTCGTGTAGAACTCAATCGTCCGTTCGAAGTCGACGGCACGGATGGCGACGTGATGGAAACCGGACCCAGGCATCGGTGGATCTCCTTGTTTGGCACGCGACTCTCAACCAGACATGCACAGGACGACGCAGTTCCGATTATCGCGCTTTCCCATGCCTTTGTCATGGCGCGGCTGGAGGCCTGTTCGACCGTCGTGATCCTGATAAACTCTCGAGCAAGACTGTCGGGTCTGGCCTGCTCATAGCCTACCGCTCCGGTCAGGGCTCGACTCGGGCACCGCTCGCGGTTGCTCGCAGGTTCCGGCGATTGCCTCCCGCAGTACCCGTTGAGCCGCAGCGGTAGCGGTTCGATCTTCCGCCGGCCGCGTTGCCACGAGGTCCAGGCAATCAAAACAGGCGACAACATTCAAACGCCAGACCACAGCACGTCGATCGCACCGATGATCGACTCGCGCTGATCCAGCAGCGACCCGCGACGCCAGCCTGGCGACCGTCCACAAGCAAGTCCGCCAACGGCACGTCCAACACGCGCACCAACGCCGGCAAACTGGCCTTGCTCGGCTGGGTCCAACCACGCTCCCACTGTGCCACGGCCGACGGCGTGATCCCGCCCAGCGGTCTCGCCGGTTCGGATTGTGACCAGCCGCGCTGTTCGTGTAATGCGCGTATCCGCTGAGTGTTTGTCATGCCGGCACTCGACGCGCGGCACGCAGTGCGCCGGGCAAGAAAAATGGCCGAAAGCAAAGGCTTCCGGCCATTCCCGGCATGCGACCGCTGGCTACTCCGCCGCCTGCCGCTCCGTCGTGACCTGCGGCGCCGTGCCCATCGACAGCAGCCGCTGATCGCGGCCCGAGGCGATGGAGCGCAGGCGGTTCATCACCGCGCCCGTGCCCGCCGGGATCAGGCGTCCGACGATCACGTTCTCCTTCAGCCCCGTCAGGTCGTCCCGCTTGCCGGCCACCGCGGCCTCGGTCAGCACACGTGTCGTCTCCTGGAACGATGCGGCGCTGATGAAGCTGTTGGTTTGCAGGCTGGCCTTGGTGATGCCTTGCAGCACCGGCATCGCCACCGCCGGGCGGTCTTCCTTTCCAAGCCGGGTATTCTCATGCTCGAACTCGATCCGGTCGATTTGCTCGCCCGCCAGGAACGTCGTGTCACCGGGATCGAGGATTTCCACCTTCTGCAGCATCTGGCGGACGATCACCTCGATATGCTTGTCGTTGATCTTCACCCCTTGCAGCCGGTAGACGTCCTGGATCTCGTTCACTAGGTAGTCCGACAACGCCTCGACACCCAGCACCTTCAGGATGTCGTGCGGCACGCGCGGACCATCCACCAGCGGATCGCCCCGCCGCACGAAGTCGCCTTCCTGAACCGAGACGTGCTTGCCCTTGGGGATCAGGTACTCGGTCTCCTCGCCGGTCTCGTCGTTCTTCACGATGATGCGGCGCTTGGCCTTGTAGTCCTTGCCGAACTCCACGCGGCCGTCGTTCTCGGCGATCACCGCATGGTCCTTCGGCCGGCGCGCCTCGAACAACTCGGCGACGCGCGGCAGACCGCCGGTGATGTCGCGGGTCTTGCTGCCCTCGCGCGGGATGCGGGCCAGCACGTCGCCCGCCGCCACCGTGGCACCATTGTCCACCGACAGAATCGAGTCAGGCGCCAGGAAGTAGCGTGCATCGGTGTTGTTTGGCAGACGCAACACTTCGCCACGCTCGTCCTTCAACTGCAACCGGGGCCGCAGATCCACGCCCTTGGCACCCTGCTTGTAGTCCACCACCACCTTTGACGTCAGGCCGGTGACCTCGTCCATGCGCTCGACCAGGGTGATGCCCTCGATCAGGTCGATGTACTCGACCCGGCCGGCGCGCTCGGTGATGATCGGCAGCGTGTACGGATCCCACTCCGCCAGCTTCTGACCGCGCGCGACCTGCTGACCTTCATCCACCAGGAGCCGGGCACCATACGGCACGCGGAACCGCGCCCGCTCACGCCCATTGGCATCCGCCAGCACGATCTCGCAGTTGCGGCTCATCACCACCGGCGTGCCCTGCGAGTTCATCACCACGTTGCGGTTCTTGATGGCGACCATGCCCTCGTGGCTGGCTTCCACGCTCGATTGCTCTGCCCCGCGCTGCGCAGCGCCGCCGATGTGGAAGGTGCGCATGGTCAACTGCGTGCCCGGCTCGCCGATCGACTGCGCTGCGATCACACCCACCGCCTCGCCGATATTGACCGGCGTGCCGCGTGCCAGGTCGCGGCCGTAGCAATGGCCGCAGACGCCAACGCGTGAGTCGCAGGTCAGGACCGAGCGGATCTTCACCGCCTCGACGCCGGCCTTCTCGATCCGGTCCGCCTGGTCTTCCTCGATCAGCGTGTTCCCCGCCGCCAGCACTTCGCTGGTGGAAGGGTCAAGCACGTCCTCGGCGGCGGTGCGGCCCAGGATGCGTTCGGAAAGTGACGAAACCACCTCGCCGCCATCCATCACCGCGCGCACGGTCAGGCCGCGCTCGGTGCCGCAATCCTCCTCCACGATGATGCAGTCCTGCGCCACGTCCACCAGGCGCCGAGTCAGGTAACCAGAGTTGGCAGTCTTCAGTGCAGTGTCGGCCAGGCCCTTGCGGGCGCCGTGCGTGGAGTTGAAGTACTCCAGCACCGACAGGCCTTCCTTGAAGTTGGCGATGATCGGTTGCTCGATGATCTCGCCGGACGGCTTGGCCATCAACCCGCGCATGCCGGCAAGCTGGCGCATCTGCGCCGGCGAGCCGCGCGCGCCGGAGTGCGACATCATCCACACCGAGTTGGTCTGCTGGCCGGCGGTCTGCTTGCTGATCTCCTTCATCATCGCGCTGGCGACCTCGTCGGTGCAGCGCGACCAGGCATCGACCACCTTGTTGTAGCGCTCCCCCGCGGTGATCAGGCCGTCCTGGTACTGTTGCTCGAATTCCTTCACTTCGGCCGAGGTATGGCGGATCAGATCCTCCTTCTCGGCGGGGATGATCAGGTCATCCTTGCCAAAGGAAATGCCCGCCTTCGCTGCCTGGCCGAAGCCGAGGCCCATCAGCCGGTCGGCGAAAATCACGCACTCCTTCTGGCCGCAGTGGCGGTACACCGCGTCGATCACGTCGGACACGATCTTCTTGGTCAACTGCTTGTTGATCAGGTCGAACGGCACGTTCGGATGCTTCGGCAGGATCTGCGCGATCATCATGCGGCCCGGGGTGGAGACCACGACCTCCCGCACCGGGTTGCCGCCGGCATCGATGGTCTCCCACCTTCCCTTGATCTTGTCGTGCAGCGTGACCGCCCGCGCGAACAACGCATGCTCGATCTCACCGATGGTGCCGAACGACGGCGCCTTGTCATCGGGCACGTCGCGGAACGCCGGGGTTTCCAACGACAAATAGTAGAGACCCAGAACGATGTCCTGGCTCGGCACGATGATCGGCTTGCCGTTGGCCGGGCTGAGGATGTTGTTGGTCGACATCATCAGCACGCGGCCTTCGAGCTGCGCTTCCAGCGACAGCGGCACGTGCACCGCCATCTGGTCGCCGTCGAAGTCGGCGTTGAACGCGGTGCAGACCAGCGGGTGAAGCTGGATCGCTTTTCCTTCAATTAGCACCGGTTCAAAGGCCTGAATGCCCAGACGGTGCAGCGTCGGCGCCCGGTTCAGCATCACCGGATGCTCGCGGATTACTTCCTCGAGGATGTCCCAGACTTCGGGACGCTCCTTTTCCACCATCCGCTTGGCGGCCTTGATGGTGGTGGCGTGGCCGTACTTCTCCAACTTCGAGTAGATGAACGGCTTGAACAACTCGAGCGCCATCTTCTTGGGCAGGCCGCACTGTTGCAGCTTCAGTTCGGGACCGACCACGATCACCGAACGGCCGGAGTAGTCCACGCGCTTGCCGAGCAGGTTCTGCCGGAAGCGACCCTGCTTGCCCTTCAGCATGTCGGACAGCGACTTCAGCGGACGCTTGTTGGCGCCGGTGATGGCGCGGCCGCGGCGGCCGTTGTCGAACAATGCGTCGACGCTCTCCTGCAGCATGCGCTTCTCGTTGCGCACGATGATGTCGGGCGCGCGCAGCTCGATCAGCCGCTTCAGGCGGTTGTTGCGGTTGATGACGCGGCGGTACAGGTCGTTCAGGTCCGAGGTGGCGAAGCGGCCGCCGTCCAGCGGCACCAGCGGGCGCAGTTCGGGCGGGATTACCGGCACCACGTCCAGGATCATCCAGTCCGGGCGGGCAGCCGATTCGGCGAAGGATTCGATCAGCTTCAGCCGCTTGACCAGCTTCTTGCGCTTGGCTTCGGACGACGTGTCCTTCAGATCGGCGCGCAGTTGCACCTTTTGCTCGTCGAGGTTGATCTTGTTCAGCACCTTCTTGATCGCCTCGGCGCCGATGCCGACCTCGAACTGGTCCTCGCCGAACTCGTCCTGCTTCGCCAGGAGCTGATCCTCGGTCAGAAGCTGGTGCATCTTCATGTCGGTCGTGCCGGGTTCCAGCACGACGTA
The DNA here is from genome assembly GCA_035508435.1 of Acetobacteraceae bacterium. Taxonomy (GTDB): domain Bacteria; phylum Pseudomonadota; class Alphaproteobacteria; order Acetobacterales; family Acetobacteraceae; genus JASHVB01. The sequence continues at coordinate 3,062 of DATJNA010000082.1, read as the reverse complement.
GCTCTCGAAGTACAGGATCTTCTCGAGCTCCTTCAGCGTCAGATCGACCATCAGGCCGATGCGGCTGGGCAGCGACTTCAGGAACCAGATGTGCGCAACCGGGCTGGCGAGTTCGATATGGCCCATACGCTCGCGTCGCACCTTGGCCAGCGTGACCTCGACGCCGCACTTCTCGCAGATGATGCCGCGGAACTTCATCCGCTTGTACTTGCCGCACAGGCACTCGTAGTCCTTGATGGGACCGAAGATGCGGGCGCAGAACAAGCCGTCCCGCTCCGGCTTGAAGGTGCGGTAGTTGATGGTCTCGGGCTTCTTGATCTCGCCATAGGACCAGGAGCGGATTTGCTCCGGGCTGGCGATGTTGATGCGAATCTGGTCGAAGGTCAGGGACTGACCGGTCTGACCAAGGATCTTCATCAGTTCGTTCATGCGTTTGGTACCCTTTAATGGGAGCCAGCGGGTGAGAGACTCCCCCTCCCGTTGAGGGAGGGGGGCGGCGGGAGGCGTCGAACGCGAGTGTTGTTCCGACCCCTCCCCCCAACCCCATTCCTCAAGGAGAGGGGGAGTCTGCTGCCCTCGCTTCCTGCTTAAGCCGCGGTGCGCGTATCCAGATCGACGTTCAGGCCAAGCGACTTCAGTTCCTTCACCAGCACGTTGAAGCTCTCCGGCACGCCGGCCTCGAAGTTGTCTTGCTCGCGCACGATCGCTTCGTAGACCTTGGTGCGGCCGGATACGTCGTCCGACTTCACGGTCAGCATCTCCTGCAAGGTGTAGGCGGCGCCGTAAGCCTCCAGCGCCCAGACCTCCATCTCACCGAAGCGCTGGCCGCCGAACTGCGCCTTGCCGCCGAGCGGCTGCTGGGTCACCAGCGAGTAGGGCCCGATCGAGCGCGCGTGGATCTTGTCGTCCACCAGGTGGTGCAGCTTCAGCATGTAGATGTAGCCCACCGTCACCTTGCGTTCGAACGGCTCGCCGGTGCGGCCGTCGACCAGCGTCACCTGGCCGGACGTATCGAGGCCTGCCTTCTGCAGCATGCCCTCGATGTCCGACATGCGCGCGCCGTCGAACACCGGCGTGGCGATCGGCACACCTTTCTTCAGGTTGTCGCCCAGCTCGATCAATTGCTCGGTGTCGAGGTTGGCAATCTGCTGCGCGTAGATTTCTTCCCCGTAGACGTCGCGCAGGCGAGCGAGCAATGCCTCGCGCTGCGCGCCAGTGCGGCGATATTGCTCCACCAGATCGCCAATCTGCTGACCCAACGCGGCGCAGGCCCAGCCCAGATGCGTCTCCAGGATCTGCCCGACATTCATGCGCGAAGGCACGCCCAGCGGGTTCAGCACCAGATCGACCGGCGTGCCGTCTTCCAGGAACGGAATGTCCTCCACCGGCACCACGCGCGACACCACGCCCTTGTTGCCATGGCGGCCGGCCATCTTGTCGCCGGGCTGCAGCTTGCGCTTCACCGCGATGAAGACCTTGACCATCTTCATCACGCCGGGCGGCAACTCGTCGCCACGCTGGAGCTTCTCCACCTTGCTGTCGAACCGCGCCTGCAAGCGGCCGACGGCGGCGTCGAATTCACGCTTCAGCGTTTCGATCTCCGCCATCACCGTGTCGTCCTGCACGCCGATATGGCGCCATGACCCGCGCGGATGCTCTGCCAGCACTGCCTCGTCGATCAACGTGCCGGCCTTGATGCCCTTGAACCCGCCGGATGCCTTGCGGTCCAGCAATTTCTCGCGCAGCCGATTGAGGAAGCTGCGCTCCTGGATCGCCTTCTCGTCGTCGCGGTCCTTGGCCAGACGCTCGATCTCGGCGCGCTCGATCGCCATGGCGCGCTCGTCCTTGTCGACGCCACGGCGCGAGAACACGCGCACATCCACCACCGTGCCGGTGACACCGGGCGGCAGCTTCAGCGAGGTATCCCGCACGTCGGAGGCCTTCTCGCCGAAGATCGCGCGCAGCAGTTTTTCCTCCGGCGTCATCGGGCTCTCGCCTTTCGGCGTCACCTTGCCCACCAGGATGTCGCCCGGATTCACTTCCGCGCCGATATAGACGATGCCGGCCTCGTCGAGGTTCTTCAGCGCCTCTTCGCCGACGTTGGGAATGTCGCGGGTGATTTCCTCCTGGCCCAGCTTGGTGTCGCGCGCCATCACCTCGAATTCCTCGATGTGGATGGAGGTGAACACGTCGTCGCGCGCGATGCGCTCGCTGATCAGGATGGAGTCCTCGAAATTGTAGCCGTTCCAAGGCATGAACGCGACCAGCACGTTCCGCCCCAGCGCCAGCTCGCCCAGTTCGGTCGAGGGCCCGTCGGCGATGATCTCGCCGTCGGACACGCGATCGCCCACCTTCACCAGCGGGCGCTGGTTGATGCAGGTGCTCTGGTTGGAGCGCTGGAATTTTCTCAGCCGGTAGATATCGACGCCCTTCGTGGTGCCGTCGTCGTTCGTTGCGCGGACGACGATGCGCGCGCCGTCGATCTGGTCGACGATGCCGGGACGCCGCGCCACGATGGTCGCACCGGAGTCGCGCGCCACCGCCAGTTCCATGCCGGTACCCACCAGCGGCGCGTCCGCCTGGATCAGCGGCACCGCCTGACGCTGCATGTTGGAACCCATCAGCGCGCGGTTGGCGTCGTCATTCTCGAGGAACGGGATCAGCGCCGCGGCGACCGAGACCAACTGCCGCGGCGAGACGTCCACCGCGGTGACATCGGTCGGCTTCACCAGGCGGAAATCGCCCTGCCGGCGCACCGAGATCAGATCCTCGGTGAAGCGGCCCTCGGCATCTTTCGGCGCGTCGGCCTGGGCGACGACCAGCTTCTCCTCCTCCATCGCGGAGAGGTAGCGCCACTCGTCGGTGACCTGGCCGTCTTCCACCAGGCGGTACGGAGTCTCGATGAAGCCGTACTTGTTCACCTTGGCATAGGTCGCCAGCGAGTTGATCAGGCCGATGTTGGGACCTTCCGGCGTCTCGATCGGGCAGATGCGGCCGTAATGCGTCGGGTGCACGTCGCGCACTTCGAAGCCGGCGCGCTCGCGGGTCAGGCCGCCCGGACC
>DATJNA010000081.1:0-47659 GCA_035508435.1 Acetobacteraceae bacterium | reverse complement strand
CGATGCCGCTCTGGCCCGCCATCCCCCCCGCCCCGCCATCCAGCCAAGTAAAGGGTCCCAAGGGCTCGCCCTTGGCGGGGATCCAAGGGGCAGCGCCCCTTGGTGGGGGTTCGGGGGCGAAGCCCCCGAGGCTTCACCGGTCCGGTCCGTGCACGTATGGCACCGCAGGCGAAACTCTGCTTAGGCTGTGCTGTCGCGACCTGGGAGGCAGGCGATGCTACGCGGACTGGACCCGCTGCTGACGCCGGAGTTGTTGTTCGCCCTGGCGAGCGCCGGTCATGGCGACCGCATCGCCATCGTGGACGCGAACTTTCCCGCTGCCAGCGTCGCGCGCCGCCTGGTGCCGTTACCTGGTGCGAGCACAACCGCAGTGCTGGTTGCGGTGCTGTCGGTGCTGCCGATCGATGATTTCGAGCCCGATCCCGTTGTGGTTATGGCCGTCGTGGATGATCCCGAGCAAACCCCCGAGGCGGTTGCGGATTTCACGCGCGTGCTTGCCGCTGCCGGACTGGCGCCGCCGACAAGGCTGGCGCGGCACGATTTCTATCGTGGCTCGCGCGAGGCGTTCGCGGTGGTACAAACCGGCGAGCGCCGGCTCTATGGCAACATCCTCCTGACCAAGGGCGTCGTGGCGTGATGCGGGTTGATGCACATCATCATGTGTGGCGCCTCGATCGCGGCGATTATGGCTGGCTAACCGCTGATCTGCCGATCCACCGCGATTATGGCCTGGATGATCTGCGGCCGCTGCTGGGCGACATCACCGCCACTGTGCTGGTGCAGGCCGCGCCGACCGAGGCGGAGACGCGATATCTGCTGGAGGTCGCGCGTGGCTCGGCCGGGCTGGTGCACGGCGTGGTCGGCTGGACCGACCTCGCGGCACCGGATGCGCCCGTCCAGGTCGCACGGTTGGCGCGAGAACGGCTGCTGCAAGGCCTGCGCCCGATGTTGCAGGACGTTCCTGACACGAACTGGATCCTGCGCGCCGAGGTGCAGCCGGGCCTGATGGAAATGGCAGCGCGCGGGCTGGTGTTCGACGCGCTGATCCAGCCGCGCCACCTGCCGGTGATGCTGGAGCTGGCGCGCTGGCATCCCACGCTGCGCATCGTCATCGACCACGCCGCGAAGCCGGATATCGCCGGCGGCGGTTTGCAGATGTGGGCGGACAATATGGCGCGTGTGGCCCGCGAAACCACGGCCGTCTGCAAGCTGTCAGGGCTGGTGACAGAAGCCGCCACGGATTGGAGCGTTGCCGACCTGCAGCCTTACGTCACCCGCCTGCTGGATTTATTCGGGCCGCAGCGGCTGCTGTGGGGCAGCGACTGGCCTGTGGTGGATCTCGCCGGGGGCTATGGACGCTGGCGTGAGGCCACGACAGAGCTGCTGGGTCAACTATCTGATGCCGGGCGCGAGGCCATCCTGGGAGGCACCGCGGCTTGCGTCTACAGATTATAGTGGGTTGATCGTCGGTGCGTTCCGCGTTGCCGTCATTGCGAAGCGCAGAGCGCCGAAGCAATCTCGGTCGGACGCCGCCCACACGATCGGGATTGCCGTGACGGTGCGCGCCTCGCAATGGCCGGACGTTGAGGACTGCGAGCATGAACAAACTGGATGAGGCGGAAGAGGCTCAACTGCTGGCAACGATCGACCGCTGGGTGGAGCGCGAGCTGAAGCCGATCGTGAAGGAATACGACCACGCCGACCGCTATCCCACGCACATCGTCGAGCAAATGAAGGAACTCGGCTTGTTCGGGGCGACGGTCGGCGCGGAGTATGGCGGGCTGGGCCTGCCCGCGCGCACCTATGCGCTGATCGTCATGCGCATTGCCGCGGTCTGGATGGCGGTGACCGGCATTTTCAACTCACATCTGATGCTGGCGCTGGCGGTAGAGAAATTCGGCACCCCGGCACAGAAGCGAACCTGGTTGCCGAAGCTGGCGACGGGCGAGGTGCGCGGCGGCCTGGCGCTGACCGAGCCGGATTGCGGCACCGACCTGCAGGCGATCCGCACCACGGCGCGGCGTGACGGTGATTGCTATGTGATCAACGGGGGAAAAACCTGGATCTCCAACGGCATCGAGGGCAACTGCGTCGCCCTGCTGGTGAAGACCGACCCGCACATCGAGCCGCGCCACCGCGGCATCAGCCTGTTCATTGCGCCGAAGCAACCCGGCTTCCGTGTCGGTCGCAAGCTGGACAAGCTCGGCTATCACTGCATCGATTCGGGCGAGCTGATCTTCGAGGACTATCGCATCCCCGCGGACCACCTGATCGGCGGCATCGAGGGCCAGGGTTTCTACCAGGCGACCGGCGGCCTGGAGCTCGGCCGCATCAATGTCGCTGCCCGCGGCGTCGGGATCGCCGAGGGCGCCCTGACGCTCGCCGCCGAGTACGGACAGATCCGCAAGACCTTCGGCAAGCCGATCGCAGAGCACCAGGCGATCCAGTTGAAGCTGGGTGAGATGGCGACACGCGCCCGCGCCGCCCGGCTGCTGACCCTGGACGCTGCCGCCGCGTTCGACCGCGGCGAGCGCTGCGACATGGAAGCCGGCATGGCGAAATACTTCGCCTCGGAAGCGGCGCTGGAAAATGCCACCGAATCGATGCGCATCCACGGGGCTTATGGCTACTCCACCGAGTTCGACATCGAGCGATTGTTCCGTGATGCGCCGCTGACCTGCATCGGTGAGGGCACCAACGAGATGCAGCGCATTATCATCGCGCGGCAATTCATCAGGCGGCACCCGGCGGGGTGATGCCCGCGCGGGACGCAGCCGCGCTGGGACCACGGTTGCAAATCGTGCCGACCCGCGCCGGGCGGCCCAGGCGGGCGGGAAAATCGGCGATTGACATCATTCGTCAAATGTGATAACATACGGAAGTTAGTCGCAATCGTGGCCGGTGTCGTGCATCGGCCCGCTTTTTAATGGAGCATTGACATGGGAGCGCAGCCGGCGCCAGCGGATCAGCAGAACTTGCCACAGACAATGGTCATTGGAGGCGGGTCGGGACCGGTCAACGTCGCCGCGTTGAAGGCGGCCGCCGGCAGCACCAGCGTCTATCAGTTCACTCAGGACTTCGAGTTCGAGTTCGGTCAGAGCATCTGCAGTTTCCGTCACGGCGGCATTTACGGCCTGCACGCCCCCCTCAAGGCCGCGCTGATTGCGGCAGCCGCGCCGATGACACAACTCTGACGCCGGCAACACCTCACCGCGGCGGGCGGCGCGGTCATCGAGTCTTCGGAATCGCGAACCGCGCCCCTTGCTCCACGTATTTCACCACATTGCTCAGATCCTCATTCTCTGATCCCGCGAAGACCGCGTGCTTGAATACCAGCCGCGCGGCCTGGCACACCCACATCGGTATACCCAGTTCCTCGGCTTGCTCGATCGCCAGATCGATATCCTTCATCAGGATGTGCATCGCCGCGCCGAAGCCGAAGCGCCGGGTCAGCACGTCGCGTGGGAACACCATGTCGATCGCGGCGTTGCGTCCGCTGCCGGCCCCGATCGCCGCCACCATGACCTCCGGGTCCAATCCGCTCTTGGCGCCCATTACGAAGGCCTCCGACGTCGCCGCCAGCGCCACCGCGAACAAGATGTTGTTGACCAGTTTGAGGACCTGCGCGGCGCCCGGCTTGTCACCCGCCACCGTCACCGTGCGGCCCCACAGCGAGATCATGGGCCGCAGCGTTTCGATCGCAGCAGGATCGCCCGACACCATCACCGACAGCGTGCCCGCCCGCGCCCCGGCCGGTCCGCCGGAGATCGGGCAATCCACCACGGTCACGCCATTCGCCGCCATCGCCGCTTCGATCTCGCGGATGAACGGCACGCCGACGGTGCAGGTGTTGACCAGGATTTTCAGTGCGTGGCCCGCCAGCAGCCCATGCTCGCCGAACACCACCGCGCGAAACGCCTCCAGCGTTGGCAGCGAAACGAACACGATGCCGCATTGCTCTGCAAGCTGGCGTGGCGAGGCGGCCGGCCTCGCCTGGCGTTGCAGCAGCGGCTGCATCGCCGCCGGGTTGACGTCGTGAATCAACAGCCGGTGGCCGCCATCGAGCAATTTTTCCGCCATCGGCTGGCCCATATTGCCGACCCCGAGATAGCCTGCGTCCATGGTACCTCCCAAAGCCCGATGCCGCGCGGCAGCGTGGCGCCGATCGCGCGGGACGGCTAGACCGGGCCTGCCGGAGACAGGCATTGAAGGGCAGGCATGGCCATGGAACAGTACGATCCGCTCGACGCTCCTGATCCGGCGGCGTGGCTCGCGCTGGATGAGACCACGCGGATGCAGCTTGTCGAGGCATGGCATGAGGCGGCGGGGATCGAATTGCCGAACGCACGCGTTCACGCGATTCTGCACGCCGTCGTGGAAAGCCAGGTGGCGGAGGGAGATGCGATCCCCGTTGTCCTGAAACTGCGGCAATTGATGGCGCAGGGCATGGATCGCCACCAGGCGATCCATGCCATCGGTTCGGTCCTGATACGGCACATGTTCGACCTCGCCCAGGGCGGCGTCATCGCAGCGGGAGACAGCGATTCAAAGCGGCGCTATTTCTCGGCGCTGAAGCGGCTGAATGCGCGGAAGTGGTTGCGGTCCGCTTGAGCATGCGCCAGGCGCGATTGCACCAGCCGCAATAACCGGGCTGTGGGGGCTGCGACCGCCCGGCCGGCCGTCGCGCAGCGGGCCCGACTCCGGCCCCATGATCCTGGGTTCAGAACCCGTACAGTCTTGCCGGATTGTCCACCAGGATCCGCTGCCGCGCCGCTGCGTCGGGCACCCATTGCATGAACTGATCCAGCAACAAGCCCGCCTCCGGCACCGGATCCATGCTCGGATGCGGCCAGTCGGTGCCCCAGACGCAATGCTCCGGCGCCGCTGCCGCCAGCGCCCGCAGATTCGGCGCGACGTCGGTCCACGGCGCGCCGGCCGACGATGCGCGATACGACGACAGCTTGATCCAGGCGCGGCCACTGTCCAGCAACCGCAACAGCGCCTGGAACTGTGGATGATCGGTGCCCAGGCCCGCCTTCACGCCGCCGCAATGATCGATCACCACCGCCACCGGCAAGCGCGCCAGAACCGGTGCCAGCGCCTCCAGCTTCTCGCCCTCGGCGTAGATCTGAAGGTGCCAACCCAGTGGAGCGATGCGCCGTGCCAGCGCCTGTAGCAACTCCTCCGGCGTGCCATTGCCGGAAACCATATTGAACCGTACGCCGCGCACGCCGCGATCATGCAAGTGCCGCAGGTCGGCCTCGGCGAATTGCTGGTCGATCACCACCACCGCGCGAGCGTGATGCAGGCCGAACTGCCGCACCGCATCCAGCGTCACTTCGTTCTGGGTGCCATAAACCGAGGCTTGCACGACCACCATGCGGCCGATGCCAAGCGTCTCGGCCATCGTCAGATAGTCCGGAACCAAGGCTTCCGGCGGCGTATACGTCCGGCCGGTGTCCAGCGGGAATTGCGCGAACGGACCGAAGATGTGGAAGTGGCAGTCGCAGGCGAGTGGCGGCGCCTTTTGTTGCGGTGGCCGCGGCGCGGTCATTGGCTTCCCCCATGATAGCTGACGCGCCAGATTGTACCGTTGGCGTCCTCGCTGACCAGCAGTGCGCCGTCATGTGCCACCGCAACGCCGACCGGTCTTCCCCACACCGCCTGGTCCGACGCCACGAAGCCGGTCAGGAAGTCCTGATAGGCCCCGGTCGGCTTGCCGTTGGCAAACAAGAGCCGCACCACTTTGTAGCCGGTGCGCTGGGAGCGGTTCCAGGAACCATGCAGCGCCACGAATGCCGAGCCGCGATAGTCCGGCGGAAACATCGTAGCTTCATAGAACGCCATGCCGAGCGGCGCCGAGTGAGGCTGGATCAGCACGTCGGGTACCGTGATGTGCCCGGCCAGGTCCGGGGGTGCGCCATGCAGCCGAGGATCCGGGTGATCGCCGATATAGAACCACGGCCAGCCGTAGAACGCGCCTTGCCGCACCGACGTTGCGTAGTCGGGAGGCAGATTGTTGCCCAGTTCGTCGCGCTCGTTCACCACGCACCACAGCGCGCCATCCGCCGGGTTGATCGCCTCGCCGGAGCAATTGCGCAGGCCGGCGGCGAACACGGCCTGCCCATGGCCCGTGGGATCGAACAGCAGGACGTCGGCGCGATCTGCCTCCTCGCCCCAGGCCGCGCCCAACCCATGAGCTTGCTCCCAGGCACGTGCCGCTGCCGGGTCCTTTGCCGAGATATCCTCGCCGGCATTGCTCGCCGAGCCGACCGAAACGAACATGCGTTGCCCGTCGGGTGAGAAAACAATGTCGCGCGTCCAGTGCGCGCCACCGGTCGGCAGATGCGGCACGATGACTTGCGGCGGCCCTGCGGCGTGGAGATCGCCCGGACGATAGGGGAAGCGCACCACGCGCCCGGTCTCCGCGACATAGACGAAGCGTGGATCCGGACCGGGCGGCCAAAATGCGATGCCATACGGCCGCGACAAGCCGGTGGCGAACTCGGCGGTTTGCGTGGGCCGTGGATCGCCGTCCGGTGCACGGAACACGCGGACGCGGCCGGCACCGCTGTCGGCCAGAAACACATCGCCGTTCGGTGCCACGCGCAGCGCGCGCGGCATGTCGAGCCCGGTAGCGAATTCGTTGACGCTGAACCCCGGAGGCGCGTGCAGCGTTGCATCGGCCGGGCGTGTGACCAGGGAGGGCAGTTGTTCTGACGACCGCGTCGCAAAGGGCGGCGGCAGAGACGCCGGCGTAATCATTCGCACCACGCCCGGCGCGTCGCTGCGCCAGCCGCCATACGCGGCATCGCCGGTCAGCGTGGCCGCCGGGGCCGCCGGCACTGCCGACAGCAGCAGCACCGCCACAAGCCATTGCCGATTCATGCACGTATGGATGCATGGAGCGGCCACGCCTGCCAGACACCTGCGCGTGACGACCGCTGCGGACCGCCGGTTCCGCTTACCGCGACCCCCCTCGCATCGAACCATACGCCACCATCGCGGAGGCGGGCCGGCGGACCGGAACCCGTGTCCCACGTGGACCCGACGCGTTCCTGCATTGACCACCACCGTCACGTGCCTATCCTTCCCACCCAGGAGGAGCTCAATCCCGTGACGACCCCGGCGCCCGGCGCGATCGACTGCGACATCCACCCGGCCCTGCCAGGTATGCAGGTGCTGGTCCCGTACCTGGACGAGTATTGGCGCGCCCACGTTACCATGCGTGGCCTGGAGCGCGACAACTATACGGCCAGTGCCTTCCCGCCGAACGCGCCGATCAATGCCCGTCCCGACTGGAAGCCGGCCAAGGGCGCCGCCGGTACCGACTTCGCGACGCTGACGACGCAGGCGTTGGATGCCTTCGCCACCCGCCACGCGATCTGCAACGTGCTCCACGGTGCGCCGGCGATCTTCAGCGAGGACCTCTCGGCCGCGTTCTGCCGCGCCATCAACGACTGGATCGCGCGTGAATGGCTCGACAGGGACGACCGCCTGCGCGCCTCGATCGTCGTGCCGATGCACAGCCCGGAGCTGGCGGCACGCGAAGTGGAACGCGTCGCCGCGGATCAGCGGTTTGTGCAGGTGCTGGTGTGGGAATTGGGCGAGTTGCCGCTGGGTCGCCGCATCCACTGGCCGCTGTATCGCGTGGCCGAGCAATTGGACCTGCCGATCGGCATTCACGCGGGTTCCAGCTATCGCCATCCGCCGACCAATCTCGGCTGGCCCTCGTATTATCTTGAAGACTACGTCTCCTGGTCCACTGGTTTCGCAGGAGTAATGAACAGTCTGATCGCCGAGGGCGTGTTTGTCGAGTTTCCGCGCCTGAAGGTGGTGCTGATGGAGTCCGGCGTGACCTGGCTGCCGGGCTGGATGTGGCGCGCCAACAAGACCTGGCGCGGCGTGCGCGCCGAAGTGCCGTGGTTGGAGAAATCCCCCGCCGACTATGCGCGCGAGCATGTCCGCCTGACCATCCAGCCCTTCGATGCACCGCCCCGCGCCGACCAATTGCAGCGCATCATCGAGGAAATCGGTTCCGACGAGATGCTGTTGTTCTCGACCGACTATCCGCACTGGCACTATGACGGCACTGACGCGGTGCCGGATGGCCTGCCGGACCATCTGCTGCGGAAGATCCTGGTCGATAATGCACTGAAGACCTATTCTAGACTGAACACTGGTCACTGAAGACCGCAGCCTGCACAGGAGCCATCCGAATGAACGTAGCCGTTACGGATCGCCGTCCCGACACCGCCAACCAGACACCGAACCAGGTCCAGTTGGGCATCGTGGATTGCGACGTGCATCCCTACACCAAGTCGCCCGCCGACCTGGACCAGTTCCTGTCCGAGCGCTGGCGCAAGCACCGGCAGGAGATTGGGTCGCGGTCGCGCTCGCCGTTCTCCAATGCGCCGAACTATCCGCGCATGTCGCCGTTCACCGGCATGCGGATCGACTCGTATCCAAAGGACGGCACGCATCCCGGTTCCGACCTCGAGCTGATGCGCGAGCAATTGCTGGATGCGTTCAATGTCTCGTACGGGCTGATGATGCCGCTGCTGGGGCGTGCGTCCGATGAGCGCAATGTCGAGTTCGGCGCGGCGATGGCGTGCGCGGCGAATGAGTGGGAAGCGCAGGTGTGGTGCGACCGCGAGCCTCGCTTGCGCGCCGGCGTGCAGATCCCGCTGGAATACACCGAGGCCGCGATCAAGGAGATCGAGAAGCGCGCCGGCGATCGTCGCTTCACCCACGTGATGATCCCGCCGCGGGGGCTGGAGCCGCTGGGGCGTCGCCGCTACTGGCCGGTGCTGGAAGCCTGCGCCGCCAACGGCTTCTCCATCGCCCTGCATCTCGGCGGCACGTCCGGGCATCCATCCACCGGCGGCGGCTGGCCGTCGTTCTATCACGAAGAGCACCCGTCCTATCCGCAGAGCAAGGAAGCGCTGGTCACGTCGCTGGTGCTGGAAGGCGTGTTCGAGCATATTCCCAATCTGCGTGTCGCGCTGGTGGAGGGCGGCTTCGCGTGGCTGCCGTCTTTGGCATGGCGGCTGGACAAGCACTACCGTCGTCTGCGCGATGAGGTGCCGCATCTGAAGCGGCTGCCGTCGGAATACATCCGTTCGAATATCTGGGTCACCACGCAGCCGATCGAGGAACCGGAGCGGCCGGAAGACCTGCTGGCGACCTGCGAATGGATCGGCTGGGACCGCATCATGTTCTCGACCGACTATCCGCACTGGGACCAGGACGATCCGCGCTACGCCTTCAAGGTGCCGCTGCCGGAGAAAGAGAAGCGCATGGTGTTCCGGGAGAACGCGCTGGCGTTCTACGGTTTGGCATAAGCAAGGAAGTTCTGGCCGCAGATGCACGCAGATACACGCGGATGGTTCCGTGCCGGACGTCCATGCACGGCTCGCATTGAAAGAATCCGCTCAGGCGCGCGATCCGGCATGAAAGCCGCCGCACCCATCCGCGTGTATCCGCGTGCATCCGCGGCCAAATTTTCGTGCTTTGCCACATACGGCACCGGCCTCTGATGCCTCGCCACGTCGTCGCCACCACCGATGAAATTGCCCCTGGCACATGCAAGATCGTGTCGGTGTCGGGCCGCGAGATCGGCGTCTACAACGTGCATGGCGAGTTCCATGCCCTGATCAATCGCTGTCCCCACGAGGGCGCGCCGTTGTGTATCGGCCCGATCCTGGGCCGTTTCACCGCCGATCGGCCCGGCGAATATCGCCTGACCCGGCACGGCGAAATGCTGCGCTGCCCCTGGCACGGCTGGGAGTTCGACATCAAGACCGGCCAGTCGTGGTGTCATCCGGAAAGCGTCAAGGCCCGCACCTACCCCGTCGAAGTGGTCCCAGGCGAGGAATTGGCAAAAGGCCCGTTCAAGGCAGAAACGGTACCGATCAGCGTGGACCAACAGTATGTTGTGGTGGAGTTGTGAATCGCGGCTGACATGTGCCGCCCCATTATGTCACTGCTGCGTCCCGCAACGCTTCGCACGCGGTCCTCGCAATGACATAAGGCGGCGCGCATCGCCGTGCATCAAATCCGAACATAAGGAAGCAGATGATGGCTGATAGTCCCCTGCGCGCCAAAGGTCGCGCAATGCGTCGCAAGCTGATGGGCGAAGCGTATGCCGAGAAGCTCGACAAGAATCTCTACACCGACCCGATCATGGAGAAGTTTGCCGAAGTCACGCAGGAAACCATCTTCGGCACACTGTGGACGCGCCCGGGTCTCGATCTCAAGACGCGGGCTCTGATCTGCATCATCTCTGATACCGCGACTGGTCGCACGCCGGAACTGAAACTGCACGTCCGCTTCGCGCGCAACCAGGGGTGGACTGAGGACGAGCTCGTGGAATCGATGCTGCACCTGCTCGGCTACGTCGGCGCCCCACTCGTGCGGGAGGCCCTGATCACCGCCAAGGAAGTGTTCGCCGAAATGCGCGCCGAAGCCTGACCTGCATCACCAACCCTGATCCTGCGCAACCCTGATCCCGCGCAACCCTGATCCTGCTCAACCCTGATCCTGCTCAACGACAAGGAGCGTCCCGATGTATGATCTGCACTACTGGCCGACTCCCAATGGCAAGAAGGTCTCGATACTGCTGGAAGAGCTCGGCGTGCCCTACAACGTTATTCCCTGCAATATCGGCCGCGGCGACCAGTTCACGCCTGAGTTCCTCAAGATGAACCCCAACCACCGCATGCCCGTGCTGGTGGATCTCAGCCCGAAGGATGGCGGCGAGCCGCTGGCAATATTTGAATCCGGTGCCATCATGTTGTACGTCGCGGAAAAGGAGGGCCGATTCCTGCCGCAGGAGACGCGGAAGCGATACGCCGTCACCGAATGGCTGATCTGGCAGATGGCGAACCAGGGTCCGAAATCGGGTGAGTGCGGGCATTTCCGCCGGCTCGGCGACAAGCAGGGCGATCAGTCATATGCCGTGCGCCGCTTCACCGATGAAGTGAACCGGCTGTATGGCGTGCTGAATAACCGGCTGTACGAAAGCAAATACCTGGCGGGCGAGGAATACACCATCGCTGACATGATCAGCTATCCATGGACGGTGAACTGGAAAGCTCAAGGCCAGGACATCGAGGAATTCAAATACTTCAAGCGCTGGTTCGAGGAGATGGGCGCGCGTCCCGGCGTGCAGCGCGGCATGGCCGTTGGTGCGAATCTCTCCGAAGACACGTCGAAGCTGCCGCCGGAAGAGCAGGAGCGGCGGGCGAGATTGCTGTACAATCAGCGCGCGCGGCCGGTGCCGGCGTAGCGTCCGGCGCAACGTTTCATCGCTGCGCGACCGGCATTGCAAGGAGCGTAGCGACGCAGCACTCCCGATCATGGGTCTCCTGCCTATCGACGAGATTGCTCCGTCGCGTCGGCTCCGCGCAATGGCACTGCAGCTGCAACAAACGAATCGTGGTGCCGAAACGACGTGTCATCGAAACGAGGTGGCACCGAAACGACGTGGCAGCCAAATAACGTGGCAGCCAAATAACGTGACATCGAAATGACACCGCAGCGGCCGCGCAGCGACGCCGGAGCCGCAATGACGCCGGGTGTGGGCGGCTACGCCGCTTGTTCCAGCAGGTCGGTCACCACCCGCTCCAGATGCCGCAGCGTGTTGCACACCGTGACCACGTTGCAGAACGCCGCGTAGCGATACATGTCGGAGTCACCGGTCCCCCACGCCGAGCGGTATTCCGGGTTCAGCCAGATGATCCGCTTCGCCCGCTGCGACAGCCGTGCCATGATCTCGGTGCGCGGATCGGTGCGATTGCCACGGGCGTCGCCGAGAACGATGATCGTGGTCTTGTTGGTGACCAGCGGGCCCCAGCCATCCTCGAAATCCGCCAGCGAGTTCCCGTAATTCGACGATCCGTAACCGATCGTCTTCATGATCTCATCGATCGCCGCCTCGATCTCGTGCTTCTCCAGCACGTCGCTCACTTCGATCAACGACCCGGCGAACGCGAACGACCTGATGTCCGACAACGCCTCATGCACGGCATAGAGGAACATCAGCAGGAACTGCGCCATCGGCGCCACGGAGCCGGAAACGTCGCACAGCACCATCACGCGCGGCTTCTCGATCCGCTTCTGCTTCCACACGGTGATGAACGGCACGCCGCCCCAGCCCATGTTCCGCCGCAACGTGCGCCGGACGTCCAACTGCCCGCGCAGCCGCCGGCGCCGCGTCTTGGCATACCGCGCCGCCAGCTTCTTCGCCATCGCGCGCACCAGCACGCGCATCCGTTCCAGGTCGCGCCGTTCCAGGTTGGACAGCCGCGCGTTCCTCAACAACTCCTCACGAAACGCCTCGGTCTCGCCGCGCGCGAACAACACCAGGTGGCGCTCGACGAAATCGCGCAGCGCATCGCGCAGCATCTCGAGCCGCGCTTCGAGCCGGTCCGCGCGGACCATCGCCTGGTCGTTCCCGCTCGCGCGCAAGCCGTCGATCTCGCGTTCCACCGCGCGCAAACCCATGCGGTCGAGGATGCGCCGTGCATACAGATTCTTCTGCGTAAAGAACCTGATATTCTCCAATCCCGCATCGCGCGCCGCTTGCTCCATCGCCGCGGCGAGCGCCGCGCGGTCGTCATCCAGCAGCGTCTGACCCAGCGCGGCGCCGCCTTGTCCGCCCACGCCATCGCCGCCCATGGCGGGGTCGGGCGCTGACATCGGTTCGGGCAGCGGCGGTTCCACCGCGTCCGGTGATGCGAACTCATCCCGCCTGAAATAGAGTTCGAAGCACTCCTCGAACAATCCCTTCTCTTCCGGCGTCTTCGCCAGGACAAGGGACAACGTATCCTTCAGCACAGTGCGGTCGCTGAATCCCACCACGTCAACCGCGCGCGCCGCGTCGATGCCCTCCGCGGCGGATACCCGCAGTCCGGCGCCGCGCGCCACTTGCAGGAACCGGCGCAGAGGTTCGGAAGCGGCAGGAGCAGGGGAGGTCATCGTGTTCGAGGTGACTGTCGCCACCGCCCGTCATGGCCGGGCTCGACCCGGCCATCTACGCACCGCAAGTCGTGCGCGGATGACAGGGTCAAGCCCGGCCATGACGGCGGGGGTGGTGTTGCGTGCGGCCACTTACGCGATCACGCCACTATCGGCGCGTGCCTTATGCGTCAGCGTGGCCAGTTGCTTTCCCGCGATCTCGATGTCCGCTTCGAACTTCAGCAAGACGTTCAATGTGTCGCGCACCAGGTCCACCTCCAGCATCGGCGCGTGGAGCAAGACCAGCACCTTCGCCCAATCGATGGTCTCGCTGACCGACGGCAGCTTCTTCAGATCCAGCGTGCGCAATTGCTGCACGAAGCTCACCAACTGCCGCAGCAGCCGCGCCTCGATCCCCGGCACCCGCGAGGCGATGATCTGTGCCTCCAGCTTCTCGTCCGGGAAGCCGATATGCAGATGCAGGCAGCGCCGTTTCAGCGCATCCCCCAGATCGCGCGTGCTGTTGGAGGTCAGCAGCACGATCGGTGGCGTGATCGCGGTAACCGTGCCGATCTCCGGGATCGTCACCTGATAGTCGGACAGGATCTCCAGCAGGAACGCCTCGAACTCCTGGTCTGATTTGTCCACCTCATCGACCAGCAGCACCGCGCCGCCCGGCTGTTGCAGCGCGCGCAGCAATGGCCTCGGCTCCAGGAAGTTCTCCGAGAAGAAAATGTCGCCGAAGTCGTGCAGCTTGTTCAACGCTTCGGCCAGCCCATCGGCATCGCCGATCACCGAGCCAATTTTGTCTTTCAGAATCTGCGTGTAGAGAAGTTGCTTGCCATATT
Source organism: Acetobacteraceae bacterium (assembly GCA_035508435.1). Taxonomy (GTDB): domain Bacteria; phylum Pseudomonadota; class Alphaproteobacteria; order Acetobacterales; family Acetobacteraceae; genus JASHVB01. The sequence goes on along the minus strand of DATJNA010000081.1, from coordinate 33,851 downwards.
TCCACTCATACAGCGCTTTTGCTTCGTCCAGACCCTCGTAGCACTGCATGCGGATCAGCGGCAGCCGTAGCCAGGCGGCCACCGAGCGTGCCAGCTCGGTCTTGCCCACACCCGCCGGCCCTTCCACCAACATCGGCTTCTGCAAATGATGGGCGAGATAAACTGCCGTCGCGATCTGTCTGCTGGGAATATAACCGGCCGAACGCAGACCTTGCTCCACCGCCTCGATCGAGGGCAAGGTCCGCGCCGTCTCCGGCGCAAGCGCGTCGTTCACGTCAGGCTCCGCTACTGTCCAGTAGCTCCCTGACAGCCGGGCGGCGGAATGTCAAACGGAACGGTGCACGAAACGCTTGCCAGCGGTGCCCCTTCGTGGCACGCGCCTGCCGTTGCCAGGGCGCTACGACCGCAGTCGGCCAATGACATGGCAACGCCTGCCTTCTATAGTGCAGCCAACTTATCGGGGAGATAGAGGCCCATGTCCAAGCATCCCGAAACGCTGTCGCTCCATGCCGGCTGGCGCCGCGATCCCGCCACCCATGCCGTAGCGGTGCCAATCTATCAGACCACCTCCTATCAATTCGACAGCACCGAAAACGCCGCCAACCTGTTCGGCCTGCGCGAGCTGGGTAATATCTACACCCGCATCATGAACCCCACGCAGGATGCGCTGGAGCAACGCGTCGCCGCGCTGGAGGGTGGCGCCGCGGCGCTGGCACTGGCTTCGGGGCAGGCGGCATCCGCCTTCACCGTGTTGAATCTGGCGCGCGCCGGCGACAACATCGTCAGTTCCACCGACCTCTACGGCGGCACCTGGAATTTGTTCAACAACACCCTGAAGGACCTCGGGGTGGAGACCCGCTTCGTCGATCCTGCCGATCCCGAGGCGTTCGCCCGCGCCACCGACAACCGGACCCGCGCCTATTATGCGGAAACGCTGCCGAACCCGAAGCTGATCGCATTCCCGATCGCGGAGGTCGCCGCGATCGGCCGCACGTTCGGCATACCGCTGATCATGGACAACACCGCCGCGCCGGTCCTGGTGAAGCCGTTCGAACATGGCGCCGCGGTGGTGATGTACTCCACCACCAAGTATATCGGCGGCCACGGCACCTCGATCGGCGGCATCGTGGTGGACGGCGGCAATTTCGACTGGGAGGCGCATCCCGCACGCCAGCCACTGCTGAACACGCCTGATCCGAGCTACCACGGCGCGGTCTGGGCGCAGGCCGCGAAGCCGCTCGGACCCATCGCCTACATCCTGCGCATGCGCGTCGTTCTGCTGCGCGACCTCGGCGCCGCGATGGCCCCGATGAACGCGTTCTTGTTCCTGCAAGGCCTGGAGACGCTGCCGCTGCGCATGCGCGAGCATAGCAAGAACACGCTGGCGGTGGCGCAGTTCCTGGCGGAGCGCAAGGACGTGACGCGGGTCATTCATCCGGCCTTCCATAAGGGGATCGGGGCGGACCGCACTGCCAAATACATGCCGCACGGCCAAGGCGGCCTGGTCGGATGCGAACTGGCCGGCGGCATGGAGGCGGGGCGCCGCTTCATCGACGCGCTAAAGATGTTCTATCATGTTGCGAATATCGGCGATGCGCGCAGCCTGGCGATTCATCCCGCCAGCACCACGCACTCGCAGCTTTCGCCAGCGGAGCAGGAGGCGACAGGCGTAACGCCCGGCTATGTGCGACTGTCGATCGGCATCGAACATATCGACGATATTCTTGCCGATCTCACGCAAGCGCTCGATGCGGCGGGCGGCGCTCAGGTGAAGCGGGCCGCGGAATAGCCGCTACGCGTCCTGACGGGGCTTGGCCCCGCGGGTGTGACGGGGCTTGGCCCCGCGGGTGTCAGGATGAGAGCCGGCACGCACAACAGCCGCCGCCTCCCGTTGCGGGAGGGGCTTAGGGGGAGGCGAAGCAGCGCAACGCCGCGATGACCGCCGCCTCCCCTGGCCCCCTCCCGCAAGCGGAGGGGAGCTGCTTTTGGTTTCCGGCGATGACGGGGTGGGGGTTCGGCTCTACGCGCCCAAATAAAACTGACGGATCAGCTCGTTGTTATTCAGCTCCTCGGCCGACCTGCCTTCGAACTCGATCCGTCCGTGCACGATCACATACCCCCGATCGGCGATCCGTATCGCTTGCGTAAAATTCTGCTCTGCCATCAAAACCGTCAGTTGGTAGCTGTCCTTCAGCTCCTTGATCTTGTCGATCGTTCGCATCACCAGCAGTGGCGCCAGCCCCACCGACGGCTCATCCACCAGCAGCATCTTCGGTGCCGTCATCAGCGCGCGGCCCAGCGCCAGCATCTGTTGCTCACCGCCGCTCATCGAGCCGGCCAACTGCCGCCGCCGTTCCGCCAGCCGAGGGAAAGCCTCGTAGCAGAACTCCAAATTCCGTGCGATCTGGGCCCGCGCGGCGCGGCGGAACGCGCCCATCAGCAGATTCTCGGTCACCGTCAGGCGCGGGAACAGGCGCCGCCCCTCCGGTACAACGCCAACACCCAGATCGACGATATCCTCGGTCGATTTCCCAACCAGCTCATGCCGCGCGCCATCGACCGTCAGCGTGATCTGCCCCGCGCTCGGCCGCACCATGCCCAGCACGCAGCGGATCAGCGTCGATTTGCCGTTGCCGTTGGTGCCCAGCAACGCCACCGTCTCGCCTTCGCCGACCCGCAGCGATACGTCATGCAGCACGCGCACGGCGCCATAGCCGGCGTCCAGGCCGGAGATGTCGAGACTAGCTGCCAAGGTAGGCCTGCACGACATCGGGCTCGCGCACCACAGCCTGCGGATCGCCGTCGGCAATCTTGCGGCCGGCCACCAGCACCACCAGCCGCTGCGAAAACGCCAGCACGGCGCGCATGATATGTTCGATCATGATGATCGTGACGCCCTGCTCATTTAGCTTAAGCAACAATTCCAGAATGTCATCCACCTCGCCGTGCGACAGCCCCGCCATCGCCTCGTCGGAAATCAGCAGCCGCGGCTCGGCGGCCATGGCGCGCGCCAGCTCCAGCTTGCGCATCTCGATCTGAGTCAGGTCGCGCGGCAGGCGATGCGCCTTCTCGTGCAGCCCGAACATCCGCAGCAGCTCGTCGCAGCGGCCTTCGATGTCGGTCATCGCATGGCCGCTGCGCACATTCACCGCATAGAGGATCGGCACGCGCAGGTTCTCCGCCAGCGTCATCGTGGCGAACGGGCGCGGCAACTGGAAGCTGCGCGCCAGGCCCAGCCGTGTGCGTTCGTGCGCCGATAGCCCCTCCAGTCTGTGGCCGGCAAAGCGCACACTGCCGGCCTCATTGCGCAGCGTGCCGCAGATGCAGTTCACCAGCGTGCTCTTGCCCGATCCGTTCGGTCCTACCAGCCCGACACGCTCGCCTGGCGCGACGGCGAGCTCGATATCGGCCAGCGCAATGAAGCCGCCGAACCGCTTGCCGACGCCGTTGACTTCCAGCAGCGGCGCCTCGCTCATCGCGCGCCTCGCAGACGGCGCATGCGGGTTCGCGTGGCGGGCGCGAACCAGCCGATGATGCCGTTCGGCGCGGCGACCACGAAGCCGACCAGCATCAGCCCGACAATCAACAGCGACAGTGCGGAGGAGATCGTGACGGTCGCGACCTGCTGCAATGTGCCCAGCAACACCGCGCCGATCAGCGGCCCGACCCAACTCGATGTGCCGCCGATCAGCGGCATGGCGATGGTGTTCACCGCATAGCTCAGGCTGAATCCGGAGGATGGATCAAGATAGGTCACGTAGTAGGGCAGCGGTGCGCCCGCCATGCCCATGAAGGCGCCGGACAGCACGGTGGCGATCAGCTTCAGGCGCAGCGTCGGCACCCCGGAGGCTTCCGCGGCCAGTTCGTCGTCGCGGATCGTCGCAAAGCCGACGCCGAGACGGGAATGCTCGATGGCGCGCGCGGTGGACAGCGCGACGACCGACAGGATCAGCATCCAAAGGCAGAGGTACTGAATGTAGTCCAACGGCAGATAGCGTGCATGCTCTGGCCGGATGATATAGGCGCCGCGCGATCCGCCGACGAAATCCCAGTTGGTGACCAGCGTCTGCGCTACCACCGCCAGCGCCAGCGTGGCGATGCCGAAGAACGTGCCGCGAAGGCGCAGGGTGAGGTAGCCGGTACCCAGGCCGATAATGCCGGAGACCAGGCCACCGACCAGGATCATCACGATCAGCGGCGGCGCCCAGAGTTTGTGTAGCACCACGGTGCTGTAGGCGCCGCAGGCGAAGAAGGCGGCGACGCCGAAATTCACGTAGCCGGTATAGCCGCCCAGAATGTTCCAGGCGGTCGCCAGCACGATGTATTGCAGCACGACATAGCCGGCGAAGAACACGTAGCCGTTGTGGACCCATAGCATGGCCGCGAACACGATCGCGGCGGCCACCACCAGCAAGGCGGTAAACGTCGTGTTGCGCATCAGGCGCGTCCGAACAAGCCGCTGGGGCGGATCGCGAGGGTGAGCAATAGAACGCCGAACGAGACCGCCGGCGCCCAGGACGGGCCGTAGAACGTCGCGGTCAGGTTCTCGGCGACACCGAGCAAGATGGCGGCGAGCAATGTGCCGTTGATGCTGCCCAGGCCGCCCAGCACGACGATGGCGAAGATGCGGCCGATATAGTCGCGTCCAACCGAAGGCTCGACCGGCTGGATGATGATCAGTACGGCGCCGGCAACCGAGGCGGTGGCGATCGACAGGCCAAACGCAATGCGTTTGATTCGGCCCGGGTTCGCCGCCATCAGCCGCAGCGCCTGCGGATCCTGCGCCACCGCCTGCACCGCGCGGCCGAGGAAGCTGCGCGACAGGAAGAGCTGCAGCACAGCCACCATCACCAGCGCCACCAGGCACGGTACCAGCAGGCGCAGTGGGAACTCGATCTCCCCCAGGAAGAAGCTGGGGCCGATATAGGGGGCTTCGACCAGCCGGTAGTCGACGCCGAACACCAGGATCAGCGTCACTTCGGTGATGAACAACAGGCCGAAGAAGAACGAGAGCCCGCGCAGGGAAGTGTCGCCGCGGCGTTCGAATGACACTTCGTAAATCGTGTAAATGCCGGTTCCCAGCAAATAGAACAGCGGCATTGCGACGACGCTGGCAAGGATCGGGTCGATACCCCACGAGGTGTTGGCGATGAACGCGACGTAGGAACCGAGCAAGATGAAGGCAGGTTGCGCGATATTGACGATGTCCAGCATACCGAAGGAGATCGAAACGCCAATCGATACGGCAGCGTAAAAGCCGCCGAGCAATATGCCGGACATGATGGCATTGCCCAGCAGGTTGAAAGACAGGTCCATTGGTTTCCGATGAGACGTTCCCGGCGCGCACTGTGACCGCTGCCGCCCGGTTTGGAAAGCGGGCGCGCGCAAATTTTTTTCACGCTCGGCCGCGCGCCACGCCGCCGGGCCAGCGCGTCGGGTTTCAGGCAGGCGTATGCGGTCGTGCGCTAGCCGACCTGCACATCCTCCCAGAAGCCGAATCGGTTGGCGACCTGCGCCATTTTCGGTTGCGGCGCCTCATAGGACCACGCGTTGCGCGGATGCCGCACGCCATCGATCACCACGTCGTAGAATTGCACGCCGTGCGGGCATTCCAGGTCATGGTCCGTCTTTTCGGTCTTCTGCAACCAGTCCATGCGCACCGATTCGGTCGGGAAATAATGATAGCCGCCGGCCTCGACGATGTCGTCGCTGCTGGCGATCTGATGTCCGTCCAGGATTGCCTTCATGTCGTGGTCCTCCTCAGGCGTAGATAGGTAGTGCGCCCGCCCGCATCGGGCAATGCGGGGGTTGCTCCCGGCCCGGTTCCTCCATTGAATGCCGCCGGCCATCGAACGGGAGGAACGCCACATGCCGAAGCTCGCCGGTAAGGTCGCCTGGGTGACAGGGGCAGGCAGCGGCATCGGCGAGGCGGCTGCCTTCGCGCTGGCCGAGGAGGGCGCCACGCTGGTGCTGACCGGCCGTCGCCGCGAGCCGCTGGAGGACGTGGCGCGCCGGCTGGGCAACAGCGGCGCCGAAGCGCACGTGCAGCCGGCCGACCTGACCGTGCCAGCGCAGGCGCAGCAGGTGGGCGACTTTATTCGCGAGCAACTCGGCCGGCTCGACATCCTGGTGAACAATGCCGGCGTGAACATCGTGGACCGGCACTGGGACAAGCTGACGCCGGACGGAATCGATACGCTGATGAAAGGCAATGTCATGGCGGCGCTGTATTGCGTCACCGTGGCGCTGCCGTTCATGCGGGCACAGCAGGATGGGGTGATGATCCACACTGCATCGATGGCGGGGCGGTTCATCGGCGGCTTCTCCGGCCCGATCTATGGCACCGCGAAGCACGGCGTGGTGGCGATGAGCCACACCATCAACATGGAGGAGTGTGTCAACGGTATCCGCTCCACCGTGTTCCTGCCGGGCGAGGTGGCGACACCGATCCTGGACCAGCGCCCCAATCCGGTCGGCCCGGAGGCGCGGGCGCGCATGGTGCAGTCAGAGGATTGCGGCGACCTGATCCGCTACATCGCCTGCCTGCCGCGGCACGTGGTGATGAACGAGGTGATGCTGGGGCCGACGCACAACCGTACCTACGTTTCAAACCTGCAACGCAAGCTGTGAAGGGCGCGCCGCGATGGCCACGAACCGACGCAAGGTGATGGTGCCGAATACGATGGGCCAGGAAGGCGTCGCGCTGTTGCGGGCGCGCGACGACATCGAAACGGTGGTGTATCCGCCGACCATCGGCCAGGCCGAGCTGCTGGCGATGCTGGAGGATTGCGCTGGCATCGCGCTGTCGCTGACGCCGTTCTCGCAGCCCGAGATGGATGCCTCGCCGGCGATCCAGGTGGTGGCGCGCATCGGCGTCGGCTACGACGCCGTGGATGTGCCGGTGCTGACCGCGCGGCGCGTGCCACTGATGGTTGCGGGCACCGCCAATTCCGTTTCGGTGGCCGAGCAAGCATTCCATCTGATGATGGCGCTGGCAAAGCGGAACGTCGCGCTGGACCGCATGGTGCGCGAAGGCCGCTGGCGCGAGCGGCACGGCGGGCTGCCGATGGAGCTATCCGGCAAGACGGTGCTGATCGTCGGCTTCGGCCGCATTGGCACGCGGCTGGCGAAGCGCTGCCTCGGGTTCGATATGGTCGTGCTGGTCCGCGATCCCTATGTCGATGCGGCGGCGATCCGCGCGGCGGGTTGCGAGCCGGTGGCGGATCTCGACGCGGTGCTGCCGCGCGCCGATTTCGTCTCCATCCACTGCCCCAAGAATGCCGCGACGGTTGGCATGTTCTCGGCGCCGCAGTTCGCGCGGATGAAGCCGAGTGCGTACATCGTCAACACGGCGCGCGGCGGCATTGTCGATGAACTGGCGCTGCATGCGGCGCTGGCGTCGGGGCAGATCGCAGCGGCGGGCCTGGACGTTTGGGAGGCGGAACCGACGCCCGCCGACAATCCATTGCTCAGGCTGGACAACGTGATCGCCTCGCCGCATATGGCGGGCGTGACGACAGAGGCGGTCGCCGGCATGGCGCGCGTCACGGCGCAGAATATCCTGGGCGTACTGGATGGCGCACCGAACCGGGACAATGTCGTTAACAAGGAAGTGCTGGACTAGCGGGGATCACGCCTCACGCCCCTGGCATGATGCCGCCGCCCTCCCGCGCCGGGCGCAGGAGCATGTGCGGGCGGATCGCCAGGCGCCGACCCCGAGGCCGGCTGCTGCCGCGCTGGCTGGTATCTCACCAGCAACCAGGCGACGGGAGTCCTGGGCCTGCTCAGGCCGCCGCCAGTTCCGCCTCCGCCAGCAGGTCCGCGGCTGCCGGCATTGAGCGCAGAACGTCCGGGACTTCCACCAGTGGCACCGGCCGGCCGAACAAATACCCCTGGATGGCGGTGCACCCGGCATGTGCCAAAGCGACCAGTTGCTCCCGCGTCTCTACGCCTTCCGCCGTGGTGGCCATGCCGAGTTCGTGGCTCAGCCGGATCACCGCCCGGATGATCGCACCGCAGTCGCGCCGCCGGCCGAGTTCGCGCACGAACGACTGGTCGATCTTGATTCGGTCGAACGGGAACTGCCGCAGATAGCTGAGGGATGAGTAGCCGGTGCCGAAATCATCCATCGCGATGCGCACGCCCAGGCAGCGCAGCTCGTGCAGCGTCGCCAGCGTTGCGGCGCTGTCCTGCAGCATGACGGTCTCGGTGATTTCCAGCTCGAGCCGCCCCGGCGCCAGCCGGGACTCACGCAAGGCCGCCGCGATCATGGCGACGAGGTCACGGCTTTTGAACTGTGCCGGCGAGAGGTTGACCGAGACACGCAGCTCGCCCGGCCAGGATAACGCGGCCTGGCAGGCCTGCCGGACCACCCACTCCCCGATGGGCACGATCACGCCGATCTCCTCCGCCAGCGGGATGAATTGATCCGGCGGGATCAGACCGCGCTCGGGGTGGTGCCAACGCAACAACGCCTCGAAACCGCTCACGGCCTGCATACGAAGATCGATCAGCGGCTGGTAGAACAGCTCGAACTGATCGCCCCGGAGCGCCTGGCGCAGATCGAGTTCCAGCAACCGCCGCGCCTGCATCGCGGCATCCATCGCAATGTGGAACAATCGATACAAGCCGCGGCCGTCCAATTTGGCGCGATACAAGGCCAGATCGGCGTTCTTCAGCAGCACATCGGGATCCAGCCCATCTGCCGGTGCGAACGCAATCCCGATGCTCGCGCCGATGACAATCTGATGCTCGTCGATTTCGAACGGCGCTGCCATCAGCTCGATCAGCCGGCCCGCCAGGACGGTGGCTTCGCGCGCCGATTCGATCGCGGTCTGTACGATGGCGAATTCGTCGCCCCCGAGCCGGGCAACGGTATCGGTCTCGCGCAGTCCATCCCGCAACCGCTGCGCCACCGCTTGCAGCAGGCGATCGCCGATCGGATGGCCGAGCGTGTCGTTCACCGCCTTGAACTGGTCGAGGTCGAGGCAGTGCAGCGCCAGCAGATGTCCGCGGCGGGCGAATGCAAGTGCATGATCGAGTGTTTCGCGAAACAGCACCCGGTTGGGCAGATCGGTCAGCGCGTCGTAGCGCGCCAGGCGGGTGATCCTGGCCGCGGCCAGGCGTTGATCGGTGATGTCTTCGTAGGTGGAGAGCCAGCCGTCCTCCATCGGTTGGTGCGTCACGGCCATGGCGCGGCCGTCGGACAGCTCCCAGACGAAGGTCGAGCGCACGTTGCGGGCAATCGATTCCTCGCGGTGGCGGCGCGCGACTGCCAGGTCGTCCAGCGGGACATTGCCGGCTACCTTCGTGACCAGGTCGGCATACGGCGTACCGGGTGGAATGCTGTCCGGCGGCAGCCCCCAGATCTCACGAAACCGCCGATTGACCACCAGGACGTGGCCCTCGCGGTCGACCATCAGCAGCCCTTGCAGCATATTCTGCGCCGCGGTGTCGAAACGTTGCTGCTGGGTGTGAAGGATCTCGGCGGCATGCCGGCGTTCCTCGGCGCGCTCCAGGTCGGATTCGGCCTTTGCCCGTGCCGTCTCCGCCGCCCATAGCCGCTCCTGGCTGCGCTGTTGACGCAGCAGCAGATAGGCACTGCCGGCGATCGCCAGTTCCAGCAGAACCGCCGTGGCAACCAGGATGCGGAGATCCTGCCGCCAGGCGCGCGTGATCGACCCCATCGTGTCGCTGACCGCGACGATCAGCGGGAAATGCGCCATCGTGTGCGGCACGATCAGGCGGTCCAAGCCGTCAAACCGGCCCGGCTGATGCACCACGCCATCATCAAGAGCGGCGAGCAAGTGGCGGAAGTTTGGCGTGTCAACGAAGATTTTGCCGATCTGGGCATCGGCGTGCGGGTAGCGGGCGATCAGCGTGCCGTCGCGGCGGTACAGCGCATACGCGCCGCCGCCGGTCAGCGGCAGGCGGGCATAGAATTGCTCGAAGTAGTTGATTTCGATCGTGCTGACCACGAAGCCGAGAAGCCGTCCGTCCGCGGCTTCGAAACGACGGCTGAGGTAGATTTCCCAGCGGCCCACGATCGTGCCCTGCGACGGCATACTGACGAAGGGCTGCGGCACGCCGGCCGGCATATTGTCGCGGATGAAGTCACGGTCCTCGCCGGTCACCGGCGGCGGCGGCCAGGAGCGGGAGGCGTTGACCAACCGGCCATGACCATCGAACAACAGCAACGCCGAGATGTAGGGCAGGCCGGCAATCCGGTCTTGCAGGTTCTGCTGCACCGGCTGCGAGGCCATGAGCCGCGCCAACGTTGCCGGCGAATCCACGCCGGTTTCGCGCATATGCTCGATCAGGCCGTGCTGCACCACGTCGACCGCCAACAGCAGCCGGTCCTGATCCTCGGCCAACAAGAGGGCGTCGTTGCGCATCTCGCGCACCACGTCATCGATCGCGGCCTGCCGCGAGGTGACTGCATACCAGGCCAGGGCCACAGCCAGGGAAACACCGATCCAAAGGCTGGCAGCCAGCACCGACTGCCGAGCGGTGGGACGGGGAAGGCGCGGCGCGAGTGAGCGCAGGCGGGACAGCATTGGCTCGGCTTTCATTCGCTGCCCGGTCTTGCCACGAACTCCTCAAATCAAGGTTAACGCCACGGATTGTGCCGTCGCCTGGGCCGCAGCGCCCGCCATGGCACGACGCTGCGGATGCCGACCCCGGCGTCACGCTCCCCTGATCGCGGCTGCAGTTGCCGGCCTCAGCGGGGACAGATGTCTTCGCCTGGCGGAGTGGTGATGGGCTTCGCCCGACAGGGGCGAAGCCGGCGCGTTCAGTGCCTCGGCGACCCGCCGCACCGAACTCGCGCCATGCCACCGTCCGGCCCGGGTCGTGCGCGATGCGCCGTCACCCGCTATGAGGCGATGACCACGATCGCCGCCACTGCCGGGGGCGGCGGTCACCGTACGGGCCAAGGGGCGGATCTACGCGATTCGGCAGCGAGAGGTTCAGTGTGAGCTACACGGTGAAGGAACTGTTTCTGACCATCCAAGGCGAAGGCGCCAACATTGGTCGTGCCGCCGTGTTCATCCGCTTTGCCGGCTGCAATCTGTGGTCGGGACGCGAGGCAGACCGCGCCGATGCCGTGTGCCGCTTTTGCGACACCGACTTCGTCGGCGGACAACGGTTTGGCTCGCCGCATGCGCTGGCGGATGCCGCCGCGGCAGCGTGGCAGGGCGCATGCGATCGGCACCGGCTGATCGTGCTCACCGGCGGCGAGCCGCTGCTGCAAGCGGATGCCAGCCTGATCCGGGCGCTCCGACAGCGCGGGTTCAGCCTTGCCGTCGAGACCAATGGCACGCAGCCCCTGCCGGAAGGGATCGATTGGGTCTGCGTCAGTCCGAAAGCGGGCGCCGCGGTCGTGCTGGACCGCGCCGACGAGGTGAAGCTGGTGTATCCGCAGGCGGGCGCCGAACCGGAGGCATTCGCCCGCTTCCCGGCGCGGTTCCATTGGTTGTCGCCGATGGACGGTCCCGAGCGGCAAAGCAACACCACGGCCGCGGCGGCCTATTGCCTCGCCCATCCCCAATGGCGGCTCGCCATCCAGGCACACAAAACCTGGGGGCTGCCCTGAGTCGCATACCCGGCATCGTGGTCGCAGCACGGCGTCCGGTGGTCGCAGCACGGCGTCTGGCGGTCGCAGCACGGCGCGCTACGCTGTCCCGATGAGCCAGCCTCCGCCGTCCCGGCCGCTGCATATCCTGTCGATCCAGTCCTGGGTCGCCTACGGCCATGTCGGCAATGCGAGTGCGGTGTTCCCCTTGCAGCGCCTCGGCGCCGAGGTGTGGACGATCAACACGGTGCAGTTCTCCAACCACACCGGCTACGGCCATTGGACGGGCCAGGTCTATACCGGTGCCCAGGTGCGCGATCTGGTGGACGGCATCGCCGCGCGCGACGTGCTGCGCCACTGCGATGCCGTGCTGTCCGGTTACATGGGCGACGCCGGGATCGGCGAGGCGATCCTGCACGCCGTGACGCGGGTGCGCGGCGAGAATCCCAATGCCGTGTATTGCTGCGATCCGGTGATCGGCGATGTCGAGGAAGGCGTCTATGTCCGCCCCGGCATCGAGGAATTCCTGCACGACCACGCTTTGCCGCAAGCCGACATCGCCACGCCGAACCGCTTCGAGCTGGAGCGTCTGACCGGGCTGTCGTGCGGCACGCTCGCCGAGGCGAAGAGCGCCGCCATCGCCTTGGCGAGTATGCTGCGCCCGGACGGGCTGCGCTCGGTGTTGCTGACCAGCCTGGACAGCAGCGACACGCCCGGCGACCATCTCGACTTGCTCGCCGCCGAGGCCGGGCGCTGTCACCTGTTGCGCACGCCGCGTCTGCCCGTCGCCGTCAATGGCGCCGGCGACGCCATTGCCGCCTTGTTCTTGTTCCATCGCTTGCAGAGCGGCAACCCCGTTGCCGCGTTGGAAGCCGCGGGATCCGCCGTGCACGGGCTGCTGAAGCGCACCGCCGAGGCCGGATCGCGCGAAATCCTGACCGTGGCTGCCCAGCAGGAATTCGTCTCTCCCTCCACCTGGTTCAGCGCGACGTCTTGCTGATGCCGCGCGTCACGTCCTGCGGGGTGGTCGTTACCGATGGCACGAGTATTTTGCTCGGCCACGCGACGCACTCGCCGCGCTGGGACATTCCCAAAGGCATCGCCGAGCCCGGCGAGGAGTTCCGCACTGCCGCGGCGCGTGAGCTGGAAGAGGAGACGGGACTGATCGTGCCGCCCGACGCCCTGCGCGATCTCGGCGTGCATCGCTACATGTCGGGCAAGGACCTTGCGTTGTTCACCTGGACCCCCGAGGCGATGCCGCGGCCCGAGAGCCTGGTCTGTCGCTCGATGTTTTCTCTTCCCGGCGGCGCCATGGCGCCGGAATTCGACAAGTTCGCATTGCTCCACTGGAACGCCGCGCTGGCAAGGCTCGGCAAGAACATGGCGCGCATTCTCGGCGAATTGCATGCCTCGCTCACTGCGCCGTCGCCGTCGGAGAAGCCTCGAATGTGAATGGCGATGACGATGCGACGCTGTCGTGGCAGCGTGAGTCGCGCGGAGCGTGGGTGGCGCATTGACGCAATGTCGGAAGCGGCGGCAAATCGGCAGCCGGAGTGCGGAGGACAACAGAGCAGTGCGACCCTTGGAAGGCATGCGCGTGATCGCGCTGGAACATGCCGTGGCAGCGCCCATTTGCAGCCGGCACCTCGCCGATCTTGGCGCCGACGTGATCAAGGTCGAGCGCCCGAAGGACGGCGACTTCGCCCGCCACTACGACAAGTTCGTGCACGGGCTTTCCAGCCATTTCGTCTGGCTGAATCGCGCCAAGCGTTCGGTGACGCTGGACCTGAAGCACACCGAGGCGCGCGATGTGCTGCAGCGTTTGCTGGGCACGGCGGATGTACTGCTGCAGAACCTGGCGCCTGGGGCGGCGGCGCGGCTCGGCCTGTCGCACGAGGCGTTGAAGGCGCGCTTCCCGAGGTTGGTGGTGTGCGACATCTCCGGCTACGGCGAATCCGGGCCGATGGCGCAGAAGAAGGCTTACGACCTGCTGATCCAGGCGGAATCCGGCCTGATCAGCGTGACCGGCACCCCCGAGACACCGTCGCGCGCCGGCATTTCCGCCGCCGACATCGCCACCGGCATGTATGCGTTGACCGGAATCCTGTCGGCGCTGCTGCGGCGTGCGCGCACGGGGGAGGGGGCGAATGTCAAGATCGCCATGCTCGATGCGGTGGGCGAGTGGATGATGGCGCCGGTGTATCGCGCCGCCTACGCCGGCACGGAGCAACCGCGCAATCCGAGCGGGCATCCGTTGCTGGCGCCATACGGCTCGCATCGCACCAGGGACGGGCAGGTGATCTTTGGCCTGCAGAACGAGCGCGAATGGAAGGTGTTCTGTGATCAGGTGCTGCGGCGGCCGGAGATCGCGACCGATCCGCGCTTCGCGTCGATGACGGCGCGGTGTGACAACCGGCACGCGCTGACGAACCTGATCGAGGATGTGTTCGCGACAATGACGTCGGCCGAGGTGGTGGCGGTGCTGGACGCGGCGGCGATCGCCAATGGACGGCTGAACCAATCGATCGACGTGTGGAACCACGCGCAGTTCGCCGCCCGCGATAGATGGCGGGAGGTGAACACGGCCGAAGGCTCGATCCGCGCGTTGCTGCCGCCGTTCACCTTTACGGACCAGGAGGCGGTGATGGGCGAGGTCCCCACACTGGGCCAGCACACCGAGGCGGTGCTGCGGGAGCTTGGCTATGGTCCTGCCGAAATCACGACCCTGCACGGCGCCGGGGCGATATGACACAGTCGCGGCCCGGCGGCGGGTGGCGCCGTGGCGGTGGACCATTGAGGGGGACCATGCGCATCCGCATCCGCTGGCGACGGTTGATCGCCAGGTCATGGGTCGTTTCCGGTTGGTACTATCGTCGCCACGGGCTGGCGCTGGAAGGGCGGCCATCCGACGAGATCTGGTATTTCGCCTATGGCTCCAACATGCATGTCGGCACATTCGTGGAGCGGCGGAAAATCCGGCCGCTGGAACGACGCGTTGGCCGGATCGCAGGCTACCGGCTGCGGTTCAACCTCGAAGGCCGCCCGAAGGGCAAGGCCGCGCCCGCGAATATCTGCCCCGATGCCGACTGCGAAGTGTGGGGCGTGCTGTACCGGATCACGCGGCGGGACCTGCTTCGTCTGAACTCCACCGAGGGCGTGCCAGGGCGTGGCTACCAGCCGCTCATGCTCGATGCGACGGATGGCGACGGCAATCCGATCCAGGCGGTCGCCTATGTCGCGGCGGGCAAGGAGACCGACGGCACTCCGTCGCTTCGCTATATGACACTATTGCGGGATGGCGCGCGGTTTCATGGCTTGCCGGCCGAGTGGCGCCAGTTCCTCGACGCCGTGCAGCACGCCGAATGAGCATGCCGACAGCGTGGCGAGGCGGGGCAGCATGAGCGGCAGCAAATTCGATCCCGCCATGCACCGGGTGGTGCCAGAGCAATCCTGGTTCGAGGATTTTCGTCTGGGCGAGCGGTTCGTGCTGCCGAGCCGGACGATGACCGACGGCATTTTCGCAGCGTTCCAGGCTGCGAGCGGTGACAATCATCCGGTGCATTACGACGTTGAGTATTGCCGGCGGCATGGCTTGCCGGGCATGCTGGCGCACGGGTTTCAGACGCTGATACAGACCGCCGCGGGCGCCGGCTTGTTTGCGTTCCTGACGGAGGAATCGCTGGTCGGATTCCTTGAACAATCGAGCAAGTTTCTGAAGCCGGTTTTTGCCGGAGATACGCTCTACCCGGCGCTCGAAGTGGACGAGCTATCGCCCAACCGGACAACCGGCGTTGTCGGGCTGCGCAGCACGGTGCACAACCAGCGTGGCGAGGTGGTACTGGAGGGGCGACAGCGGTATCTGCTGCGACGCAGGCCTGGCTGAGTAGCTTGGTTTGGCCGCAATGGTCGGCCGACAGCAGATCTCTCGCCCTGCATCCCGAAAGCGATTTCAACCCGGCGTTTTATTGCGTAGAAGCATGGTGCGCCGCGACAGCCGGCGCCACCTGCCGGCAACCTGACCGCCGGGCGATTGCTTCCGGAGCTTCGCCGGGTTTACCGCGCGTAATTCGCCGGGTTCAGCGCGCGTAATTCGCCGGGTTCACCGCGCGTAACAAGCGGCGGACGAACTCAACCCAGCCTTCGCCGGTACAGCGCGATCAGCCGCTCCCAGTGTCGTTCCGCAGCCGGCTTGTCGTAGCACCAGCGCTGCGGAAATGCGAAGCCGTGATGCACGCCCGGATACAGCTCGATTTCCCCCGGGCCGCCGGCGCGCTCGAAGCATCCGCGCAGCTCCTCGACCATTGGCAGCGGCGCCAGGTCATCATGCTCTGCGCAGCCGATGTACAGCTCCCCGCTCACCCGGTCGAACGAACGATGCGGGCTTTCCTCGGCCTCGTTGTTCACCAGCCAGGTGCCGTAGAACGATGCCGCGGCAGTTACGCGGTCCGGATAGCGCGCGGCGGCGGCGAGCGCGTAGGGACCGCTCATGCAGTAGCCATGCGCGCCGACCGGCCCGGGCTTCGCCGCCGCCTGGCCATCGACGAACGCCAGCATGGCGCCGACATCCGCCATCACCGGCGGGATCGTCATCCTGGTGCGCACCGCCCGCATCCGCGCATGCTCTGCGCTGCCGTGCTGCAGCACGTCGGGGCCATAGACCGTATCGCGACCGGCACGATAGTATAAATTCGGCAGCAGCACGTAATACCCGATGGTGGCCAGCCGTCGCGCCATGTCGCGCAGCTCTTCGCGGATGCCGGGTGCATCCATCAGCAGGAACACGGCAGGGTAGGGGCCGCCGCGCTCGGGATGGCAGATGAAGGTCTCCATCGCGCCGTCCTTGGTGGCGATGTCCAACGTTTGCTCCAGCATGGCTCCCCCCGGGCGCGATCGCGTCCCGCATGATGCCGCCTCTTGCCCTGGACGCAAGCCGCATGCTCCCGGAAGATGTGCGGTGACGTCGCCGGCAGGAGAATGCACGAGTGAGGCTCGGAATCGTATCGGACATCCACAGCAATGCGCCCGGGCTGGAACGGGCGCTGGAACTGATGGGCGACATCGACGAATTGCTCTGCCTCGGCGACGCGATCTTCGAGTACCGGTTCTCGAACGAGGTTGCCGCATTGCTCCGCCGGCGCGGCGCGCTGGTCATCCAGGGCAATCACGAGGAGGTGTTCTTTTCATCCGCCGGTGCCCGCGCGCGGCAACGCGAGGGGCTCGATGGCAACCTGCTGCGCTACCTCGCCGACCAGCCGCACCGGCGGCGCCTGCAGTTCGGCAACAAGAGCGTCCTGATGGTGCACTCCACGCCGTGGGAGCCGCGCGGCGACTATGTCTATCCGCACAGTCCCGCACTGACGCGCTTCGCCGACGCGGATGCGGACTTCGTGCTGTACGGCCATACCCATGCGCAGGTGGTGCGGCCCGTCGGGCGGGTGCTGGTTATCAACCCCGGCTCGGCGGGTGACGCGCGCGACCACGGCAATGGGCGGCAGCTCAGTTGCGCCGTGCTGGATACCGCGACCGACGAAGTGCGGGTGATCGACTATCCCGATCCGCGTCATGGCGCGCCATGACGATGCGCCGCCGCATCCCGTTCGGCATGGATCGCCTGCCGCGCGCACTGTCACCCGATGATCCGCGCCTGCCGGGTGTGACGGTGGGCGACGCGCCGCTGCGTTGGAACACTGAACCGCTGCCGGCCGATGCGATGGCGCAGGCGACCGGCGACCATGCGGCACGGGTCGCGGCCATGCGGACGTTCCTGCATGCGCTGTGCGGCGATTATGCGCCGTTGCGGATTCGGTTCGTCGATGCTTACCTCGATGCCCTGGCCGCGCAGATCGACGCGCACCGCAGCGAACTGGCGCGTGGCCTGCAACGTTTCGACGGGCTGTATGCCCCCGAGGACTGGCTGTGGTCGGCTCTGCGTCCATTGCCGCGCGCCTGGCTGCGCTGCGATGGCGGCATGGTGCGCGCGGACTTCGCGTTCTGGGATGGCACGCAGGCAATAGCGATCGATCTCACAGACGGCATGCAGGTCACCGGGATCGCGGTCTGTCATATGCCCTCGGACGTCCTGACCGGCGATCCGCTGGCGCTGCTGGCGCTGCTGCCCGCGGGCTGCCAAAGCTTCTGGCAGGCACAGATACTGCCGGTCAGTCCGTTCCGCCGGCCGATCCCCGGTGGTGTCGTGAACGAAATGTAGAATCTCCTTCGCCGCCTCGGCCGGGGAGCTCGCCGTGCTGCACCGGCCCGGGAATTCGCCGTGCTGCACCGGCCGGGAAGTTCGCCGTGACGGATCGTCGCAGCCTGCGCCGCGCGGAAATGCTGCGCGGCGACGATCGGGTCCCGGCGATCATTCCCGCGCGGCCGCCGGTCCAATGGCCTGTTACTCGGACGACAATCAAACTCGCGCGGCGCTACTCCGCTGCCGCGGCGAGCTGCCGCCGCGCGGGATACAGTTCGCGTACCCGATCCTGCGTGTAGAGATCGGTCCAGTTCGCCAGACTCCGATCGGTGACCTGGCGCGGATCATAGCCACGCTCCGGAATCTGCATGCGCTTGCCGCCGATATGCACATGGTGGATGCGCGCCTTGTCTTGCAGGATCGCGATGTTGTCCAGCGGCGAGCCTTCCACCGCGATGAAGTCCGCCAGCCGCCCGGGCTCCAGCACGCCCACCTTGCTGCCGTGGTTCACGAAGCGCGCCGCCACCGCGGTCGCGCAGCGCAACGCCTCGGCGGGCGTGAAGCCAAGATCGCGCACGAAAATCTCCAGCTCCAGCGCGTGCCATTCGCCGTACGGCGTCACGGCGAAGCCGGTGTCGGTGCCGGTCATCATCGGCACGCCGGCCTTGCGCGCCTTCTGGATGTTCTCGCAGGCAATGGCGTATTGCCGTTCGACATAGGCGGGGCGGCCCTTCTGCGCGGCAGGCTCGTGCGGCTGAGTGAAGTCGATGATGTTGCGCTGGAACGTCATCGTGGGTCCGATCGCGCTGCCCGATGCCAGTATGGCGTCGATGCAGGCGTCATCGAGGTGGAAGGCGTGAAAGATCAGGTCCACGCCGGCGCGGGCGGCGTACAGCACCGCTTCCCGCCCCATCGCATGCGCCACCACCTTGCGGCCGAGACGATGCGCTTCCGTCACCATGGTGGTGGTTTCGTCCTGGGTGAACGCGGCGATCAACTCGCCATTGCCGCGGGTTTGCGTCCCGTCCAGCGCCAGCTTGATGCAGTCGACGCCGTTCTTCACCTGGACGCGGATTTCCTCGATCGCCTCATCCTTGCTGGTGACCAGCCGGCCGATCGAGGTGTCAGGCACGCCGATCCAGGTGGGATACCAGTCCGTCAGCCCTTGCCGCGTGGTGAGGTAGCGCCCTGCCGCGGTCACGCGCGGGCCCTCGAACAGACCGAAATTGATCGCATTGCGCACCGAAAGACTGACCTGCCCGGCATCGCCAGGCGAGCAAATCGAGGTATAGCCGGCCGCCACCACCTTCTGGGCAAAAAACAACGCACGCAGGGCTCGGAACTCGAGCGGCTGGTAGAGGTCGATGTCCTCCTCGCTCTTGGCATTGCCATAGGCCAGATGCGTGTGCACGTCGATCAGCCCTGGCATGACGAAGAGATTGGAATAGTCCAGTACCGTATCGTGCACGGCGACCGGCGGCGCGTCGGCGGTGTCGCAGAGGAAGGCGATGCACTGGTCGTCGCCGATGCCAAGCGTGACGTTGCGACGTGGTGCGGCGTCGTCGCCGGAGAACAAACTGCCGCAGCGGACGTGAGTTGTCATTGTGCGTCCTCCCTTGAACGCGTCGAGTGTCGGGCATCCTGTTGCCGACGGCAATGTCGGCGGGGGGCGGCTGGCTTCAGGTCACGCCGTGAGCTCCAGGACGTAAACCCCGCCGGCAAATCGATCGACCGCATAGACCAGCCGATTCTCGTCCACGTACACGTCGTTGATCTGCGCCGCGCCGACGCGCGATCCTTCCGGCGTGTCGGGCAGGAACGACGCCACCTCCTTCGGTTGGAACGGATTGGCCAGGTCGTGCACGCGAAGGCCGCCGCCGAACCACGTGCTGAACACCAGCGTGCTGGAGTGGAAGGCGGGGCCGGGGCGGTTCTCCCACATGTTATGCGCGCCGTAGCGGCCGCCGCTATAGGCGTAGTCTTCGACCGGCGGCACCGGCAGGGTGCCGATGCACACCAGGTTGTCCTCGCGCCGCCCGTCCAGCACCCAGACGCATTTCGGCCAGTCCGCGCCTTTCTCGCGCACGCACTCGTCGCTCGCCACCAGCAGGTCGCGCCCGGCGAGCGGCATCAGCGTGTGCAGGAAGCCGGGGAACGGCGGGTGAGGGTTCCAATGCCCCACCATCTTCGGCGCACCGATGTCCGAAATGTCGAGGATCACCGCGCCGCCATCGATATAGCCGACATAGGCGCGATCCGGCCGGTCCGGATACACGTTGGTGTTGTGCGCGCGCCAGCCGGTATCGAATTGCGGATGACGCGGCACCGGCGGTGCATCATCGCCCTCGCGCGTGCCGGGATACCACCAGCGGCCGAGCTCGCGCGGCTGGCTCGGGTTGCCGACATCGATCGCGCAATAGAACTGGTCGTCGCGCAGGTTGCGGGGGGTGAAGTCCGCGGCACCGGACGAGCAATGAATGGTCTTGCCGTCGACGAACCAAAGCTGGTGCACGCCGCGCGAGGCCGGCCCGGAGCGGTCGAAGAACGTGATGCTGCGGGGTTCCTCCGGCTGGCTGATGTCCCACAGTTCGATGCCCGCGGGGGTGGCGCCGTGCGTGCCGGTCTGGTGCGCCACCGCCATCAGGTCGCCGCAGATTTCCAGCGAATTCGACCGCACATTGCGATGCGGCAGTTCGGTCTGCGCGATGACGCGAGGCTTGCGCGGGTCGGTCACGTCCACGGCGGTAAAATTTTTCGGCGCACATTCATGCGCCATCCACAGCACGCGGCGGCCATTGGTCACCTGCAGGCTGACCCCTTCGCCGACATTGCCGAACCCGGCCAGGTTGTCGTGCGCGATCAGGCGAAAATTGTTGAGCTCCATGGCGGTGCGACCCCTCCCGTTGCCCCCTCCCGCACAGGGACGGGGAATGGTAATTTGGCAAGCATGAGCGATGTAGCGAACACGGTGCCGGTCACCATCATCACCGGCTTCCTCGGCAGCGGCAAGACGACATTGCTCAACCGCTTGCTGAAGCTGCCGTCGCTGGCGGATACGGTGGTGATTGTCAACGAATTCGGCGCGGTAGGCCTGGACCATTTGCTGATCGAGCAAGCGGTCGAGGACGCGGTGTTGCTGAAGAACGGCTGCATCTGCTGCACCGTGCGCGGCGACATCGCCGATACGCTGGAAACCCTGTGGCAACGGCGCGAGAGCGGCGTGCTGCCGCCGTTCCGCCGCATCGCGATCGAGACCACGGGCCTCGCCGATCCTGCCCCGGTCGCGCATGCGCTGCTGACGGACGCGGATGCGCGCTACGCGTGCCGGCTGGACGGCATCGTCACGACGGTGGATGCGCTGCATGGCACGATGCAGCTCGACCGGCAGCCTGAAGCGCGGCGTCAGGTCGCGATGGCGGACCGGGTGCTGCTGACCAAGACCGATCTGGCCAGCGACGCGGAGATTGCCGCGGTGACCGCGCGGATCGCCACGCTGAACGCGAACGCGCCGTTGCGCCGGGTGGTGAATGGCGAGGTTTCCGCCGAGGACGTGTTCGGGCTCGGCCCGGGCGACGGGTCAGACGACGCGCGCGTGGCCGGCTGGCTGCGGCCATTCGAGACCGACCCACATCATGGCCATGCGCATTTGCCGTTCCGCCACGGGGATGCAGTCGGTTCCGTGGTGGTGCGCTGCGATCAGCCGGTTGCGTGGGCGCCGCTGAAGCTTTGGCTCGAATCGGTGCTGTCCCTGCACGGCGACGCGGTGCTGCGGCTGAAGGGGCTGGTTCACCTGGTTGATCACGACAGACCGGTGATACTGCAGGGCGTTCACCATGTGCTGCACCCGCCGGTGTTCCTGGAGCGGCAGGCCGCGGCGGTGGGCGGCACGCAGATCGTCCTGATCACGCGCGGGCTGTCGGCGGCGGGGCTACGCGCGAGCTTCGTGTTGGCAACAGGTGGAAGCCGGGCGAACGTGCGGGCGGCGTAGCTTTGCTCTGTCATTGCGGTGTGCGGAGCGCCCACACTGTCGTCGTGAAGCGCGGAGCGCCCACCGTGGCATTGCGAGGCGCGGCGCGCCGAAGCAATCTCGGTCAGGAAGTGCTTCCGTGAGCGCGGGCGTCGGCTCGAACGGGATTGCTTCGGCGCGCCGCGCCACGCAATGACAGGGGGCCGCCGCGCCACGCAATGACAGGGGGCCACCGCGCCACGCAATGACAGGGTGCCGCCGCGCCTTGCAATGACAGGGGCCGCGTCTCCGCCTACGCCGCCCGCGCGACCTCGACATTCGTATCGTTGAAGCAAGCGCCTTCCGCCAGGTCGGCACGCAGATCCGCCGACACCAGCGCCGAGATCGTCTGGCCGCTGCGGCTGGTGGACAGCCACGCACCTTTTTCGCTGGCGACGACGCCAGGCCGCACCGCGTCGGTGACCAGCAGCGGCAGGATCACCTCGCCGCGGTCGTTCCACAGCCGGATTGCCTCGCCCGATCGCAGCCCGCGCGCGGCCGCGTCCGCCGGATGCATCAGCACATTCGGTGCCTGCAACGATCCGTCCAGTCCGCCGAATGTGGATGAAATCCGCTTCTCCGACGCCGGCGAGATCAGCCGCAATGGCAGCGCCGCGTCGGGCGCGCGCCAGCCGGCAAGGCGCGCCGCCTCGCCCCAGCGCTGCGCCAGCCAGTCCGACTCCAATTCCACCTTGCCCGAGGGCGTGGCGGGGAACACGTTGTCAAACAACGCCAGCGGCGCCTCGCCCGATGACATCCGCCGTGCGGCGGATGGCGGAATCTGGCTTGGCCGTATGCCGCCGAGGCGCGGATCGTCGGCATCCACCGCCTCATCCATCAGTTCCAGATCGGTCGCCTTGAAGCAGGCGTCGTCGAACCCGAACCGTGCCGCCAACCGCCGGAAGATCTCGGTATTCGGCAGCGATTCGCCCAACGGCGCGATCACCGGCTTCGCCCGTTGCAGCCAATGATGGCCGTACGATCCGTATAGATCATCGCACTCGAAACTGCTCGCCGCCGGCAGGATGATGTCACAATGCGCCATGCTCTCGGTCATCGCCACATCGATGCCGACGCAGAACACGTCGTCGCGCGCCAGGCCGCGCCGCATGCGGTTCTGATCCGGATGCACCACAATCGGATTGTGATTGTAGATGAACACCGCGCGCAGCGGCGGGTCGATGTCGTCGCGCTCCAGATGGCGGCCGATATCGAGCAAGTTGAGCGTGCGCGTGCCGGGGGGCGCGAGTTCGGGGCGCTGCAGCCGTGCCACCGTTTTGGGAAACGCGCTGCTGGCGCCGAGCACGACGCCACTGCCCTTGCCCCACTTCCCCAACAGCGCCGGCAAGGCGATGGCGGCGCGGATGCCGCTGCCGCCGTTGCGTCCGCGTTCCAGCCCATTCCCCGGCGCCAGGATCAGCGGATCGGCCTCCGCCAGCCACGTCGCCAGCGTGCGGATATGGGCCTCCGGCACGCCGCACGCCTCGGCCGCGCGCGCCGCCGGCCACTCGCGCGCCCGCGCCATGAACCCGTCGAACCCGGCCACATGCGCGGCAATGAACGCGGCGTCGAATGCACCGCCACGTTCCAGCTCCGTCGCCAGCGCCCATGCCAGCAACACGTCGGTACCGGGCAGCGGCCCGATGTGCAGGTCGGCTTGTGCCGCGATCTTGGTGCGGAGCGGATCGATCACCACCAGCCGGCCGCCCTTGCGCTTCGCTCGCCTGAGGCAGCGCACCAGGTGCAGGTTCGCCACCGTTGCGTTGTTGCCCCACACCACGTTCAGAGCCGCATGCTCCGCCAGTTCCGGCGGACAGCCGGGCACGCTGCCATAGGTGCCGGCCCAGGCCTCACTGCGCACGCCGCCACAGAGCGAGCGCCGGTACAACATGCTCGCGCCGAGTTTGTGAAAGAAGCGTAACGACATGCTGTCCCCCGACAGCATGCCGTGCGGGCCGGCATAATTGAGCGGTGCCACCGCCTGCCGACCCCAGCGCTGGATCACCGCCTGGGTGCGGGCATGGATCTCGTCCAGCGCCTCGGCCCAGGAAATTGGCTCGAACTCCCGCCCGCCCTTCGGCCCGGTCCGCCGCAGCGGGTGCAGCAGCCGGTTCGGCCCATGCACGAACGTCGGCGTGAGCTGCGCCACCTTGTTGCAGACCACCCCGTCGGTGAACGGCATCGCCTCCGAGCCGCGAACCTTCACGATACGTTCCGCTTCGACCGTGACCGTGAGGCTGCACGTGTCCGGACAGTCCAGGGTGCAGACGCTGGGACGTTCCTCGGTATCCACTTGCGGTCTCCTGATCGCGGTACGGGAGTGAATTACCGCCTGAATTGGCCTTGCGCCGCAAGGCCGGTCCGCCGGGGAGGGATGAGACCAATTCCACCCGCGCGGGGCAGCCGCCACGGGGGCGGGCTTGAATAGCAAGCCTCGATGGTCAAGTGTGGAAGGGAAGGAGCTGTGCCGCCGTCATGATCGATCCGTTCGGCCGTGCCATAACCTATCTCCGCGTGTCGGTGACCGACCGCTGCGACCTTCGCTGCGTCTATTGCATGGCCGAGGACATGCACTTCCTGCCGAAGCGCGATCTGCTGACGCTGGAGGAGCTGGACCGGCTGTGCGGCGCGTTCATCGGGTTGGGCACGACGAAGCTGCGTCTCACCGGCGGCGAACCCCTGGTTCGGCGCAACGTCCTGTCCCTGTTCCGCAGCCTGGGCGCGCGGCTGGGCAACGGGCTGAACGAGCTGACGCTGACCACCAACGGAACCCAACTCGCCAGGCATGCCGACGAACTGGTCGCGGCCGGCGTGCGGCGGGTGAATGTGTCACTGGATACGCTCGATCCGGTGAAATTCGCCAACATCACCCGGTGGGGAAAAATCGAGCAAACCTTGGATGGGATCTTCGCGGCGAAGGCCGCGGGGCTGGCGGTGAAGCTCAACGCCGTCGCGCTGAAGGGCGTGAACGAAGACGAATTCGACGCCATGGTGGCGTGGTGCGGCGAACATGGCTTCGACCTGTGCCTGATCGAGACCATGCCAATGGGCGAGATCACCGAGGACCGCACCGATCAATACCTGCCCTTGTCCATTGTGCGTGGCCGCCTGCGGCGTCGCTGGACACTGCAGGACACCGACTACCGCACCGGTGGCCCGGCACGCTACTTCAATGTCAAGGAGACCGGACGGCGCGTCGGCTTCATCACGCCGATGACCCATAATTTCTGTGAGAGCTGCAACCGCGTCCGGCTGACCTGCACCGGGACGCTCTACATGTGCCTGGGGCAGGACGACCAGGCGGATCTGCGGGCCGTGCTGCGCTCCGGTGCGACCAGCGGCGCGCTCGAGGACGCCATCCGCGAAGCGATCAGCCGCAAGCCGAAGGGGCACGACTTCATTATCGACCGCCGGCATGAGAAGCCAGCGGTGGCGCGCCATATGAGCGTGACGGGAGGCTAGCGCGGCCGTCGCCGCCAGCTCCGGTTCGAAGACCCATGCAAGCCTTCATCGGGCAAACGTGCATCGGGCAAACGTGCATCGGGCAAACGTGCATCGGGCAAGTGCTCACCGGGCAAGTGCTCACCGGGCAAACGTGCATCGGGCAAGTGGTCACCGGGCAAACGTTCGTCGGGCAAGTGCCCATCCGGGCCATGGTGCTTCACCAGCAGCGAAGCACCAATGTTGATCGCTCCAAACGAGGTGGTGCATCGATGCCCGAATTGCCCGACGTCGAGATATTCAAACGGCTGGTGGAGCATACCTGCCTGGGCAAGCTCATCGTCAAGGCCGATGCGGTGGATCCGGGCAGCCTGGAAGGCGCTTCTCCCGCCACTTTGCAGCGGCGTCTGAAAGGTCGTTCGCTCCGCGCCTGCCGCCGCCACGGCAAGGTACTGTTGTTTGAGACCGACAGCGCTGCCGCACTCGCCATGCATTTCGGCACCAATGGCTCGCTGCGCTATTTGCGGCATGAAGACCAGGAGCCGGGCAGCGTGCGGCTGTTGGTGGACTTCGCGGATGGCGGCCGGCTGGCTTACCTCAATCCGCGGCGCATCGGTCATGTGCATGTCGTGTCGGATGTCGCAGCCTTCATCGCCGAGTCGCAGCTCGGTGCCGACGCGCTGGATCCCGGCTTCGATCTCAACGTGCTCGCAAGGATTTTGCACGGCCGCAAACAGGCCATCAAGTCCGTGTTGATGGATCAGACTCGCGTCGCCGGCATCGGCAACATCTACGCCGACGAAATTCTGTTCCACGCGCGCCTGCATCCCGCCATCGCCGCGGGTACCCTGGACCGGCAAACGATGCACCGGTTGTTCGATGCGATAAAGTCGGTGTTGCGGACGGCGATCGATTGCGGCGCCGGAGCCGAGAACTTTACCGACCGGCTGCCCGAGGGATTCCTGTTGCCGCAACGCCACGAGGGCGGCCACTGTCCCCGCTGCGGTACGCCGATCGAGCAGGTTAGGCGAGGCGGCCGCGCCGGCTATGTCTGCCCAAGATGCCAGCCGGCCCCGGACGCCTGACGCATCACCCATCGGGCGCCAGGCCGATTGGCGCAGGCGTTGCGGCGTTGCCTGGTCCGCGGCCGCTAACGCAGCGGCCGACGTGCCGACCCTCGCCCCGGCCTCTGTCGCGGGCGGCACCGATGCCTTCGACCGTGGCATCCCGGATCAACCGGGTTGACCCACATCAATGCCGCACACCGCCAGAATTCCAAACTGCAGCCACGCGATCAACGCGGAGGGCATAGCCATGCGGTTGGTTCACGAAGTCGTCGCGACATTGCAGCGCGACACCGACGACTATGTCACCCCGATGTCCGCGGCGCTGCAGGAATTGCTCGGCGGCGGGCGCGGTTCGCTACCCGAACTGGCCGACCGCTTCAGCGCGGCCGGGCTTGCCGAGGTCATGGCATCCTGGATCGGCAACGGGCCGAATCTCCCGATCAGTACCGCCGACCTGCGTCGGGTGCTCGGCGAGGAGCGCGTGGAAGATCTCGCCACGCTGGCAGGACTCGATTCCGAAAGATTTCTGATCCACCTGACCCGCGTGCTGCCATATGCCGTGCATCACATGACCCCGGAGGGCACCCTGGAAACGCCGGCGGACGCCCGAAGCCATGCCTGAGGCGCCGGACTGGCGCAAACCTGGTGTTGCAGCGCCGTCGACCGGTGGTTGGGTGGGCAAACAGCGGAGCCCGCCACAACCGGCATCGACTGCGGTTTCCATCGGCCATGCGGCCGAACGGCTGTCGTCAAAGTTGCCGGGCCAGCCGGCGCGCCAGCAGCCAGCCGGGGATCGCGGATATCGGCGCGCCGGGAAGCATGATCAGCCAGCCGATGTTCGCCCCCGCTTCAATCAGCGCGATACCGACGCCCAGCATGACGCCTCCCACCAGGCTGCCGATGACGGAGGAGGCCACACCCAGCCAGATGATTTCGGAACGGCTTACCATGGCGGGCCAGCTACGGCTCGGGCTGCGGTTTGACAAGCGGGCGGGCCAGCGACGGCTCGGGCGGCGGTTTGACAAGCGAGCGGGCCCGCCCCTATAGCCGCGCCCTTCACGGCCGGGAACGTGGACGGGCTTCCAAGCGGGACTTGGATCGGCCCGCGCCCGCCAGGTGGCTCCACCGCCTGGCCTACCGGTGCAACAACGCAAGCAGCGAAGGACAGCGCGCGACCATGACCAAGCGCGTCGAGAGCAAGTACAAGATCAACCGCCGCCTCGGGGTGAACCTCTGGGGACGTTCCAAATCCCCGATCGCCAAGCGGGAATACGGCCCCGGCCAGCATGGCCAGCGCCGCAAGAAGGCCACCGACTACGGCACCCAGTTGATGGCGAAGCAGAAGCTGAAGGGCTACTACGGCAACATCAGCGAAAAGCAGTTCCGCAAATACTACGAGGAGGCGATCCGCCGCCGCGGCGATACTTCGGAAAAGCTGATCGAGCTGCTGGAGCGCCGCCTGGACGCGGTCTGCTACCGTATGAAATTCGCCATCACGCCGTTCGCCGCGCGCCAGTTCGTCTCGCACGGGCATATCATGGTGAATGGCCGGCGCGTGAACATTCCTTCCTACCTCGTCAAGGACGGCGACAGCATCGAGGTGAAAGAGAAGTCGAAGCAGCTCGCGGTGGTGCTCGACGCGACGCAGAGCACGGAACGCGATGTGCCCGAGTACCTCGAAGTCGACCATCGCGCCATGAAGGGCCGGTTCGCCCGCGCCCCGAAACTGTCGGACGTGCCGTATCCGGTGCAGATGGAACCGAACCTGGTGGTCGAGTACTACTCGCGCTGATGTCCGGGCGGATGGCCGCCGGTGCATCATGCACCGGCGGCCACACCGCAACGAGGCGCCCGTCAGGCAACAACCGCGCGATGCCGGCGGCGATGCTGCAGGCCGGGACTCGGGTCCCCAGCCGAACTCGATCCGATGGTTCGCGGACGGGTCCTAAGCCGCCAGCCGAACCGCTTCAGGCACAGCGGCCTGGACCAGCGGCGCATCGCGGACTTCCACCATGCGCGCGCGGTCGAAGCCGTTGAACGCGGTACGGAAGCAGCCACCATAAGCGCCCAGCATGCCGATTTCGATCCAGTCGCCCTCGGCGACATCGGCGGGCAGCGAGAACGGACCGTTCATCACGTCGGCACTGTCGCAGGTCGGGCCGAAGAATCGGCAGTCAATTAGCTCCGTCACGAACCGCGCGCCGCCAGGACGGATCAGCCGCACCGGATAGCGAAAACCCAGCGGACCGGCATCCGCCAGGCTGCCGAACACGCCGTCGTTGATGTACAGCGCATCGCCGCGGCGCTGCTGCACCTGCACCACGACCGACGCACCGCCCGCCACCAGGGCGCGCCCCGGTTCGGCCCAGAGTTCCGCATCCGGCAGACTCAGCGCCTCGAAGCCGGCCTCGATCTCGGCGAGGAACGCGCCCAGCTCCGGCGGCTCCACGTCGGGATAGGCCGCCGGGAAACCGCCGCCGACATCGATGATATCCACCGCCACGCCGGCCGCACGGATCAGCTCGCCGGTCGCGGCCAACGCCTTCCGCCACGCCAGCGGATCGAGGCACTGCGACCCGACATGGAACGACACGCCCAGCCGCGTCGCATGGCCGCGGGCCGCGCGCAGCAGCGCCGCCGCCGCGTCCGTGGTGGCGCCGAACTTGCCCGACAGGTCCAGCCGTGCACCGCCCTTCGGCAGCGCCAGGCGCACGATCAGCGTCAGCGCGCCGGCAACGCCGGTGGCCGCGGTCTCTTGCAGGATCTTCGCCAGCTCCGCAGCGCTATCCAGCACGAAATCGCGCACGCCATGCCGTGCCCACGCTTCGCGAATCGCGCCGCGTGGCTTCACCGGATGCATGAAATGGATCGCGGCATCGGGGAACATCTGCCGCACCAGCGTCACTTCGCTGATCGACGCGCAGTCGAAATCTGCCACGCCACCCGCGTGCAGCGCACGCAGCACGGCGGGTTCCGGGTTGCACTTCACGGCGTACATCACCGCGCCGGGGAAGGCAGCCACGAAGTCGCGGGCGGTTGCCGTGATGGCGGCCGGGCGCAGGCAGTGCATCGGCTCCTCCGGCCGCTGTGTCGTGACCAGTTGATCGACCGTGGGCAACGCGACATGCGGTGTCGTGGCGAAATGGCGGCGCAGCGGCGACACGGCGGTGCGGACACGCGGATGGGTCATCGGAATGGCCTCGCGAGCAAGCAAGACGCGGCAAAGCCGCGCCCGGCAACAGGACAAAGCGGGGTGAGAGGACCGTCGCCGCGCGCACAGGCGCCGCGGCTTCGGTCGATTCAGCCGATACTGCGAGGACTTCGCATCGCGGCGATCAGATCAGCCAACATAGGCGGTTCCCTTGCGACCCCGGCCCCACGCTGGACCGGCCCGACCGAAAAGGACGCGTTACGTCGTTGCTGTGCCCGGTATCCGGGCTCGCGGCACGTGCGATGCGTCAAGCGCCGCCGCGCCCATGCCTGAGGCGCTGCGGAGGCGCGGCATATAGGGGCAGGAGGCGGCCGCGTGCTATGCGATTTCAGGAAACGTGATCTGTGCTGCGGTCATGTGACCCCACGCCGAGCAAGGCGAGGTATTCCCACACGACCGTCGCCGCGGCCAGCGCGGTGATTTCCGCCACGTCGTAGGCTGGTGCGACTTCCACCACGTCCATGCCGGCGAATGCGACGTTGCGCAGTTGTCGCAGGATGGCCTGCGCCTGCCAGGAGGCGAGGCCGCCGATTTCCGGCGTGCCGGTGCCAGGCGCGAAGGCCGGGTCGAGCGCATCGATGTCGAAGCTGAGATAGGCCGGTGCATCGCCAACCACGGCGCGGATCTTCCCGGCAACGGCCGCCGGATTGCTGGCGTGCACGTCCTGCGCGGTCAGCACCGTCACGCCATGGCCCAGTGTCCAGTCCCAGACGTCGCGCTGCACCGGGGAGCGGATGCCGATCTGGATCATGCGGTGCGGATCGACGAGACCTTCCTCGATGGCGTGATAGAACACCGAGCCGTGGGCGTAACGTTGGCCGAAATTATCCGGCCAGGTATCGACATGCGCGTCGAAATGCACCAGCGCGAGCGGTCCGCCCAACCGCTTCGCCAGGGCGCGCAGCAACGGCAGTGTGATGCCATGCTCGCCGCCCAGCGCAAGCAGGTGCCTGACGCCCGCCGCCTGCTGCTCGATCAGCCGGAGCGTGCCAGCAATGTCCCCGAGCATGATGCGAAAGTCACCGATGTCGGCGAGGTCGAAGCTCGCAGGCTGGTTCCAGAAGCTCGGGTGGTCGCCGTCGGTCAGCATGCGGCTGGCGCGGCGGACCGCCGCCGGCGCCTCGCGTGCGCCGGGGCGGTTGGTGGTGCCGATGTCCAACGGAATCCCGGCCACAACGAAGCCGGCATCCCGGCTGCCGCGGGAAACGCCGAGGAAGCTCGCGGGTGTCGCGAATGTGGGAATGTCGGTCATGGCCCGGCGATTGGCGGCGGTCTTTGTAGGTCGCTCATCGGATCTTCTACGTCGCTCATCGGATCTCGTAGGTCGCTCATCGGATCTTGTAGGTCGCTGATCGGATCTCGTAGATCGCTCATCGGACGATGACGTTCTGGAACTGCCATGGGTCGGCGGCGTCGATATCGTCCGGGAACAATCCATCACCACGGCCGTGCAGCGGGGTCCAATCGGTATAGGCGCCGGCCATGCGGCCGAGATATTGCTCCATGATCGCCAGCACCGGCTCGTGGTCGAGTTCGTCTGCCTCCACCACGCCGCGCCGCGGATTTCGCAACGCCCACACCATGCCTGCCAGCACCGCCGCCGTCACCTGCAGGCCCGTGGCATTCTGATAGGGCGCCAGGCCGCGGGTCTCCCCGATCGACAATTGCGAGCCGTACCAATACGCGTTCCTCGCATGGCCGTAGAGCAAGACGCCAAGCTCGTCGATGCCGTCAACGATCTCCTCGTTCATCAGCCGCCAGTGCGCCTGCGGACGGAACGCGTTGCCTTGCAGCTCGTGCAGTGACAGGACCGCATCGTCGCACGGATGATAGGCGTAGTGGCAGGTTGGCCGGTAGGTCACCCGCCCGGCCGCGTCGCGCAGAGTCAAATAGTCGGCGATGCTGATCGATTCATTATGCGTGATGAGATAGCCCTGGATCGGGCCGGCAAGCGGTGTCCAGCTTCGCACCCGCGTGCCGGCGCCGGGGCGGGTCAAATAGATTGCGGCGTCGCCGCCGAACGCATGCCGTGCCGCTTCGGGCGGCAGCCGCTTCTCATGCGTCCCCCAGCCCAGCTCCGATGGCTGCAGACCTTCGGACAGGAAGCCGTCGATCGACCAGGTATTGACGAATTCACCCGCCTGCTTGGGCACGGCGGCCCGCTGCGTGTCGCGCTCGGCGATATGGATGCCTTGCACGCCCAGATCGCGCGCCAGGCGGCCCCAGTCGTCGCGCGTTGCCGGCGCAGCGGCTTGACCAAGATCCGCCGCAAGGTTCAGCAGCGCGCGCTTGACCAGATGACTGACCATGCCTGGATTGGCGCCGTGTGCGATGACGGCGGTGGGATCGGCGCCGGGCCGGCGCAACGCCAGCGCGGACTCCCGCATCGCGTAGTTGGATCGTTCCGACAGCGATTTGCCGGGGTCGGTATAGCCGCCGGGCGGCGGCTCGATGCAGGTGTCGAGATACAGCATGCCATGCGCGCGGCACAATTCGATCAGCGCGACCGAGGAGACGCCGACCGACAGATTCACCAGGAATCCGCCTGGCGCCATCAGCGGGGTCAGGATGTCGCGCAGCGTGTCCGGCTGCAACGCGATCTTCTCGAAGCGTATGCCGGCGAATTCGGCGATGGCGCGGGCGGAGTCGTCGGGATCGATGATCACCATGCGTCCGCGGTCGACATCGAGATGGCGCAGGATCAGCGGCAGCGTGCCTTTGCCGATCGAGCCGAAGCCGACCATCACGACGGGGCCGTCAATGACGGCGTATGTTTGCGCCATGCCGCGATGCCTCCGGGTGCGATCGCGATTGCATAAGGGGCGGCGGCCGTGCGGTCCACCCCGTCACGAGATTGCCGTTTGTTGCTGCCGTGCTGAGATCGTGGCCGAGCCTGGCAAGGATTTGTTGATAAATCAGGCCCAGAATGCAAACACCGACCGGGACGGGCCCGGCCGGCATTCAGAAGGAGAGAAGCGATGATACACCATTGCCATCTCCTGCCATGGATCAGAGTGATCGCTGGCGTCAGCGTCAAGATCATTGTGAAACCCCGGCAGGAGGTTGCGCCGGTCCGTGCGCAGGCTGGCCCGCCTCCCTGAATACAGATGTATGCAGACGGCAGCTCAGGAAACGGTCGGTCGCGAGCAATAACACATTCAGCGATGCAGCAGCGGCACCAGTGCCAGCACGACTTCAATCACGATCAACACCGTGATCAGAAATTCCATCAGCTCTGCCCGCCGTGATGAGGCTTCGTCGTGCAATGCGGTGTAGGTATCGCGAATGATCGAGAGCTTGCGGTCCACCGCCGCGCTCACCGGTCGGACGCGAAACAGCTCCAGCGCTGCGGCATAGATGCGGGCGAGATACACATCCTCGGTCACCTGCAAGGCGTTGTCCACGCGTTCGGTCAGCTCGGTGACTTCCGCCACCAGCGTGTAAAGTCCGCGCGCCAGTTCAGCGAAGCGGCGCGAGGCAAACACGCTCGACCTGCGGCGCGCGCGCTCCACCAGGTCGTACATGCGCGGCAGTTCGTCATCCAGCAGTTCGTCGTAGTAGCGCATCTCCAGCAACTGGGCGTTGGCAACCTCCAGCACGTCCATCACGTCGGAATCGCCGCGCGGCTCGTAGATGAAGGCGCGGTCCCAGGTCAGCACCACCAGGTCGTCGGTGTAGTAGGAGAAGCGCTGGCGCAGCAGCTCCTGTCGCGCCCCATCCGACAGTGCCCGTTGCTCGCCCGAAAGCAGCGGCACCAGGTCCACCCGTTGCAACAGCGCGGCGGCGGAGAGCGGCTGGTCGAACGACTGCACCAGGCCGATGAGATAGTCTTCCTCGATGGTCGAGTGTGCCTGCGGCCGTTCCAGCGCCGCCATCAGCGGGGCGCGCACCTGCGCCAGCAGTCGCCCCCAAAGCCCGCCCGCCGTGCTGCCGCCTGCCGCTTGCTCCGTCTGGTTCAGCCGCCGTACGAAGCCGCTCCAGGCAGCCCCCGCGACCGGCACGCGGAGCGCGATCGAAATGGCACCGAAATCGTACAACCGGGCAGTGACGGCAGCGGAGACGCTGTCCCCCCCGAGTTCCAACGCGATCGGATCCAGCGCGAGTGCCAGGGGCGGCACGCCGAACGCCATCGCCTTGGGCGGCGTCGCGGTCAGCCGCAGCCGGCTGGAGCTGCGCGCCTGCCCCGCCCAGAGGCGCTCGGCACGCGCGAGGTCGATCGCATAGGCGACGTCGAACAATCGCAACGCGATCACCGCGCCGGCGCCGACCACGAGTTCGGTCTCGCTCATGCCGCGCGGCGTGCGGCGGGCACACGATCCCGTCAAGGCAAGGGGGATATCAAGTGGGAGACCGGACAACGACCC
>DATJNA010000080.1:0-12736 GCA_035508435.1 Acetobacteraceae bacterium | reverse complement strand
TGCCGGAATTTCTCTTGAATGCCGCCCCAGGCAACAGCTTCGCGAAATTCGTCACCGAACGACAGGACGCTGATAGAATGCAGGCTTTCAGCCTGGCCGCCTGAGCAGCGATCGAGGCCAGAACCCGGGACTCACGAGTTTACAGGAAAGGGCCTTCGTTTCAATGCTCTGCTTTTGCTCCGAAAGTCTTGATTCTTTTGGCGCGGGATCAGGCGGACGGTCGCGGTTACCGCTATGACGCTGCTACCAATCGCGGCATGGGAGAAAGGTCGAGTACGTCAAATTGCTCGGCGAGTGACGACAGATTGGCAAACTGCCCAACCGTTTTGCCTTTCCAGACCAGCCGCTGTGCCTGGCGGCATCTTCACCTCGGGGCTACACAAAGGTTCGGACGTCCGTCCGTCCGATATTCATCGGCTATCAAGCTGTCAAAGAAGCAAACGCAACATTGTCGCGGCGCTTATGAAAGGTTGCCCATATGACGAATGATAAATGCCCCAAATGCGGTGGGGAAGGGTACCTGTACCACTATCACACTACGACTGCAGACAACGGGGCGGCGTCGGCGCCTAGGGTCGTCACGAATAAGATAGCGAACAATTGCAGCTTGTGCCACGGGAGTGGAAGACGACCGACGAGCATCTGTTTTCAATGCTCCGGTCGCGGATGCCCACGTTGCGGTGCCACCGGCCAAGTTACGGCTGTGTCATATGGACTGATGACCTGTGTTGCGTGCGGCGGGACGGGAAGCGTTCAAGCTCGCTATCCGAGCGGAATGCCAAAACCTGGGTCAGCAGTCTGCCCATGGTGTAGAGGCCGCCGCGCCGTTATGGATGCTCAGTGGGTACCCGATTACAGCTAGCTCACCAAGTACGAGCAGCGGGGCAGCGCGAGGCGGCGCCAGTTAGGAGCCGTCAGCAAGCGCTTTGCCAAGCGCCGACAGATGCAGTGGACGAAGTGTGGTGCGCACCTCTCGCTGCAGACACGGACTCGCACCCTCGACGGCACGTTGAGGCCGCTTTTCGAGAAATGGTACCCGGGACTGGCGAACGACAATTCCGCCGATCAAGCCGCCGCCGCGTCATTGCCCCAGAGATCGTGATGCTCTCCCAGCCTGCGTTCAACGGCGATTCCCACTCGTGCGACTGGCCGCCTGAGCACGCGACGCTCTGCATTGTCAGCTAATTTGGGCAGGAAATCGGCTCCGTTTGCGAGCACAAGCCCCGATGATTGCGAGCGGCTACAGTTAGCCTCTTCGCCATAGTTTGATTGTTCTCGCCTGAGCGATCGCCATAACGTCGCGCGGCCGATAACAAAAAAGGAGGGACGCACAATGAACAGACGCGCCTTTCTTCACTCCGCCGCTGCGACCACGGCCGCATCGCTGCTTGTCACACCGGGGTTGGCGCAGGCTGCGGGCGATCCGCCGG
Source organism: Acetobacteraceae bacterium (assembly GCA_035508435.1). GTDB lineage: Bacteria > Pseudomonadota > Alphaproteobacteria > Acetobacterales > Acetobacteraceae > JASHVB01. The sequence continues at coordinate 11,306 of DATJNA010000080.1, read as the reverse complement.
GCACCACGCCGCCGCCGCGCCATTGGAACAACCCGGCTTCGGTGATCTACCCCGACCCGGCGTTCGAGTCCTTCGACCCGCGTTTTGACAAATACAATGCGGGTACCACGGAAATCCGGCGCCTCTGGAGCGGCGCCGAATGGACCGAGGGACCGGTCTATTTCGGCGATATGCATTGTGTCATTTTCTCCGACATCCCGAACAACCGGTTGCTGCGTTATGATGAATTGACCGGTCAAACCACGGAATTCCGCAACCCGTCGAACATGGCCAACGGCAACACCCGCGACTGGCAGGGACGGCTGATTTCCTGCGAGCAACTCAGCCGCAGGTTGACACGTACTGAATACACGGGAGACATTACTGTTCTGGCCGACAATTACCAGGGCAAGAAACTCAACTCGCCCAACGGAGTGGTGGCCAAGAAGGACGGCACGATCTGGTTCACCGATCCGAGCTATGGCATCCTGGGCGATCACGAAGGCCATCGGGCGACCGCGGAATTGCCCGGACAGGCTTATATGTTCGATCCCAAAAGCGGGCAGTTGACGGTGGTTGCGACTGATTTCAGCCAGCCGAACGGCCTCTGCTTCTCGCCTGACGAGAAGAAATTCTACATCTCCGATACCGGCGCCCTCGGCGGACCGAACCCGACGCACACCTGGATCCGCGTGTTCGACGTGAGCGACGACAACAAGCTCACCAACGATAAGGTCTTCCACGACTTCTCGCCCCTGGGGACCTATATTGCCGACGACATGCGCGTGGACATGGACGGCAATCTCTGGTGCGCCGGCGGTTGGGCAAAGGATCCGCGCTACAATGGGGTCACGGTTCTGGCACCCGATGGCACCGACATCGGTCGCATCATCCTGCCGGAAGTCGCGGCCAATCTGTGCTTCGGCGGCATGGATCACGAGCATAGCCGGCTCTACATCACCGCCAGCACGTCGCTCTATGCCGTCTATACCGGCGCTCGCGGCGTCGAGTTGTAGCGGCACGCCCGGTCGGGTCAAAATCGCTCGTTCATCCCGACCGGGCCGGATCCGGTCCCGCCCGATCGCCTGCGCTATCGAATCGCCTGCCGCCTCACCACGCTTGACCTGAATCAAGGCGCCCGCGCGCCGCGCCCCCAATAACTGGCCATCGCGGCACAGAGGCCAGGCCATGATCGGCGTCGACTGGGGCACCAGCAATTTCCGCGCATTCCTGATCGATACCGCCGGCAACGTCCGGGACCGGCGCAAGGCACCGCGCGGCGTGCTGCACGTGCCCGCCGGCGGTTTCGCCGACATACTTCGCGCCGAGATCGGCGACTGGCTGGACCATGGCGAACGACGCATCCTGCTCTGTGGTGCGATCGGCAGCCGCGAGGGCTGGCAGCAGATGCCGTATCTGCCATGTCCGATCGGCATCCCGGAGCTGGCGCACGCGACCGTTTCGGTGCCGTTCGCCGGCGCCAAGGCGCGGCTGGTGCCCGGCGTCGGCTGCCTCGATGCGCAAGGCGTGCCGAACACGATGCGCGGCGAGGAGACGCAGATCGCCGGCATCATCGGGGCCCTGGGCGAATCGGCGCTGGTGTGCCTGCCCGGCACGCACAGCAAGTGGGCCCGGGTACAGAGTGGCCGCATCGTCGACTACAGCTCTCACATGACCGGCGAGGTGTTCGGCGCGCTGCGCCGGCACACGATCTTCGCCTGCACCATGCGCGACGCGCCGATCGACTGGGATGCGTTCGGGCAGGGTGTGGCGCGTTCCGGCGAGACTGGGGGGTGGCTGCACCATTTGTTCGGTGTCCGCGCGCTGTGCGTCACCGGCGGGCTGAATGACACCGCGGCACCGTGGTACCTGTCCGGCCTGGTCATCGGCCACGAAGTGCGGGCAGCGCTGCCGCCGGGTGCCCTCGTGCATTTGGTCGGCGAGCCAGGACTGACGCTGCTGTATCTGCGGGCGATCGAACTGCTGGGTGGCGTCGCGCGTATCCAGGAACCGGATGCCGCGGCCTATGGCCTCGCCGCGATCGCCGCCGCAGTGGCGTGGGCCTGATCAGGGATTCGAGCGCAGGCGACAGCGTATCGATTCGAACCGCTGGATTTGCCACCGGGATTTCGCACTGACGCTCATGCGGACGCAGTTCCAGGCGCCTCGGGCGTGCCAGCAATCAGCGAAGCTCAGCCGGCGACGCAACGGCGTCCGATGGCATCGCTCCCCAAGGCTTCCTGCCGCACCTGTTATCTCACGGTCACGCTGATTTCCACCAGGCGGTGCCCGATTCTTTCCGCGTGGTGGTGCCCATGGTGGCGCCCATGCGTACCTGGTACGGGAAACTCCCACGTCACAGTGAAGGTATCGCCGCCAACAAAACCCTCGGCCGGGACATAAGCAAACGTGTTGTCCTTGATGATAACCCGACCATGGTGCGGCTCCTCCTCCAGCGTGATGATGGCCGGAACGTGAGGAGTCAAAGTAGCGTACTTTTGCATCCCGCACGCTACCCCGTCCTGATTCACGATGATGAATCCGGAGACATCATGTTGCGACACTCTTCTATATCCCGTGCTACAGTAGAAATTCGCCGCCAGGGTGGGGGGATCGAATACCAAGGGCACCCCGTTGAAGGCATGAAGCGCCGCACCGCCTGGTCCCGAGACGGAGCCGGAAGAAGCAGCCGGCCTTGACCTGGTGGGCATCCGCGGTATCGGGAGCCGTACCCCATCACTTCGACTGGAATCGAACAACGACATTGCGGGTATCGACCTGGCTTCCCAGGTCGGGACCTGCGCCCCGTCTGTCGAGTCTGCAACGGACAGCTTTACCAACGACAGGAACTGCTCCAGATTGATCGCGTTGGTAGGAAAATTCTGTAATAGTGCACTGGTAAAGGGGCTGTAACTGCCTGCACCGTCATAGGCTACGTCACCCGGTTCGGTGGCGTAAACCATCGCCGACGCATATTGTGCCCGTTCAGCCAGGAGACCGCTTTTCGGCAGTTGCTCCGGCGTCGTCGCTTGTGCTCCGCGCGACTGATCGCCCGCATGCTGACCGGCGTCCTCCGCCAGAGGATCGCTTCGGCACGCGTCGAGAAAGATCAGGGCAGGCCCAGAACGCCCGGCCAGGGACGCATCCAGGTCAGCCAGCGGAAGCGCGTTTTGCAGAAATGAGCCGGGACTTTGACCGGCAACAAAGTCGACCGGCAATAGCATGTTCCTGCCATTGATCTCTACCGCATGGCCGGAATAGAAGATGATCGCCAGATCGGCTCCTGCCGCGGCCTCGCGAAAAGCGCGGATCGCGGCCTGCATCTCGTCGTGGTTGGCGTCCAGCAACAGGAGCGTGTCATAGCCAAGTCGGCGCGTCATGCTTGCTAACGCGGCGGCGTCGTTCGGCGGATTTGACAGCTTTGGAATGGCACCCTGGTAGTTGCCATTGCCAATCACCAGAGCCACTCGGTGGCGTTGCTGGCCATTGTCGGGCGCCGGAGCCGCCCTGTGGCGTTCCGGCCCGTTGCCAATCGCCAGCGCCACCCCGTGGCGTTGCGGGCCCGATGGCGCAGCGCAGCCAGCAACCAGGGCGGCGGCCAGCACGAGAAGGACAGCGGCACGCTTCAGGATCATTCGGCCCGTTCCGCTACTTCAGCAAGAGAAGCGCAGTCGTGCTGCACAGGCGGTCCACAGATTCAAACGTATTACAATAGTCTCGATAAGAGATTGGCGATCGGTGACGCCGCATTCTTGAGGACTTCGCCTCGGTACCACGCTGTGATCTCCGCGTTGCCAAGAATGCGTCCGAGCCGGCGGGTATGCTTTGATCCAGATCAAGCACGCCAAATCAAGCACGCCAATATCGCCCGCGCCAAACTCGAAGTGGCCGGTCTTGCCGCGTTCGACTGCGCACGATTTGCTCCATTTCGTATGCTTTGCTCCATGCGGTACTGCTCTGCTTCTCGCCGGCTGCGCCCCAACGGGCTGCCTGGCGGCTCAGCCGCTGGGGCCACGGATCACCGCGCGATCGCGCCGACCCTACGCCGCCGGCGCCCGCGGCTGGACGGTCGGTGCTGGACGGTCGGTGCTGGACGGTCGGCGCTGCCCGCGGCCATCATCGGCCCATGCTCGGTCATGTTTCCTTCGGCGTCGTCGACCTCGACCGCGCCATCGCGTTCTACGACGCCGCGCTGGCGCCGATTGGTCTCACGCGTGTCTGGAGCCATGCCAGGGGCGCCGGTTACGGCCCGCCGGGGCGCGGCGATCTGTTGGCGCTGAAGCTGCAACCCGGCCCGGTGGCCGTGCCCGGCCCCGGATTCCACCTCGCCTTCAACGCCGCCACGCACCAAGCGGTGGACGCTTTCCACGAAGCTGCCCTGCGCGCCGGCGGATCCGATAACGGACCTCCGGGGCTACGCCCGCATTACGGGCCAACCTACTACGCTGCCTTCGTCATCGATCCCGAAGGCTATCGGCTCGAAGCCGTCTGCCAGTAACGGGTCACGCCGCTCTGCCCTGCCCGCTTTGCCCTGCCCTGCCCGCTTTGCCCTGCCCTTCCTGCCCTGCCCTTCCTGCCCTGCCCTTCCTGCCCTGTCCTTCCTGCCCTGCTCTGCCCTGGCCTGCCCCCGATGGCGTCGCCACATTGACCGAGCGGCCCGATCGCCGGCGCACGAGCGCCCCGGCAACGCCACAGGTCGGCCCCATAACAACGAGGAAAGCGCCAGGAGATAGTGCATGACCATCTATACCGGGCCGGTGTTCGACATGGCCCGCCAGCAGTTCCAGGTGATCGCCGACTATCTGGAAGTTCCGTTGGACGAACGCGACCGCCTGCTGTTCCCCAAGCGCGGCATCACCGTCTCCTGCCCCATTCACATGGAGGATGGGCGCACCGCCGTGTTCCATGGCTATCGCGTGCAGCACCATCTGACGCTCGGCCCGACCAAGGGCGGCACGCGCTTCTCGCCCAATCTCGACATCGGCGAAGTGGCGGCGCTGGCCATCTGGATGAGCTGGAAATGTGCGCTGACCAACCTGCCCTATGGCGGCGCCAAAGGCGGCATCACCGTGGATCCGCGCGCGCTGACCCGCCGCGAGCTGGAGAGCCTGTCGCGCCGCTACATGCAGGAGATGATCCCCTTCGTCGGCCCGCACACCGACGTCATGGCCCCCGACATGGGCACCAATGAGCAAATCATGGCGTGGTTCATGGACACCTATTCCATGTACCAGGGCCGCACGGTGACCGAGATCGTGACTGGCAAGCCGGTCGCCTCCGGCGGCACGCTCGGGCGGCGCGAGGCCACCGGCCGCGGCGTCGCCTATCTGGCCAACCGTGCGCTGGAGAAGCTCGCGATCGCGCCCGCCGGCGCCACCGCCATCGTGCAGGGCTTCGGCAATGTCGGCAGCTACGCCGCGCAGACCCTGCACGAGCGCGGCCTCACGCTGATCGGCGTCGCCGACCACACCGCCTGCTACTACGATCCGCGCGGCCTCGACGTGCCCGCGCTGCTGCGCCACGCGGCCGACAAGGGCGAACTCGCCGGCTTCTCCAACCAGCTCTCGTTCGATCCGCGCGCCCTGCTGGCACAGAAATGCGACGTGCTGGTGCCGGCGGCGCTGGAGCGGGTGATCGACGCCGATCTCGCCGCGAAGCTGCAATGCCGCGTGCTGGCCGAGGGTGCCAACGGCCCCACCATGCCCGAGGCCGATACGGTCCTCGAGCAACGCCGCAACGAAATATTCGTGATCCCCGACATCCTGTGCAATGCCGGCGGCGTGGTGGTGAGCTATTTCGAATGGGTGCAGGACTTGCAGCAGTTCTTCTGGGATGAAGCCGAGGTGATGAGCAAGCTCTACCACGTGCTCGACCGCGCCTTCGCGCAAGTGCTCGGGCGGGCGGAACGGGACAACGTGGCACACCGGACGGCCGCCATGGCGATCGGGGTCGCCAAGGTGCGCGGGGCGAAAAACACGCGCGGCCTGTTTCCCTGAAAATCTTACCCTGAATTGTGAGCTGGTTCACAGATGCCTGCGCCGGGCAGTGCAACAAACGCACCTGCCGCGTGGCGCTGCCCCAACACCCGCGCTGCTCGGTTGGGTCTCCATGGCCCAGGTCAACCCGGACCTTCCTTCACGGCCCGACCGTTCGGTCGGGCCGCCTTTTTTCTGCGATGCGCGTCGCCCCCTGTGCAGGCTCCCCCGTGCAGGCTCCCCTGTGCAGGCTCCCCTGTGCAGGCTCCCCTGTGCAGGCTGGCCCAGCAGTCCCGGCAGAGCGAAAGTCCGGACCGATCGGCGGATCAGGCGGCGCGGGCGGGTTCGTTGCTGCCGCGCGCGATGGCGAGGAAATTGGCCAGCAGCGTACGGCCATGCTCCGAGGCAATGCTCTCGGGATGGAACTGCACGCCGTAGACCGGCAGGCTGCGGTGGCGCAGGCCCATGACGATGCCGTCCTCGGTCCAGGCGGTGGCCAGAAGCGCCGCCGGCAGCGTCGCGCGGTCGACGATCAGGCTGTGGTAGCGGGTCGCCGTGAAGGGCGACGGCACGCCCGCGAAGATGTCGGACGCGGCATGGAAGATGCGGCTGGTCTTGCCGTGCATCGGCGCGGGTGCGCGGACCACGGTGCCGCCGAACGCCTGGCCAATCGCCTGATGGCCCAGGCAGACGCCCAGCACCGGCACCTTGCCGGCCGCGGCCGCGATCAGATCCACGCAGATGCCCGCCTCATTCGGTGTGCAAGGGCCGGGCGAGAGCACAATCGCCTCCGGCTGGCGGGCCAGCGCCTCAGCGACCGTCAGCCTGTCGTTGCGCACGACCTCGCAACGCCCGCCCACCTCGCCGAGGAAGTGGTACAGATTGAACGTGAAACTGTCATAATTGTCGATCAGCAGGATCATGGCGCTGCATACTCCCCTGACCTGGGCGGCGGGTCAACGCGGCGGACGATCCGCGGCGGACGATCCGATGGATCACCCCTTTGCCTTCTTTTCCCGCTTGTTTTTCCCGCCCGGCGACGCGGACGTGACCGGCAGGCCAGCGAAAAATCCACTGCGAACACCGGCCCCCATGGTCAGGTAGCTGTGGTCCGACCCGGTCAGCACGAAGCGCGCGCCCATGGCGACATAGCGCGAGGCGTGCTCCTCGTCGTAGACGCCGCCCATGCCCAGCACCTTGCCGTGCCTGCGGCACGCGGCACCAACCGCTTCATAGGCTTCGATGACCTTCGGATGGCCCATCTGGCCGGCCACCCCCAGCTCCGATGACAAATCCGATGTGCCGATCAGCAGCACGTCCACGCCGTCCACCGCAGCGATTTCGCCGGCGTTCTTCACTGCCTCGGGACTTTCGATCATCACCACGGTCAGGATCTCGGCGTTGATCGCCTTCTGCGCTTCCGCCATCGCCGGCGCGCGATACCCGTAGATGGCCGGCGGGCCGCCCCAACTGCGATGGCCCTGCGGCGGATAATGGAACGCATCGGCAATCCGGCGCGCCTCCTTCGCGGTGTCGACATGCGGCATCACGATGCCCTGCGCGCCGTTGTCCAATGCGCGCGTCGCCTCGTCGATCGCGTTGGCGCAGGCACGCACGATCGGCGTCACGCCGGTGGGCAGCGAGGCGATGCAAAGCTGCGCCACTTCGTGCGCCGAGAAGGCGCCATGCTCGTTGTCGACGAACAACCAGTGGTGCCCGGTGGCGGCGGCCAGAGTGGGAGCAGCCGCGGTGCGCAGGTGATGCACACCGAAGCCGAGCGCGAGCTTGCCATCCGCCATCCGGCGTTTCGTCGCGTTCGGCACCAGCATCGTTATCGCCTCCCCTGGTCGTTAGGGCGAGCGTAGCATGTGATTTCCGGCCGAGGCCAGAATGTGCATAGTCGATCCCTGCTGACGAGACACGGCCAGTTGATGGCCGCTGCGGTTGCCCCCCGGCCGCACGTGGCGACACTGCCGGCCCCGCCACGCAAGCGGAGCATGGTATGAGTCAGGCCTTGGCCGCCACCATCCTGCTGGTGGACGACGATGCCGCGGTGCGCGATGTCACCGCCGCGATGCTCGAGGATCTCGGTTACCGGGTCCTCGAGGCGGTCAGCGGCACCGACGCGCTCGCGCTGCTGTCGCGGGACAGCCGGGTCGAACTGGTACTGGCGGATTATGCCATGCCCGGCATGAATGGGCGGGAACTGATGGCCGCCGTTGCGGAGCGCCGGCCTGGGCTGCCGGTGTTGCTCGTAACAGGGTATGCCGACGATCGCACCCTGGCGGCGCTCGGGCATGAGCGGCTGGTGCTGAAGCCGTTCCGTCACGAGGAGCTGGCGCGGAAGGTGCGCATGGCTCTGAACGGCCCCGACAGCGGCACGGTGGCGACGCTGCGCCGATAGCGGCAGAACAGCATGCCGCAGCGGCATTGGTCGCAGAGCATGCGGCGGCGGCATCAGCGGCAGCGCATGCCACAGCGGCATTCGTCGCAGACCATGCCGCAGCGGCATTGGTCGCAGAGCATGCGGCAGCGGCATCAGCGGCAGAGCATGCCGCAGCGGCATTCCCCTGTTCGCGAACGGGACTCTCGCCGCCGCTTCGTGGCGCGATGCAACCCGCTTGGCGGACCGTTTCGCATCGCATGGTTCACGTCATCGTGCCGTCGCCGCGCGCCCGAAATGGCACATGATCTGTACGCGGGCGCATCAGGGGTGGTGCCATGAGATCCGTCATGCTGGCGATTGCGGCATTGGGTTTGCTGGCGGGAGCGGCGCAGGCGCACCCACCACCCGACGCGGACATGTCGCTGGCGCCCTGGTTCCAAAGCCTGAAGCAGCCGGGCACCGGCATGTCCTGTTGCTCGGTCGCCGATTGCAGACAAGCGGAGTTCCGCATCCGCGACGGCAGGTACCAGGTCATCCTCGACGGCCAATGGCGGCCGGTGCCGCCCGAGGTGGTGCTGCGCCGCACCGACAACCCGACCGGGCGCGCCGTGGTGTGCTACACGCCATATTTCGGCATCATGTGCTTCATCAAGGGGCCGGAGACCTGATCGCGCCCGCTACAGCGGGTGGCGGCCGCTTGCTACGGCGCGGTTAGGCGGGGACCTCTACCCGCGCCTCCCGTAAATGCGGCTTCACGTGCCGGGTGAACAAATCGATCGAATGCAGTGCCTCGTCCGCGCCGATATCGCCGAACGCGAAGCGGCACAGCAGGTAATTGAGGCCGCCATCATCGATCGTGCGTTGCAGGACATCGCCGACCTTGTCGGGCTTGCCGGCGATGGCGCGGCCTTCTGCTTCCGCTTCCTCGAACGTTTCCGGGAACAGGGCGTTGGGGTTGGGAAGCTGCATGTTGTGCTTGCGCCAGAGCTTGAGGAAACTGTCGCGCCACTTGCCGTAGCCGCGGCGCGCGACCTCCAGCGCCTCGCGTTCGCTGTCGGCGACCACGACGTGGCGGCCGAGGCCGATCAGCGGCATGTCCTCTGGTGCGTTGCCGGCGGCGGCCCATTCCTCGCGATAGCGGTCGGATAGCGGACGCATCTTCGGGCCGGTGACATTGCCCACCACGTTGACGCGATGCTGCACCGCCCAGGGCACCGCATCCAGCCGCCCGATGCCGTACCACAGCGGCGGATGCGGCTTCTGATACGGCTCCATCTCGATTGGAACCTCGCGGTACTGGTAGTATTTGCCTTCGAACGTCAGTTCCTTGCAGGCCATGCCGCGCAGGATGACTTCCAGCGCCTCTTGGTACATCGGCGCGGTCGCGGCCGGATCGATGCCGTAATAACGCATTTCGATCGGCGAGATGCCGCGGCCGACGCCGAGCAATAGCCGGCCCTTGCTCATCTGATCGAGCATGCAGAGCTCTTCCAGCAATTTCAGCGGGTGGTAGAGCGGCAGCAGATAGACCAGCGCGCCGAAGCGCAGTTGCGTGGTACGCTCGGCGATCGCGGCGAGCCAGATGCCCGGGCAGGCGGCGACGCCCAGCGGTGTCGCGTGGTGCTCTGCCACATGGTAGCCGTAGAAGCCGGCGCGATCGTAGGCCTCGATCAGCCGCATGCGGTCGGCGAAGAACTGGTCGAGCGGACCGGGGCCGCGATCCATGTGGTCGAAGATGCCGAGCCGCATTGCTGTTTCCTCCGTGGCGTTGGCGGATGGGACAATACGGGCCGATGTGGGCTTCGCCAACCAGTCAGGCGGATGGCGCGGCCGCCGGAGAGCTGTCGTCCGGTTCATTGCCGAAGCAGACGGCGGCGCCGCAGCCGGTCGGGAGCGCTTGGGCCGCCACCTCCCGCCGCCACCTCCCTTGCCAAGCCAGGGGAAGCCGCCTACAAGGCGCGCCCTGGCCGGAGCGCGGGCGTAGCTCAGGGGTAGAGCACAACCTTGCCAAGGTTGGGGTCGAGGGTTCGAATCCCTTCGCCCGCTCCAGGGTTTTCGGAAATCGGCGGGTTGATTTACGGGGCCAGTGGCCCCGTTTATGGGGGCCGGTAGCAACGGAGCCGAAAATCTTGGTTCAGCGGGAGGCCGCGCCGAGCGACGAGGCGGATCGGCTGGCGTCCGATCTGGGCAGCCCTCGATAGCTGCAGCCAAGCCAGCCGAGATTGGCGAATGTGCAGGGCCCAGGGGCATCTTGCAGGAAGAGACAGGGGACCGACGTGAGTTGCGAACGGCAACCCGCCGACGACGCGTCGCAGCAGGACCTTGACATGCCGGAGGAGCTAATTCGCCTCCGTCTTAGGCTGCTATCTCCGATGGGACGGTATCCGGACGTAGATGTTATTGCTGCGCGGTCGCTCCTGGTCGTGCGGGAGGACATTGCGTTCTCGGCGGTCATCGTACGACCGATGGCCGAACAGGGACTGTCGTACGAGCACCATTCTGAGATCGAGATATTCGCGATTGAGGAAATGCGGTTCTACGCATGCGTCTCGTTATCCGTACACCCCGAGAGAGGCATGGTTTACGTGTACCCATTGCAGCACTTCGTCGATCTGCCGCTGACATCGGAGGAGTGCGGGTTCCTGTGGAACACTGGGAAGCTACTCGCCAAGGCCCGCGAGCTCGCCGACAAGCTCCGGACCGAGCGTCACAACGATCACCGGGGCAAAGGCGACATCCTGCCCCCTATCCTCGGTGGGCCTAAGTTCGACAGGCATCACGAACCGTTCGACGTGGATCGGTTCAACAGGCTGTTCGAAGGTGCCGCCATCGGGGACTGGCTGGCGATGCGCGGGCTGGGCGCGCTGGTTCGTGGTGACATGGTCTGGCTGCACCCGGAGCTAGCCGAATTCGGGGTAATGGCCATTCACGTCGCTATGGAAGCGTCGTTCCAAATGGTCCGGGAG
>DATJNA010000079.1:0-104698 GCA_035508435.1 Acetobacteraceae bacterium | reverse complement strand
GACCAGCGCCAGCGCAATCCACACCGCGGCACGCGGCCGTCCGGGAGAAAAAATCCGCAAGCCAAGATCTCCGAATACGCCCCGCAGGCGGTCCGCATATGCCCTGCGGACGGGCAGAAGGGCGCGCCTGTAGCAGATGCCGCCGATTCGGTCAGCCCGCGTCCGGATCACGCAGACGGCATGTCACCCGGCAGCAGTTGGGACAGATCGTTGATCAGCCTTCGCCCGACGCGCCCAGGTGGCCGGCCGCACCAATGCCCGACACGGAGAGGGACGCTGAACAGAGAGCCGCATGGCTCTCGCGGCAGATATGTCAGCCCGCCGCCCCGGTCCGTGAAGTGCCGGATCCGAATGCTCGACTCATCGGCGCTGAACCCGCCGCAGAGCCGCGACAGTCGGTCAATCCGAGGCGATCCGGCCAATTCGGGCACGTAATATGGCCTGGCCGGAATAAGCACGCATCATCAACTGACCGTGAGCGTTGCGGCTATGCTATCAGGGAAGCGCGCCAGCCAAGTCGGCCACGCGGCGGCCAGGACGACGTTGCAGGACGCACACGCCGGGACAGCCGGACGGACGCGCTGCCCGGAGGCCCGGATCGTTCCCGGTCGTGCGAGGGCCGCTCACCATGACGAGACACGCGCTGACACGGCCAACGCTGCGCCGGTGTCCGATGGCTACAGCTAGATCGCCATGGCGTAAGCTGGCCGCCGAGGATCGGCGCCCGCACCGATGAGCCCGGTCGTCGGCTCGGAGACAATCGCCTCCACCGACCCCGCCAGCCACGTCCATTCGGGCCATTCGCGAATCTCGTGCCCGCGCGCGGCGAGAGCGTCCCGCGTGGCCTTGTCGATGCGGGATTCCACCGCCAGTCGGCCGGGGAAATACTCGAACGGCGCGAACGACGATGGGAACGAGTACGACGCGACGCGCGGCGCCTCGATGGCGCTCTGCGGATCCATGCCGAAGTGCAGGATGTTCAGCAGCACCTGTAGCATTGCCTGCGTCTGCACGTCGCCGCCCGGCGTGCCGAACGGCATCACGCCGCCGTCCTCCTTCACCAGCAGCGCCGGGTTCGGCGTGAGCCGCGGGCGCTTGCCGGGCGCTACGCCGGCGGGATGCTTCGGATCCGGCCGGCTTTGCGAGCCGCGGCCCGACGGGGTGATCCCCAGCCCTGGCACGACAGGCACGTTGCCCGAGCCATCCGACGGCGTGGCGCTGAACGTATTGCCCCAGCGGTCGACGACGCAGCAATACGAGGTGTCCGCCTCGACCTTTGGCAATTCGGCCGCGCTGGGCGCATGGCGCCGGCCCGGCAGGTCGAGCGGCGCCGGCATCTGGCCGAATGCCCGGTCGTCGCGCACCGCGGCGGCGCGGCGGGCGATGGTCGCCGGGTCCAGCAAATGCTCGATCGGCACGTCGACGAAATTCGGATCGCCAAAGAATTGTTCGCGATCGGCCATCGCCAGGTTCACGCATTCGGCGATGCGATGCAGGTAGTCGGCGCTGTTGTGCCGCAAACCGGCAATGCCGACTTGCTCCACCAGCGCCAGCGCCTCCTGCAAGGCCGGGCCCTGGCACCACGGGCCGCAGGTGATCAGCTCGTGGCCGCGCCAGCGACGGCGCACCACCGGCTCGAGTGGCGAGCGATAGGATGCCAGATCGTCCATCGACAGGTAGCCGCCTTCGGACTTTTGGAACTTCACGATCTCCCGTGCGATATCGCCGCGATAGAATGCGTCGTGTGCGGCGTTCAGGCCGGCGACGCGGTCGGGGCCGGCGGCGCGGTCCTGGTCGGCCATGTATTGCAGCGTGCGCGCGAGGTCGGACTGGACGAACTTCTCGCCCGCCTGCGGCACGCGATCATTGGGCAGGAAGATCGCGGTGTTGGATTGCCAGCGGCGATACTCATGCTCGTGCGACGCGATCGAGGCCGCCAGCAGCGGGTAGACCGCGAAACCCTCGGCGGCAAAGCGGATCGCCGATGCGGCGACGTCGGCGAAGCGCAGCGTGCCATGGCGGCGCAGCGCGGTGATCCAGGCATCGGGCGCGGCGGGAACCACGGTACGCAGCACGCCGTCGGGGATTTTCCCCCCATGCTCGCGCATGAACAAATCGGCGGGGAACGCCTTGGGCCACCAGCCGAGACCGGCGATGCTCTCCACGCTGCCGTCGGCGAGGCGGATGATGATCGGCGCCACGCCCGCCACGTTCACCAGGTCCGGCTGCAGCACGCCGAGTGCCATGCCGGCGGCGCAACCCGCGTCGATGGCGTTGCCGCCGCCTTCGAGAATCGAGAATGCCGCAGCGGCCGCGAGGTAATGGCCGGCGGAGACGGCATGGCGCGTGCCATAGACGGTCGGGCGATGGGACATGGCGGGAACTCCCCCGTTGGGCTCGGCGAGCGTGCGGCAATGGTTGGGGAGACGCAAGCGCACGATCAGGCGGTTGTGGGCCTCGCGATGACGCGTGCCTTGTGGCCCCGCTATTGGCGCAGCGCCCGCGCGATGTTGCGCCGCGCCTGTTGCTCGAAGGTCATCGCCAGCGGGGCGGAGCGGAACAGCGCGGGTGCCTCCTGTAGCTTGCCCAGGAATGCCATGCGGTTGCGCTGCCAGACCGCCTCCGGCAGGTGACTGAACTCGGCGCGCAATCGGCGCGTGCTGCGATCGAAGGAGTCGGCAGGCTCGCCGAGCGGCGTCAGGTCCAGATCGAGCAACCACAGCCGCAGCCGCGCCGCCGGTGTCGCCGCATCGTGCACGGCGAGGTGGTCGGCGGTTGCCTCGATCGTGGCAGCGACCCAGTCGATGTCGGCGGCCGAAAGATCCGCCGGGGCGTGGCGCCGCCAGAGCAATGCCGAGCGATGCTCGTTGTCGCGTCGCGTCGCGTCATAGATCGCGTCGTGAAAGGCGATGGTGCAGGCGATCAGCCGGCTGGCGAGGGGTGCCACAAAGGGCGTGCCGCCGCCGTAGCGGCGGTGCCGCGTCCACAGCACGGCGAGATGCTCCAGCCCGTGATAATGCCGCCGCGGCAGCCGCATCTGGCGCAGCACGGCGCGCCGCCCAGGCTCCGACAGCCCGGCCGTTGCCAGCAGCTCATGCAGCGCTGCCCCGGGGCCGCGCATGCTCCCTCTCCCCCCTGGTGGAATTGCGGCACAGTAATGATAGTCAGCCACATCGCCGGCGTTGGCGCAACAAAGGCCCCGCGACAAAAGCCCCGCAACAAAGGCCCCGCAGCAAAGGCCCCGCAGCAAAGGCCCTGCGACAAAGGCTCCGCGGCAACGGCTCCGCGGCAACGGCTCCGCGGCAACGGCTCCGCGACAAAGGCTCCGCGGCAACGGCCCCGCGGCAACGGCCCCGCGGCAACGGCTCCGCGACAAAGGCTCCGCGACAAAGGCTCCGCGACAAAGGCCCCGCGGTAACGGCGCCGCGGCAACGGCGCCGCGGCTGCAAGGCTGCCGCTGCGTGGCCAGCTTGCGCCGCGCCGCGGACCACGGTTGGAAAGCGGCAGAATCAGGCGCCGACCGGATTGATCTTTCCGCCCGCGGCAGGGATTGTTGCGCCATGCCCATTCTTACCGGACATGCGCGACTCGCCGGGATCATCGGCTGGCCGGTCACGCACTCCCGCTCGCCGCGGCTGCACGGCTTCTGGCTGGAGCGCCATGGCATCGACGGCGCCTATGTGCCGCTCGCCGTTCGCCCGGAGGATTTCGCCGCCGCCGTGCGCGGCCTGGCGGCGGCGGGCTTCGCCGGCGCCAATGTCACCCAGCCGCACAAGCGCGCGGCGTTCGCCATCTGCGATGGCGTGGAGCAAAGCGCGCAACGCGCCGGCGCGGTGAACACGCTGGTGTTTCGCGACGGCCGCATCACGGGCAGCAACACCGACGGCTGGGGGTTCATGGCCAATCTGCGGGCGCATGGCGTCGATCCCGCCGCGGGGCCGGCGCTGCTCCTGGGCGCCGGCGGCGCCGCCCGCGCCATCGCCGCGGTCCTGCTGGAGGCGCGCATCGCCGTCACCATCGCCAACCGCACGCGTGACCACGCCGAGGCACTGGCGCATGACCTGCCCGACCTGCGCGTCCTGCCCTGGGAGCAACGCAGCGCGGCGCTGCCGGACCAGGCCCTGGTGGTGAACGCGACCTCGCTCGGCATGCAGGGGCATCCGCCGCTGGTGCTGGACCTGGATCGTGCCGCGCCGGGCCTGGCGATCGCCGACATCGTGTATGTGCCGCTGGAGACGCCCTTGCTGGCCGACGCCGCATCGCGCGGGCTGCGCGTGGTGGAGGGGCTGGGCATGCTGCTGCACCAGGCGGTGCCCGGCTTTCGCGCGTGGTTCGGCGGGCAGCCGCAGGTGGATGAAGCGCTGCGCCGCTTCGTGGCCGCCGACCTGCTGGCGGGAGACCCACTGCCCCGATGAAGGTCATCGGCCTGACCGGCGGCATCGGCATGGGCAAATCCACCGCCGCCGCCACCTTCCGCCGTGCCAGGATTCCGGTGTTCGACGCCGACGCCTCGGTGCACCGGCTACAGGCGCGCGGGGGTCGGGCGGTACGGGTGATCGAGGCGGCGTTCCCAGGCACCACGCGTGACGGCGCGGTGGACCGAGCCGCGCTGCGCCGTGCCGTGCTGGGCGATCCCGAGGCGCTGCGCCGACTGGAGGGCATCCTCCACCCGATGGTGCGGGCCGATGAACGCGCTTTCCTCGCCCGCGCCCGCCGCGCCGGCACCCGCGCCGTGGTGCTGGACATTCCGCTGCTGTTTGAAACCGGCGGGCGCAAGGTGGACCGCGTCGTCGTGGTCTCGGCGCCGCGCAGCGTGCAGATGCGTCGCGTGCAACGGCGGCGGAAGATGACCCCCGCCGACATCGCGGCGGTGATCGCGCGGCAGATGCCGGACGCCGAGAAGCGCCGGCGCGCGGATGTCGTGATCCGCACCGGCCTGTCCCGTGCCCACGCCTTGCGCGGCCTGCGACGCCTGATCCGGGAGCTGAACGCATGACCCGTACCGTATTGTTCGACACCGAGACCACCGGGCTGGAATGGGCCCAAGGCCATCGCGTGATCGAGGTGGCGGCGCTCGAGCTGGAGAACGATCTGCCCACGGGGCGGCATTTCCACACCTTGCTCGATCCGGAACGCGACATCCCGGACGACGCCACGCGCATCCACGGCTTCACCAACGTCCACGTCGCGGGCAAGCCATTGTTCGCAGCCATCGCCGAGGAACTGCTGGCGTTCTTCGGCGATGGCAGGCTGATCGCGCACAACGCGCCGTTCGATTTCGGCTTCCTGAACGCGGAACTGGCGCGGCTCAGGCTGCCGCTGCTGGCGGCGGAGCGCATGGTGGACACGCTGGCCCTGGCGAAGACGCGATTTCCGGGGATGCCGAACAGTCTGGACGCGCTGTGCCGGCGGTTCGAGATCGACCTGTCGGCGCGGACCTCGCACAACGCCTTGCTCGACTGCAAGCTGCTGGCGGAAGTGTATGTCGAACTGACCGGCGGGCGTCAGCGCGGGCTGTCGCTGGGGACGGCGAAGGCGGTGATGCCGGTCGCGGTGTATGCGGCCATCGGCACGCGGGCGCCGCGGCCGATCGTGCCGACCGAGGCGGAACTGGCGGCGCATGCGGCGTTGGTCGGGCGGCTGAAGGATCCGGTGTGGCTGGCCGAGTAGGTCTTGGGTTGCCAGAGAGTTCAGCCGCAGCCGCCGGTTGTCGGCAATGATCAAGCGAGGCCGCTCGCCTTGGCGCGGCGCGGCGCGGCGCTGGCTGCGCCTGGGTCTGAACAATCGCGCGGCGCTGGCTTCACTTCCGCCGGAAGTGACGCGCCGCCAGCTCGATCATTTGCTCCAGATCGAATGGCTTGGTCAGGCGCGGCGCGGTGCGATAGGTGGGCGGCAGGACCGCATCGCCATACCCGGTGAGGAATGCGAACGGGACACCTCGGGCGGCCAGGGCATCGGCGATGGGAAAGCAGGTCTCGCCGGCCAGGTTCACATCGAGCAATGCGCCGTCCAGCGCAGTGGTTGCCGCCAACGACAGCCCGTGTTCCAGGCGCGCCGCCGGACCGACGATGCGGCAACCGCGCTCCGCCAATGCCTCCGTCAGGAGGTCCGCGACCAGCACGGTGTCCTCCACGACAAGAACGAAGAGTCCATCCAGATCGGTCGAGGCAGCGCCGGGCATTGCTCTCCTCTCCTATCTCGGAGGCCGTTCTGCTGTCTCCGAAAGAGGAAACGTGATCGTGCAACGCACGCCTGGCGGGGTAAGTTCCAGGTCGGCCTTGCCTTGCAGCTCGTATTCGACGGCACGCGTGATGAAACCGGTGCCGAAGCCGGGGGCCGCCGCGGGATCCACCGGCGGGCCGTTGCGCTCCGTCCAGGTCAGGTGCAGCCAGGATTTGCCCGATTGCACCTCCTGCTCGCGCGTCCATGCCACGTCCACGGTGCCGCCGGTGACCGAGAGGGCACCGTATTTCGCGGCGTTCGTCGCCAGCTCATGCAGTACCATGCCCAGCGTGGCGGCGGTGCCGGCGTCGAGCCGGGTCTCGTCGCCCGCGACGTGCACGTTCGCGCTATCGAGGCCGCCATAGGGCTCCAGCGCCGCACCGATCAGCGCGCGCAGGCTGGCGGCGGTCCACGCTCCGCCGGCGAGCAAGTCGTGCATCCGGCCCATGGCGACCAGCCGCGACAGGAACGCCGCGCGGAACTCTTCTACCGTCCGGCTGCGCTGCGACATGCGGGTCGCCAGCGAGGCGACCGTCGCCAGCGTGTTCTTCACCCGGTGCTGCAACTCATGCAGCAGCCGAAGCTGTTGCTCCTCTGCCCGCTTATGCTCTGACATGTCCACGATGGCCGCGATTGCGCCGCGGACGCGCCGGTCTTCGGCGAACAGCGGCGTGGCGGTGACCAGCACGAACGTGCTGCGGCCGCTGGCGGTCTCGAGCCGGCCCTGCCAGGGCGGCACCGCCTGGCCCAGGCGGACAGCGCGGCGCAGCGGATGTTCGTCCGGCGCCAGTTCCTTGTCGTCCTGGAACAAGCGGTACGGCACGGTCAGCGGCACCAGCCCGGTACGGCCGTCCGGCTCGTCCATCAGACGCGCACCGTAGGTATTCATGACGACGCGCGACGGGTCACCGTTGTCGGCAATCATCACCCCGACCGGGACGATCTCCAGCAATGTCTCCAGCTCGGTGATGCGTGCCCGCAGATCTTCGGTCAGCCGCGCGATCTCCGCCTCGGCGGCGGAAACCCGCGTCACGTCGGTAAAGGTCAGCACCACGCCGTTGATCACGTTGTCCGCCGTGCGGTACGGCAGCAGGCGCATCATGTAGCGGGTGCCGTTCTCGTTGCTGCGCACCGGCTTTTCGATCGTGGCGAGCGTGCGCAGCACCCGCTCGGCGTCCTCTTGCAGCGTGTCGCAATCGACGCGCGAGCGCACGTGCATGATCGGCCGGCCGGCATCGCTTTCCACCAGGCGAAACACGTCCTTCGCCGCCGGGGTGAAGCTTTTGACATTCAGCATGCGGTCCAGGAACAAGGTGGCGATCTGCGTGCTGTCCAGCAGGTTCCGCATGTCGTTGTTGGCGTGGCTGAGCTCCTCCACGCGGGCGTTCAGCTCGGAGTTGACGGTCTGCAATTCCTCGTTGATCGACTGCAGCTCTTCCTTGGAGGTCTGCAATTCCTCGTTGGCGGATTGCAGCTCTTCGTTCATCGACTGCAATTCTTCGTTGCCGGATTTCAGCTCCTCGTTGGAGGCTTCCAGTTCCTCGGTGGTGGTTTGCAGGCGCTCCCTGGTGGCGCGCAGCTCGGCTTCCAGCGTATGCGCGCTGCCATCCTCGCCTTCGGTCGAGACCAGGACGATTTGCTCTCCCATCGGCTTGATCTCGCCCAGGTCCTGGAACACCACCATGAACAGGCCTTCCGAGGCGGGCAGGTAGCGCATCGGCTGGACGAACAAATCGATGTCCTGGGTGCCACCGTTGGTGCCGACCCTGAGCTTGGAATGCACGACGAGCTGTCCGCTGACCATGGCCTTGTGCAGGGCGGCGCGCAGCTCAACGCGCAGGCCGGACCGCGCGAGATTGAAAAGATTGGTGTCCGGTGCGCCGGGGGGCAGTTCGAGATACTTGCCGGTGCGTCCGGAGGAATGCAGCAGATCGCCATCGGAATTGATCACGGCGTAGGCCGGCGTGAAGCGTTCCAGCAACTGCCGCTCGGCCGCGGCGCGCAGGCTGTTCTCGCCGCCCGCGGGACGCAGCGCAGGCGTTGGCGGGACACGCCGCGCCAGGTCCGGTGCGGTCAGCGGAAATTCCGGAATCCGCCGCTCCGGGAACGAACGGCGGCGGAAGATGCGCTGCAACTTTTCCACTGTCACAAACAGGCGCGTGTGGCGCGTGACGTTTTCCGAGGTGCCGAGGAAGAGGTAGCCATTTGGATTGATAGCGTAATGGAACAGCGGGATGATGCGGTCCTGCAGCTCCGGGCTCAGGTAGATCAGCAAATTGCGGCAGGAGATCAGGTCCAGTTTGGAGAACGGCGCATCGCGCAGCAGGTTATGCGACGAGAACAAGCAGATTTCGCGCAGATCGCTGGCGATGCGATAGGTGCCGTCCTCGCGATGGAAGAACCGCATCAGCCGCTCGGGCGTGACGTCCTTCTCGATGGTGGCGGGATAGCGGCCGACCCGGGCGATATCCAGCGCATGGTCGTCGATATCGCTGGCGAAGATCTGCAGCTTCGGGCCGCCGCGGGATGGCGAAGCCTCGCGCAGCAGGATGGCGATGGAGTAAGCCTCCTCGCCGGTGGCGCAGCCCGCCACCCAGACCCGAACCGTGTCGTCCGGCCCCTTGCCGTCGAACAAATTCGGCACCACGTCGCGGGCGATGGCGGCGAACGCGTCGGGATCGCGGAAGAAACTGGTGACGCCGATCAGCAGGTCCTGAAACAGCAGACTGACCTCGCGCGGATCGCGGCGCAGCCGCGCGATGAAGGCAGGCACTTCTTCAATCTGCAGCACGTGCATGCGCCGCCGGACGCGGCGGATGATGGTGCGCTCCTTGTAGTTGCTGAAATCGTGTCCCGTTTGTGCCCTCAACAGTTGGGCGATTTGCTCCAACTGGCCGGCGGTTTCCGGCCTGACCCAGTCTTGCTCGGCCGCCTCATCGATCCGGGGGGCTTCCTGGAAATAGGCCACCAGGCTGGCCGGCATCTCCTCCGGGCGCAGCATGAAATCGACCAGGCCGGTGGCGACGGCGCTGCGCATCATGCCGTCATATTCGGCATCGGCCTGGGCGACGGTGAGGCCGCCGTTTTCCTTCACCGCGCGCAGGCCCAGCGTGCCGTCGCTGCCGGTGCCGGAGAGAATGACGCACGCCGCACGTTCCCCCCGGTCATGCGCCAGCGAGGTGAAGAACTCGTCGATCACATTGGGATGCACGCGGTTGCCGCTCAGCGGTATCAGCTGCAGCCGGCCATGATCGATCGTCAGGCCGGCATTGGGCGGAATCACGTAGACATGGTCTGCAACGACTTCGGTCTCATTCTCGATCTGCGTCACCGGCAGGTCGGTGTTGCGGCCAAGGATCTCCGCCAGCGCGCTTTCATGGGTGGGCATGAGGTGCTGCACGATCACCAGCGCCAGGCCGCTGCTGTGATGCAGGTTCTGCAACATGCGCCGCAGCGCATCGATGCCGCCCGCGGAGGCGCCGATGCCGACGATGGGCACAGCATCGGCGTGATGCGATTCCGTCTCTTCGGGACTCGGTTCCGGGATTGCGGAATCCGGTTCGTTCATGTCATTTCCCCTTGGGCGGTGGCCGGCTCTTCTGGGCCGGCCTTGGCCAGCAGGCGCCGGATGATCTCGGCGTCTTCTTCATAGCCACGAGCCCGGCGCCGGAGCATATCGGCCGTCTTGTGGTGTTGCAGCGCATGCTCCCGCGCGGCCATCCGCTCCGCCAGCGCCGCCCGTTCCTGGTGGCTGCGCAACAAATTCCACAGCAGCTCCTCGGTGCGTCTGCCCTGGTCGGCCTGCACGGCTTCGGCAGTAAACGCGTGCCCCGCGTGGCAACGGTAGCGCACCAGGCCGTCGTCGTCGATTTCCCACAGGACGCCGTGGCATTCGGGACAGGCGAATTGCGACGGCTGTCCGAGCCGCTGATTGGTTGCCATGCCGCCCAGCTCCTGCGCCGCAATAGCGGTTTCCAGCCTGATGTCGAAGGGGATCTCCGGCGTCTCGCCGGCGGGCTCATGCACCAGCCGTGCGAGCAATGCCCCGATATCGTGCCCGGCGGCCAGATGGTCGGCGCGAACATGGCGCAACGCGCCAATCGGCATCTCCGGAAACACGGCGTCGGAGGGAAGCTGCACGACGGCGATGCCGCCGCAGCGCTTGATGGCGCGCAGCCCGGCGGTGCCGTCGTTCAAAGCACCGGACAGCACCACCCCAATGACGCGCGCGCCGAACACGGTGGCGGCGGAGCGGAACAATGGGTCGATCGCTGGACGGGAGAGGTTTTCCCGCGGGCCGCGACGCAGCAGGACGTGGCTGTCGTGCAGCAACAGATGGCAGCCCGGCACGGCGACGTACACGTGGCCCGGCTCGACCGCGGCACCGCTGACCGCGCGATGCACCGGCAGATTGCTGTGGCGGTGGAGGATTTCTGCCAGATGGCTGCTGCCGCCGACATGCAGCACGACAAAAATCGCTGCCGGCAGATCGGCGGGCAGCGCGGTCAGCACCTGTTTCAGCGGCTCGAGCCCGCCGGCGGATGCACCAATGGTGATGATGTCGCGATTGCCAATGGCGGGAGCGGCTGCGGTGCCATGGTGCGGTCGCTGGCTGGCGGGATTGCTCGGCGGCCCCGCGGTGGGAAGCTGATGGGACATGACTGCCTGCGGGTCATGGTGGTTCCAGGCGCACTGGATTCGCGGAACCGGGGCGTCAAGAGACCGGAATGGCACCTGAACGGACCGGCGCAGGAAAATTGCCGCTGCCCGGCTTCACGTTGGCGTGGTCCGGGTTGACGCAACATGCGGTAACGGATCGGCGCCGGTAGGCTGGCGTGGCTGACGGTCCGTCTTGTGGGCCGGAAACCGGACGTGCCCGCGCCTCTCTCAGGCGGCGTTCCTGTCATTGCGAGTTGCCACCGGCCGGGGCGGCCGCCCCGCGGCCGGATGAAACGATGGCAGCGTCCCCCTCCCCTTGAGGCAGGGGCGAGGGGGCAGGGGGAGGGGTCGAAGCGTGGGTCATGTTTCGACCCCTCCCCCCAGCCGCCTCCCTCAAGGGGAGGGGGAGACCCGGTTTCTTGCGAGACCCCGGCTCGGCCGAAGCACTCTTGGTCGGGCGAGGGCAGCAGCATCGGTGCCCCACTCGACCGGGATTGCTTCGTCCCGCCACGCTTCGCTTGCGGTCCTGGCAATGACAGATGGACGGCGGCGCGGCTCAGCGTGACGACAGGTGGAGGGCGCCGCCACTCGGCGCGGCGCCGCGACTGACGCAGCCAACGCCCTACTTCGCCGGCTCCAGCACGCGCGCCGGCTGGAATGCCGGCATCACCTCCTCGGCGAAGCGCTGCAATTGCTCGAGCGCCTCCGATTTCGGCACGCCGACCGAAAGACTGACCGAGATCCGATCCAGCGCCGGATACTTCTCCTCCAGCGCCTTCAAATGGTCGATGACCTCGTTCGCATTCCCGGTCAGGAATCCGCCGGCATTCACCGCGTCGTCGATCCGCGGCAGCTTCGCCGCCGCCGCCCGCTTCGGATCCCGCATGACTTCAATTTGCTCCTCCGTCAGCGCGCGCACCAGGCGCAGCTCGCCGAACATCTTCATGTTCTCTTCGTAGTATTTCGCCGCGCGCCGGATGCCGTCCGCCTTGCTGTCGGCCATGTAGAAATGGAAGCCGAAGCACAGCCGCTCGCCCAGCTCGATGTGCTTGCCCTGGTTGGCGTGCGCCTGCTGCCAGCCCAGCACCACCTTGTGCATCGCGCCGCCTTCGGCCGAGCCGCCGCCGACCATGCCCTGGATGCCGTGCTTGGCCATGAACTCCATGGCGCGCAATGTGCCGCCCTGGATCGGCTGCCAGCATTCTACTGGTCGCCGCAGCGGGCGTGGCACCAGCGTGAGGTCCTTCAGCGTATAGCCGCGATACGGCACTTCTGGCGGCAGCGTATAGTGTTTTCCCCGATGGCTGAACGACTCCTCATTGAACGCCTTGAAAATGATGTCCGTTTGCTCCTCGTACAATTCGCGATTGGCGGCCTGGTCCAGCAACGGCGCGCCAAAAGTTTCCACTTCGCGCGTGTGGTAGCCGCGGCCGAGACCGAAGATCACCCGTCCGCCGGAGAGGATGTCCGCCATGGCATAGTCCTCGGCGAGACGCAGCGGATGCCACATCGGCGCGATGTTGAACCCGCAGCCGATCTTGAGCTTCCTGGTCACGTGCGTGAGGTGCAGCGCCATCAGCAGCACGTTCGGGATGCACTCGGTGCCTTCGCGCTGGAAATGATGCTCTGCCATCCAGAACGCGTTGTAGCCGAGGCCGTCCATCAGCACCGCCATCGACTGCGCCTTCTCCAGCGCGGTGGCGAGATGCTCGTTGGAATAGAGCCGGTCGTTGATCGGGGTGCCGGCGTAGCCGACGTTGTCCAGGTCAACGTGGCCGGCGTAGAGGCTGTCGAATTTTGTGATCATGCCGCGTTCCTCCTTGCTGAACACATGGTAGGGCGTGGCAGGGGGATGGCAACTCCCGGCTGCCGTCGCGGGAAGCGGAATCCTGTCGTTGCGGGCAACGCAGCGGTCCTCGGCCTCGACCCGAGGCAGCAGGCTCGGTCACCGGCACGCGCATGACCGGAATTGCTGCGTCCCGCCACGCTTCGCTCGCGGTGCTCGCAATGACCGGATCCGCTCCTCACCCGCGGTGCTCGCAATGGCGGGATCCGCTCCTCGCAATGACAGGAACGCGTTAGTTCGGTTCCGGCAACTCGATCCCCGTCAGCGCCTGCCACACCCGAATGACGAATGCGTCGTCCTTCGCCCCCTCGCCATGCGCCGCCGCCGCCAGGAACAACTGATGCGCCGCGGCGGCCAGCGGCAGCGGGAAGGTCAGCGCCCGCGCCTGATCCAGCACGATGCCCAGGTCCTTGACGAAAATGTTCACCGCCGACAGCGGCGTGTCGTCGCCATCCAGGATATGCGGCACACGGTTCTGCCACATCCAGGAACTGCCGGCGGAACTCGAGATCACCTCGAACAATGTGCGCGGATCGGCTCCGGCCCGAATGCCCAGCGCGAGTGCCTCGGCGGCGGTCGCAATATGCACGCCGGCCAGCAACTGGTTCACCATCTTCACCGTGCTGCCGATCCCGGGCTCCGCCCCGAGCTTCCACACCTTGCCGGAGATCGCCTCCAGCGCCGGCTGGGCCTTCGCGAAGGCTGCGTCGGACCCCGAGGCCATCACCGTCATGGTGCCCGCCTGCGCGCCAACGCGCCCCCCGGAGACCGGCGAGTCCAGCATCAGGAACCCCGCATCGGCGATGCGCTTGCCCAACCCGCGGGCGGCTTCGGGAGCCACCGTCGCGCAGCACAGGATCACCGCGCCCGGATGCAGCCGCGCGAGGCAGCCGTTGGCGCCGAACAACACGTCCTCGGTCTGCGCGGCGGTGATGACGAACACCACCACCGCCTCGGTGTCCGGCGGCAATTCCGCCGGCGAACCGACCGCGTGGGCGCCGGCGGCGGCGAACTCGGCCCGCGCCGCCTCGCGGATTTCGCAGCCGGTGACCGCATGGCCCCTCTTGTGGAGATTCAGCGCCGCGCCCATGCCCATGGTGCCGAGACCGATCACACCGACTTTCATGCTGATGGCTCCCTCTCGCCATGTGGCGGCCCGCGCCGCAGCGGAGCACACTAGCACGGACGCCGGCAAAGCCGCCGTCACGCACGCAGGCTACCGCCCAACACAAGGAGCCGATGGTGACAGACCCACCACGCAACGCCTCGGTTGCCGTGATCGGCGCCGGCGACTTCATCGGCGCGGCGATCGCACGCCGGTTCGCGGCCGGCGGCTACAACGTCTTTGCCGGCCGCCGCAACGGCGACAAGCTGGCGCCGCTGGTGGCCGAGATCGCGGCCGCCGGCGGCCGCTGCACCGGCGGCACGCTGGATGCACGCAAGGAGGAGTCGATCGCCGCGTTCCTCACCGAGGCCGACCATGCGGCGCCACTGGAAGTCTGCATCTTCAACGTCGGCGCCAACGTCAATTTCCCATTGCTCGAAACCACCGAGCGCGTGTTCCGCAAGGTGTGGGAAATGGCCTGCTATGCCGGCTTCCTCGCGGGGCGCGAGGCGGCGCGGCTGATGCTGCCGCACGGGCACGGCTCGATCTTTTTCACCGGCGCCACCGCCAGCATGCGCGGCGGCATCGGCTATACGGCGTTCGCCAGCGCCAAGTTCGGCCTGCGCGCGGTGGCGCAGAGCATGGCGCGCGAGTTGGGGCAGCAGAACATTCACGTCGCCCATCTGGTGATCGATGCCGGCGTCGACACCGCCTGGGTGCGCGAACGCCGCCGCCAGCGCGGAGGCGGCGCGGCGATCGAACCCGACGTGCTGATGAACCCGACCTCGATCGCCGAAACCTATTGGCAGCTTCACCGGCAGCCGCGCGACGCCTGGACCCACGAGCTCGACCTGCGCCCCTACGGCGAGAGGTGGTGAGATGCCCACCCTGGAATTCCATTTCGACTTCGGCAGTCCGAACGCCTACCTCGCCCATCGGGTGATCCCGACGATAGAGCCATGCATCGGCGCCCGGTTCGGCTACGTGCCGGTATTGCTCGGCGGCGTGTTCAAGGCGACGAACAACCGCTCGCCGGCGGAGGCGTTCCGCGACATCGCCAACAAGCGCGCGTTCCACGAGCTGGAGACACGGCGTTTCCTGGCGCGGCACGGCATCATGGATTTTCGCCGCAACCCGTTCTTCCCGGTGAACACGCTGCTGATCATGCGCGGCGCTGTCGCGGCGCGGCACGAGGGCTGCTTCGAACGCTACGTCGATATCGTGTTCCACAACATGTGGTCCGAGCCGAAGAAGCTGGACGAGCCGGACATCGTCCGGAGCGTGCTGGACGCCAACGGCCTCGACGCCGCGCGCCTGCTGGAGCGCGCGCAATCGCCCGCGGTGAAGCAGGAGCTGATCCGCAACACCGAGAATTCGGTCGCGCGCGGCAGCTTCGGCTCGCCGACCTTCTTCGTCGGCGCCGAGATGTTCTTCGGCAAGGACCAATTGCGTGATGTCAAGGCGGAGTTCGTCCGCCAGCAGGCAGCCGCGCCGCGATCGGCCGGGCAGCACCGGCCCGGCCATGACCCTGCGCCAATCGGATAGGCGCGCGGCGTTTCACGCCTTATCCGCGGCACGCCCTCGCCCGGCGTGATGCGGCGGGAACCACGGCATTCACCGGCAAAGCATCCGCCGAAGGTTCATCCACCGCGCCTAGTCAACGAACTCGGTGACGTATTTGCGATTGATCGCGGCGAACGTTTCCGGATTGAACCCGCCGCTGCTCTCCATCTGATTCATCTCACGGAAATAGTCGCCGTTGCCGCCCGGAATGGTCCATTCCAGCAGCCGGCCCACCTCGCTTGAGATGTTCTTGAAGGTGTGCACGGTGCCGCGCGGGACGAACACCATCGTGCCGGGACCGATGATGGCCGGCTCCGCACCGTTCACCGACAGCGAATAGCTGCCGGACAGCACGAAGAAATACTCCTCGCGGTCGCGGTGCAGATGCGGCGGCGGGCCGTCGCCCGGGCGAACCTCGCCGAGAATGGCGGAAAACATGCCGCCGGTATGTTCCGCCCCCAGCATCACCTTCATGTCGATGCCGAACGGCCGGATCCGCTGCGCGGCGGCTTCCGGCATGATCACCGGCCGCAGGGCGGACGGCTGCGGTGCTGCGGTCGCGGCTTCTGAACTCATGGCTGCCTTCCCCATCTCTGATCGGCCGGTATCATTCGCCCGGCCAGCGACGGCTCAACCTGTTCGGTCGGTGACGCCCAACGTGTTTGCCGGGTAACGGCCGATCCTACCCTCGCACGCCGCCTGGCGGAACGGCTTTCTCGCCCCCGCCAGGCAACCCTTTCGCCGCAGGTGAACCGCACAGTGTGGCGCCCGCCATCCAGCATCGCCGCGGTCGCGCCCGCCATCGAGCATCGCTGTTGCCACGCCCGCCATCCAGCATCGCCGCGGTCACGCCCGCCTTCAGCAGTTGTTCACCATTCCCCCGCATGCTGGCCGCCGCAGTCCGGAGACCAGCATGCGCACCGCGCTTGCCGCCCCTCTGCCAGACCGTGCCTTGCTCGGCCTCGCCGCCGGCGGGCTGCTGGCTCTGGCGCTCGCCTGCGCCATCCTGGCGCCGCCCCTGTTCTGGTTCCTGCTGATCGCCATCGCCGGCGCCGCCATCGTCTTTCTCGCCTTCCGCTTCACCCCCGCCTTCACCGTGGCCTGGCTGTTGATCGCCGCCGCTACCCTGGAAATGACCGCCGCCGATCTGCTGGGCGAGGATTGGTTCCAGCTCACCATTGCCCTGGTGAAAGGCATCGGCATCGCCCTCGCCATCGTCGCGGTGCTGCGCTACGGCCCACGCCTGGACGTCTTCAACCCAGGCTTCGCCTTCGTGGCCATGTTCGCCGGCGGCCTGGTGCATGGGCTGTGGCCAGGACTCGGCGTCACCGACACTCTGCGCTCGCTGATCGGCTCCGTGGCGCCGTTCCTGTTCGGCTTCAGCAGGCTGTCGCGCGGATGGGCGCGTGCGGTCATCCGCGCCACCGCCTGGGCGCCGATCCTGGCGGTCGCCGCGGGAGCAATCTGCGACGCTGCCGGCCTGCGCCCGCTGTTCATCGATAGTGGCGGCTGGCGCCTGGCCGCACTTGGCCACCCGGCCTTCCTCGCCAGCGTCACCGAGACCGCCGTCTTCGCCTGCCTGGTCGAACTGTATCGCAGCGGCAGCCGCCGCGACCTGTCATTGCTCGGCACCAATCTGGTGCTGCTGCTGTTGACCGGCGCTCGCGCGCCGATGTCGCTCGCGGTGGCCGTGGTCGGCACCAGCCTGCTGGTGGTGCGCGCTCCCGCCTTCCCCGCGCGCCAACGCGTGCTGCTGATCCTCGGCGCCACCACCATGCTGCCGCTGGCAGCGGTGGTGGTGTTCGGGTTGGTGCCAACCCATGTCTCGGTGGTCCGCGCCTTCGAGATCCTGACCACCAACCTCAGCAATCTCAGCGGCCGGCAATTGCTGTGGCCGAATTTTGAATCCGCCGCCGCTGCCTCGCCCTGGCTTGGCTGGGGCGTCGGCGCGGGCAACGTCATCATTCCGTCCAACGGTCCGGTGGCGCGGCTGCTGCAAACCTGGGCGGCCCATAACGAGTACCTGCGCATCGGGGTGGAAGGCGGCCAGATCGGCCGCGGCTTGCTCATTCTATCGCTCATGCTTTGGGTGCGTGGCCATACCGCGCGCCTGTGTCCGTCCGACCGCACCGTCATGCGGCTCGCCTTCCTCGCGCTGGTGGCGCATGCCTTCACCGACAACGTGCTGATCTCGACCCCCGCCTGCGTATTGTTCGCCTTCGCCACCGCCGTGTTTGCCCGCGGCGCATGGGAGCGCGGCCAAATGCCGGCTTGATGCATACGGTGCCGGAGGCGTAGGCATCCGCCGCCCTGACGGAGTGCCGATCCGATGCGCCTGTTGCGTGCCGCCGTTGCGCTGCTGCCGATGCTGCTGCTGTTGACCGCATACGCGCCAAGCGCCGGCGCCGCCGGCCTCGCCTTCGTGATGAACTCCGGCAGCGCCTCGATCAGCGTGATCGACATGGCGACCCAACAAGAGCAACACCGCATCCCGGTGCTGCGCGAGCCGCACCATTGGGCGCTGAGCCCCGACGGCAAGAGCCTGCTGGTCGGTGACACCTCCGGCAACGCGTTGTTCTCGCTCGATCCGGCCACCGGCGCGCTGCAACGGACCATTCCCTGCGTCGATCCATACCAGCTCTGGTTCAGCCCCGACGGGAAGTTCCTGGTGGTGAACGGACTCGCGCGCAACCAGATCGATGTCTACGACGGCGCCACGTTCAGGCTGGTGAAGCGTTTCCCCGCCAGCACGATGCCCAGCCACCTGGCCTTCTCGCCGGACTCCGGCACCGTGTTCGTGTCGTTACAAGGTACCAACAGACTGATCGCGATCGACCTGAAGACGATGTCGGTGCGGTGGGACAAGCCGGTCGGCAGCACCCCCGCCGGCGTGCTGTGGCTGAACGGCAAGGTGCTGGTGGCCGACATGGGCACCGATTACCTGGCTGAAGTCGATCCGAGCGATGGCCACGTGCTCCGCCACGTCATCACCGGCAAGGGCGCTCACAATCTGTTCTTGTCCCCGGACGGCAAGACGCTATGGGTCAACAACCGCGTCGCCGGCACCACCGAATCGCTGCACGCCGATTCGCTGACGCCGATCCGCACCTATCGCATTTCCGGTGGTCCGGATGACATGGCCTTCGCGCCCGATGGCAAGCTGTGGATCACCCGGCGCTGGGCGGAGACCGTTGCGGTGCTGGATCCCGCGACCGGCGATTACCAAACCATCGATGTCGGCCGCTCGCCGCACGGCATCTTCCTGAACGACGCGGCGCGGCCCAACTCACATTTGTCATCGCGCGGTCCCGCCGCGGGCCGCGGCGGCCGACCCGCCGCCGGATGACCCGATGCGGCGCCCGCCCCGCTTGACACGGCCCGGCCTGACCCGGCCATCTTCACCCGATGATTGCGGGCGTCATGCGGCCCGATCGATCGTGCGCCGATGGCTGGGTCATCCCCGGCCATGACCGGTAGTGCGTGATGCTCGATCCGTTCGACCTCGCCGCCGGCTGGCTGCAAGGGCATCTGCTGATCCCATTGCTCTACCGGTTCGGCTGGATGGCGTGGGAGGACATCTCCTACGGCTGGGCCTTGTTCGCCGTCTATGGCGCGGTGCAGGTGGCGCTGACCTTCGCTTTGTGCCTGCCGCTGGAACGCTGGCGCCCGGTGGAACGCTGGCCGGACAGCAAGGCCGTCGCGGTGGACGTGTTCTACACCATCCTCTCGCGCGTCGGCATCCTGCCCTTGTTCACCTTCGTCTTGTTCTATCGCGCGCAGGTCTCGCTGAACGGCTGGATCGCCGACCACGGTCTGGTCCCGCCCACGCTGGAGCATTTCTTCCCGTTCCTGCTTGGCCGTCCGATCGTGACGTTCGCGATCTACGCGGTGATCCTGGATTGCGCCGACTACTGGCGCCATCGCCTGTCGCACATGTTCCGCTGGTGGTGGGCGCTGCATTCGCTGCACCACGCGCAGCGGCAGATGACCTTCTGGTCCGACGACCGCAACCATGTGCTGGACGACCTGATCTCCGCCCTGTGGTTCGGCGCCATCGCCCTGCTGATCGGCGTGCCGCCGCTGCAGTTCCCGCTGCTGGTGCTGGTGTTGCGCTTCGTCGAAAGCCTGGCGCACGCCAACGCGCGCCTGTCCTTCGGCCGGCTGGGCGAGCATTTGCTGATCTCACCGCGCTTTCACCGCGCGCATCACGGCGTGCTGGCGGCGGGGCAGCGGAGCTGCAATTACGGCGCGGTGTTGCCGTGGTGGGACATGGCGTTCGGCACGGCGGATTTCTCGCGCGAGTATGTCCGCACCGGCGATCCGACCGGTGACGAGGCGCTGCACAGCGGTGGATATTTTCAACAGCAATGGGCGGGGCTGCGGCGACTGCGGCAAGCCGTCACGCACCCGAAACTTCAGCCGTGACGCAGCGTCGCCGCGGTGCCGACCCGATCGACCCGCGATCGCCAGCCATCCCGACCCGCGGACGCGCCTGGGCTCACCGTCCCGAGCCTGGGATCGCCGTCCCGAACCTGGGGTCACCGTCCGTATGGATTGTCTATGACAGATGTTGTATATGTAATCCCACCAGCCGTAAAACTGACGTAACCTGTTCGTGATATTTTGCCGCGCGTGCGGCGCGGGGGGCGGGGCCGTCGCACAACGAGACCGGCTTTGGGAGGCTGTTTGCATGTCGAAACGCGTGTGGGGCGGTGTGGCCCTGCTTGTCGTGCTTGCCGGGGTCGCGGTCTGGCGCCTGGGACCAGACAGCGGCGTGGGGCACGCCAAGGCTCAGGTCGCGCCCTTGTCGGTGCCCGTCACCCCAGGCGTTGTCGCCCTCAGCAACGTGCCGGTCCTGCTGCAAGGCATCGGCACCGTGCAGGCCTTCAATACCGTCACGGTCAAGACCCGGGTCGATGGCCCGATCGTCAAGGTCGACTTCACCGAGGGCCAGGAGGTGAAGCAGGGCGATGTCTTGTTCCAGATCGACCCCCGCCCGTATGAGGCGGCACTGGAACAAGCCCTGGCGGCCAAGGCGAAAGACCAGGCGCAGGTCGAGACGGCGCAGGCCGACCTCGCCCGCTACGCCATGCTGGTGCCGCGCGGCTTCCAGACCCGCCAGAGCTACGACGACCAGCGCGGCATGGTGGCGCAGCTCCAGGCGGCCCTCAAGGGCGACCAGGCGCAGATCGACAACGCCCAGCTCAATCTCGGCTTTACCCAGATCCGCTCGCCGATCGACGGACGCACCGGCGCGCGCCTGGTGGATATCGGCAACCTGCTGCAGACCAGCGCCAACACGCCGCTGGTGACCATCACCCAGCTCAAGCCGATCTTCGTCACCTTCACCCTGCCACAGAACACGCTGGACGAAATCCGGCAGTACCAGGCAGAGGCGCCGCTCGACGTCACCGCCGTCTCGTCCGACGGCAAGACGGAGCTGGCGCAGGGCAAGCTCTCGCTGATCGACAACAGCGTGAACCAGACGACCGGCACCATCCTGCTGAAGGCGACGTTCGCCAACCAGAATGAGCAGCTGTGGCCCGGCGAGTTCGTCAACGCGCGCGTGACGCTGCGCATCCGCCATGAGGTCGCGACGGTGCCGGCGCAGACCGTGCAACAGGGGCCGGACGGCGACTACGTCTACATCATCGGCCAGGATGAGACGGTGCAACGGCGGCCGGTGGTCGTGGCCGACGTGCAGGGCGGGGTCGCGGTCGTCACCCAGGGGCTGAAGGCCGGCGAACGGGTCGTCGTCGGGGGACAATACCGGCTGACCGACGGGGCGCGCGTCACCTTGCGGCAGCCCAACGCCGCCAAGACATCCGGCTGAGGACGGGCCGCCGCCATGAGCATTTCAGAACCATTCATCCGCCGGCCGATCGCCACCTCGCTGCTGATGCTGGGCATCCTGGTGTTCGGCATCGTCTCCTACTGGATGTTGCCGGTGGCGGCGCTGCCGCAGGTGGATTTCCCCACCATCACCGTCACCGCCAACTATCCCGGTGCCAGCCCGGCGACCATGGCCTCGGCGATCGCCACGCCGCTGGAGCAACAGTTCACCGCGATTCCGTCGCTGGCGCAGATGACCTCGCTGAGCGGCACCGGCACCACGACGATCACGCTGCAATTCGACCTGTCGCGCAACATCGACGGCGCGGCGCAGGACGTGCAGACCGCGATCAATGCCGCGGGCGGGCTGTTGCCGAAGGACCTGCCGACGCCGCCCACCTATCGCAAGGTCAACCCGGCCGATTTCCCGGTACTGATCTACGCCGTGCATTCCGACGCGGTCCCGGTCTACAAGCTGGACGACTACGCCTACACGATCCTGGCACAGCAGTTGTCCACCGTGCCTGGCGTGTCGCAGGTCTCGGTGTTCGGCCAGAAGCAGTATTCCGCACGCGTCGAGATCAATCCTGGTGAGCTGGCCGCCCGCGGCATCGGGCTCGAGGACGTGCGCAACGCCCTGGTGGCGGCGACGGTCAACGAGCCGAAAGGCGAGATCGAGGGCCAGCACAAGGCGGTGGCGCTGGATACCAACGACCAGCTCTTCAACGCCTCGCAATACGGCAACGTCATCGTCGCCTACAAGAACGGCGCGCCGGTGCGCATCAAGGACGTCGGGCAGGCGGTCGATTCGATCCAGAATGTCTATGTCGGCGCCTGGTACAACAACCGGCCCGCCGAGGGCGTCGCCATCATGCGCGCCACCGGCGCCAACACCATCGCCCTGGTGGACCGCATCCGGAATTTGATGCCGCGGCTGGAGCAAGCGCTGCCGCCTTCGGTGCATGTCAGCCTGATGTCCGACCGCTCGCTGATCATCCGGGCCGCCGTGCACGACGTGCAGATCACCATGGCCCTGACGATTGCCCTGGTCGTGCTCGTCATCTTCATCTTCCTGCGCACGGTGTGGGCGACGATCATCCCCAGCCTGGCGGTGCCGCTGTCATTGCTGGCGACGCTCGCGATCATGTACGGCGAGGGCTACAGCCTCGACAACATATCGCTGATGGCGCTGACGATTTCGGTCGGCTTCGTGGTGGACGATGCGATCGTCATGATCGAGAACATCGTGCGCTATATCGAGCAAGGCGAACGGCCGTTCCGCGCGGCGCTGCGCGGAGCAGGACAGATCGGTTTCACAATTATTTCGATTACCTTCTCGCTGATCGCCGTGTTCATTCCCCTGTTCTTTATGGGCGGGATCATCGGGCGATTGTTCCGAGAGTTCGCGGTCACCGTGTCGGTGGCCGTGGTCGCCTCCGCGTTCATTTCGCTCACCCTGACCCCGGTGCTTTGCTCGTTGTTCCTGAAGCACCAGGGCGAGGATCACTCTCCCAATTTGTTCAACCGCATGCTGGAGGGCTTTTTCAACGGGATGCTGCGGACCTATGAGCGCGGCCTGAACTGGGTATTTCGCCACCAGCCCCTGATGCTGCTGGCCACGCTGATACTGATCGGGGTGACCGGCTACCTCTACGTGATCATTCCGAAGGGCTTCTTCCCGCAGCAGGACACCGGCTTCATTTTCGGCGAGGTCGACACCCGCCAGGATGCGTCGTTCGAGCAAACCAACGCGCTGCGACACCAGCTCGTGGCGATCTGCATGCGGGATCCGGCGGTGCAGAGCGTGTTCTCGCTGGGCGGCGCGTATTCCTATAACCCGACCGAGAACACCGCCCGGGTGTTCATGCAATTGAAGCCGTTCGATGAACGCGATGTCAGCGCCGACCAGGTGATCGAACGGCTGCGGCCGCAGGTCGCCAAGGTGGAGGGCGCCAAGTTCTTCATGCAGGCCGGGCAGGACATCAGCATCGGCGGCCGCCTCAGCCGGACGCAGTACCAGTACACGCTGACCGATACCAACCAGGATGAGCTGAACCATTGGGCGCCGATCCTGGAGCAAGGCATGCAGAAGCTGCCCGAGCTGCAAGATGTTGCCTCCGACCAGCAGATCGCCGCACCGCATCTCGCCGTGACGGTCGATCGCGATGCCGCGTCGCGGCTCGGGCTGTCGGCCAATCTGATCGACCAGACACTGTATGACGCCTTCGGCCAGCGGCAGATCGCCACGATCTATACCTCCACCAACCAGTACAAGGTGGTGATGGAGCTGGCGCCACAATTCCGCAACGATCCCAATGCGCTGTCGGAAGTCTATGTGGCCTCGCCGAGCGGCGCGCAGGTGCCGTTGAGCACGTTCGCGCATTTCAGCCGGACCATCGAGCCGCTCT
The DNA here is from genome assembly GCA_035508435.1 of Acetobacteraceae bacterium. Lineage (GTDB taxonomy): Bacteria > Pseudomonadota > Alphaproteobacteria > Acetobacterales > Acetobacteraceae > JASHVB01. The sequence goes on along the minus strand of DATJNA010000079.1, from coordinate 81,063 downwards.
CGGTGAGCCACCAGGGCGAGTTCCCCGCGATCACGCTGTCGTTCAACCTGGCGCCGGGCCAATCGCTGGGCCAGGCGGTGGATTCGATCCAGCGGCTGGCCGACCAATTGAACATTCCGCCGACCCTGACCGGATCCTTCCAGGGCACGGCACAGGCGTTCCAGGACTCGCTGTCCTCGATGCCGCTATTGCTCTCGGCGGCGGTGCTGGTGGTCTACATCGTGCTGGGCATCCTGTACGAGAGCTACATCCACCCGATCACCATCCTGTCCGCGCTGCCGTCGGCCGGCGTCGGCACGCTGATCATGCTGATGGCGTGCGGCTACAACCTGACGGTGATCGCCATCATCGGCATGGTCCTGCTGATCGGCATCGTGAAGAAGAACGCGATCATGATGATCGACTTCGCGTTGCAGGCGCAGCGGGTCGACGGCAGAAGCCCGCGCGAGGCGATCCATCAGGCCTGTTTGCTGCGCTTCCGTCCCATCATGATGACGACCTTCTCTGCCTTGTTCGGCGCCATGCCGATCGCGTTCGGCCACGGCGCGGGATCGGAGCTGCGCCGGCCGCTGGGCATCGCGATCATCGGCGGGCTGTTGGTGTCGCAATGGCTGACGTTGTACACGACGCCGGTGATCTATCTGTACCTCGAACGGCTCAGCCGCTGGCTGGGAAGTTCGCAGCGGCTCTCTCACGCGGCACAGGCACTGTCGGACCTGCCGGCCGGCGCGGCGATGGAAGAGCAAAGCGGTGCGGAGTGATCCGGCAATGCCAGGCACAGAATCATCCGCGGTCGGACGCAGCTTCGGTTTCCTGGTGCAGGACGTGTCGCGGATGATGAAGCGGAATTTCGAGCGCCGGGCGCGCCGGACCGGGCTGCCGCTGACGCGACGCCAGGCATCGGTGCTGCTGCACATCGCGCACCGCGAGGGCGTCAGCCAGGCGGAGATCGCGGCATTGCTCGACATGGAGGCGATCTCGCTGGTGCGCATGCTGGACAAGCTGTGCGACGAAGGGCTGGTGGAGCGCCACGCTCACCCGACCGACCGGCGCATCCGCACGCTGTGGCTGACGCCGGCGGCCAGGCCGGTGCTGGAGCGGATTCTGCAAATCAACCAGGAGATTCGGGCCGAGGCCTTCGCCGGCCTGCCTGCCGGCGCGGCCGAGGCGCTGATCGATATGATGGCCGCGATCAAGCAGAACCTGACCATGGAGGAAGAGCTCGCGGCGGAGGCGCTGGTCGAGGCGCGCTGATCAAACGCCTCGCGTTGCACGAGGGGAGGGTGAGCAACTGCCGCCCTTTGCGTTACGTCATCCAGCGGGGGAGCGGCAGGTTCTTCGACCGCAGGAAGTCGAGATTGAACAATTTGGATTGGTAACGCGAGCCGCCGTCGGCGAGGATCGTCACCACGGTGTGTCCCGGCCCCAAAGCCTTCGCCACCCGGATCGCTGCCGCGATGTTGATGCCGGACGACGTGCCGACCGACAGCCCTTCATGGATCAGCGCGTCATAGATGCAGTCCAACGCCTCGGGGTCCGGGATCCGTTCGGCATCGTCGATCGGCGCGCCTTCGAGGTTGGCGGTGACGCGCGAATTGCCAATGCCTTCGGTGATCGAACTGCCCGAGATTGTCAGGTCGTTGCCTTTGATCCAGCCATAGAAGCCGCTGCCTTCCGGATCGGCCAGCACGATGCGGACCTGCGGGTTTTTCGCTTTCAGCGCGAGCGCCACCCCCGCCAAGGTGCCGCCGGTGCCGCAGGAGCATGTGAAGGCGTCCACCTTGCCGCCCGTCTGCTGCCAGATCTCGACGCCGGTGGTCGCCTGGTGGCCGTCGCGGTTGGCGAGGTTGTCGAACTGGTTGGCCCAGACCGCGCCCATTTCCTCCGCCAGGCGGCGCGAGGTGTGGGTATAATGGCCGGGATCGCGCTGCGGCTTGGCCGGCACCAGCCGCAGATCGGCGCCGATCATGCGCAGGAAGTCGATCTTCTCCTTGCTCTGCGTCTCGGGCATGACGATGACGCAGCGGTAGCCGCGCGCGTTGCCCACCAGCGTGAGGCCGATGCCGGTGTTGCCCGCGGTGCCCTCGACGATCGTGCCGCCCGGCTTCAGCGCGCCGCGCTTCTCCGCGTCCGCGATGATGAACCAGCCGGTGCGGTCCTTCACCGAACCACCGGGATTGAGGAACTCGGCCTTGCCGAGGATGGTGCAGCCGGTCGCCTCCGACGCGCGGCGCAGCTTGATCAATGGCGTGCTGCCGATGGCGGCGGGCAGGTCGTCCTCCCAGCGGGAGCCGTGGTATAGGCTGGTCATTCGCACCCTCTTGCGGCAGGAGTTCCTCGGATGGTCGATCCAAAGGGCATTCAGAATGTGCCGCCGTCGAAGGTATGGGAAGCCCTGCGGCGGAATCCCCAGGCCCAGTTGGTGGACGTGCGCACCGAACCGGAGTGGGCGTTCGTCGGCCTGCCGGACCTGGCGACGGCGGGCAAGCAGGCGGTGCTGATCCCGTGGCAGGTGTATCCGACGATGGCGCGGAACGAGAAATTCGTCGACCACCTGAAGGAGGCCGGCTTCACGCCAGAGCATCACATCTATTTCCTGTGCCGCAGCGGCCAGCGCAGCCATGCCGCGGCGCAGGCGGCGCAGGCGGCGGGGTTCCCGCACGCGTACAATGTGGCGGATGGATTTGAGGGCGCGGTGAACGCCGACGGCCATCGCGGCGTGGCGGCGGGCTGGAAGGCCGAAAGCCTGCCCTGGCGGCAACGCTGAGGGGCCGGCAGGCGCCGCCATTCGCACAACGCAGCGACGGCCCGCGCGGATCAGGCGGGCATAGCGGGCAGCCGAGCGCGAGTCGCGCGCGCCCTATGACACGGGGCGGGATGACACGGGCGGGCCGATGCCACCGGCACAACCGAAACGCGGGGTGCCGCGCCGGATTTGATCCAGGTCAATGCGACACCCGGCGCCGCATGGCAATGAACCAATCCTTAACGCGGGCGGGTGAAATCTTCATCTCTGCCCAAATTCCAATCGGTCCGAGGAGTCCGCCCGGCCTTCCCAGGCAGTTCCAGGAGACAGCTTCATGAACGACCAGCCGCAGTTCCTCGCCGCGCCGCGGAGCCGCTTGCGTGCGCGCTATGACAACTTCATCAACGGCCAGTGGGAGCCCCCGCAGAAGAGCCGCACCTTCACCGACCACAGCCCGGTGGACGGGCAGAAGCTGTGCGACATCGCCCGCTCGGACGCCGCTGACGTCGAGCTTGCCCTCGATGCCGCGCATGCCGCGCGCGATGCCTGGGGCCGCACCTCGCCCGCCGAGCGCTCCCGCCTGCTGCTGAAGATCGCCGATCGCATCGAGGAGAACCTGGAATTACTCGCGTATGCCGAGACGATGGACAACGGCAAGCCGATCCGCGAAACGCGCGCGGCGGACGTGCCGCTGGCCGCCGATCACTTCCGCTATTTTGCCGGCTGCATCCGCGCCGAGGAAGGCGCGCTGGCGGAACTCGACGACACCACCGTCGCCTATCACTTCAAGGAGCCGATGGGCGTCGTGGCGCAGATCATTCCGTGGAATTTCCCCCTGCTGATGGCCGCCTGGAAGCTGGCGCCGGCCTTGGCCTGCGGCAACTGCGTGGTGATCAAGCCGGCCTCCGATACGCCGTTGAGCCTGGCCATCCTGATGGACCTGATCGGCGACGTGCTGCCGCGCGGCGTGCTGAACGTCGTGTTCGGCCATGGTTCGGAAGTCGGCGCACCGCTCGCCTCCAGCCCGCGGATCGCCAAGGTCGGCTTCACCGGTGAAACGACGACCGGCCGGCAGATCATGCAATATGCCGCCGAGAACCTGATCCCCAGCACGATGGAGCTGGGCGGCAAGTCGCCGAACATCTTCATGGCCGACGTGATGGATGCCGACGACGCGTTCCTCGACAAGGCACTGGAAGGCTTCGCCTTGTTCGCTTTCAACAAGGGCGAGGTCTGCACCTGCCCGTCGCGCGCGCTGGTGCAGGAGTCGATCTTCGAGAAGTTCATGGAGAAGGCGGTGGCCCGCGTCGGCAAGATCAAGATGGGGCATCCGCTGGACCAGGCCACCATGATGGGCGCGCAGGCGTCGCGCGGCCAGTTGGAGAAGATCCTGGGCTACGTCGATGTCGGCAAGCAGGAAGGTGCCAGGCTGGCGATCGGCGGCGAGCGGGCGTGGCTCGGCGGCGAACTCGACGGCGGTTTCTACATGAAGCCGACCGTGTTCGTCGGCCACAACAAGATGCGCATTTTCCAGGAGGAGATCTTCGGTCCGGTGCTGTCGGTCACCACGTTCAAGGATGTGGAGGATGCCATCCGCATTGGCAACGACACCATTTATGGCCTGGGTGCCGGCGTCTGGTCGCGCAATGGCACGGTGGCCTACCGCGTCGGGCGCGAGATCAAGGCCGGTCGCGTGTGGACCAACTGCTATCACCTGTATCCGGCGCATGCGGCGTTCGGCGGCTACAAGCAGTCGGGCTTCGGCCGCGAGACCCACAAGATGATCATGGAGCATTACCAGCAGACCAAGAACCTGCTGGTCAGCTACAGCCCGAACGCACTGGGCTTCTTCTGATCGAGGCGGGTCGGCGGGGGGAGGCGTCCCCCGGCCGTGTCGCACAGGGAGATGGGCATGCCGTCCCGCGTGATTGTCACCCCGGCCGCCGCGGCACTGACGCGGCGCCTGCGACAGCGCCACGGAGCGCTGCTGTTTCATTTGTCCGGCGGCTGTTGCGAGGGTAGTGCGCCGATGTGCTTCCGCTGCGCCAGCTTCCGTGCCGGCGCACGCGACGTGCTGCTGGGCTGGGTCGAAGGCTGCCCATTCTATGTCGGCGCGGCGCAGTTCCCCTATTGGGCGAACTGCGAGCTCACGCTTGATGTAACGACCTGGGGCGGCGACAGTTTTTCGTTGGAGGCCGCCGAGGGCGTGCGGTTCATGGTCTGCTCGCGGTTGTTTACCGATGCGGAGCTGGACGACGTCGAGGCCGCCGGGCCGCCGCCGGTCGGCCCGCAAGCGGTCGAGGCAGTGTCATACGACCGATAGCGCCGCTCGGTTCGCGTGCCGCGCGGCGCGTCCGGCGCAGCGTTCCCGCAACCGGGTGCCAACCTGGCGCAGCGTTCCCGCGATCGCGTGCTGCCGGCATTCCGCGGTCTCATCTGGCCAGGGCGCAGCCATGGTCCTGCAGCGATTCACCCGAACCGTTGTCGCCGGCGGCAAGATCGGCGCGATCGTCGAGCAAGATGAAGCCCGGTCTGCCATCGAAACCTGCGCCTGTCAGCACCAGCGTGTGGCTGCCCATTTGCGCCTGCGGCACATCGGCTGCGAGCAAGCGGAACGGATTGGTGCCGGCAAGTTCTGGCTGGGCGAGACGCATGGCGCGGTAGTGGCGGCCGGCCAGCGGCACGGGAAATTCGGCCCAGCGCGGCCCGATCGCGGCCGCATGCCGGGCGAGTGCATCACGCACATCGGCACGAATGCAGTCGATATGGATATGCAATTGGTCCTGCGTGCGGCCGTAGATCGAGTTGATCGCCAGCGCGAGGTCGTCGCGCGGCAGGTCGCGCCCGGCGCGCTGGTTGACATAGCTGCGCGCGGCCCACGCATCGGCAAAGTAGTTCGGTGCATCGGGGGCCAGGATCGCCTTATCCTCGATGCCGCCGACGCGCGCGGTGGGAAGCAGCAGGAATTGCGTGTTGCCGACGAGATCTTTCAGCACGGCATAGCCACCTGCCGGGTCCACCGCCGCACACGGCGCCGGATCGTGGTGCATTTGCTCGTCCGGCACGCAGCGGTCGTGCACGATATGCCATAGCGCCGAGGGATCGGACGCGCGGGCCGTGAGCGCAATGGCGGTTGCCAGCATCAGCCAGAGCAACGTGCGAATCATGCGTCGATCAGGCTGACATGCGCGGCGACAATGTGCCAACCATCGGGAAATCGTGCCCAGGTTTGCATCTGCCGCCCCAGCTTGCCGGACGCGGTTGCACGATGGAACAACGTGGAGGCGGTGGCGAAATCGCGGCCGTAGGTGGTGATGACGGTGCGCGACAGTGTGCGCGCAAGACCGACCGGCGACCGGGCGGCGCGGAAGGCGCCGATTTCATCCCAGCCGTGCAGGACCTCGGTGATGCCGTAGCGAATGGTGTGGGGGCTGCGCCAGAACAGTTGCTGGAGGGCAACGATGTCGTTGCTGACCAGGGCGGTTTCGTAGCGTTCGAACGCGGCCCGCAGTTCGGCGACGATCTCCGGGAGGTTGATGTCCATGGTCGAGCTTTCTCCAAACCGGTCACATTGGGTAGCGTGCCCGGGTCATCGCGCCGCAGCGCGCGGTGCTGGATTTCGGAGCCGCCGCCGCGGCGCACCACGGCCAGCTCCGGGCGGAATTGGCGCGGGCTGGGCAACCCTGCGGGGCGTACGACATGCTGATCGGTGCGCATGCCCGCAGCGAGGGTCTGATCGTTGTCACCAACAACCTGCGTGAGTCCGCACGCATGCCGGGTCTTCGAGCGGAGAACTGGATTTGGCGCCCTTCAACCCGCCACGATCTGCGCCAGTGCGTTCCCGACATCCTGTGTGCCGGCCTGCCCGCCCATGTCGCGCGTCTTCGGGCCGCTCTCGCGCAGCAGAGTCTCGATCGCGGCGACGATCGCCTCGCCCGCCGCCGCCTCGCCCAAATGCTGGAGCATTAACGCCGCGGACCAGATCTGGCCGATCGGGTTGCAGATGGACTTGCCGGCGATATCCGGCGCCGAACCGTGAACCGGCTCGAACATCGAGGGGAACTTGCGTTCCGGATTGATATTGCCGCCGGCCGCGATGCCGATCGAGCCGGCCACCGCCGGCCCGAGATCCGACAGGATGTCGCCGAACAGGTTGGTGCCGACCACCACATCGAACCAGTCCGGGTGTTGAACGAAATGGGCGCATAATATGTCGATATGGAACTGGTCGGTGCGAACATCCGGATAGTCCTTTGCCATGGCGGCAAAGCGTTCGTCCCAGTACGGCATGGTAATGGCGATGCCGTTCGACTTGGTGGCGGACGTCAGGTGTCGCTTCGGCCGCGACTGCGCCAGCTCGAATGCGTATTTCAGGATGCGGTCGGTGCCATGGCGGGTCAGGACCGTCTCCTGCACCACGAACTCGCGGTCGGTGCCCTCGAACATGCGGCCACCGACCGACGAGTATTCGCCTTCGGTATTCTCGCGCACGACATAGAAGTCGATATCCGCCTCGGTGCGGTTGGCGAGCGGCGTGCGCACGCCAGGCAGTAGCTTGCAGGGGCGCAGGTTCACGTACTGGTCGAAGCCGCGGCGGATCGGGATCAGCAGACCCCACAACGAGACGTGGTCCGGCACGCCTGGCCAGCCGACGGCGCCCAGCAGAATGGAATCGGACTCGCGCAACCGGTCCAGACCGTCGGGCGGCATCATGCGGCCGGTCTGCTTGTAGGTCTCGCAGGACCAATCGAAATGGGTATAGCTCAGATCGAAGCCGAAGCGGCGCGCGGCGGCGTCCAGCACCTTGATGCTCTCCGGCACGGTTTCCTTGCCGATCCCGTCACCGGGCAGAACGGCGATGCGGTGCGTGCGTGCCATGGACGTGTCCTTCCGATGGTTCAACGGGCGGCACCAGACGCCGCGAGGCGGATGGCGTCAACCCGCATCCGCCGCGCAGTCGGCACACGCAGCGCGAACCCGGCGAGCATAGCGCGAACCCGGCAAGTGTAGCGCGAACTCGGCGAGCATAGCGCGAACCCGGCAAGCGTAGCGCGAACCCGGCAAATGCGAAGCGTGCTGAGGCGGGGCGTGATGGCGGAGCGTGGTGCGGGAATGCCGGGCAACGGCAACCGGCCGCTCGATGCTCCCACGAGGCCCGCCTGCGCCGCCACCGTTGCCTTGACGAAAGCAGGCGCCGCCATGTCTTGTTCCGCATCCGCCGGCGCGGCGCAGCCACAACCCGGCGGGCCCGTGATGGCGCGACGATCGCGCGGATAGACATATCGGCCTGGCGGCGGCTAGGAGCCGGCCGATCCGGAGGACCGAAACGATGGCCAAGCCCGCCCCCGCCATGCCGAAGAGTGCCAACACCGTGTGGGACCGCGATGCCGCGCTGACCACCGCGCGCATGTTGCTGGAGATCCAGGCGATCAAGTTCCGGCCGGAGGAGCCGTTCACCTTCACCTCCGGCTGGAAGTCGCCGGTCTATATCGACTGCCGGCGCATCATCTATTTCCCGCGCGTGCGGTCGAAGATCTGCGAGCTGGGGGTGGAGAAGATCCACCGCCATGTCGGTTACGAGACGATCGAGGCGGTGGCGGGCGGCGAGACCGCCGGCATCCCGTTCGCCGCCTGGATCGCCGACCGGATGGCGGCGCCGATGGCCTATGTGCGCAAGCAGGCGAAAGGCTTCGGGCGGCAGTCGCTGATCGAGGGCGACGTCCCGGAAGGCAAGCGCACGCTGCTGGTGGAAGACCTGACCACCGACGGCCAGTCGAAGATCCGCTTCGCTCAGGCGCTGCGGGATGCGGGCGCGATCGTCAACCACACCTTCGTCGTGTTCTTCTACGGCGTGTTCCCGGGGGCGTTCGAAACCCTGGCGCGGATGGATATTGCCCTGCACCACCTGTGCACCTGGTGGGACGTGCTGGAGGCCTGCGCCGACCGGCCGTATTTTTCCGAGGCAGCGCTGTCGGAAGTGCGGCGGTTCTTGGAGGACCCGGTGGCGTGGTCCGCGGCGCACGGCGGGGTGGTGTCGGCCGAAGCAGCGGCGGCACGGCGCGGGGGCACGGAAGGCTGAGGCCGGCCAACGCCGCCGCCCCGCAACGCGGCGCGGCGGGCAAAGCCGTGCAGTTGATCTACATCAAATTGATGTAGGGCATTTACCGACAATTAATGTAGGGCTTTCTTGACAGGTGCCTCGGCGCGTCCCTCTATGAGCGCCTAAACGAAACGTCGGCCGTTAAAGGCACGAACAGCCCCTACGCGGGCAAACAGGGAGCGTGTCATGAGCAACCTGAGCAGGCGCTCGGTGCTGCGGGGCAGTGTCGCCCTGACGGCAGCCGGGACACTGAGCCGTCCCTACATCGCCAACGCCGCGGCCAAGACCATCACCGCCTGGTGGACACAAGGATTCGTGCCGGAGGAAGATGCGGCGATCAAACGCCTGGTCGCGGAATACCAAAAGCAAAGCGGCGACACGATCGACCTGAGCATCATTCCGTTCGGTCCGCTGGGGCAGAAGATCGTGTCCGCGTTGACCACCGGCAACGTTCCGGACGTGATGTCCTATGATGCGGCCGACCTCACGATCGTGCCGCAGAACGCCTGGAACGACAAATTGCTCGATCTCAGCGACATCGTTGGGAAGTACAAGTCCGAGTACGCTGCCACGGTCAGTCTGGATTCGCAGTACTTCAACAACGTGACGAAGAAGCGCGGCTGGTACATCGCGCCTTACAAGACTGCCTGCGTGCCATTCCACATCTGGGGCGACCTGGTGAAGGAGGCCGGCTACAACATGGCCGAAGCGCCGAAGACCTGGGATGCATTCTGGGACTGGTTCAAGCCGATGCAGGCGAAGCTGCGCGACAAGGGGCATCGCGGCTTCTATTCGCTGGGCCTGCAGATCACCAGCACCGGACCGGCCGACGGCAACAACGTGTTCTATGCGTTCGTACTTGCCAATGGCGGCCGCCAGTTCGTCACGCCGGACGGCAAGCCGCATTTCGACGATCCGCAGGTCAAGGAGGCGGTGATCAGGTCGATCGAGTACACGACCGCCGCCTACAAGCAGGGCTACGTGCCGCCTGGCGTGCTGAGCTGGAACGACGCCGACGACAACAATGCCTTCCACGCCAAGACGATCCTGATGGACTTCGACGGCACGATCTCCACCGAAGTGGCGCTGTATCACGACAAGAAGGCGTATTTCGACGAGATGGTGACGCTGGGGCTGCCGCTCGGCAATGACGGCCAGGCTGTGCCGGCCGGCCTTGGGGCGGGCGGCTGCATCATGGCGAAGGGGGCGAAGAACGTCGACGCCGGCAAGCAGTTCATCAGCTACATCTGCCAGCCCAAAGTCGCGAACGAATACCTGAAAGAGGGGCTGGGCCGTTGGCTGCCGGCCATGCCGTCCATCGTCAAGACCGATCCGTTCTGGCTGGATCCCAAGGATCCGCATCGACCGCCCTATGTAAGGGAAGGTTTGCTCGGCCCGACCATCGCTTCCTTCTATGCGTTCAATCCCGGCATTGCTGTCGCGAATGCGCAGCAGGTCTGGGGGCAGATGCAGGCCGAGGTCATTCGCAACGGCGTGCGGCCGCAGGATGCGGCCGCCAAAGGCTTCAAGCAGATCGAAACGATCCTGGAGAACTACAAGATCGTCGAAAGCTGAAGCAGGCAGCGAACCGGAACAGCGTCCACCGCTGCTCCGGCTGACCGGCATGGGGCAACGCAGACGCGCTGCGGTGCACAATGGCGGTCTGCGATTTTGATGTCCGGTAAGATTTGATGCAGTGTAGCTCTGCGTTTATTCACTTGACAGGTTTATGTAGGGGCAGTGTGATTTGAGCGTGCAACTCAAATTGGCCGGTCACGGCACGCAGGACCCCAACGAGGGCGAACAGGGAGAAAGATGATCATGAGTGAACTGAGCAGGCGCTCGGTGCTGCAGGCGACGCTTGGCCTGGCGGCAGGAGGGGCGCTCGCGCGTCCGTATATTGCCAATGCCGCGGCGACGACCGCGACCGCGTGGTTCACCCAGGGCTTCGTCCCCGAAGAAGACGCCGCGTTGAAGCAGGTGGTCGCCGATTACGAGAAACAGAGCGGCAACAAGATCGACCTGAGCATCGTGCCGTTCGCGCCGCTGGCGCAGAAGATCATCTCGGCGCTGACCACCGGCGCCGTGCCCGACATCATGAGCCACGACGTCGCCGACGCACTGATCATTCCGCAGAACGCCTGGCACGACAAACTGATCGATCTCAGCGAGATCTGCGAGCAATACAAGGCCCAGTACCTGCCGACCGTGAATCTGGCGGCGCAGTACTACAACGCCGTTACCAAGAAGCGCGGCTACTACCTGGCACCGCACAAGACCGCCTGCATCCCGATCCACGTCTGGGGCGACCTGGTGAAGGAGGCCGGCTACAACATGGCGGACGCGCCAAAGACCTGGACCGCGTTCTGGAACTGGTTCAAGCCGATGCAGGCGATCCTGCGCAACAAGGGCCATCGCGGATTCTATGTGTACGGGATGCAGATCACCAGCACCGGTCCGGCCGACGGCAATAACTTCTTCTATGGCCAGGTGCTTGCCCGCGGCGGCCAGAACTTCATGACCTCGGACGGCAAGGCGCATTTCGACGACCCGCAGGTCAAGGAAGCCGTGATCAAGACCATCGAGTTCACCACGTCCTGCTACAAGGAGGGCTATGTCCCGCCGGGCGTGTTGAGCTGGAACGACGCCGACGATAACAACGCCTTCCACGCCAAGACCATCCTGATGGACTTCGATGGCACGATTTCCACCGAAGTGGCGATGTATCATAACAAGCAGAACTACGACGACGCAGTGACGCTGGGGCTGCCACTGAGCGACAACGGCCAGGCGACACCCGCCGAGGTCGGCGCCGGCGGCTGCTTCATGGCGAAGGGCTGCAAGAACGAGGCCGTCGGCAAGGACTTCATCAAGTACATCACCCAGCCCAAGGTGGCGGGTCAGTACCTGAAAGCCGGCCTGGGCCGCTGGCTGCCGTGCATGCCCGAGATCGTCAAGAACGATCCGTGGTGGATGGCCGATCCACATCGCAAGCCGTACGTGACCGAAGGGCTGCTGATGCCGTCGGTGCCGTTCTACTACGTTTACAATCCCGGCATCGCGGTGGCGAACGCGCAGCAGATCTGGGGCCAGATGCAGGCCGACGTGATCCGCAACGGCGTCAAGCCGCAGGACGCGGCGGCGAAGGGCTTCAGCCAGATCCAGGCGATCGTGGACCAATACAAAATCGTACAAAGCTGAGAGGTATTCATGGACGGGATGCAGGGGATGCAGACGGCGCCTGCGCTGTCTCAGGCGGCCCGGGCATACGCGTTGCCGCAACAGCGGCGGCGCCTGTGGCGTGGCGGGCTGCAAGGCTCGGAGTACACGTGGGCCGTCGCTTTCTGCATCCCGTACATGGCCATTTTCCTCGCGTTCGTGATCTATCCGGTGCTCTATGGCCTGTGGATGGGGCATTCCCCGGCGCTGTATCAGCAGCTTTGGGAAGACCCGATCTATCGGATGTCGATCGTCAACACGATCGTCTACCTCGCTGTCGGCGTGAACGTAAAACTGTTCTTTGCTCTGCTGCTATCCGGCTTCTTCATGCGGAAGCGGGCTTGGGTGAAGGCCGTGCTGGTCGTCTTCATACTGCCTTGGGCGGTGCCGGCTCTGCCTACATTCCTGTCGATCCATTGGATGCTCAACAGCCAGTGGGGATTGCTGGACAACATGATGTGGAACTGGTTCCACATCGACGGCCCGCAGTTCCTTGATACCTCGCGCTGGCTCGCGCTGGGCTCGGTGATCGTTTCCTACATCTGGAAGTGGATGCCGTTCTGGACCGTGATATTGCTCGCCGGCCGCATGGCAATTCCGCAGGAACTCTACGAGTCCGCCGAAGTCGACGGCGCCAGCGGTATCCGCCAGTTCACCCACGTCACCTTCCCATTGCTCGCCAACCTGTATCTGATCTGCACGCTGCTCTCGACGATCTTCACAATGGGCGACTTCACCACGGTATATTTCGTCTCCGGCGGCGGCCCGGCGCTGACCACCAACGTGCTGGCGACGCTCGGCATCCGCGATGCCTATACGATCGCCGAGCCTGACCTCGGCATGGCGGCCGTGATGACGGCGCTGCCGCTGCTGATCCCGCTGGTGCTGATCCTGATGCGGAAGATGCGCACCGCGGAGGTGCAATTGTGAGCGCCTCGGTTGCAACCGGCGGCGTCCGGCCCAGGCGCCGGAACTACCGGGCACGCGCCTGGCTCATCGAGGCGCTGTGTATCTTGCTCGGCTTCGTGCTGGTGGTCTGGTCGGTCCTGCCGATCTACAACATGATCATGGTGGCCTTGCAGCGGCATGGCGACGTGTTCACCAGCAGCACCTATCCGGTGAACCCCACGATGAACGCATTCTGGGTGGTGGTCACCGAGAGCTTCTGGTACCTGGAACATTTCTGGCACCAGTACTGGAACAGCCTGTACATGGGCGCGATGACGGTGTTTTTCACGTTGCTCATCGCCTCGTTGACCAGCTTCGCGGTCGGCCGCATGCGGATCCGCCATGGCTGGATCGTTACCAATGCCGCCTTGCTGACCTACGTGATCCCGGCGACGTTCCTCTCCATCCCGTTCTATGTCATCATGACTGACTACGGGATGGTGAACAACATCTGGGCGGTGATCGCCTCTTTGGTCACCTTCGCGACGCCTTATGCGATTTTCATCTTCCTCAACTATGGCGCGAGCATCCCTATGGAGCTCGACGAGGCGGCGCGCATCGACGGTGCTTCGCCGCTCCAGGTGTACTGGCGGATCTACCTGCCGCTGATGGCCCCGGCGATGGTCGCGGTCGGCACCTATGCCCTGCTGCTGTCGTGGAACGAGTTCCTCTACCAGTACCTGCTGCTCTCGTCGGACAGCAGCATGACGGTGGCGGTGGCACTGGCACAATTCCTCAACAGCGACGAGTCGCCGTGGAACCTGATGATGGCCACGGCGATCATCTACTCGCTGCTGCCGGTGGCTGTTTACTACATGTTCCGGAGCAAGATGAGCGCCGGGCTGACCATGGGTGGAGTGAAGGGCTGAAGCGACAACCGGGGCGCTGCCGCCCCGGCCTGCGATCGTACCCGGAACGGTGGCCCCGCGCCGCCGCCGGCGGCGCGCGCCCGCGGATTACCGACTCTCCACTTGACACGCCATTAACTCCCCGCTGAATTGGCAGAGTGAAACGAAGCGTCTCGGCGGAACCGCGGCGCCGGCCCAGGGTGTGGGCAGCAGGGAGAACGGAACATGAAACATCTGAGCAGGCGATCTGTACTTCGGGGCTCCGTTGCGGTTGCGGCAGGCGGAGCGCTGGCGCGTCCGTACATCGCCAATGCCCAGGCAAAAACCGCGGTCTGCTGGATCAATCAGGGCTTCATTCCGCAAGAAGATGCGGCGATGAAGCAGGTATGCGAAGACTACATGAAGGAGAGCGGCAACAAGCTGGATTACAGCATCATGCCGTTCATGGCGCTGAACCAGAAGATCATCTCCGCGCTCACCAGCGGCGACGTGCCCGACCTGATGTTCCATGACGCTCCGTCATCGATCCTGCCGCAGAACGCATGGGACGACAAAATCGCCGACGTCAGCGACGTGGTGAAGCCGTACGAGTCACAGCTCCACGAGACCGCAAAGCTGGGCGCCACCTTCTTCAACAAGGTGACCAAGGCGCGCAGCTATTACCTGTGCCCGATCAAGCAGGGTGCCACGCCGTTCCACATCTGGGGCGACCTGGTGGAGAAAGCCGGCCTGAAGATGTCGGAAATCCCCGACAAGTGGGACGGCGTGTGGACCTACCTGGCGCAGGCACAGAAGCCGCTGCGCGCCAAGGGCATGCGCCACCTGTACGCCTGCGGCCTGCAGATCACCACCGTCGGACCGAACGACGGCAACAACGTGTTCACCCATTTCGTGATCGCCAATGGCGGCGAGGGCATCATCACCCCCGACGGCAAGCTGCACGTGGACGATCCCAAGATCCGCGAAGCGTGCATCAAGTCGGTCGAGTTCATGACCAATCTGTACAAGTCGGGCGTGGTGCCGCCCGAGGCGCTGAGTTGGAACGACGCCGACGACAACAACGGCTATCATGAGAAGCTGTTCATGATGGACTTCGACGGCACGTTGTCCACCGAACTGGCGATGTACAGCGACAAGCAGGCCTTCATGCACGACATGAAGACGCTGGCGCCGAAGCTGAAGAACGACGGCACGCCGATGAAGACCCAGATCAATGCCGGCGGCGGCTTCATCCCGAAGGGCGCCAAGGGCATCGAGGTCGCCAAGGACTTCATGAAATACTTCATGCAGCCCAAGGTGATGAACGACAATCTGAAGGCCGGCCTGGGCCGCTGGTTCCCCACCATCCACTCGGTGGTGATGAGCGATCCGTTCTGGCTGCAGAACAAGGACGAGCCGTGCCTGAAGCCGTACATCGAGGAAGGCGTGGTCAACCCGACTCTGCCGGTGTTCGAAGGCTACACGCCGGCCTGGGGCCAGGCCAATGCCGAGCAACTTTGGGGCACGGCGCATGCCGACGTGATCAAGAACGGCATGAAGCCGGCGGACGCAATCGATAAGGCGTTCAAGCGCTGCAAGCAGATTTTCGCGCAAGTCGAGATGTAATCCAGACGAGGCGAGAACATGAGCGTCACACAGCAGGCACTGCCCGCCGGTCAGCTCGGTGTGCGGCCGAGGCACCGCACCTGGCACGGCGAACTGATCGGCGCGGAGATGGTCTGGGCGGTCGCGTTCGCCCTGCCGTACGTCGTCATGTTCTTCGCGTTCGTCATCTACCCGATCTGCTATGGGATCTATCTCGGCGACCAGCCCAAGCTGTACCAGCAATTGTTCACCGATCCGCGCTACCTGACCGCGGTGCTCAACACGATCCTGTACGTCGGCATCGGCGTGAACGTGAAGATGTTCCTCGCCTTCATGCTGTCAGGCTTCTTCATGCGCAAGCGCTGGTGGATCAAGGCGCTGCTTGTCGTCTACATCCTGCCGTGGGCGACGCCGGCGCTGCCCGCCTACATGTCGATCCATTGGTTCGTCGACGGCCAGTGGGGCATGCTGAACAATTTGCTATACTACATCCTCGGCGTCGACGGCCCGGTCTACCTGAACGACCACTGGATGGGCCTGGCCTGCAACATCGGCGCCTATATCTGGAAGAACATGCCGTTCTGGACCATCATCCTGCTGGCCGGACGCATGGCGATCCCGCAGGAACTGTATGAGGCCGCCGAGGTCGACGGCGCCACGGGTTTGCGCAAGTTCGCCAACGTCACCTATCCGCTGATGGCGAACCTGTATCTGGTTTGCGTATTGCTCGACACCGTGTTCGCGCTCGGCGACTTCAACGCGACCTTCTTCGTCTCCGGCGGCGGGCCGGCGATGCAGACCGAGGTGCTGGCGACGCTCGGCATCCGCTACGCGTTCACTATTGCGCTGCCGCGGCTTGGCGTCGCGACGGTAATGTCGGCCCTGCCGGTGTTGATCCCGCTGGTCGTTATCCTGATGCGCAAGCTGCGCCCGTCGGAGGGGCAACTATGAGCGCCACCACTTCGGGCCGGCAATTCGGCTCGCCGATGTTCTACCGGCTGCAGCGCTGGAGCGTCGAAGGCCTGTGCATCCTGCTGGGGCTTGTCTTGCTGTTCTGGACCCTCGCGCCGATCTACAACATGTGGAACATCGCGCTGGACAGCCACGACGACATCTTCGCCGGCACGCTGTGGCCGGCGCATCCGTCAGTGGACAGCTTCCGCGTGGTGGTGACCCAGGACTTCTGGTACCTGGCGCATTTCTGGCACCAGTTCGGCAACAGCTTCATCGTCGGCCTGTCCACCATGGCCGTCACCCTGGGGATCGGTTCGCTTGCCAGTTTCACGGTCGGCCGCATGCGCCTGAAAAAAGGCTGGATGCTGACCAACGCCGCGCTGATGACCTACGTGATCCCGGCATCGTTCCTGGCGATCCCATTCTATCGCATCATGCAGATCTATGGCCTGGCGAACCACCTGTCGTCGGTGATCCTCGCGCTGTCGACCTTTGCCACCCCGTACGCCATCTTCATCTTCTCGCAATACAGCAAGTCGATCCCGATGGAGCTCGACGAAGCAGCCCGCATCGACGGCGCCAATCCGTGGCAGATCTATTGGAAGATCTACCTGCCGCTGATGGCGCCCGCCATGGTGGCCGTTGGCACCTATGCCCTGCTGCTGGCCTGGAACGAGTACTTGTACAACTTCCTGATGCTGTCGACACCCGAAAGCATGACGGTGGCCGTCGCGCTGGCACAGTTCCTCAACAGCGACGAATCGCCTTGGAACCTGATGATGGCCACCGCGATCCTCTATGCGCTGCCGCCGATCCTCCTGTACTACGGCTTCCGCCGCTACATGGCCGCCGGCCTGACCATGGGTGGCGTGAAGGGATAGCGGCGTCCCCTCACGCCGCAGCGGGCCATGAGCAATACGCTGCGGGTTTCGGCGGCCGGGCCGGCGATCCCGCGCGTATCGCGCCGGCCGCCCTGGCGCCTGCGTCTGCAAGGCTCCGATACCGCCTGGGCCATCGCCTTCCTGGTGCCGTACGTGGCGATATTCGTCGCGTTCATCGCCTATCCGGTGGCTTTTGGCCTGTGGATGGGCAGCAATCCGGCACTCTACCGCCTGCTGTTCTCCGACCCGCGCTACGTCATCACGGCCATCAACACGCTGTTGTTCGTCGCCATCGGCGTGAACGTGAAGATGTTTCTCGCCTTCCTGCTGTCCGGCTTCTTCATGAACCGAAGCTGGTGGGCGCGATCGCTGCTGGTGATCTACCTGCTGCCGTGGGCGTTGCCGGGACTGGTGGTATTCACCTCCATCCATTTCATGCTGGTCACCCAATGGGGCCTGCTGGACAGCCTGTGGCGCGCCATTACCGGCAGCGACGGGCCGCTGTTCATGGTATCGACGCCGATCGCCATGACGGCGAACATCGTCGCCTATATCTGGAAATGGCTGCCCTTCTGGACGCTGATCTTCATTGCCGCGCGGATGTCGATCCCTCAGGACATCTATGACGCGGCGGAGATCGATGGCGCCAGCGGCTATCGCCGCCTGATCTACGTGACGTTTCCCCTGCTGGCCAACGTCTATCTCGTTGCCACCCTGCTGTCCTGCGTCTGGACCCTGGGCGATTTCCCCACCGTGTACTTCGTATCCAGCGGTGCCCCGGCGCGCACCACCGACGTGCTCGCGACCTACGGTTTCCATGAAGCGTTCGACTTCGGCTATCCCAACCTCGGCGTCGCGGCGATGATGTCCGCTCTGCCGCTGATGATCCCGCTGGTGATCCTGCTGATGCGACGTGTCCGCGCGACCGGTGTGCAGCTATGAGCGTCGCGCTCACCCCCGGCGGCGTTGCGTATCGCCCGCGTTCCCGCAGGCGGCGGTGGCTGCCGCGCGCCGCGGCGGTATCGCTCGGCGTCGGCCTGCTGATCTGGACGCTGCTGCCGGTCTACAACATGCTGCTGATGGCGCTCGATTCCGACGCCGACGAGTTCACCGGCAGCATCTACCCGCCCAATCCGGATTTCAGCAGCTTCGCCTCGGTGTGGAACGAAGACTACTGGCTGATGCAGCATTTCTGGCGGCAGTTCGCCAACAGCATCTGCCTCGGCCTCGCCACGATGCTGCTGACGATGCTGATCGGCTCGCTGGCCAGTTTCGCGC
The DNA here is from genome assembly GCA_035508435.1 of Acetobacteraceae bacterium. Classification (GTDB taxonomy): domain Bacteria; phylum Pseudomonadota; class Alphaproteobacteria; order Acetobacterales; family Acetobacteraceae; genus JASHVB01. Next base: position 62,505 of record DATJNA010000079.1, on the reverse strand, counting down.
TGAGCCGGATGCGCCTGCGCCGGGGATGGATCGTCACCGACTTTGCGCTGCTGACCTATGTGCTGCCGACCGCATTCCTGGCGATCCCGTTCGTTCAGATCATGCACAAATACCACCTGTCGGACAGCCTTTGGTCCGTGGTTGCGGCAATGGTCACATTCGCCACCCCCTACGCGATCCTGATCCTGCATCAATATGCCAGGCTCATTCCGACGGAGCTGGATGAAGCCGCCAAGGTGGACGGCGCGTCGCCATGGCAGGTGTATCTCCGCATCTACCTGCCGCTGATGGCCCCGGCCCTGGTGGCGGTCGGCATCTATGCGCTGCTGCTGTCCTGGAATGACTACCTCTACCAATACCTGCTGCTCTCCTCGACCGATCACATGACGGTAGCAGTGGCGATCAACCAGTTCTTCGACAGCGACGAGGCGCCGTGGAACTACATGATGGCGATCGCCATCATCTATTCGCTGCCGCCGATCGCGATCTATTTCGGTCTGCGGCGGTTCATGGTGGCGGGACTGACCGCGGGCGGGATCAAGGGATAGCGAAGTCCTCGGTTCCTGCCCGAACGGCAGCGTGAACCGGCATCCGCACTCCGGCCGCTAAATTCACTTGACAGGAATTTCCCGGCGCGCGCTGAATTACCGAAAATACAGATGCCGGTAAGCAACGGCACGCAGCGCCCCGGACGGGCGACAGGGAGAACGAACCATGAGCAAACTGAGCAGGCGCTCGGTGCTGCGGGGGGCAGTGTGCCTCGCAGCCGGCGGAGACCTGGCGCACCCCTACATCGCCAACGCCGCCGCGACGACGGCTGCCGTCTGGTGGGCGCAGGGTTTCGCGCAGGAAGAGGATATCGCCTTCCAGAAGCTCGTTGCCGACTACGAAAAAGCCAGCGGCAACAAGATCGATTACAGCATCGTCCCGTTCGCGCCGCTGCGCCAGAAGATCGTGTCAGCCCTGACCACCGGCACGGTGCCCGATGTGGTTCCATCGACCCCCGCCGAGGCGACGCAACTCTTCGCCTGGGACGACAAGTTGCTCGATGTCACCGACGTGATCGAGACGCAGAAGGCGGAGTACACCGAGGCCGCGCTGCTGTCGGCCTATTGCTACAACCACGTCAGCAAAACCCGCAGCTATTACGGCGTGCCGTTCACGACCGCCGCGCTGCCCAATCACATCTGGCGGCCGCTGGTGGAGAAGGCCGGTCTGAAGCTCGAGGACATCCCGAAAACCTGGGACGCCTACTACGATTTCTTCAAGGACGTGCAAAAGCGGCTGCGCGCCAAGGGCGACCGTCACGCCTACGGCCTGGGGCTGCAGCTCACCACCAACGGCAACGACCCCAACAACACGTTCAACTATTTCCTGATCGCCTATGGCGGCGTCGGCCTGGTCACCAAGGACGGGCGGCTGCATCTCGACGACCCGCAGGTCCGGCAGGCGGCGATCAAGGCGATCACCTATCCCGCCGAGGCCTACAAGCAAGGCTTCATCCCGCCCAGCGCCGTGAACTGGAACGACGCCGACGACAACAATGCGTTCCACGCCAAGCAGATCGTGATGGACCTGGACGGCACCATCTCCACCGAAGTCGCGATCATCAAGGACAAACAGGACTACGACGACATCGTCACCATGGGCCTGCCGCTCAGCAATGACGGCAAGCCGGTGCCTGCCCAGGTCACCAATGCGTTCGGCCTGGTGCCAAAAGGGGCGAACAACCCAGTCGTGGCCAAGGACTTCCTGAAATTCCTGATCCAGCCGAAGGTCAGCAATGAGTACCTGAAGACCGGGCTCGGGCGCAACATCCCCGCCATGCCATCGATCGTGAAGAATGATCCGTGGTGGAGCGCCGACCCGCATGTGAAGGCGTATGTAGAGCAAGGGCTGCTGGGCCCGACGGTGCCGGAGTTCTTCGCGTTCAATCCGGCCTACGCCCAGGTGCGCTACGAGCATGTCTGGGGCACCGCCTGGATCGATGTCGCCACCGGCGGCATGACGCCGGAAGCGGCGGCCAACAAGGCGTTCAAACGCATCACCGACATCTTTGCCAAGTACCCAATCGCTGAGAGCTAGGAGCCGGACATGTCCAGCGCATCGGTGATCGACTTCTCCGCCCCGGCCTTGCGGGGCCGGAGCAGCGTGTGGCGCTATCTGCAAGGTACGCTGCACGGCGCGGAGTACAACTGGGCGCTGGCGTTCCTGGTCCCGTATGTCGGCGTGTTCCTGGCGTTCGTCGTCTATCCCGCACTGTACGGCTTGTGGATGGGCAGCAAACTGTCCCTCTACTCCGAACTGTTCTCCGATCCCATCTACCTGAACACATTGGTGAACACGCTGTTGTTCCTGGGCATCGCGGTGAACCTCAAGATGTTCTGCGCCTTGCTCATGTCTGGCTTCTTCATGCGGCGCGGCTGGTGGGTGAAGGCGCTGCTGATGATCTATGTGCTGCCATGGGCGGTGCCGGCGCTGCCCACCTTCATCTCGATCCACTGGATGCTGAATGGCGAGTGGGGGCTGATCAACAACGCGGTCTACGCATTGTTCCACGTCGACGGCCCATCATGGCTGAATACGCGCTGGCTCGCACTATGCTCGGCGATGTATTCGCATATCTGGAAATGGATGCCGTTCTGGACCGTGATCCTGCTGGCCGGACGCATGGCCATCCCGCAAGACCTGTATGACGCCGCCAAGGTGGATGGCGCGTCCGGCTGGCGGCAGTTCGTGCACATCAACTTCCCCTTGCTCGCCAATCTCTACCTGATCTGCACGCTGCTCTCGACCATCTTCACGCTGGGCGACTTCAATTCGGTGTTCTTCGTCACCGGCGGCGGACCGGCGAACTCGACCCACGTGCTGGCGACGCTCGGCATCCGCGACGCATTCGATATCGCGCAGCCGCGGCTCGGGGTGGCGGCTGTCATGTCGGCGCTGCCGCTGGTGATCCCGCTGGTGATCGTGCTGATGCGCAAGCTGAAAACCGCCGAGGTGCAACTATGAGCGCGACGCTGCTCGGCCATCGCACCGGCCTGGCGGGAAGGCGGGCCCGCCGCCGGCACACGCTCAGCGAGGCGGCCGCTCTGGCATTCGGCCTGGTGGTGATCGTCTGGACGATATTGCCGCTCTATAACATGGTGATGGTCGCGCTGGAGGCGCATGGCGATGTGTTCAGCGATGCCGTCTGGCCGCCGCACCCTTCGCTCGCCAGCTTCTGGATCGTGGTGAGCGAGGGCTACTGGTACCTGCAATACTTCTGGCACCAGTTCGGCAACAGCCTCTATGTCGGACTCGTGGTCACGTTCCTGACGCTGCTGATCGGTTCGCTCGCCAGCTTCTCCATCGGCCGCATGCGTATCCGCTACGGCTGGCTGGTCAGCAATGCGGCATTGCTCACCTACGTCATCCCGGCGTCGTTCCTGGCCATCCCGTTCTACCGCATCATGCAGGATTACGGGCTGGCGAATAACCTCTGGTCGGTGATCGCGGCGGAGGTAACGTTCGCCACCCCGTACGGCATCTTCATTTTCTCGCAGTACGGCCGCAGCATCCCGATCGAGCTCGACGAATCGGCCCGCATCGACGGCGCATCGCCGTGGCAGATCTACCTGCGCATCTATCTGCCAATGATGGCGCCCGCTCTGGTCGCCGTCGGCACCTATGCACTGCTGCTGGCGTGGAACGAATACCTCTATCAGTTCCTGCTGCTGTCGTCGAAGCGGAACATGACGGTGCCGGTGGCGCTGGCGCAATTCCTGAACAGTGACGAGGCACCGTGGAATTACATGATGGCGACGGCGATCGTCTATGCGCTGCCACCGCTGATCATCTACTATACCTTCCGCGGCCGCATGAGCGCCGGTCTGACCGCGGGCGGCGTGAAGGGTTAGCCAACGCCATCGCTGCGCCCCGCCTGCCGCCACGCTCCGCTTGCGGTCGTGGCAATGCCAGGGATGTCACCCCGCCGCCGACCGCCGCGTGAAGAACAGCAGCGGGATGACAATGATCGCCAGCACCAGCATCAGCTTGAAATCGTCGATATAGGCAATGATCCGCGCCTGCCGTGTGACCTCCTGGTTCAGCAATGCCAGGCCATGCACCGACTCCGGATTCCAGAACCGCGCCACGGCGCCGCTCTGCAACGCGCGATTGAATGGACTGACGTCCCCCGCCATGATCGCGTGGTTCACCTGCGTGTTGGTCTCCAGCAACGCCCCGGTGATGGAAATGCCGACCGCGCTGCCCAGGTTGCGCATCAGGCTGTAGATGCTGGTGCCCTCGGTTCGGATCGCGGCCGGCAGCGTCGCGAAGGCAATGATGTTGATCGGGATGGCCAGGAACCCGATGCTGACTCCCTGGGTAAAGCCGACGCTGATCACGCCCCATTCCGAGATCTCCGGCGTCCACAGCGTCATCTGGTAAAGCACCCAGGCGCCGACGACAAAGCCGATCCCGACCAGCAGCCGCGCGCTGGTTCGGCCGATCACCCGCCCGCAGATCAGCGCCGCCAGCATCAGCCCGGCACCGCGCGGCGCCAGCACGATGCCGGCGGTCATCACCGGATAATCCATCAAGGTCTGCAAATACGGCGCCAGCAATGCCAGCGACGCGTACATGATCAGCCCCATGATCGCGTACAGCACGCCGCCCACGGTGAAATTCGCGTCGGCAAACAGGCGGGGCGACAGGAACGGCCGCGGCGCCAGGCAGAACTGCACCACGAAGATATAGAAGCTTACCCCCGCAACGCAGGCTTCCAGGATGATCTCGCGCGAACTGAACCAGTCCAGCGTCTCGCCACGGTCCAGCATCATCTGGAACGCGCCGATGGCGAGGCCCAGCGCGCCGAATCCAAGCCAGTCCAGCCGGGCCGACCGGCCGTAGGTCGTCTCCTTCAACAACGACGCCAGGCCGATCGCGGTGACGATGCCGAACGGCACGTTGATATAGAACACCCAGCGCCAACTGTAGTATTCCGTCAGCCAGCCGCCCAGGATGGGGCCGCAGATCGGGCCCATCATCACGCCCATGGTCCACAGGCCCATCGCCTTGGCGCGTTGCTCCGGCGGATAGATCTCGTACATCACCGATTGCGACAACGGCACCAGGGCGGCGCCGAACACGCCTTGCATGATGCGGAACAACACGATCTCGCCCAGCGATTCCGCCAGCCCGCATAGCGCGGACGCGATGGTGAAGCCGGCAACGGCGGTGACGAACAATCGGGTGCGGCCGAAGCGGGCGGCGAGGAAGCCGGTGGGCGCCGTCATGATCGCGGCCGCGATGATGTAGCTGGTCAGCACCCAGTTGATCTCGTCCTGGCTCGCCGACATGGTGCCCTGCATGTAGGGCAGCGCCACATTGGCGATCGTGCTGTCGAGCGACTGCATCAGCGTGGCCAGCACCGTGCAAACCGTCACCAGAAAACGCACGCCGCTCCCCGGGGCAACTTGCTCCGGCACCGCAATGGCACCCGCATCGGGAGAACCGCGCTTCGCGTCCCGCACCGCCGCGCCGGAACCGCTCACGCGTCCGCATCCTGCTGCTGCGCCAGGTTCTGGCAGACCCGGTCCAGCACGCGGGTCGCCACGGCAACATCAGCCTGCGACAGGCCGTCGAGCGTCGCCTGGCGCACGTCGCGCGACACCGCCTCCACTTGCTCCGCGACGGCAAGGCCACGCGCGGTCGGCACGATGATCTTGGCGCGGCGGTCGGAGCCCTCCTCGTGCCGCTCGATGAACTGCGACGCCTCCAGCGCATCCAGCAGGCGCACGACAGAGGAGCCATCCAGCGACAGAGCGGCCGCCAGGTCTTTCTGCCGCATCGGCGCCGGGGCACGCGCCAGATAGATCAGCGGCAGCCAGGTGGCCTCGGTGAGGCCGAAAGGTTGCAGGCGCCGATCGACGGCCCGCCGCCATTGCCGCGCCGTCCGGGCAACCAGGCTGCCAAATCCGTCGCGCAGCCGCCGTTCACCGCTTTTCATCACCGGCCGCCTGTTCGATGGCGTGCCAATATATGGCGTACCATCTAATCGGGCAACCGCGCGCTGCCGGCCGTGCCTGCCGGCGCGCTCCCGGCCGCGCGACACCTCCCGCGCGCTCCCGGCGGCGCGACACGTCCCGCGCGCTCCCGGCGGCGCGACACGTCCCGCGCGCCCCCGGCCGTGCCTGCCTGCGCGCTCCCCGCCGCGCGACACGTCCCGCGCGCTCCCGGCGGCGCGATACGTCCCGCGCGCTCCCCGCCGCCGTGCCGTCGCGGCGCCGCGCTGACCGTCTTGTCATCCCACAATGCTTTCCCTTTTGCCCCGCCGCGCGTCACTCTGCGCCGATGCGTTCCCTGCTTCGCGGCCTCGCCCACGTGCTTTCCGCCATCGGTTTCGTCCTGTTATTGCTCGTCGCGCTGGTGAGCGGCGCGCTCTGGCTGACCCTGCCGCGCGCGCACCAGGCCGCCCGCATCCCGGGCCTCTCCGCCCCGGTGGACATCACGTTCGACCAGGACGGCGTGCCCCGCATCCGCGCCGCCAACGACCTGGACGCCGCCGCGGCGCTCGGTTTCGTGCACGCCCGCGACCGCATGTTCGAGATGGAGCTGATGCGCCGCAACGCCTCCGGCCGGCTGTCGGAGATCGCCGGCGCGGTCACCCTGCCGCTCGATCGCCTGATGCGCACGCTGGGCCTGCGCCAGGCGGCCGAGACCAGCTACGCCGCCCTGCCGCCGCAGACCCGCGCCGTGCTTCAGGCCTATGCCAACGGGGTGAACGCCCGGATCGCGCTGCGGGGCCGCTTCGCCGCGCCGGAGTTCCTGGTGCTCGGCCGCCCCGACCCATGGACGCCGATCGATTCCCTGCTGTGGGGCGAAACCATGGGCCTGTGGCTGTCGATGAACTGGCGGCAGGAGCTGTCGCGCCAGGCGCTGGCCGGCAAGGTGCCGCAACCGTTCATCGACGAATTGTGGCCGGACCAGAGCGGCCCCGGCCGGCCGGAGGCCGCCCTGACGCTGCCCCGGCAGTTCGCCGATGCGGTGGCCGGGCTGGAGAAGGTGCTGCCGAACTTCCCCGGCGCCTTCACCCTGCCCAGCACCGCCTCCAACGAGTGGGCGGTGGACGGACGCCACACCGCCACCGGGGCGCCGCTGCTGGCGGGAGATCCGCATCTGGCATTCGGCTTCCCGTCCATCTGGTACCTCGCCCGCATCGACACGCCGGACGGCACGCTGGCCGGAGCCACCGCGCCCGGTATCCCCGGCCTGGTGATCGGCCGCAACCGTCACATCGCCTGGACCTTCACCACCACCGGCGCGGACGTCCAGGACGTGTTCGTCGAGACGCCGGTCGGCGCCGATGACTACCAGACGCCGGAGGGGCCGCAGCCCTTCACCGTCCGCACCGAGCAAATCAAGGTACGCGGCCGGCCCGACGACGTGCTGACCGTCCGCTCAACCCGCCACGGCCCGGTGATCAGCGACCTGCCAAAGGCCAAGGGCGGCCCGGTGCTGGCGGTGGCGATGGCGAATCTCGCCGCCGACAACACCGCTGCCGAGGGCTTGTTCGCGCTCAACCAGGCCCAGGACGTGGCGCAGGCAGGCAAGGCGGCGGCGCAGATCACCTCGCCGGTGCAGAACCTGCTGGTGGCGGATGCGCACACCATCGCGCTCTATGTCACCGGGCGGGTGCCGATCCGGCGCGCCGGCGACGGCGCCGCGCCGGTCCCGGGCAACGGCGGCTATGACTGGGTCGGCTGGGCATCGGGCGAGCAATTGCCGCACTACGTCTCCCCCGCCAGCGGGCGCCTGGTGAACACCAACGAGCGCATCGCCCCGCCCGATTTCCCGGTGTTCCTCGGGCGCGACTGGTTCGGCGATTGGCGGGCCCGGCGGGTGCGGCAGTTGCTGGACGACAACAACCACCTCACGGCCGCCGATTTCGCGCGCATGCAGGTGGACGTGGTCAGCACGTTCGCCCGGCAGGTGCTGCCCGCGCTGCTGGCGGCGCCTGTGCCGCAGCAGGCTCCCACCGCCCTGGCAGCCAACGCCCTGGCAGCCAACGCCCTGGCAGCCAACGCCCCCCTGGCAGCCAACGCCCTGGCAGCCAAAGCCCAGGCACTGCTGCGCAACTGGGACGGCGCCATGACGATGGATGCGCCGCAACCGCTGATCTTCAACGCCTGGATCAACCAGTTCTACGCGTCGCTGCTGCTGCGCAATCACGGGATTCCCTTGGCCGATGGCGGGCCGATCTCCGACTTCGTCGCGTTCGTGCTGAGCCCGGCGGGCGCGCATTGGTGCAACGGCGACTGCAACAAGCCGCTGGCCGAGGCACTGGAAACGGCGGTCACCGGGCTTGCCGCCCGCTTCGGCCCCGATCCCGCCGCCTGGCGCTGGGGGACCGCGCACGAGGCGATATTCGCCCACCCGGTGCTGCGCGCCATCCCGCTGCTGCGGACACTCACCACCGCGCGTATCCCCACCCCGGGCGACGATACCACCCTCGACCGCGGCGGCCCGCGCTTCCGCGATTTCTCCTCGGTGCACGGGGCGTCTTATCGCGGCGTATATGACCTCGCCGACCTGGACCGCTCCTTGTTCATTGTGACGCCGGGACAATCGGGCAATCCGCTCAGCCGCTTCAGCCGGAATTTCATGACGCGATGGCGCGACGGCGCTACCATCACCCTGGGCCCCCAACCCCGGACCATGACGGCAACCTTGCGACTGAACCCATGATCTTCCGCGCCCCCTTTCCGGACGACGCCGCCCTGACCCAGGGCGTCATGTCCCGCCGCGTCGTTGCCTGGTTCATCGACGTGGTGCTGATCGTATTATTGCTGGTCGGCCTGTGGCTGGGCCTGATGGTGTTCGGCATCCTGACGCTGGGCCTGGGGTTCGGCGCCATGAGCGTCCTGCCGTTCGTGCCGTTCTGCTATCATTTCCTGTCGCTGATCAGCCCGCTCAGCGCCACGCCGGGGCAGCACTGGCTGGGCCTGGTCGTGCTGGACAACGCCAGCTTCGTCCGCCCCAACGCGTTGCAGGCGGTGATCTCCACGCTGGTGTTCTATCTGACCCTGGCGACCTCCGGCTTGCTGCTGCTGGTGGCGCTGGTCACCATCCGCCACCGCACCCTGCATGACCTGATCAGCGGATTGGTCGTGGTGCGCATCGAGACGCTACAGCCATTGACCCCGCCCTTCGGCTACGGGAACATCCCGGGCGGGTCACCCTACGCATGAGCTACAAACCACCGCGCAGGCCGCAATTCTTCTACACGACGGCCCCTCTGCCCTGCCCCTATCTGTCGGGGCGGACCGAGCGCAAGGTGGTGACCGAGATCACCGGCCCCGACGCGGACGCGCTGCACGACCGGCTGTCGCGCGCCGGCTTCCGCCGCAGCCACAACATCGCCTACGCGCCCGTCTGCCCGTCCTGTCAGGCCTGCGTGCCGATCCGCATCCCGGTGGCGACCTTCCAGCCGGACCGCACGCTGCGCCGCATCGCCCGCGCCAATGCCATGGTGGAGGGGTTCGAGGTCCCCGCCCGCGCCACCGCGGAGCAATTCCACTTGTTCCAACGCTACCAATTGATGCGCCATGGCGAGGGCGACATGGCGACCATGAGCTTCTACGACTATCGCGCGATGGTGGAGGACACGCCGATCGAGACCTTCATCGTCGAGTTCCGCGATCCCGACGATCGGCTGGTGGGGGCGTGTCTGACCGACAAGCTGGGGGATGGGCTGTCCGCGGTCTACAGCTTCTTCGCGCCGGGGTTCGAGAAGCGCTCGATCGGCACCTACACGATCCTGTGGCTGATCGAGCGGGCCCTGGGGGCTGGGCTGCCCTACGTGTATCTCGGCTACTGGGTGCCCGAGAGCAGGAAGATGGCGTACAAGTCGCGGTTCCGGCCGAGCGAGATCCTGATCGGCGGAACCTGGCGGATCATGACGGACGCCGACCTCGGGTCGGGCGAAGGCGCGCAAGAGGTGCTGGTGCCCGCCTCGGCGCAATAGCGGTTGACGCCGGATGATGCCCGTCCCCGGCGCGGCCGGGACCATTGCTCCCGGGATCTGCCGTGGTCGCCACGCGACGGAGCCCGCCGGCCTGCATGAAAAAGGAACGGCGTCCCGGCCCGGGGCGGGACGCCGTTGTGAGTTGCCGTTAGGCATCGCCGGGGAGCGGCGACCGGCTCGAACGATGGCGCCCGCGGTCGCCGACGGCATTGATCTGGATCAATTACCGCCATGCCCGGCATGGCGCGAGGCACACCACTCCGGCGCCGCGTCAGACGTGCCGCTGCCAAGGCTCGCAAAAGCGCGTTCAAGCCATGGCAATCGCCGGCCGATCCAGACAGCATTTGCTCGTGCGATGGCAGGGACCGATGACTGACCTCACCATCGATCTGGCGCAGGCGGCGGATGCGGACCTGTTGCTCCACATGGCACGCACCTTTCATCGCGAGGACGGCCACCCGCTCACCCCGGACGGCGAGGCTGCCGTCCGGCACATCATCGCAGGCGAACCATTGGCGCAAGCCTGGATTGTTCGTTCCAACGGCAGCGCGGCGGGATATCTTGTCATCACCCTTGGCTACAGCATCGAATACGAAGGGCGCGACGGGCTTATCGAAGATCTCTACCTGGTGCCTGAAGCGCGCGGCCGCGGATTGGGCAGGCAGGTGCTACTGTTCGCACTTGCCCAAGCGGCGCAATTGGGAATCCGCACGCTTCACCTCGAAGTGGATACCGGCAACGCCGCCGCGCATCGCCTCTATCGCGCCGCCGGATTCGAGGCGACCGGTCGCCGCCTGATGCGTCGCCGGTTGCGCCAGGGCGCGGTCGTAATCGGGTGACGTCGCCTTGCGGCGGTCACCCGCGATGGCGCCCGCGCTCCCCGGTTACCCCCTACCGCGACGGCGGCGGCAACGACTGTTGCTGCACCCCCGCGTTCGGCTGCAATTGCACCGCCTGTCCACCCTGGTTGTCGCTCATCGCGCCGTAGGCCTGACCGCCGCCCGCCTGGTTCATCGGCGGATAGGCCGGCGCATAGCCCGGGCCACCTGGCGCGTAGTTCTGATTCGATGCGGCGCTACCCTGCGCCGGCGAGGGATACCCTTGTGGCGGCGCGGCGTAGCTTTGCGGCTGCCCGCCATAGCCCTGGCCTTGCGGCGGATAGCCTTGTGCCTGCGGCGGATAACCCTGCCCGCCCGGCGCGTAACCAGGCGGCGGAGGCGGCGCGGCCACCTGCACCGCCGCCGGCGTGCCATAGCGCGTCAACACCTCGCGCAGCGGATTGGCGCCAGGATTGGCCCCCATCATCTGGATCACGATCTGGCGCGCGGCGAGGGGCTGGCCGTAATAGGCCGCGTTCCAGGTGCTGAGCAAAGACATGACGCTGCCCTCGAGCGAAATGCCGCCGAACAAGCCGCGGGTCTGCGCGAACACCACGATGTCGGCGCCGACCGCCGCGGTGGTCGCGCCGCCCACTGTGCCGCCGATCGTCGCGATCGCGACCGACGCATCCGCCCCCAGCTTGAACTGGCTGTCCAGCACCGCATTCAGCCCGCGCTGCGTCATGATCATCATCGCGAGCGAGCTGTCCTCGATGCCGATCTGCAGGCCGAAGCTGCCGCTGCCGATGGTGTAGAACGACGGATACGACCAGGTGCCGTTGCCCGCCCGCGCCAGCAGCACGCAATCGCCGCCGGAGCCGCCGAAGAAGAACCCGGCCTTGAAGATGCGTGGACAGATCATCACCGCCCGGGCGTGGGTCAGCTCGATCCGCGGGTCCTGGGAGACCTGCTGCGTCATCATTTCCTGGATGGAAAGCGTGGCTCGGTCCACCAGCGTCTGAGGCTCGCTTTGCGCGCGGGCGAATCCCGGCGCGAGCATTGCCGCCAGGGCGACGGCGGTCAGCAGAAAGCGGCGCATGGGCAATCCTCCTCCGCAGGGCGATTCGGGCTTGCATAGCGCAGATGGCCCGAGTCGCGGGCAAGCATCCTTATGCAAACGGGCGGTCCGGCGGCCGGTTTGTGGCGGATTTCCGGTCAGTAGCCCGGAAGTTCGTTGACGCAGGACACCCGCCAGCCCTCCGGATAGCGCTCCAGCCGGGTCAGCGACAGGTTCTGGATCGAGAGGTGCAGCGCGTTGTCAGGCCCGATCCGCAGCGCATGTGCCACGGCGGCGCGGATCGAGCCGCCATGCGCGACTGCGACCACGTCTGCGCCGTCATGGGCCTCCGCCAGCCACTCCATGGTCGCTCCGACGCGGGCGATCACGTCCGCCATGCTCTCCCCGCCCGGCGGCTTCTCATGGCCGGCGAGCGGCCAGAACGCGTGTTGCGGCAGGGTCAGGCGGGCGGGCAGCTCGGCGTGCGCCAGGCCCTGCCAGTCGCCGAGCGATTGCTCGATCAGCCCGGGTTCCTCGGTCAGCGCGGCGGGCGGGTAGCCGGCGGCGAAAATCGCCTCGGCGGTGCGCCGCGTGCGCGTCAGCGGCGTGACCAGCCATCGCGCCTGCCGCGGCAAGCGCCGCGCCAGCGATGCATACATCGGCCCTTGCTCCAGCAGCGTGGGCTCGCACAAAGCCACGTCCATCACCCCATACAGGATGGCACGGGCGTTTTCGTCCACCAGGGCGTGGCGGATCAGCCAGAACCGGGTCTCGTTCATTGCACTCGGCGGTCTCCTGACGCAGCGGATAGAGGATGCCGGGCGCGCGCGCCAGCCGCAGGTCGGCGCGGCCAGCGGCGTTAAGGAACGGTTCAGGTCTGATGGCTAGTCTCGACGGCGGCTGTATCGACCGCCGCCACGCCAGGGGACGTTGCCATGCGCTTGCTCGCGAAACGAAATCACACCGCGTGGGAAGCCGCGGTCTACCGGACAGCATTCGAAAAGAGCGCGGATGCCATCCTGGTCCACACCGCGGAGCAAATCCTCGCCTGCAATGAAGCCGCCCTCCGCATCCTGCGCTGCCAGGGCAAAGCGGAGGTATTGCAGCGGCATCCCGGCGACCTCTCGCCAGAGCGTCAGCCCGGCGGGGAGCCATCCGGTGACCTGGCACGGCAACACATCGCCCACGCCCTCAAGACCGGATACGCGCGCTTCGAATGGCGGCACCGGCGCGCGGACGGGAGTACGTTCCCGGTGCAGGTCACGCTGGTCCCGCAGCAGATCGGCGGCCAGCCCGTGGTGTTCAGCTATTGGCAGGACATCGAGGAATTGGTGACCGCTCGTGAGGACAAGCGCGCCTCCCTGTTGCGCATGGCAGAGCATATCGAGACAGACACGGGCACGGCTCTGGCAGAAATCCGCAGCCGCACCGCCGCGATGACGGACACCGCCGATGCGATGCGCGCCTCCGCCGCGCGCACCGGTGATTCGGCGGAGAGCGCCGCGACGGCCGCCGGCCAGGCGCTGGCCAACGCCCAGACAGTGGCCAGCGCGGCAGAGCAATTGAGCATGTCGATCCGCGAGATCGGCGGCCGGGTCAGCCAGTCGAGCGAGGTGGTCGGTCGCGCGGTCTCCGCCGGCGCCGAGACCCGCACCACGATCGAAGCCTTGCAGCAGCAGGTGGCGCAAATCGGCGCCGTGGCCGGCATCATCGGCGAGATTGCCGCCAGGACCAACCTGCTGGCGCTGAACGCCACCATCGAGGCGGCGCGCGCCGGCGATGCCGGCAAGGGCTTCGCCGTGGTGGCGAGCGAGGTGAAACAGCTCGCCAACCAGACCGCGCGCTCGACCGAGGAGATCGCCCGGCACATAGCGCAGGTGCGGGCCGCGACCGGCGCCTCAGTGGCGGCGGTGGCCAAGATCGAGCAAACGATCACCGAGATCGACGCGATCTCCAGCTCGATCGCGGCGGCGGTGGAGCAACAAAGCGCCGCCACGGCGGAGATCGCGCGCAACGTCACCGAGACCGCGAACGCCGCCAACGAAATGACCCGCCGCACGCAGGAGGTCTCGACCGAAGCCGGCGAGACCGGCCAGCATGCCGCGACGGTGCGGGACAACGCGTCCGGCCTGAACGACGCGATGGAGGCATTGCGGCATTCCGTGATCCGCGCGGTGCGCACGGCGACGCCGGAGGTGGATCGGCGCGGGGTCGAGCGCTACCGGATGGAGCTGCCCTGCCGCCTGACGGCCGGCGGCCAAACCCACGCCGCCCGCATCATGGATCTGTCGGACAAGGGTGCCGCGCTGACCGGCGCGCCGGCGCTGCCGGCGGGAACCCGCGGTTCGCTCAGCGCCGACGCGCTTGGTATGCCATTGCCGTTCGTCGTGCGCGACTCCGACGGGGAACTGCTGCACCTCGCGTTCGAGTTGGATGCCGCCGCGGCAGCGCGGTTCCAGGGCACCGCGGCGCGCCTGGCGCAGCGGCGGGCGGCCTGAAGCAGCGCCCGCGCAACAGCGGGACCCGGACGGCCGGGCGTAAGGCAGCGGGCGGCGTAACGCAGTGAAGCCCGGAGCCGCGGGGCGTCGCCCGATCGGTGTCATCGCGCGATCGGTGTCATTGCGAGCGGAGCGAAGCAATCCCGGTCGATCCACCACACGTCACTTCGACCCGGATTGCCTCGCTCGCAATGGCACCCGCACCGGCCTGTTCATCGCACCCGGTACAGCACCACCCGCTCACGTTCTTCCGCTTGCAGACGGGTCCGCACCCGCAGCAGGTCCTTCCACGCCAAATACCCGGCCAGCTTCCGGTCGTCCGGCGACACCACCGGCATATGCGCCACATTGGCGCGCGACATGCGCTCGATCACCGCGTCGAGGTATTCGTCCGGATACGCCACGACGGTGTCCCTGCCCGTCAGCAATGTTCTCAGCGTGCCGCTGCGACTCTTGCCTGCCCTGCGCCACCCCAGTACCGCGGGCGGGTCCACCACGCCCAACACCCGGCCGGTCGCATCGACCACCGGAAAGCTCGGATGATACGTCGCGGGGTCGGTCAGGAATGCCGCCAGCTCGTGCAGCGTCATGGTATCCGGCACGGTCTGCACGTCGGTCACCATGATCTCGCGCACGCGGGTCAGCACGAACGGATCGACGCGGTATTCGCGCGCCAGGTGATGGCCGCGGCGCGCGACCTTCTCGGTCAGGATCGACCGCCGCATCAGCAGCACCGTCACCAGATGCGCGGTGGCGCAGGCGGTGATCAGCGGCAGCAGGACGTGAGTGTTGCCGGTCAATTCCACCGCGAAGAACGTCGCGGTCAGCGGTGAGCGCATGGTGCCGCCCATGGTGGCGCACATGCCCAGCAGCGCCCAGAAGCCGGGGCTGGCGGGCGGCAGCAGGTGCGCCATCGCCGCGCCGAGGCCGCCGCCGATGATCAGCAAGGGTGCCAGCACGCCGCCCGATGTGCCGGAGCCCAGCGCCACCGCCCAGATCACGGTCTTCACCGTCAGCAGCAGCAATGCGCTCGCCGCCACGACGTGGCCCTGCAGCATCTCGGCGATGTTGTAATAGCCGACGCTGAGCGCGCGCGGATCGATGATGCCGCCGATGCCGACCACCAGGCCGCCCAGCATCGGCCACCACATCCAATGGATCGGCAGCTTCAGGAACCCGTCCTCGCAGGCATACACGAGCTGCGTCAGGCAGCCGGACAGCAGGCCGCTGCACAGCCCGACGAACACCCAGCAGCCGACCGCGAGCAATGTGGTCGGCATGGTGCCGGCGAAGGGGAACAATGGCGAGGGCAGGCCGAGATAGGTGCGCGCGACTTCGGCGGTGATCGCGGCGACGGTCACCGGGATGAAGCTGCGCGGCGTCCATTCGAACAACAGCAGCTCGACAGCGAGCAAGATGGCGGCGATCGGGGTGCCGAACACGGTGGTCATGCCGGCGGCGGCGCCGGCGACCAGCAGCGTCTTGCGCTCCACGTCGCTGACCGGCAGCGCCTGGGCGATCAGCGAGCCAATGGCGCCGCCGGTCATGATGATCGGACCCTCCGCGCCGAACGGGCCGCCGGTGCCGATCGAGATCGCCGACGACAGCGGCTTCAAAATCGCCACGCGGATATCGAGCCGGCTGCGGCCGAGCAAGATCGCTTCGATCGCCTCGGGGATGCCGTGGCCGCGGATCTTTTCGCTGCCAAAGCGGGCCATCAGGCCGACCACCAGCGATCCCGCCACCGGGATCGCGACCGACCACAATGGCAGGCGTGTGGTGCCAAGTTGCAGGTTGATCGAGGTGAAGCGGCCGAAATAGGCGACGTTGGTGACCAGCCGGATCAGGTTCAGCAGGACAACGCCGGAAATCGTCCCGCCGATCCCGACCACCAGGGCGATCGCCGAGATGACCAGCACGCGCGGGCTGGTGGTGAAATCGCCGAGATGGCGGATGCCGGCGGCGGCTGCGTGCACGGCGGCGGTGACGGCCGGCTTTTTCGTCGATTGCGACATGAAATTCATGGCTGCGATGCCTCCGCGGCTGCCGGCGCGGCAGCGCGCACCGCCCACGACACGGCGACCGCGCCGCGAATCGCCAGCCTGTCCCTGAGAGTCATTTCCTTCTCCGTGCGCCGCCCGGTCGGCACGGCGCGGTCAATCGTCAACGCGGGTTGAGCCTCATGCGAGGCAACCCATCGATGGCAGCGATATCGGCCAGACGCGGCATCCGGGCCACAAGCTGCCGCAATGATGCGGATTAATGCGCCATGCTGTATGGTTGACCGTGCTGGCCTCTTGTACTCTCGATACGGCGGTATTGCCTGACGCACGCACCGGGGTGACAATTGGCAAGCGCGCGGCGCTCGGTCCCGGCGCATCCGGGTTTCCAAGGGAAATCCATGGTTGAGGGCCGTCCATGGTTCAGGAGGTTGCGCTGGCCGACCCGCCGACTGCCCCGACGGCCGCGTTGCCGCTGGTCGACAAGCTGGCCGCCTACCTCACGCTGTCGCCGGAGGAGTTCGAATTTCTCGCCGAATTGCATGAGCCGCGGCGCAAGCTGGCGCGGCACCGCGACATCATCATTGCCGGCCGGCGCTACGATCAGCTTTTCATCCTCTGTAGCGGCGTGGTGTCACGCTACAAGGTGCTGCCCGACGGCAAGCGGCAGATCCTCAACCTCGGGCTTCCCGGCGATCTGATTGGCCTGCCCTCGAGTTTGTTCGATGCCGCGGTGAATTCGGTATCGGCGGTCACCGAAGTGACCTTCTCCCCGGTCCCGTTCACCAAGTTGTTCGCCTTGTTCTCGCGTTTCCCGCGGGTCGCGACCGCGTTGTTCTGGTCGTCGGCCAGTGAAGCGGCGATGTTCGGCGAGCATTTGGTGAACCTGGGCCGCCGCTCGGCCTATCAGCGGCTCGCACATTTGATTCTTGAACTGCTGGTGCGCTTGCGTGCGGCGGGGTTGGGCGATGACCGCTCCTATACGCTGCCGCTGACGCAGGAACTGATGGCCGATGTGCTCGGCCTGAGCGGGCCGCACATCAACCGCATGATCCGCTCGCTGCGCGACGAGGGGCTGGCAACGATCGAGGGCCAGCGCGTGGTGATCCATGATGTGGCGGCACTTTCGGCGCTGGCCGGCTTCGACGAACGCTATCTGGCGCGGCGGCCCATCCCGGGCCTGCTGTAAGGCTCGGCTGTGGTTTCGGCCGGCGCGCTGGCCGCGAACAACAGAACACCGATGTCACCCGGCGTCAGCAGCAGGTCCGCGGTCCTGCCGCAATCGGCCCCGGTGTCGCTGGTGCGGCCGCCCGCCCAATGCACGCGATAGCGGCGGGTGGCGGCGTTGACCACGGCTTCGACCACCAGGCTGCCGCCGGACTGGCGCATCACGCCAGGTTGCAGCATGCAGAAGGCGACCGGCGATTGTCCCGCCCGCTCGACGGTAAGGCTGGCCTGCGCGGTCACCACGCCGCTTGGGGACGCCACGAAGGAGATCATGTCGCCGGTCTGCGGACGCAGCGCATCCGCCAGACGCAGCGAGGCCGTGATGATCACGATGATCGACAGCGCCGCGGCCACGGTGCCGAACAAGGTGGGGTACAATTGTTCGGACTTGCGATGGGGGTTGTTCGCATCGCCCCCCCGCCGTGCCGCGTCGTCCCGGTCATTCATTGCCGTGGGCCCGTTGGCGCCTGGCCGCCATCGCGGATGCCGGCATCATGAAGCCTCCCTGTCGCGGCCGAGTGGTCCGGCCGTCTGATTTTCTGTCGCGACCGCGGAGCAATCGCGCGGCGCAGTGTTGCAGGGCAGGCGGCGGCGCGCTTTCAGACCGATCATTGATCCGGATCAATAACCGGCCTCGCCCGTGCGCCAGTGTCGTGCGCCGGTGTCGTGCGCCGGTGTCGTTGCGATGCGCCCGGGCCCGGAGCAGGCTCACGCCGCGCCAGGATTTGTCGCGGCGCCGGCGAACCTGCCGGGCCGCGCGACGGACGGAGGAAACCATGCAGGACATCAGCGGCCGGGTCGCTTTCGTGACCGGCGCGGCGAACGGGATCGGGCTGGGGATCTGCCGGGCGCTGGCCCGGGCGGGCGCGCAGGTGGCCATGGCCGACATCCAGGCCGACACGCTGGAACGCGCCCGCGCCCAGGTCGCGGCGACCGGCGTGCGGACGATCGCCGTGCCGCTCGACGTGTCGGACGCCGACGCGGTGACACGCGCCGCCGATGCCGTGGAGGCGGCATTCGGCCACGTGCACATCGTCTGCAACAACGCCGGCATTTCGCTGGGCAACGTCGGTTTGCTCGACATGACGCGCGCGCAGTGGGACTGGATCTTCGGCGTCAACGTGTTCGGCGTGGTGAACGGCGTGCAGGCCTTCGTGCCGCGCATCCGGCGCCACGGTGAGGGCGGACACGTGGTGAACACCGCCTCCATGGCGGGGCTGCAGGTGAACCCGGCGATCCCCGGCATCGGCGCCTATGCGATGACGAAGCACGCCGTGGTCGCGCTGTCGGAGGCGCTGGCGATGGAATTGCAAGGCACCGGCGTCGGCGTGTCGGTGCTGTGCCCGGCGCAGGTGGACACCACGCTGTACGACTCCGGCCGCCGGCGCCCGGAGCGCTTCGGCGGCAGTTACCAGCGGGCCGACGCAGCGCAGGCGCGGGCGCGCTCTTCCAGCGGGCTCGCGGCGGATGCGGTGGGGGAGATGGTGGTGCACGCGATCCGCAACGACTCGTATTTCATCTTCACGCATCCCGAGGCGCGTTCCCGCGTCGAGGAACGCCACGCGCGGATGTCGGCGGGATTCGATCTGGCGGACCGCTACGCTGAAGCGGCGGGGTAGCTATGCGATGGTCGCGTGCGCCCGGTCAGCCGCCAGGGCGCGCATGCCCGCAGTCGCGTATGAGTTTCGTGGTTGCCATTCTTGATCGCCCCTGAACGCGATAGACTTGCCAGCAAATCGGCGAGGAGGATGCGCCATGTTCGCGGACCGCTATGACCTGCCCCTGTCCACCGCCTCGGTTGCGGCCCGGGACGCCTATGTGCAGGGCGCCGATCTGGCGCTGACGCTCTATCCCGGTGCGGCGGACGCGTTCGATCGCGCCATCGCGGCCGATCCCGGCTTCGCCCTGGCGCATGCCGGCAAGGCGCAGGTGCTGATGCGCTACGGCGAGGTCGCCGCGGCGCGGGCGGCGCTGGCGGCGGCCAAGGACTTTTCCTCCGGCCTGCCGCCACGCGAGGCCAGTCACATCGCGTTCTTCAACCTGGCGTTCTCCGGTCAGACCGATGCCGCCATCGCCGCCTTGCATCAGCATCTGTCGGCATGGCCGCGCGACGCGCTGGTGGTGGCCGTGGCGGCGAACCCCAATGGCCTGATCGGCGCCTCCGGCCGCATCGGGCAGAAGCATCAGGTCGCGGTGCTGATGGATGGCCTCGCGCCGCATTACGGCGACGATCCGTGGTTCCTCGCCTACCACGCCATGGCGCTGTCCGAGGACGGGCAGCTCGCGGCGGCCCGGCCGATGATCGAGCGGTCGGTGGCGGCGAACCCGCATAACGCGCACGCCACGCACGGCTTCGCGCATGTCTGCTACGAGAGCGGCGAGCCGGAAACGGCGCGCGCCTACCTGTCGGGGTGGCTCGCCGACTATCCGCGCGACGGGTTCTTCCATGGTCATCTGAGCTGGCACCTGTCGCTGTGCGAATTGCAGGCCGGGAATTGGGCGGCGGCGCTGCATCTGTATCGCGACGGCATGGCACTGCAGCGGCACAGCGGCGGGCCGCAGCAGAAAATGTCGGATGGGGCGGCGTTTTTGTGGCGGTCGGAACTGGCCGGGTATCCGCGCGACGCCGCCGCCTGGCGCGGGCTCTATGCCTATGCCGGCGAGGCGCTGCCGCGGCCGGGCAGCGGGCTGGCCGACCTGCACGTGATCCTGGCGCAGGCGGTGGCGGGCGATGGCGCCGGGCTGGACGCGCGCGCGGCCCTGATGGCGGCGGCGGCGCAGGCCGGCCGCTATCCGTCCGGCGACTACCTGCCGACGCTGTCGCACGGGTTCGTGGCGTTCGAGCATCAGGACTGGGACGCGGCGATCGCGGCGCTGGCGCCGCTGGCGCGGCAGAACGAGCGCATCGGCGGCAGCCGCGCGCAGCACGACCTGATCGAATTTACCTTGCTCAAGGCGTATCTCGAGGCGGGTCGCCTGGAGGAGGCGCGGGGGCTGCTGGCGGCGCGACGGCCGGGCGCGGCCGGGGTGCCGGTGGCGGGGGTGGCTGCCCTGCATTGAGGCTGGGTGACGCAATGGCACGTCGCACTCCACGCCACGCACCGTAACGGGGGAACCCGCGACGCTGGGTCAGCAACTTGCGGCGATGCTTCGCCACACGATGCGATGCCATGCATGCCTTGGATCGGGAAACGGCCTGTGGTTGCCGCATGGTTGCCGCCTCGGACGGCGGCCCGATGCAGCCAAGCAGCGACAATGGCATCGGTGCGGCGAAAGCCGGGTTCTGCGCGATGATGGCGCGAGCCAAGACGTGGGAGGCGGGGCGGTCAAAATCGACAAGATGGCCCGGTGGCGGGTTGGCCTGCGACGGGAGTACAGCCAGGCAGCACACACCTGTTTGTGCACCGCAATCATCCACCGCAAGGGCATCATCCACTTGCCTGGGCTGGCCGCCGCCACGATGGGTGTGCGTCTTCCTGACCTGCGTTTGTCTTTTTCATTGACAATTTCCCTCTATCTGCTCTAACATGCAGCTCAACCGCCGATGAAAGGCAGCCTCGGCATCGCCGCCATGACCAGCAACGCGCTCACCGCTCCGGCCGACGCCTGCGCCCCCGATGCGAATCGGGCCGGCCCCACCATGCCCGAGCACCTCGCCCGATTGCTCGCCATCGTCCAGACCTTGCTCCGGTTCGGCCGCCACTTCGCCGCTCTCCTCGAGCGGCCAACGGCCCGGCGCGGTTTCTGGCTGTTTTCTGCCGTGCTCGGCACCAGGAAGCAGGCCGTCATGCGCGCCTCCCTGCACCGTGGCATGCTGCGTGCCGCCGCGCTCGAGGCGCTGTTGCTGCGGCGCGCCGCCACCGGTCGCGACGTGGCACCGCCGCTGCTTCCCGCATGCGCCGCGCACGGCGGGGATGCCAACGTTCCCCCATGCGACGAGTCGTTCCATGACCAGGTAGCGCGGCTGACCGCCGAGCGGGCGCAGCGTGACGCACCGGTCGATCCGGATCATCTGGCCACGCCGCAGGCGATCGAGGCCGAAGTCCTCACCCGTTCGATCGGGCGCACGATCGCCGACATCTCCCGCGATCTCGGCGTAGTCGCCATGATGTGCACGGATCCGTTCTGGGACGCGATGACGGGTGCGATTGCCGGTTATCACGACGGCACGGCCGCGGAGTGCCTCGACGACACGCCGCTCCCGCGGGAACCATTGCCGCAGCAGCGCAAACCAGACTGCGCCCCGCAGCGGATGCACCGGGGTCGGCGACTGTGCGCGCGTCAAACCCCGGCGCTCACAATCCCCCGGCGGCGAGCGGTTCCGTTCAGCCCCGGCCTGGCGCCGGCTCGGCCGCGCCGCAATGTTACGCTACACCGCGGAAATCGTGCCGCAGCGCCCGCTGCCACGGGTCCGCCGCCGCGCGCGCCGACGCAACTCGCCGCCTGAGTTTCTGCAACCATCGACCAACCGACCGGGGCCGGAGCAAAGCCAGCCCCGCCATTCCGATTCGTACCGCTGTCATGCCGCGGTGGCGGCCGTTTGCAGGTAACGCCGCGCCAGCGCCGCGTCCCGCAACCGAGCGGCGCGACATGCCGCCGCAGAACGCGGCTGCTGGACTAGACGCGACATGCCGCCGCCGCACGTGGTTGCCCCCCGATCTTGCGCGCCGGCCCAATTCATTGCGGTGCCCGCGAACTTTCAACGGCGGCGCTTTCGAGCTTGCAACGTGTGCGTCCGCCTCGATGTCGTGCCCACGATTGGGTCGCCGCTGTCAGTATCGGGTCGCGGCTATCAGCCGCGCCGTGTGCACCTGCTGCAATTCTTGCCTCGTCACCAACCGCAGCGCCGGCCGGCACGAGCCGATGATCAGCCGCGCCAACGCGCCGCCAAACAGCACCAACCCGTCTCATCGCGTGCGAACTGAGACGCCCGCGCGACTCGCGGCCCCACGCGGCCCCGCGCGACTCGCGGCCCCACGCGGCCACACGCGGCCATGCGCCACGCTCAGGCCGGCGAACGCTTCAGCCCGGCGCCGGCACGCCATGCCTCGCCGCCCCGATGTCTCGCCGCCCCAATTGACGCCCCACCCCGAATCGGGCCAGCAAGTGCCCGTGTCCTACCGGCAGAAGCACCTCCTGGCGATCGAAGGGCTGCACCCGCCCGAGATCGGGCACTTGCTCGATCTCGCCGCGAGCTACGTCTTGCTCAACCGCTCCGGCCAGACCCAGCGCGACGTCCTCCGCGGCCAGACCCTGATCAATCTGTTCTTTGAGGACTCGACCCGCACCCGCACCAGCTTCGAACTCGCCGGCAAGCGGCTGGGCGCCGACGTGATCAACATGTCGGTCTCCACCTCCTCGGTGAACAAGGGCGAGACCTTGCTCGACACCGCCGCGACGCTGAATGCGATGAACTGCGACCTGCTGGTGGTGCGCCACGCCCAGTCGGGCGCGCCCAACCTGCTGGCACAGAAGGTCGATGCCGCGGTGATCAACGCCGGCGACGGCACCCATGAGCATCCCACCCAGGCGCTGCTGGATGCGCTGACCATCCGCCGCCGCAAGGGCCGCCTGGAGGGCCTCACCGTCGCCATCTGCGGCGATGTGCTGCACTCGCGGGTGGCGCGCTCCAACATCCATTTGCTCACCGCCATGGGCAGCCGGGTGCGGGTGATCGGCCCGCCGACGCTGATGCCCGCCGAGGCGCCGGCGCTCGGCGTCGAGGTGTTCCACGACATGCGCGCCGGCCTCGATGGCGCCGACATCGTCATGATGCTGCGCTTGCAGCGCGAGCGCATGCAGGGCGGCCTCGTCCCGAGCGCCCGCGAGTTCTTCCGCTTCTTCGGCCTGGACGCGGAGAAGCTGGCCTACGCGAAGCCAGATGCACTGGTGATGCACCCCGGCCCAATGAACAGGGGCGTGGAGATCGACAGCGCGGTGGCCGACGACCCGGACCGCAGCGTCATCAAGGAGCAAGTCGAAATGGGGGTCGCGGTGCGCATGGCGGTGCTCGACACGCTGGCGCGGCGGCATCGGCGGAATGACTGAGGGAAGGGAGCGCAGGGCCAGCGCCATGCCTCCCCCTCCCCCTGCGGGAGGTGGCTGGGGGGTGGGGTTCGCACGGCACAAACCCCTCCCCCCAACCCCCTCACGCAAGGGGAGGGGGAGTTTCCCGGCCAGGCCCAACCCCATGCCACGATGACCCCCGACACGTTGTTCCTCAACGTCCGCTTGCTCGATCCCTCGTGCGCCATCGACACGCAGGGCGACCTGCTGGTCCGCGACGGGCTCATCGCCGATTTCGGCGCCGACCTTGGCCGCCCGGATGGGGCAGCCATGGTTCAGGAAGCCGGCGCCGTCCTCTGCCCCGGCCTCGTGGACATGCGCGCGGCACTCGGCGAGCCCGGGTTCGAATACCGCGAGACCATCGCCTCCGCCGCGCAGGCCGCCGCCGCGGGCGGCATCACCACCCTTGCCGCACTGCCCGACACGATCCCCGCGATCGACGACCCCGCCCTGGTGCACCTGATGCGCCGCCGTGGCGAGGACACCGGCAGCCTCACCATCCTCCCCTACGCCGCCATCACCACCGGTTGCGCCGGCGAGGCGCTGGCCGAACTCGGCCTGCTGCGCGAAGCAGGCGCTGTCGCGTTCACCGACGGTGCCAATGCGTTGCGATCAGCGCGGCTGATGCGCTCGGCGCTGTCCTATGCCCGCGGCTTCGGCGCCCGGATCGTGCAGCACCCGGAGGAGCCATCGCTTGCCGCGGGCGGTGCCGCCACCGAGGGCGAGCTGGCCACCCGCCTCGGCCTGCCCGGCATTCCCGCCGCCGCCGAGGCAATCCAGGTGGCGCGCGACATCAGCCTCGCGCGTCTCACCGGCGGTGCCTTGCATTTCGCCCACATCTCGACCGCCGAGGCGCTGGCCCTGATCCGCCACGCCAGGCAGGACGGCGTCGCCATCACCTGCGACACCGCCCCGCCCTACTTCGACCTGAATGAGACCGCGATCGGCGACTTCCGGACCTATGCCAAGCTGTCGCCCCCGCTGCGCAAGGACACCGACCGCCAGGCGGTCGCCGCCGCCCTGGCCGATGGCACCATCGATGCCATCGCCTCCGACCACCAGCCGCGCGACGCCGACGACAAGCGCCTGCCCTTCGCCCAGGCCGCGCCCGGCGGTGTCGGCCTGGCAACGCTGCTGGGCGTGACCCTGGCACAGGTCCACAACGGCACACTCACCCTGCCGCAGGCGATCGAACTGCTGACCGCGCGCCCCGCCCGCTTGCTTGGCATCGACGGCGGGCGTCTGGCCAAGGGCGCCCCCGCCGACCTGTGCTTGTTCCATCCCGAGCGCATCTGGCAGGTCGAATCCGGCCGGCTGCCCGGCAAGGCGCAGAATACGCCGTTCGACGGCCGCGCGCTGGAAGGCGTGGTGCTGGGCACCTGGAAGGCGGGGCGCCGGGTCTACGGATAGCGCGCATCCAGTGTCATCGCGCCCTACCTCGGCTCGCAACCACAATGGATTGACCGCCCCATATTGCCGGAACCCATCGCATCGGGGATGGTCCCCGCAGGCAGTTGCCCGCAGACGCTGCCATCTCGCCGAGGAGTCATCCGCCACCATGCCCGGACCGCTGCACGGCTATCGCATCGTCGATCTCACCTCCAACATCTCCGGCCCGTTGGCCACCATGATCCTGGCCGACCAGGGCGCCGACGTGATCAAGGTGGAGCAACCGCAGGGCGGCGACCACACCCGCGCCTCGGCCAACCGGAAGGGCGGCTTCTCCGCCTCCTTCCTCAACAACAACCGCAACAAGCGCTCGATCGCGCTCGACCTGAAGACCCCGGCGGCGCGCGAGGCCGTGCTGAAGCTCGCCGCCACCGCCGATGTGTTCATCCAGAACTTCCGCCCCGGCGTGGTGGAGCGCATGGGCCTCGACGAACCCGCGGTCCGCGCGGTGTCACCCGGCATCGTCTATGTCTCGATCAGCGGCTTCGGCGAGACCGGCCCCTATGCCGCCAAGCCCGCCTACGACCCCGTGGTGCAGGCACTGTCCAGCCTGGCGACCATCCAGGCAGGCTCCGACGCCGAGCGCCCGCGCCTCGTGCGCACCATCCTGCCGGACAAGCTGACCGCGGTCACCGCATCGCAGGCGATCACCGCCGCCCTGCTGCATCGCGCCCGCACCGGCGAGGGCCAGCACGTGCGCCTCTCCATGCTGGACGCTGTGCTGCAATTCCTGTGGAGCTCCGACATGGCCGGCCAGACCTTCGTCGGCGCGGAGAAGACCCAGGCCGAGACCGCCAGCGCCATCGACCTGATCTACGCCACCGCCGACGGCTACATCAGCGCCGCGGTGCAGACCAACAAGCAGTGGGAGGGCCTGACCCGCGCGCTCGACCATCCGGAATGGCAGGACGACCCGCGCTTCCGCACCCCGGCGCTGCGCCAGCAGCACATCGACGACCGCCTGCGCCTGACGCAGGAGATGCTGCTGACCCGCCCCGCGACCGAATGGCTGGCGCGCCTCACCGCCGAGGACGTGCCTTGCGCCCCGGTCCTGACTCGCAGCCAGGTCATCCGTCATGAGCAAGTGCTGGCCAACGGAACGGTGGTGGAGACAGAGCATGGTGCGGCCGGCCGTCTGCGGCAGACCCGCCCCGCGGCGCGGTTCTCCGCCACACCGGCCGACATTCGCTTCGGCGCACCCGGGCTGGGTGAGCAAACCGAGGAGATCCTGGCGGAGCTGGGCTACCCAGGCGGCAAGCTGCCCCACGGCGGTTGACCGGCGCGGCATTCCGGGAAACTCCGCGCGCCTTCCGGGCCTGGCGGCGAGGACGCGGCCTGGCCGAGGCATGCGTGGCGCCACCGGCATCGCGTTACCTTCCACCTTTCACCCTGGTTCCGCGTCGCCGCCCGCACCCTCGGCCCGCGCTACCGCCCAAGCCCGCGGGTCCGTTCTGCGGCCCAGCCCTACAAGACAGGGAGAAATTCCTTTATTCCCCTCGGCAGAATGACACTTGCGACACGCTCCACGTCTCCGGCATCGGGACCGTTGCCCTCGGCGCTTGCGTTCCCCACCTAGCCCGCCATGACGGAATCGTGTTCGGGGAGCACTGTCCGCCGTCCCGGCGTCGCCCTCGCCTTGCAGGGCGGCGGGGCCCATGGCGCCTTCACCTGGGGCGTCCTCGACCGCTTGCTCGAAGACGGCGTGCAGATCGGCGCCATCTGCGGCGTCTCCTCCGGCGCGATCCTCGGCACGCTTCTGGTCCAAGGGCTGGTGCGCGGCGGCAACGCCGGGGCACGGCGCGAAATGCGCGAACTGTGGCAGCGCGTCGCCCAGGTCCACAATCTCAGCCCGTTCCAGAACGGCCCCCTCGAACGCTGGTTGTTCGGCTGGGACCTGTCCAATTCCTTGCTCTGGCGCGGTTGGGAAATGGCGATGCGCCTGTTCTCTCCTGCCCAGCTCAACCCGTTCGGCCATAACCCGCTGCGTCCCTTGCTCGCCGACCTGCTGGAACCCGCATTGCTCGCCCACCCGGCAGCCCCGCGCCTCACCGTCGCCGCCACCGATGTCGAGACCGGCGAGGCAGTCTGCTTCGAAAACACGGCGATCACCGCGGACGTGCTGCTTGCCTCCGCGTGCCTTCCCTTCGTCTTCCCGGCCGTCCGCATCGGCGAGCGCGCCTTTTGGGACGGCGGCTATGCTGGGAACCCGCCGCTCGGCCCGCTGCTGGGTCCGACCCTGCCACAGGAGCTGATCCTGATCCGCGCCCAGCCCGCCCGCCGCCCCGGCGTGCCCGCCACGCCGATGGAGATCACCAACCGGCTGAACGAGATCGCCTGCCATAACGTGCTGGCCGCCGAACTCGCCGCGCTGCCCGCCTGCGTCCGCCTGGTGTCCTACGACGCCGACGCCGCCTTGCTCGACCTGCCGATCTCGTCAAAATTCAACGGCGAGGCAGAGTTCCTGTCCGCATTGTTCCAGGCCGGACGCGCCGCCATCCCAACCTGCAGCGGCGGCCTGCGCGCCGCGGCGGACTGAGCGCCATGGCCCCCTGCGCCACCGCATTGCGCCACAGCCTCTCGGCCCGGCTGTTCCGGCTGACCATTGTCATCGTGCTGGCGGTCGAGGTGCTGGTGTTTGTCCCGCAGCTCACCCACGAACGCCTGGCCTGGCTGCAGGAACGCATGGACGACGCGCGCATCGCGGCCCTGGCGGCGAGCAGCGACCCCGACCACGCGGTGGCGCCGACGACCGCCGCCGAGCTGCTGCGCCTCTCGGGCACGAACTGGATCCGCATGGCGGAACCCGGGCACCTGCCGGTCACTCTCGGCGGGCCGGCGCCGGTCATCCCCGACCAGACCATCGTGATGCGGAACGAGGGCTGGGTCATGCGCACCATCCACGCCCTCCGCGCGCTGGCGGACGATCGCCACGAGGAAACCCGCCTCCTCGCCACCCTCGACACGCCGCCCGGCACGCATATCGAGCTCGTGTTCCGCACCCACAGGGAGACCGACGCGCTGCGCCAGTTCGCCGGCGACTTCGTCTGGGTGTCGCTGCTGACGGCTTGCCTCACCGGCATCACCGTCTATGCCGCTGTCTGGCTGCTGATGGTGCGGCCGATGCGGCGGATCATCGCCAGCATCACCGCATTCCGCCTGGCACCCGAGCATAGTCGGCCGCTGGAGCCGCCACGCGCCGGCAAGCATGCCAATGACGAAATGACGGTGGCGGCGCGCGAGCTGTCGGCGTTGCAGGGCGAGTTGCGCAACGCGCTGTGGCGCAATGCGCGCCTCTCCGCCCTCGGCAGCGCCGTCGCCCGCATCAGTCACGATCTGCGCGGCGTCCTGGCGCCGGTACTGCTGACCGCCGAGCGCCTCCAGGCACATCCCGACGCGAGCGTGCAACGCGCGGCCGACATGCTGATGCGAACGGCGGATCGCGCCACCGACCTGGTGCGACGGACGCTCGATTTCGCCCGCGAGGGTCCGCCGCCGCTCCAGCTTGCCCCCGTGGCGCTTGGATTGCTGGTGGATGAAGCGAGCACGGCCGCCCGCGCGCCGGGCCGTGCCTTTGCCGTCCACAACCAGGTGCCGCCGGGATTGCTGGTCGAAGCCGACCGCAACCAGTTTTTCCGCGTGCTCGCCAATCTGCTGCGCAACGCCGCGGACGCCGGGGCGAGATTGGCTCGCGTCTCGGCATCGGCCGAACAAGGCTCGGTCACCATCGACGTGGCGGACGACGGTCCCGGCCTGCCGGACTCGGTGCGCGCCACCTTGTTCCACCCGTTCACCCGCAGCACGCGGCATGAGGGCACCGGACTCGGTCTCGCCATCGCCCGCGACCTGACGCTGGCCCATGGCGGCGAGATCGCGCTGGCCTCGTCCGGCCCGGAGGGCACCGTGTTTCGCCTGACACTGCGAATCGCACGGCTGGCGGACGAGCCGGACCGCCACACAGGCAAAGCCAAAGGCACCTCCGCCGCAGAGCATGACATTGCGCCCGCCGCGAAGGCCGACGTATAGGGCGCGCCGGCGCGCAAACTCGGGGAGCAAGCCATGGACATGGAGCTGAGTGAGTGGCTGGTGTTGGTGTTGCTGACCCTGGTCGCGATCGGCGGCCTGGTGTTCGCGTCCGACGGGTCTGGCGTGCAGTCCACGATCGGTCTGCTGATCGCCGTTGCCGCGGTCGCCGGCATCTTCTACCGCATCAAACAGTATTTCGACCGGGTTGACGCGAGCAATCACTGACATGGCGATCGCCGCGGCAAGCTGGGATCCCGGCCAGTACCTGCGCTTCTCCGACGAACGGCTGCGGCCGGCTTTGGACCTGTTGGCGCAGGTTCCGCTGGGGTCGCCGCGCCATGTGGTGGACCTGGGCTGCGGGGCCGGCAACGTCACCGCCATCCTGCACCGCCGTTTCCCCGCCGCGGAGATTCTGGGCGTTGACGGCTCGGCGGCGATGCTGGCCAAGGCGCGCGATGCCGCCCCCGACTGCCGCTTCGAACAAGGCGATTTCGCCACCTGGACGCCGGCCGACGGCGCGGCAGCCCCGGACCTGATCTTCTCCAACGCCGCGCTGCACTGGGTGGGCGGGCACGAGACCCTGTTCCCACGCCTGGTTTCCTTGCTCGCTCCGGGCGGCGTCCTCGCGGTGCAGATGCCGGCCATGCACGACGCGCCCCTGCGGCGATTGCAGAACGAGGTTGCCGGGTTCGGCCCCTGGGCGTCGCATTTGCGCGACGCCGGCTTCGCCCGCGCCATTCTGCCCGCCACAGCCTACTACGATCTGCTGCGTCCGCGCGTCGCGGCGCTGGACCTGTGGGAGACGACCTATCTCCACGTGCTGCGAGGCGAGGACGCCGTGGTGGAATGGGCCGCGGGCAGCAGCCTGCGGCCGTTCCTGGACAAGCTGCCAGCCGATCTGCGCGCCTCATACCGTGCCGCCTATGCCGCGGCGTTACGCCCGCATTATCCGCGCCGTCCGGACGGCGCGACGC
The DNA here is from genome assembly GCA_035508435.1 of Acetobacteraceae bacterium. Lineage (GTDB taxonomy): Bacteria > Pseudomonadota > Alphaproteobacteria > Acetobacterales > Acetobacteraceae > JASHVB01. The sequence goes on along the minus strand of DATJNA010000079.1, from coordinate 32,384 downwards.
TGCTGCCGTTCCAGCGCCTGTTCATCCTGGCGCGGCGGGCGGGGTAGGCTGAGACCCGAGGGGCAGGTCGCGCGACACGTGTCATTGCAGCGAAGCGCAGCAATCCCGGTCGATCCGGCGCACGTCACTCGACCCGGATTGCTACGCTTTGCCCGCCATGGCAGTGCAGATCGACTCGCCCGCAATGACATTGACCGGCGCGGGCGCCAAACCTCAGGGGCGGCACACTCGGTCCTCACGGTCAACCGATTCCAGGTCCTACACCGGCAATGGTGCCGCCTTCAGGCGCTCCATGCTGAACCGACTGCTGACATTGCGCAGCTTCACGTGTCCGATCAGGCGGCGATAGAAATCGTCATACGCGGCGATGTCCGGCACGACGACGTGGAGCAAGTAGTCGACGTCGCCACTCATCCGCCAGGCATCGACGATTTCCGGCATGCCGGCCACCACGCCGGCGAAGCGCTCCAGCCACTCGGCGGAATGGTCGGCGGTCTCCACCTCGACGAACACCGACACCGGCAGCCCGATCTTCGCGGGGTCCACCACGGCGACGCGACGCAGGATGACGCCGGCCTCCTCCATGCGGCGGATGCGCTTCCAGCACGGCGTGGGGGTCAGCCCGACCTGGGTGGCGATGTCGGCGAGCGACAGCGAGGCGTCGGCGGAGATCAGGCGCAGGATCTCGCGATCCACCCGGTCCAGCTCCTTGTCGGCAGGCATTGCGAGATAAGCCCCTCTGCTACGGCCGAATTCGTAGCAGAAGATTCCACGCCGCGCCACATTGGTGCCAGGAAGGAAGAAGAAATTCCCCTTCTGTTTTTGAGCCTGGGCCGCGAGGCGGGACGCCTCAGGGGGCTGGGCGGTGAACCCGGCGCCACTCTCCCGATTCCAGAAGCGCCTTTAGCCGGTCCAGGTCGCGGATCACCCCCCAACGCAGCAACGCGCTCAACGCCGCGGCGCCAAAGCGCAACATCCCGGTCGCGCGTCCCGCCACGCAGACCCGCGCGATGGTGCCTTCCGGGATGCCCTCCAGCTCATACCGAACGCGCAGGTCCAGCGGCAATTGCGTGGTGAACGCCATCGAGCGGTCGGGAACATGCTCCACTACCTCACCGCCGTCCGCGAACGTGCGGCCGAGCCAGTGCCATTCGCGGTTGATCTTCGTGCCAGCCCCCATCGGACCGCGCGCGGCCAGTGCCGATCTCCGTACGGTGCCGATCCAGACCGGGTCATAGCGCGGATCGAACATGACCCGCCCGACCTCGGGGCGCGGTCGGCGGATGGTGATCGCGACCTCGGCGCCGATGGGCGTGGCGCGAACCGCCGGCACACTGGCGGCAACTCGCCGCGTGGCTGCCGATTTCGCGGTGACAGCGGCGCCCGGGGCGACGGCACGCTCGGTGTCCGGGACCGCGCCGCAATTGATTTTCATCACGTTGTTGTTCACGAGCGCTGTTGGCAGTCGCTTTCGTAACACACGCGATCGGGGGCGCGAGACCTATTCCCGCACCCTGCGCCCACGTTGACCGTCCGCCCAGCGGCGGCGCTAGATGCCTTCGGTCAACAAGGGGAGGAAGCAACCATGGCTGGCCTGGCCGACGTTCTGGAAACGACCGCCCTGGAGCAAGTGGCGAGCGGTTTCGTCTTCACCGAGGGGCCGCTCTGGCACCCCGACGGCTTCTTCTATTTCGTCGATGTCCGCACCAACGCGTTGTACCGCATCGTGCTGGGGCAGCAGTCCGAGCTGGTGCGAAAGACCGAAGGCGGCAATGGCACCACATTCGACCTGCAAGGCCGGCTGATCAACTGTGAAGGCGACGCCCGCCGCCTGACCCGCACCGACGCCAACGGCACGGTGACCACGTTGCTCGACCGGTTCGAAGGCAAGCGGCTGAACCGTCCCAACGACGTGATCTGTGCGTCGGACGGCGCGCTGATGTTCACCGATCCGTCCTATCGCGTGCCGCCCGGCGAGCGCGAACTGGATGCCGCGGTGTATCGCATCGCGCCCAATGGCGACGTGACGATGGTCGCGCCGGTAGAATATCCGAACGGCCTCGCGCTGTCGCCCGACGAGCGCACGCTCTATGTCGCCAACACACGCTGGACGAAATACATCCATGCGATCGAGTTGGATGGTTCCGGTGCGATGGTGCGGCGGCGGATCTTCGCCGACATGTCGTGCGACGGCACCAACGGCGTGCCGGACGGGATGAAGGTCGATGCGGCGGGACGCGTGTTCTGCACCGGCACCGGCGGCGTGTGGGTGTTCCGGCCGGACGGCACGCAGATCGGCATCATCGAGACGCCCGAGGTGTGCGCCAACATCGCCTTTGGCGGCCCGGACCTGCGCACGCTGCTGCTGACCGCAAGCACGTCACTTTACACGCTGCGGGTGAGGGCGCCGGGAATGCCATCCCCCGTTTTCGCCGGCAGAACGCCTCGCCCGTAGCCAGGCCGGGTGAGGTTGCCTGCCTCGCCGCCCTCCCGCAGGATTGCCACGACGATCCGCCGGGAAGGAAGCGCCAGATGGGCCTGCATATCGACTACTATGCCTCGTTGAACTCGCCGTGGACCCATATGGGCGCGGCGCGCATCGAGGCGATGGCCATGGCGCATGGCGCCAGCCTGCGCATCTGGCCGGTGGATTTCGGCGCCATCTTTCCTGCCTCCGGCGGCCTGCCGCTGCCCAAGCGCGCGCCGCAGCGGCAGGCCTATCGCCTGATGGAGCTGCGCCGCTGGCGCGAGCATCTCGGCATTCCGATCAACATCCAGCCGAAATACTTCCCTGCCAACGAGCAAGCCGCCGCCTGCTGTGTCATCGCGCTACGCGAAACGGCGGGCGACGTGCCAGCCATCAAACTCGCGCACCGCGTGCTGAAGGCGCTGTGGCAGGAGGAGAAGAACACCGGCGATCCTGACACGTTGGCGGGACTGATCCGTGACATCGGCGAGGATCCCGATGCCGTCATGCGGCTTGGCGCAGAGCAACGGTGGGCAGAGATGCGCCAGGCCGACACCCAGGCGGCCTTGGATCGCGGCGTGTTCGGCGCGCCCAGCTATGCGATCGGCGGCGAGATCTTCTGGGGCCAGGATCGCCGGCCTTTTGTCGAACGCCGCCTGGCGCGCGGCTGACCATGCGGGTTTTCACCATACTGCCGCAGAACGATTGGCGCGCCGCCGGCCCCGCCGCGCACGCCGCCGAGGAAGCCGGCTTCGATGCGGTGATGACGGTGGAGCTGGGACACGATTGGTACGCGCCGCTCGCCTTTGCCGCCACGGCGACGCAGCGCGTGGAGCTGACGCCATCCGTTGCGGTGGCTTTCCCCCGCAGCCCCACCGTCCTGGCGCAGCAGGCCTGGGACCTGCACGCCAATTCCAACGGGCGCTGTGTGCTGGGTCTCGGCAGCCAGGTGAAGGGCCATAACGAGCGGCGCTTCGGCATAGCCTGGACCCCGCCCGCGCCGCGCCTGCGTGACTACGTGCGGGCGTTGCGCGCCGTGTGGCGGTGTTGGGAGACACGCGGCCCGCTGAATTTCGCCAGCCCGAATTACCACCTGTCGCTGATGACGCCGGATTTCTCACCGGAGCAAACCGGCCTGCCAATGGTACCCGTTGCGATCGCGGCGGTCGGCGAGGCGATGCTGCGCGTCGCCGGTCAGGTCGCGGATGGCGTGCGGCTGCATCCGCTATGCTCCCGCCGCTACCTGGAGCAAGTCTGTCTGCCGAATCTGATGGAAGGGATGCGAAGGGCCGGACGCAGCCGTTTGCATTTCGACATCCATGGTGGCGGCTTTGTCGTCACCGGCCCGGACGACGCCGCGGTCGCCGCCGGCATTGAGAAGGTGCGGCGGCGCATCGGCTTCTACGGCTCTACCCGCACCTATCTGCCGATCCTGGCATTGCACGATTTGCAGGATCTGGGACTGCAACTGCATCGCTTGTCGGTGGAAGGCCGCTGGGACGCGATGGCCAAGGCGGTGCCGGACGACGTGGTGCGCATCTTCGCCGCCTGCGCCACGTTCGATCGGGTCGCCGACGCAATTCAGCAGCGCTTCGGCGGCATCGCCGATTCCATCGACCTGCATTTCCCGCCCGACACGCCCGCAGGGCTGCAACGGGAAATCCTCACCGACATTCGCCGCATTCCCCACAGCTTTGCCGGCTTCGACACGAACTGGCAGGAGTAGCGCCATGGCCGTTCCCACCTTCCGCTTCGATCCCGTCGCGCTGCCGCCGGAAGCGACCGCATTGCGCACCGAAGTGCGGGCGTTCATCAAGCAACACCAGCACCTGATGGGCTTCACCCGCAGCGGCTTCGATCGCGACTTCAGCCGCGCCATGGGCCAGCGCGGCTGGATCGGCATGACCTGGCCGAAGCAGTATGGCGGCCACGAACGTTCCTCCTTCGAACGCTACGTGATGATCGAGGAGATGCTCGTGGCCGGCGCGCCGCTCTCGGCCCATTACACCGGCGATCGCCAGAGCGGCCCGAATATATTGCGTTTCGGCACCGAAGAGCAGAAGCAGTTTTTCCTGCCGAAGATCGCGGCGGGGGAGCTGACGTTCTGCATCGGCATGAGCGAACCGAATTCCGGCTCCGATCTTGCGGGCACGCGCACCCGCGCGGTGAAGCTCGATGGCGGCTATCGCATCAACGGCAGCAAGCTCTGGACCTCCAACGCGCATCGTTCTGATTACGCAATCCTGTTCTGCAAGATGGCGCAGGAGGGTCAGCCCGATCCGGATCGCCATGCTGGTGCCACGCAGTTCCTGCTGCCGCTGAAATCGCCCGGCATCGAGATCCGCCCCGTGCGCAACTTGCTCGGCGAGCATCATTTCAACGAGATCTTCCTCACCGACGTGTTCGTTCCGGACTGGCTGCTGCTGGGCAAGGCAGGCAATGGCTGGAACCAGGTGACCAGCGAGCTCGCGTTCGAACGCAGCGCGCCGGACCGTTTTCTGGTGTTCTTCCAGGTGCTGTGCGAAATGCTGCGCATGGCGGGCCCGAACCCGGACCGCGCCACCGCCGCCGCGTTGGGCCGGCTGGTGGCGCAGCTTGCCACGCTGCGCAGCATGTCTCTGTCGATCGCTGGGATGTTGCAGGAAGGGCTGCAGCCAAACAACGAATCCGCGGTGGTGAAGGACCTGGGCACGCGCTATGAGCAAGACATTCCGGTGGCGGCGCGGCAGTTGTTTCCAACCGAGCCGGAACTGGAGGCGGCGGATCTTTATACGTCGATGATTGCCCGCGCCACGATGAACGCGCCGCGGCTTTCGATCCAGGGCGGCACACGCGAGATCCTGCGCGGGATCATCGCGCGCGGCCTCGGGCTGCGGTAGGGAAGGGCCCACGAAGATGGCATTGCGCGACGAAACTCGCATGCTGCTGGAAAGCATGGACCGGCTGTTCCAGGACAAGTGCACCAAGCAGATCGTGGATGCGGCGGAGAAAGGCGCGTTCCCCACCGATCTGTGGCGCGCGGTCGGCGAGACCGGTGTGCCGTTGGCCGCCCTGCCCGAATCCGCCGGCGGTGCCGACGCGGAATGGTCCGATCTCTATTACGTGCTGCGCGTGGCCGGTCGTTACGCCGCCCCAATTCCGCTGGCGGAGACGATGCTGGCGGGCTGGATCGCAGCCGCGGCGGGGCTGGAGTTGACCGACGCACCGATGACGGTGGGCCCGGTGCGCGCCGACGACAAACTGACCTTGCAGCGCGACGGCAACGGCTGGCGCCTGACCGGGCGTGCCAGCCGGCTGCCTTATGCGCGGTTCGCGGAGCAAATCATTCTGGTCGCGGACGGCCCTGATGGCGAGATGGCGGTGGCGCTGCAAGCACCCGAAAGCGCCGACAAAACCGAAGGCCGCAACATGGCCAGCGAGCCGCGCGACACGCTGACCTTCTCCGGCCTGCGGTTGGCGGCGGATGCCGCGGCGCCGCTGCGCGGCGGCACCTCGCGTGCGGGCTTGTACCGGCGCGGGGCGTTGGCGCGCGCCGCCATGATGTCCGGCGCCCTGGAACGCGCCATGGATTTGGCAGTGACCTACGCACAGGAACGCCAGCAGTTCGGCCGGCCGATTTCCAAGTTCCAGGCGGTGCAGCAGAACCTCGCAGTGCTCGCGGGGCAGACGGCGGCAGCGATCGCCGCCGCCAATCTTGGCATCGAGGCGCTGTCAACGAACGATCCACAGGCGGAGGAATTCGCCGTCGCGATCGCCAAGACGCGCGTCGGCGACGCCGCGACACTTGCCGGCGAGATCGCGCATCAGGTGCATGGCGCGATCGGCTTCACGCAGGAGTACGCGTTGCAGCTCGCGACCCGCCGCCTGTGGTCCTGGCGCGAGGAGTTCGGCACGGATGCAGAATGGGCTGCCCGCCTGGGCCGCCTGGTTTGCGCGCGCGGTCCCGAGGCGCTGTGGCCAACCCTCACCGCGGCATAGCAGGTGCCGTCGGGAAGATCAGCGAGGCGCGGTCGTTCTCGACACCATCGGTCAAATTTCCGCGAGCATCCATTGTTCGTTTGCTCGCACCGTTGTGACTCCGCGCCGATGCCGTGCTGCAACGGCAGCAGGAGCAGATGGCCAGTGTTTTTCAGGATGTTTTCTCAATCGCTGCTGATTTGACACGAAGCGGCCTCACGCAGTCGTGAGTTAGAGCCGCAAAGATAACGAATTCGACGTTTGGCTGAATTAGATATTATTGGCCGTTGCGCCCGCCTCTGGCGCGGCTGGAAGTCGCGTTCGTCCGCGGCAGGCGACCGACGGATTCTGCAGGAGCAAGACGATGGACCTGGACCACACCGGTACCGAGATGCCCTCCGCCGGAAATCCCGTTATCACGGTCGCCGATGGGCCCGCCGCATTGCCGACGAACGGTGAGGCCCGCAGCGGGGACGGTCTGCACGCTCACTCCTCGCTCGCATTGCACGAGTTGCTGCACGCGTTGCAGGCGATGCGCACCGGCAATTTTTCGGTCCGCCTGCCCACCGACCGCACCGGCCTGGAAGGCAAGATCGCCGACACGTTCAACGAGATCGTCGCTGCGAACGAACGGATGGCGCAGGAACTGGAGCATGTCGGTCAGGTGGTCGGCCGCGAAGGCAGGACTCGCACCCGCGTCCGCCTGGGCCTTTCCGGTGGCGCCTGGGGCGGCATGGAAACCTCGGTCAACCAGCTTATCGACGATTTGCTCTGGCCCACCACCGCGGTCACACATGCCATTACCGCCGTGGCACAGGGCGACCTCCTGCAGACCGTGCGCCTGGACGTGGACGGCCGCCCATTGCAGGGCGAGTTCCTGCGGCTTGCCACTATCGTCAATACGATGATCAAGCAGCTTTCGGTCTTCACGTCCGAGGTTACCCGCGTGGCGCGCGAGGTTGGCACCGACGGCAAGCTGGGCGGCCAGGCGCAGGTGCGCGAAGTGACCGGCGTGTGGAAGGACCTGACGGAGTCGGTGAACTCCATGGCGTCCAACCTGACCGCGCAGGTGCGCAACATCGCCGACGTGACGATCGCGGTGGCGAACGGCGACCTGTCGAAGAAGATCACCGTGGACGTACGCGGCGAAATTCTGCAGCTCAAGGAAGCCATCAACACGATGGTGGACCAGTTGCGATCCTTCGCTTCCGAAGTGACGCGCGTCGCGCGCGAGGTGGGCACCGAGGGCAAGCTGGGCGGGCAGGCGGTGGTGCCGGGCGTCGCGGGCACCTGGAAGGACCTGACCGACAGCGTGAACGCGATGTGCGGCAACCTGACCGACCAGGTGCGCAACATCGCGCAGGTCACCACCGCGGTGGCGCGCGGCGACCTGTCGCGCAAGATCACCGTCGATGTCCGCGGCGAAATTCTCGAATTGAAAGACACCATCAACACGATGGTGGACCAGTTGAATTCCTTCGCTTCGGAAGTGACGCGCGTCGCGCGCGAGGTGGGCACCGAAGGGCGATTGGGCGGCCAGGCGCAGGTGCCGGGTGTCGCTGGCACCTGGAAAGACCTGACCGACAGCGTGAACTCCATGGCTGGCAACCTGACGGCGCAGGTGCGCAATATCGCCGAGGTGGCCACCGCCATCGCGCGCGGCGACCTTTCCAAGAAGATCACCGTGAATGTGTCAGGCGAAATATTGCAGTTGAAGGAAACCATCAACACGATGGTCGACCAGCTCAACGCCTTCGCCGGTGAAGTGACGCGCGTGGCGCGCGAAGTGGGTACCGAAGGACGGCTGGGCGGTCAGGCCAACGTGCTGGGCGTGGCGGGGACCTGGGAAGACCTGACCGAGTCGGTGAACTCGATGGCCTCCAACCTGACGGCGCAGGTGCGCAACATCGCCGAGGTGACGATCGCCGTCGCGAACGGCGACCTGTCGAAGAAAATCACCGTGAACGTGTCGGGCGAGATTTTGCAGTTGAAGGAGACCATCAACACGATGGTCGACCAGCTCAACCGTTTCGCCGGCGAGGTGACGCGCGTGGCACGCGAAGTCGGCACCGAAGGGCGGCTGGGTGGCCAGGCACAGGTGTCGGGCGTAGCCGGCACCTGGAAGGACCTGACCGACAACGTGAACTTCATGGCGTCGAACCTGACCGGCCAGGTGCGCAACATCGCCGAGGTGGCGACCGCGGTGGCACAGGGTGACCTGTCAAAGAAGATCACGGTCAACGTGTCGGGCGAGATTTTGCAGTTGAAGGAGACCATCAACACGATGGTCGACCAGCTCAACGCCTTCGCCGGCGAAGTGACGCGCGTCGCGCGCGAGGTGGGCACCGAAGGGCGGCTGGGCGGACAGGCGAACGTGCCAGGCGTGGCGGGGACGTGGAAGGACCTGACCGACAGCGTGAATTCCATGGCGTCGAATTTGACCGGCCAGGTGCGCAACATCGCCGAGGTGGCGACCGCCATCGCGAACGGCGACCTGTCGCGCAAGATCGCGGTGGACGTGCGCGGCGAGATCCTTCAGTTGAAGGAAACGCTGAACACGATGGTGGACCAGCTTAACCGTTTCGCCGGCGAGGTGACGCGCGTCGCGCGCGAGGTCGGCACCGAAGGCAAGCTGGGTGGCCAGGCGAACGTTCCGGGCGTGGCAGGGACGTGGAAGGACCTGACCGACAGCGTGAACTCGATGGCCGGCAACCTGACGGCGCAGGTACGCAACATCGCCGAGGTTACCACCGCGGTCGCGCGCGGCGACCTGGGCCGCAAGATCACCGTCGACGTGAAGGGCGAGATCCTCGAACTGAAAAACACCATCAACACGATGGTGGATCAGTTGAACGCGTTCGCTTCGGAAGTCACGCGCGTGGCGCGCGAAGTCGGCACCGAAGGCAAGTTGGGCGGACAGGCGCTGGTGCCCGGCGTCGGCGGCACCTGGAAAGACTTGACCGACAACGTGAACTTCATGGCGTCCAACCTGACCGGCCAGGTGCGCAACATCGCCGAGGTGGCCACCGCGATCGCCAGCGGCGACCTGTCAAAAAAGATCACCGTGGACGTGCGCGGTGAAATCCTGCTGCTGAAGGAAACGTTGAACACGATGGTGGATCAGTTGCGCTCCTTCGCCGCGGAGGTGACGCGCGTGGCGCGCGAAGTGGGCACCGAAGGGCGACTGGGCGGCCAGGCGGTGGTGCCGGGCGTGGCCGGCACCTGGAAGGACCTTACCGACAACGTGAACCTGCTGGCGGCGAACCTTACAACGCAGGTGCGCAACATCGCAGAGGTCACCACGGCGGTTGCACGCGGCGACCTGAGCCGCAAGATCACCGTGGACGTGAAGGGCGAGATTCTCGAATTGAAGAACACCATCAATACGATGGTGGACCAGTTGAACGGCTTCGCCTCGGAAGTCACGCGCGTGGCGCGCGAAGTGGGCACCGACGGCAAGCTGGGCGGACAGGCGGCGGTGCCCGGCGTGGCGGGCACCTGGAAGGACCTGACCGACACCGTGAACGTCATGGCCGCCAACCTGACGGAGCAAGTGCGCGGTATCGTCAAGGTGGTGACCGCGGTCGCCAACGGCGCGCTGAACCAGAAATTGACGATGAATTCGAAGGGCGAGGTCGCGGCGCTCGCCGAAACCATCAACAACATGACCGACACGCTGGCCACCTTCGCCGATCAGGTGACCACGGTGGCGCGCGAAGTCGGTGTGGAAGGGCGGTTGGGCGGCCAGGCGAACGTGCCTGGCGCCTCCGGCACCTGGAAGGATCTCACCGGCAACGTGAACTTGCTCGCCGCAAACCTGACCACGCAGGTGCGCGCCATCGCCGAGGTGGCCACCGCGGTGACCAAGGGTGACCTGACGCGGTCCATCCAGGTCGAGGCACGCGGCGAGGTCGCGGAACTGAAAGACAACATCAACACGATGATCGACAACCTCCGCCTGACGACGGAGCGGAATACCGAGCAAGACTGGCTGAAAACCAACCTCGCGCGGTTTACCAACATGCTGCAGGGCCAGCGCGACCTGGCCACCGTGGGCCGCATGCTGCTGTCCGAACTGGCACCGCTGATCAATGCGCAGAACGGCGTGATCTACCTGGTGGATTCGGACAACGACGCGATGCCGGACCTGCGCCTGCTGGCGGCATATGCGGACGCCGGCGACCTGGGACACCCTGGCAACCTGCGCATCGGCGAAGGTCTGATCGGACAATGCGCCGCCGACGGCCGCCGCATGCTGCTGACGCACATCCCCGACAACGCGGTACCGATCCGCTCTGGATTGTTCACCGCGCGGCCAACCAATATCGTGGTCCTGCCGGTGTTGTTTGAAGGCCAGGTGAAAGCCGTGATCGAGCTGGCCTCGGCCGGGTCGTTCGGCGATCTGCAGATGTCGTTCCTGGAGCAACTCACCGCCAGCATCGGCATCGTGCTGAACTCGATCGAGGCGACGATGCAGACCGAAGGCCTGCTGAAGCAGTCGCAGCAGTTGGCCACCGAGTTGCAGATGCAGCAGCGCGAACTGCAGCAGACCAACGAGCAATTGGAGCAAAAGGCACAGCAGCTCGCGGAACGCAATGTGGAGGTGGAGCGGAAGAACCAGGAAATCGAGCAAGCGCGGCGTGCGGTGGAGGATAAGGCGGCCGAGCTGGCGCTGACGTCGAAGTACAAGTCCGAGTTCCTGGCCAACATGTCGCACGAGCTCCGCACGCCATTGAACTCGATCCTGATCCTGGGACAGCAGCTTGGCGATAACCCTGAAGGCAATCTCAGCTCGCGCCAGGTGGAATTCGCTCGCACCATCCACGCCGCGGGCACCGACCTGTTGAACCTGATCTCCGACATCCTGGACCTGTCGAAGATCGAATCCGGCACCGTGTCGGTAGAGGCCGAGGAAATCTCGTTCTCGACGCTGACCGAAACCGTCACCCGCCCATTCCGTCACGAGGCGGAAAGCCGCGGACTGTTCTTTGACGTGCAGGTTGATCCGACGCTGCGCACCATCGTCACCGACAGCAAGCGCCTCCAGCAGGTACTGAAGAACCTGCTCTCCAATGCCTTCAAGTTCACCGAACATGGCGGCGTACGGCTGGGCATTTCCACGGTGATCGGTGGTTGGACCGGCGGTCATCCGGTGCTGAAGAACGCGCCGACCGTGGTGGCATTCGAAGTGACCGATACGGGCATCGGCATCCCGCCAGAGAAGCAGCGGATCATCTTCGAGGCGTTCCAGCAGGCGGACGCCGGCACCAGCCGCAAATACGGCGGCACCGGCCTGGGCCTTGCGATCTCACGCGAGCTGTCCAGCTTGCTCGGCGGCGAGATCCAGTTGCGCAGCCAGCCCAGCGCCGGCAGCACATTCACGCTGTATCTGCCTCTGAATTATGTCGGCCCGTCCACGTCCCGCACGCTGACCATTGAGGCAATGCCGGTCACGACCTTGCCGGTGCCGTCGCACTCCGCGATCCGGCTGGTGGATCGCCCGATCGAGCAAGTGCCCGACGATCGCAATTTGCTGGAACCGGAAGACACAGTGCTGCTGATCGTCGAGGACGATCCTCACTATGCGCGTGTCTTGGTGGACCTGGTGCACGACCACGGCATGAAGGCGCTGGTTGCCGGTCGCGGCGCCGATGCGCTGGCGCTGGCACGCGAATATCAGCCGACGGCGGTGTCGCTGGATGTGTTCCTGCCCGACATGCTGGGCTGGACCGTGCTGAGCCAGCTCAAGCAGAATCCGGCGACCCGGCATATCCCGGTGCAGATCGTCACGCTGGACGAAGATCGCCAGCACGGCCTGGCGCGCGGCGCGCTCAGCTTCATGACCAAGCCGACCACGACCGAAGGTCTGGAGCTGGCACTGTCGAAACTGACCGACTATGCCAAGCCGCGCCGCAAGCGCCTGCTGGTGGTGGAGGACAATCCGCTGGAGCAAGTGTCGATCTCCGAATTGCTCGGGCATGACGATATCGACATCGAGACGGTAGAGACGGGCAGGCACGCGATCGAGCGGCTGTACGAAGAGCCAGCCGATTGCGTGGTGCTGGACCTGCGCCTGCCGGATATGTCCGGGTTCGAAGTGCTGGAGAGGATTCGTGACGACGCGGGCCTGTCCAACGTCCCGGTGGTGGTATTTACCGGCCGTGAGCTGTCGCCGGAGGAGGACGCGCGGCTGCACACGATGGCTCGCAGCGTGGTGGTGAAGGGCGTCGAATCGCCCGAGCGCTTGCTCGATGAAACCGCGTTGTTCCTGCATCGCGTGGTATCCGATCTGCCGGCAGAGAAGCAGCGGATGCTGGAGCGGCTGCACAGTTCGGACGAGAACCTGGTAGGACGGCGCGTGCTGCTGGTGGACGACGACGCGCGCAACATCTTCGCCCTGTCCAGCGTGCTGGAACGGCGCGGCATGCACGTGCTCACCGCCACCACCGGCCGGGAGGCGATCAACTTGCTCGAATCGGAGCCGGGGGTCGCCATTGTACTGATGGACATCATGATGCCGGAGATGGATGGCTATCAGACGATGGAGGTGATCCGCGCCAACCCGGCGTTCCGCCGCCTGCCGATCATTGCACTAACGGCGAAGGCTATGAAAGGCGACCGCGAGAAATGCCTGGAAGCCGGTGCGTCGGACTATCTGGCCAAGCCGGTGAACACGGAACAATTGCTGTCCGCGCTGCGGATATGGCTGCATCGCTGAAAAGGATCTTGCCGTGAACGCGATCGCGCCAAGGCCGGGCGAGCAAATGAACATCCTGCTGGTCGATGACCAGCCGGCAAAGTTGCTGAGCTATGAAGCGATTCTCGGCGAGCTGGGCGAGAATCTGCTGAAGGCGAACTCGGCGAACGAGGCATTGCAGCATCTGCTGAAGAACGAGATCGCGGTGGTGCTGATCGATGTCTGCATGCCCGATCTGGACGGGTTCGAACTGGCGGCGATGATCCGCGACCATCCGCGCTTCCAGCGGACGGCGATCATCTTCGTCTCGGCGATCATGATGTCGGACCTGGATCGGCTGCGCGGCTACGAACTTGGGGCGGTGGATTACGTGCCGGTGCCGTTCACACCGGAGTTGCTGCGCGCCAAGGTGCGGGTGTTCGCTGACCTGTATCGCAAGACCCGGCAACTGGAGCTGCTGAACTCCGAACTCGAACGACGGGTGGAGGAGCGGACCGCGGAGCTGGCGCAGGCCAATGCCGAGTTGGAGCAGCGGGTGGAGGAACGCACGCGCGAGCGCGAGGAAGCGCTGGCGCAAGTGCATGAAATGCAGAAGATGGAGAGCCTGGGCCAGCTCACCGGCGGTGTGGCGCACGATTTTAACAATCTGCTGATGGTGATTCTGGGCAACCTGCAGCTTCTGCGCAAACGGGTGCCGGACGAGCCGCGGCTTGCTCGGCTGATCGACGGAGCGATCAAAGGCGCGGAGCGCGGTGCGACGCTGACCAAGCGCATGTTGGCGTTCGCCCGGCGGCAAGAGCTGAAGCCGGAGACGGTGGAAGTGATGCGGCTGATCGGCGGCATGGAGGAGATGTTGCGTCGGACGCTGGGAACGACGATCCAGATCAACATCGATCTGCGGCACGACCTGCCGGCGATTCGGGTCGATCCGAACCAGCTTGAACTCGCATTGCTCAACCTGACGCTGAACGCGCGCGATGCGATGCCGCTGGGCGGCAGGCTGGAGATTGCGGCGCGCCGCATGCCGGGCAGTCGCGGGCCGCAGGGCCTGGCGCCGGGCGAGTATGTGTGTCTGGCGGTAGCGGATTCCGGTACCGGAATGGACCCGGCGACGGTGAAGCGCGCGACCGAGCCGTTCTTCACGACCAAGGGCGCCGGCAAGGGAACCGGCCTTGGCCTGTCGATGGTGCATGGTCTCGCGGCGCAGTCCGGCGGGGCGATGCACATCCAAAGCCGCGTCGGCACAGGCACGATGGTTGAGCTGTGGCTGCCGACGGCGGAACGCACGACGGTCGAGGCAGCAAACCCTCTGGCTGCGCGCAAGGTTGCCGGTCTGAGCCATCGTATTCTGGTGGTTGACGACGATCCGCTGATCAGTTCCGCGACGGTAGCGATGTTGGAGGATCTTGGGCATCTGGCGACCGAGGTATCGTCCGGTTCGCGCGCGCTCGAGGCGATGCGCAACGGTTTGCCGGTCGATCTGGTGATCACCGATCAGGCGATGCCGAGCATGACGGGCACGGAATTATCGCGGCAGATTCAACAGGAATGGCCGGATCTGCCGATCATCCTGGCGACCGGTTACGCCGATCTGCCAAACGGCGAGGAACCGGGCTTGCCGCGGCTATCCAAGCCATATCAGCAGGACGAACTGGCGGCGATGATCACGCAGGTGGTGGGCACGGTCGAGATCCATACCGACAACGTGATCCCGTTGGACGTGGTCCGCCGGGCCTAAGACACCAGCAGGCCGCCTCGCTTTTCGATGAACGTTGCGATGTCGGCGACGCCCTGACCGGCGCGGATGTTGGCGAACACGAAGGGCCGCTCGCCTCGCATCCTGCGCGCATCGCGGTCCATTACGTCCAGGCTGGCGCCGACGAAAGGGGCGAGGTCAATTTTGTTGATCACCAGCAGGTCGCTGCGGGTGATTCCTGGGCCGCCCTTACGGGGGATCTTGTCGCCGGCGGACACGTCGATCACGTAGATCGTGAGATCCGCCAGTTCCGGACTGAAGGTCGCGGCCAGATTGTCGCCGCCGCTTTCGATCAGGATAAGGTCGAGGCTGGGGAAACGGCGTTGCAGGTCGGCGACGCCGGCCAGGTTGATTGAGGCGTCCTCGCGAATCGCGGTATGCGGGCAACCGCCGGTCTCTATGCCAAGGATGCGTTCCGGCGGCAGGGACCCGGCGCGGGTCAGGAACTCGGCATCTTCCTTGGTATAGATGTCGTTGGTGATGGCGGCGATATCGTAACGGGGGCGCAGATGCTTGCACAGCGCATCCATCAGCGCGGTCTTGCCGGTACCGACGGGGCCGCCGATGCCGACGCGCAACGGGCCATGAGGCGATTGATTCATGATCTGAACAGTCTGGTATACTGGGTTTCGTGACGCATGGCAGCGAGATCGGAGCGAAAAGCGCAACCGCCGATATCGTCGAGCGTTGCGTTGGTGGTTTCGTTGGTGACGCGCAATACGGTGGGTTCGATGCGTGCGAGGACTTGCAGGCCGGTGGTCTGGCCCAGCGGCACGAGACGCACGGCGGCGGAGATCAGGTTGGCTGCGAAGGCCTGGAGGTAGGCAGCGGCGGTGAGGTCTTCTTCGATGCCGTGCCAGCCTGCCAACGCGCCGACTGCGACGGGATAGGCGATCGGATCTGGCAGGGCAGGGGATTCCCAGGCGCGTGCTGCACGCAGGAAGGCCGCGCCTTGGGTCAAGGTCTCGGCGTGGCGCTCGCGGCAGGATGCAACGGCGGCGGCGAGTTCTGCGAGTCCTTGCAAGGCGTCCGGGTCGTGTGCGGATCGAACGGCGTGGCGCAGCAGGATTGCGTCGTTGCGGCCCGAGCCGTACGCGACAATGTCGGTGAGCCATGCTTGCAGCGACACGCCGTCGATGACGTCGCCGGACTCCACCGCCCATTCCAGACCGTGCGAATAGGCAAAGGCGCCGGTTGGAAAGCCGGGCGACAACCAGGCGAGCAAGCGAAGCACATCGGGCTGCTGCGGTTCCCGCGCTGCGCGGCGGGCCTCCGGAATGTTCTGGGATGGTTGTGCTTGATCCGGCCAGTCACGCGCGGGTGTCGGTGCACCAATGGCCGGGTCGAGCCTGGCCATGACGGCAGAGGACGGATCAAGCCTGTCCCTGCCGGCTGAGGTCGGATCAGGTGGTGGCGGTCTAGGTTTCATCGCTCTGATGATGATGGTGATGGCCGCCGGCGTAGGCGCCAGCTTCAGGATCGAACGGCGCGTCGATTTCCTCAACATGGCCGCCGAGGCCTTCGACCATGTCGCGGATCACGTGGTCGGCGCGGATGCGAATACGGCCGTGCAACAACTGTACGGGCAAATGGCGGTTGCCAAGATGCCAGGCAATGCGCACCAGCGCGTCCGCCTCATGAGCATGGATTTCCAACAGGCGTTCCGGCCTGGAGCAGACCTGAACCACACCGCCTGCGTCCAGCACCAGCCCGTCGCCGTGGCGCAGACGCAAGGCCTGCGGCAGATCGAGCAACAGTTCTGCGCCCGCTTCGGTGCGCAGCAGGATGCGCCGGCGGAACCGATGATCGTAGTCGATCAGCACGCGATCGACCGCGGTTGTCGGATCCCAGGCACCAGCCGGGATAATGTTACGGCACAGCATCAGAACAGGAAGTAGCGTTGCGCCAGCGGTAGGACCGTGGCGGCTTCGCAGGTGAGCAATGTGCCGTCGGCGCGGACTTCATAGGTTTCCGCATCGACTTCGATGAGTGGCGTCGCGTCGTTATGGATCATGGAACGCTTGCCGATGCCACCACGCACGTTGGCGACCGGCACCAGCCGGCGTTGCAATCCGAGCGCGTGCGCGACGCCGGCATCGAGCGCGGCGGCGGCGACGAAGGTGACGCAGCTTTCAACCATTGCCCGGCCGAAGGCCCCAAACATCGGGCGGTAGTGCACCGGCTGCGGCGTTGGGATCGAGGCATTGGGGTCCCCCATCAGAGCGCAGGCGATGGTGCCGCCTTTGATCACCATGTCGGGTTTCACGCCGAAGAACCCCGGCGACCACAGCACGAGATCGGCAAGCTTGCCCACCTCGATCGAGCCGAGCTCCTGTGCCATGCCCTGCGCAATGGCTGGATTGATCGTGTATTTTGCGATGTAGCGCTTGATCCGCGCGTTGTCGGCCTCGCCGTCGCCGGGCAATGATCCACGCTGTGTCTTCATCTTATGCGCGGTCTGCCAGGTGCGGATGATCACCTCTCCTACTCGGCCCATTGCCTGGCTGTCCGACGATATCATGGATAACGCGCCGAGATCGTGCAGGATGTCCTCGGCCGCGATGGTTTCCTTGCGGATGCGGCTTTCGGCGAAGGCCACATCTTCCGGGATGGTGCTATCCAAATGATGGCAGACCATCAGCATGTCGAGATGTTCGTCCAGAGTATTCGCCGTGTAGGGCCGGGTGGGGTTGGTAGAGCTGGGCAGCACGTTCGGCAGGCCGGCGACCTTGATAATGTCGGGAGCGTGGCCGCCACCGGCGCCTTCGGTGTGGAAGGCGTGGATGGTGCGGCCCTTGAACGCGGCGATCGTATCTTCGACGAAACCAGATTCGTTCAGCGTGTCGGTGTGGATCATGACCTGCACGTCGAAACGATCCGCCACCGCGAGCGCACAATCAATGGCGGCAGGGGTGGTGCCCCAGTCCTCGTGGAGCTTCAGGCAGGCGGCGCCGGCGCGGATCATTTCCTCCAGCGCGGCGGGACGCGAGGCGTTGCCCTTGCCGGCAAAGGCCAGGTTCACCGGCAGTCCCTCCGCGGCCTGCAACATGCGGGCGATATGCCAGGGGCCTGGCGTGCAGGTGGTGGCGGCCGTGCCGGTGGCAGGGCCGGTGCCGCCGCCGATCAGCGTGGTGATGCCGGAGGCGATCGCGTCTTCCACCTGTTGCGGACAGATGAAATGAATATGGCTGTCGATGCCGCCGGCGGTGAGGATCTTGCCCTCGCCGGCAATGATCTCGGTGCCGGGGCCGATGACAATGTCGACGTTCGGCTGCACGTCAGGATTGCCGGCTTTGCCGATGCCGGCGATGCGGCCGGCGGTGATCGCGACGTCGGCCTTCACAATGCCCCAATGGTCGATGATCAGCGCGTTGGTGATGACGGTGTCCACCGCGCCTTCGCCTTGCGATACCTGCGACTGGCCCATGCCATCGCGGATCACTTTGCCGCCGCCGAATTTCACTTCCTCGCCGTAGGTGGTGAGGTCGCGTTCGACCTCGACGATCAGGTCAGTGTCCGCGAGGCGCACGCGGTCGCCGGCGGTGGGACCGAACATGTCAGCGTAAGCGTGACGAGGGATGCGAGCCATCAGTCGAGATCTCCCATCACCGTCGCGCGGAACCCCTGGACGACGCGGCGACCGCGATAGGGCACCAGCGTCACCTCGCGGGTCTGGCCTGGCTCAAAGCGGACCGCCGTGCCGGCGGGGATGTCGAGGCGCTGGCCGCGTGCGGCCATGCGGTCGAAGGACAGCGCCGGATTGGTCTCGGCAAAATGGTAGTGGCTGCCGACCTGGATCGGGCGGTCGCCGGAGTTGGCAACGGTCAGGGTCGTGCGCGGCAGGCCGGCGTTCAGTTCGATGTCGCCTGGCTTTGGGAGGATTTCACCGGGGGTCATCTGTCGTCCTTACGCTAACTCTCTCTTGCGCGGGAGGCGAGGGTATCGCTGTTAGCGGATCGGTTCATGCACGGTCACGAGCTTCGTGCCGTCAGGGAACGTCGCTTCCACCTGCACGTCGTGGATCATTTCGGCGACACCTTCCATCACTTGCGCCCGTGTCAGCACTTTGGCGCCCATCTGCATCAGGTCCGCGACGCTACGGCCGTCACGCGCGCCTTCCACGACGAAGTCGGTGATCAGCGCCACCGCCTCCGGATGATTCAGTTTCACGCCGCGTTCCAGACGCCGGCGCGCCACCATCGCCGCCATACTGATCAGCAGTTTGTCCTTCTCACGCGGGGTCAGGTTCATTGGACGGGCTCTTTCATGCCGTCAGAATGTGGCGCGTGCGCCGGTGCGTGACCGAGGTTGCTTCGCCGCGGCGCTTCCCGCAATGACAAATACATCAGCACAGCCAGACCCGCGGCAACGGACGTGACGCACGCAAAACCGACAGTGCGGCAATCAGTGCGCGGCGCAATGCCGCGAAGTCGGCCGCCAGGATGCGTGCCACCAGCATGCCGTTCCACGCGCTGGCGCCTGCCTCAACCGGAGCATTTGCCAGCGCTAAGCGCGCGGCGTTGAGACCCGTCTCGGCGTCCGGTGCGACCTGCACCAACGTCGCCATCGCCCGCGCGCCGCCCGCGATCGCCGCGCGGTGCAACGATGCGTCTACCTCGCCATCCAGGCGCACAGAGTCGTGCAGCAGCCATCGCCCAGCGCGACGGATGCGGATGCCGTCGCGCAACCAGGCGCGCGCGACTTGCTCGCCCATCGCCGCACGACCGAACACCAATGCTTCCAGGCCAAGGAACCGCGCGTCATCGGCAAGCTCGACCACCAGCCGGCGATCCAGCGCGCAATGATCGAACAGAATGGATTCCTGCGGCAGCCACTCGGCGGCGGCACCGGCCGCGAGATGCAGGCGATTGCGCACCTTCGCCGGGATTTCATTCGGGAGAGCGCGATAGAACCGTTCCGCCGCCGGGGTCGTGATCGTGGCACGTGCATCGCGCTGCACGTGGAACGCCACGTTCAGCCGATCGCCCCCGGCCACACCGCCCGACGTGTTGAGCATCGCCACATCGATCCAGCCGTCGCTCACAGGCCGCGGGAAGCGTGCCTTCAGGCATCCAGCCTGGCGCAATTCATCGAGTACCGAAGCATCCCCGCGACGCTTCACGCCGACCAGCAGTTCGCCGGTCGCTCGCTGAAGGATTCCGGCCTGCGCCACAGAAACCGCTGCGTCCATCCAGGGACCTTAAGCGAGCGTGATGCCGCGGGAAACGGGACCTGGCGGGCGAGCGCTGTCAACGCCGATGTCTTATACCGACAGCCGGCGCCGGACATCGGCTTCGTCGAGCGCGTCGCGCGGTCCGTACAGCACGATGTCGCCGCGATCCATCACGGCAATGGTCTGCGCCAGCTCCTGTGCGAAATCGTAGTATTGTTCTACCAGCAAGATTGCCATTTCGCCCTGTGAGCGCAGCAACGCGATCACCCGGCCGATGTCCTTGATGATGCTGGGCTGGATACCCTCGGTGGGCTCGTCCAGGACCAAAAGCTTCGGTCGCATCACGAGCGCGCGGGCGATGGCGAGCTGCTGCTGTTGTCCGCCCGACAGATCGCCGCCGCGCCGACGCAACATGGTCTGCAATACGGGGAACAGTTCGAACACCTCCGGCGGAACACGGCGCTGGCGGCGCGGCAGGACGGCGAAGCCGGTTTCCAGGTTCTCGTGTACCGTTAGCAGCGGGAAAATGTCGCGGCCTTGCGGCACCCAGGCAATGCCGCGGCGGGCACGTTCGTACGTGGGCAGCGGCGTGACGTCTTCGCCATTCCAGCGGATCGCGCCGCGCGTGATGGGGTGTGCGCCGACGATCGCCCGCAGCAGCGAAGTCTTGCCGACGCCGTTGCGCCCCAACAGGCACGTCACGGCGCCGGTCTCTACCGTCAGCGATACCTGCCGCAGCGCGATGGCGGCGCCGTAATGCAGATCGACGTTTTCGACTTCAAGCTTCAAAGCGTGCGACCTCTCCTCTCGTTCTTTGGCCCGCTTCGCGCCACGAACCCGCAATGGAAGGCCAGGCTTTTGCTCGTACGGTTCATCGGCCGAGATACACTTCAATCACGCGCGGATCGGTGCTGACGTGGTCGATCGAGCCTTCCGAGAGTACGGAGCCCTCATGCAGCACCGTCACCTTTACTCCCAGCGCGCGCACGAACGCCATGTCATGTTCCACCACGACCACGCTGCGCGTCTGGTTGATCTCGCGCAGCAGATCGGCGGTTTGCTCGGTTTCCGCGTCGGTCATGCCGGCAACAGGCTCATCGACCAACAGCAGCTGTGGCTCCTGCGCCAGCAGCATGCCGATCTCCAGCCACTGCTTCTGCCCATGCGACAGGTCGGCGGCGCGGCGATTGCGATGCTCCGAGAGACGAATCGTGGTCAGGATTTCGCCGATGCGCCGGCGTTCTTCCGCCGTCTCGCGCGTCCATAACGTGAAGCGCGGTGTACGGCTGCCGGCCAGTGCCAACAGCAGATTGTCCCAGACGGTATGTTGTTCGAACACCGTCGGTTTCTGGAACTTGCGGCCAATGCCCAGCGAGGCGATGGCCGGCTCATCCAGCCGCGTCAGGTCCGTATCCAGGCCGAAAATCACGCGGCCGGTATCAGGCCGCGTCTTGCCGGTGATCACGTCCATCATCGTGGTTTTGCCGGCACCGTTCGGCCCGATCACCGCGCGCATCTCCCCCGGTTCCAGCACCAATGACAGTGCGTTGAGCGCGCGGAATCCGTCGAAGCTGACGGTCACGTCGTCCAAATAGAGGATGGTGTTGGAATGTGCCGTCATCCCACGACCTCACGTGCCTCGCCGACTGGCACCTCGGGCTGTGGTTCATCCGGAACCACATGCAGGCGCGGTACGAAGAGGCCCATCAAACCTTTCGGCAGCAGCAGGGTTACGAAAATGAACAGACCGCCGAGCGCGAACAACCAGATCTCGGGCAGGGCGCTGGTGAACCAGGTCTTTCCCAGGTTGACCAGCACCGCACCCAGAATGGCGCCGACCAGCGTGCCGCGGCCGCCGACCGCCACCCAGATCACCGCCTCGATGGAATTGCCGGGGGCAAACTCGCTGGGATTGATGATGCCGATCTGCGGCACATAAAGAGCGCCGCCGATACCCGCCATCATGGCGGCGAGCACAAACACCACGAGTTTGTATGACTCGGGACGGTAGCCGAGAAACCGGGTGCGGGATTCAGTGTCCCGCACCGCGATCAGCACCTTGCCAAAGCGGGACGTGACGACATAGCGCGCGAGCAAGTATTCGAGGCAGACGAACAGGGCGGACAGCAGCATCAGGCCGCAGCGCGTTCGTTCTGATTGCAGTGGAAAACCGAGCAAGTCCTTGAAGTCGGTCATGCCGTTGTTGCCGCCGAAACCCATGTCATTGCGGAAGAACGCGAGCATCAACGCGTAGGTCAGCGCCTGGGTGATGATCGACAGGTAAACCCCGGTGACGCGGGAACGGAATGCCAGATAGCCGAACACCAATGCGAGCAAGCCGGGAACCAGCAGCACCATCAGCACGGCGAAGCCGAACCAGTCGAAACCGTACCAATACCAGGGCAGGTGCTTCCAGCCCAGGAACACCATGAAGTCGGGCAGCACCGGATTGCCGTAGACGCCGCGTGCGCCGATCTGCCGCATCAGGTACATGCCCATCGCATAGCCGCCGAGCGCGAAAAATGCCGCCTGACCCAGCGTCAGAATCCCGGCAAAGCCCCAGATCAGATCGACCGCCAGCGCCAGCATGGCGTAGCACAAATATTTGCCGACCAGGCCGATGACGTAGATCGGCACGTGCGTATCCGACGACGTTGGCGTGGCCAGGTTCAAACCGGCCAGTACTATGGCGCCGCCCATGACGGCAGCCAGCGCGATCCATGCCGTGCGGTCAAGCTTCATGCCTCGGCTGCCCGTCCCTTCAACGGGAACATGCCGCGTGGACGGCGCTGAATGAACAGGATTACCAGCACCAGCACGACGATCTTGCCCAGCACGGCGCCGGCGAGCGGTTCGAGGAACTTGTTGATCACCCCCAACGTCAGCGCGCCCACCGTGGTGCCCCACAGATTGCCTACGCCGCCGAATACCACCACCAGGAAGCTATCAATGATGTAGTTCTGTCCCAGGTTCGGTGAGACGTTGTCGATCTGGCTCAGCGCCACGCCGGCGATGCCGGCAACGCCCGATCCCAAGCCGAAAGTCAACGCATCAATCCACGGCGTGCGAATTCCCATTGCCGCCGCCATCAATCTGTTCTGGGTCACCGCACGCATGCGCAGCCCCAGCGGCGTGTACCGCAGGGCGGCCATCAGCGCGAACAACACCGCGGCCGCAAACACGATGATGTACAGCCGATTCAGAGTGATCGTCAGGCCGGCCAGGTGAAAGTCGCCGCTCATCCAGGTGGGTGTATCAACATCCTTGTTCTGCGCGCTGAAGATCGAGCGCACGGCCTGCTGCAGAACCAGCGACAAACCCCAGGTGGCCAGCAACGTTTCCAACGGGCGGCCATATAGCCATCGGATCAGGCTGCGTTCGATGGCAATGCCGACCAGGCCCGATACCAGAAATGCCAACGGCACAGCGAACAGCAGGTTCGCCTGATACCAAGCGGGGGCTACCTGGTGGATGACCTGCTGCACAACATACGTGGTGTAGGCGCCCAGCATGACCATCTCGCCGTGCGCCATGTTGATCACGCCCATGACACCGAAGGTGATCGCGAGCCCCGCCGCCGCCAGCAACAGCACCGAGCCTAGGCTGATGCCGTAATATATGTTTTGCAGTATGCCCCAGAGTTGCAACGAGCGGTCGATTGCCGCGACTGCCGCCCGGGTCGCCGCGGCCACGTCGGGCGGTTGGCCGCTAAGACTTGCCAACAGCGCACGCGAGTCCAGATCGCCGCGGGCGCGCAGCACGGCCACCGCGGCAAGCTGCTGTTGCATCGCGGCGTCCTTGCTGAACAACAGTGCGGCGGCCTGCGCTTGCTCCAGCCTGGTTCGCACCGTTGGATCGGTTTCCTCGGCGAGCGCTTTCGCAATGATCGGCAAGGCTGCGACGTCGTGCGACTGGAACAGGGCCTCCGCCGCGTTCAGCCGCGTCGCCGCGTCGGACGAAAACAACTGCAATTGGCCGAGCACCCTGTTGATCACCGCGCGCGCGCGGATATCGGCAAACACCTGCGTCAGCGCATCGGCCGTCAGTCCCGGTGCCGGCGCGCCGGTCGCGGCGTTTACGAAGCTTCCGTCGGTATTCTGGATGAACAACACGTTGTCATCGCTCAGGAACAACGTGTTGTTGTTCAGCGATTCGATGATGATGGCAGCGCGCGGGTCGCCGGACGAGGCGAGATCGGCGATGCCCTGCCGCATGGAATCGTAATTGCCGGACGCGATCGCGGCCAATGCATCGGAGGCCTCGCCGGCATGCGCCAGGGTCGGCAGCAACGGCAGCAGCGCAACAACAAAGAGAAGCAGTAGAACGCGTCGCATCGCTGCGCCTCATGCGGATCGAACGGGGGCGGCCGGGGAGGAGACGGCCGCCCCCGTCACGGCAATCGGGCGATTACGCCTTCTTGCCGCCACCGGTGCACTTGCCGGTTGCCACGTTGAACGCACCGCAGCTCATCGGCGCGCGCCAATCGCCGATCAGGTCCTTGGTGGCGTCGATGTAGGGCGACCATTCCTGTGCAACCACGAGGCCGGGCGTGCGCGAAACGACATTGAATTGCCCGTTCGGCTCGATCTCACCGATCAACACCGGCTTGGTGATGTGGTGGTTCGGCATCAGTGCGGAGAAGTCGCCCGACAGGTTGGGCGCGGTGACGCCGATCAGCGCATCGATCACCGCGTCTGGTTCCGTCGTGCCCGCCTTCGCGACGCCCTTCAGCCACATATTGAAGCCGATATAGTGCGCTTCCATCGGGTCATTGGTCGTGCGCTTGGCATCCTTGGTGTACTTGTGCCACTCGGCGATGAAGGCGCGGTTCTCCGGCGTGCGCACGCTCTCGAAGTAGTTCCACGCTGCCATGTGGCCGACCAGCGGCTTGGTATCCAGCCCGGCCAGCTCTTGCTCGCCGACGCTGAACGCAACCACCGGGATGTCGGTCGCCTTGATACCCTGGTTGCCGAGCTCCTTGTAGAACGGCACGTTGGCATCGCCGTTGATGGTGGAAACGACGGCGGTCTTCTTGCCGGCATTGCCGAACTGCTTGATCTTCGCCACCTCGTTTTGCCAGTCGGAGAAGCCGAACGGGGTGTAGTTGATCTGGATGTCCTCGGGCTTGAAGCCCTTCAGATGCAGATAAGCCTCCAGGATCTGGTTGGTGGTGCGTGGGTAGACGTAGTCGGTGCCTTCCAGCACCCAACGCTTCACGCCGATTTCTTTCATCAGGTAGTCGACCGCGGGGATCGCCTGCTGGTTCGGCGCGGCGCCGGTGTAGAACACGTTGCGGCTGCACTCCTGCCCTTCGTATTGCACCGGATAGAACAGGATGCCGTTCAGCTCCTCGAACACCGGCAGGACAGACTTGCGGGAGACCGATGTCCAGCAGCCGAACACGGCGGCGACCTTGTCCACCGACAGCAGCTGGCGCGCCTTCTCGGCAAACAGCGGCCAGTTGGAAGCGGGATCGACCACCACCGGCTCAAGCTTGCGGCCCATCAGGCCGCCCTTGGCATTCTGGTTCTCGATCAGCATCAACATGACGTCTTTCAGCGTGCTTTCGCTGATCGCCATGGTGCCGGAGAGCGAATGCAGGATGCCGATCTTGATCGGCGCCTTGCCGCCGACGGCCGGCGCCTGCGCGCGCGCGGGAGTGCTGGCGGCCCCTGCCGCGCCGAGCGCGGCGACGGTCGCCGCTGCCACGCCAAGTTTGCCGAGGTTCCGGCGCGACATGCTGGTATCGTTGGGTGTCATAGCCTCTGTCCTGTTGCCCGTTCTCGTTGGTTGAAGCGAAGCCAGGGCGCTTCCCCGGTGCCGGTTGCGGTGCAATGCACATGCCACGGGCTGGAACGGGTTGATCGGGAATATTCATGACCCTCGGTGCGGGCATGCTGCCCGGTGGGCGGGCAATTCCGGGCAGATTCGCCCAAAAACAGGTCACATGTATGTGTTCGTGTGCAGCACGACAAATAGGTACGGCGGCACCAAGGCCGCCGCAGGTTCGTTGCAGGTTATCGTGGCGTGAGCGAGGGCCGGCTCGTGCTCCGGCCGCAGCGTCGGTTCACCGCGCGATGGCGGCCACCGCACTGCGGCGGGAGCGCATCACCGCCGCGGCGCTGACCCCGAACAGCAGCTTCGAAACCAGCGTGACAAGCAGCGGTAGCAGCGCCAGGAAGGCGGGATCGAGTTGTGGCAGCACGACGAGGAAATTGAACGACCACACCGCACCCAGCGCCAGCACGACCAGCATGCTCTGCGACCAACCGGTGACCTGCCGCAGCAGCGGTGCGCGCAGCGCCGTGACGACCGCGATGCCGAGGACAATCGCGAGCAACATGTGGAAGGCGATGCCGATCGGGGCGGCGTAGGGAAGCGTAGCCAGGCTGGGCACCAGCGCGGTGGTCACGCCACGCGCCACCGCATCGACCGGCGCGCCGGTTATCGCGCCATATCCGGCGACCCAGAGGATTTCGGCCGCGCCACCGGCCAGTCCAGCCGCCACGCCAATGCGTAGTGTGTTGCTTGTCATACGCTTCTACCCCCTTGTGGCTTTGAGCCGAAGGTAGCGACGTTACCAAACAGCCGGCCCGTTGATCAATCGCACGTCCCGCCAGCGCGCATTGAGTGCTGCACGTCGGTCGGATCACTCGCTGGGCTTGGCGGGCACTGCGGCGGGTTGGGTCGGCTTGCGGGGGGTGGGGGAGGTCCAGGGGGCGGCCTCCCGAATCATGCGCTTGGCCTGAACAATCCAGGCGTCGGCTTCATGCTCACTATGAAATCCTGGCACTGTCTGCTTGCGCCCGTCGGGCTTTTCCATCTCGACGTCGAAGCCGTTTTTGCCGCGCGGGACCACCCGGTAAGAAAATTCTGTCATTGGAAGATTATGGCACGCCGTGTGCTTGGGGGCATTAGAAATCTGACGAAGGGACGCCTGCCCAGCCGCCCCGGATGGGGGTCCGGGGGCGGCGGGCTCCCCGCTTTCGCGGGAGAGAGTGCCGGATGGTTACGTCAGCAGGCTGATCGAGCCGACCTCGGGACCTTTGGCTCCCTGCACCACTCCCATACGGACGGACTGGCGCTCCTGCAACGGGCCGAGGCCGGCGCGCTCCAAAGCGGTGGCGTGCACGAAGACATCGCGCCCACCTTCCTGGGGGGTGATGAAGCCGAACCCCTTGGCGGGGTCGTACCATTTGACCGTGCCGACCATCTCGACGGCGGTGCTCATGTCGACCTGTCGGCGAGGCCCGCCGGGCGGACGGCCGCCACCGCCGCCGCCCTGGCCGTAATGCGGGCGGCGCGGTTGCTCCGGCTCGGCGGTGCTGTCGTCCACCGAGACGACTTGCTCCACCTGGCGGCCCTTCTGCCCCGCGGCGACGTGCACTCGCAGCGTGGTGCCCGGGCTTACCGTCTGGCGGCCGGCCGCCTGCAACGTATTGGCGTGCAGGAACACGTCGCCTGAGCCGTCCGACAAGGCGGCGAAGCCGAACCCCTTGTCAGGGTTGAACCATTTCACAGTCGCCGTCATCTCCGGCCCCGACGCGGCGGCGCCGGGGAAAGAGGGCATCGGCATTGGCGAGGGCGCATTGCCGTAGAAATTATCATCGTCAAAGCCGCGCCGGCGCGACTGCCATTGCCGGCGATTGTCTTTTGGGGAACGCAAAGTACCGCTGTCCTTCAGGTTGCTGGGTCCGGAACCGGCAGGCACAATAGCAAACTGGCGACAAATTAATAGGGTTTGATGGAGCGGAGGTCGTCACAGCGCCGTTGCCCGGGTTGCCGGCCGATGACATTGCAGTCTGCAACTCGATTCTTGGCCACAGGCGATACGCCGTGGACCACCTGCAACCCGCCGGTCAGGTGCCGCCTGTGGCGGGCACTTGGGGGCCGCGGCAGATCGCCCGGGCGCGGCATTCCTCTCAGTGTGCCATTGCTCGACGCGCCAGCGACAGCAGGGCGTGGCGCGACAAGCTGTGATCGGGTGCGCCGGTGCGCTTGCAGTTGCGCTCGGCCTGGCTCAGTCCGGCCATCGCTGCTTCCAGCGACGCCGAGGACCAAAGGTTCAGCGCCCGCGTGAATGCGCCGAGCCGGCGGAAGAACACCGGGGGGCGCGCTGCTTTGGCGGCATCTCCCGCGGTCATGCCAGTGTCCATCAGCAGGCGCGCCCGATACAAACGCTGCAAATGCATCAGGCCGGCGCGCAGCACCCCAACCGGCGCGGCACCCTCGGCCATGGCGAGTTCCAGCGCCCGGTCGGTGGTTGCCAGATCGCCGATGGTGGCGGCGAACAAGGCATCGTCCAGCGACAGGCCGGCGGCATCGCCGACGCACTGCATTGCCGTATCCAGGTCCACGCGCCCGCCGGGCCCGGCGAACAGGGCCAGCTTCTCCAGTTCTGCCCGCGTCGCAACCTGGTCGGCGCCGAGCTGGCCGACCAGCCAGGAGAGCGCATCGGCATCGACGCTGACATTGGCTGCGCGCAACGCCTGGCGGATGGTGTCCTCGAGCGCACGGCCTTCCTCGGGGTAGCAGCCGATCGCGACGCCATCCGGCGCGGTATCCAGCAAGGTGCGCAGCTTGGAACGGGCGGGCAGGCCGGCGCCCTCCATCACCACCAGCGCGTCGGAGCGGCCCGCCAGCACCGCCTGCACCTGCCCGAGCGCCGCGTCGCCCGCCTCGCGGAGCCGGACCACACGCCGGCCGCCGGTCAGCGGGACAGAGGCGGCCTCCGCGGCCATCTGGCCGATCCCATCGCGTGGAAGCTCGGCCACCAGGAACGGGTCATCGAGCGACCCTGCCACTGCCCGCACCAGGGTCTCGGCGCGACGGCGGATCATGCCGACATCGTCGCCGTACAGTAGCACGACGCGGACATCTCCGGGCTTTTGCAGAAAAGCGGCGAGACGCGCCGGCGCGAGCTTCATCGCCTTAGCGCGATGCCACGTCCGCCTGGCGGCGGAAGTAGGTCGCAAGCTGCATGGTGATCTGGTCGGCGATGTCCCCGGCCAACCGCTGTTGCAGCGCATCATTGCTCAGGTCGGCGGCAAAATACTGCTGGTCCAGGATGTTGAAGCCATCCAGTGCGCGGGCGGAACCGCTGGTCACCCGCTTGCCATCGACCGTGGTCAGGGTCCACTGCGCGTTCGCGGTCAGTCGGATGCGGGTGGCAATCCCGCTGGTCAGGATGCCGATGCCTTCGCCGCCAACCCCGAAACTTACCGCGAGATGGTAGCGGATTGCCGAGCCGGAATCGCTGCCCAGTCGCTGTTGCAGGTCCTGGCGCAACTCCTGGCCGGGACGCTCCGGGATCAGGTTCACGTAGGTCGCCGCAAGCTCCCGCTCTGCCGGTCCCGCCTTGCTGGACGCGGTCGGCATATACACGGGCTGGAACCCGCAGCCGGCGAGCAAAGCTGCCCAGCACAACATCAGCGGCCCGGCCATCAGCCTGGGACGCCTACGGGGATGGGTCATCCGGCCACCACAAAATTCACGATGCGGTTCGGCACGTAGATTTCCTTGACGATCCGCTTGCCTTCCAGAGCGCGAGCGACGTTGGCCTCGGCCTTGGCGGCAGTCAGGTTGGCTTCGCGCGGCGCATCGGGCGGCACCGCGATCGTGCCGCGCAGCCTGCCCATCACCTGCACCGCGATCGTTACGGTGTCGGCGACCAGCAAGGCCGGGTCCGGCTCGGGCCAGGATTGCTCTGCCACCAGGTGTGCCGCGCCGGGATGCAGGCGTGCGTACATCTCCTCCGCCAGATGCGGCATCATCGGCGAGACCAGGCGGCACAACGTGTCGAGCGCTTCCAGGCGCGCCACGTGCAGGCCGGGTTCCGCGGGCGCGCGTTCCGCGTCGCCGATCGCGTTGGCCAGTTCGTAGAGCCGCGCCACCGCGACGTTGAACGCGAAGCTGTCGAGGGCGGTGGTGACCGCCGCGATGGTGCGGTGAGTCGCCTGGCGCAGCGTGCGGGCTGCCGGACCGATCTCGCCATCTGGTTTGGTGGCCACGGCACCGTCGAACGAATCCGCCAGGCGGAACATGCGCTGGGTGAAGCGGAACGCGCCGGCGACGCCCGCCTCGGTCCACTCCATGTCGCGTTCCGGCGGGTTGTCGGAGAGGATGAACCAGCGCGCCGTGTCGGCTCCGTACTTAGTGATGATCTCGCCGGGATCGACGGTGTTGCGCTTCGACTTGCTCATCGCCTCGACGCGGCCGATCACCGCCTGTTCTCCAGTGGACCGGACGAGAGCAGTACCGTCCGGCTGTTTCTCTACTTCCTCGGGGTAAAGCCAGATTCCGTTGGGGCCGGCGGCGGTGCGGTAGCTCTCGTGCGTCACCATGCCCTGGGTGAACAAGCCGGTGAACGGCTCGTCGACATTCAGATGGCCGGTGGCCCGCATCGCGCGGGTGAAGAAGCGCGAGTAGAGCAAGTGCAGGATCGCATGCTCGATGCCGCCGATATACTGGTCCACCGGCATCCAGTAATCCACCGCGTCGCGGGTCACCGGCACGTTGGCCTGTGGGCTGCAATAGCGCGCGAAGTACCACGAGCTGTCGACGAAGGTATCGCAGGTGTCGGTCTCGCGCCGGGCCGGCGCGCCGCATTGCGGACACGCAACGTGTTTCCAGGTCGGATGGTTGTCGAGCGGATTGCCGGGCCGATCGAACGGCACGTCCTGCGGCAGGACCACCGGAAGCTGATCGTCGGGCACCGGCACCACGCCACAGGCGGCGCAATGGATCACCGGGATGGGGCAGCCCCAGTAGCGCTGCCGCGACATGCCCCAGTCGCGCAGCCGCCAGTTGGTGACGCCCTTGCCGACGCCCAATTGCTCCAGCGCCGCGATCACCGCGCGCTTGCCGGCGTCCACCTCCAAGCCGTCGAACCGGCCGGAGTTGAACAAGGTGCCGGGACCGACGTAGGCCTCGCTGGCGACGTTGAAGCTGGCGGGATCGGCATCCGGCGGCAGCACCACCGGCGTGACCTGCAAGCCGTATTTGCGGGCGAAATCCAGGTCGCGCTGGTCGTGCGCAGGGCAGCCGAAGATCGCGCCGGTGCCGTATTCCATCAGCACGAAATTGGCGATCCAGACCGGATAGGTGGCGCCCTCGATCAGCGGATGGCGCACGCGCAGGCCGGTGTCGTAGCCGCGCTTCTCCGCCGTTTCGATGGCGGCCTCGCTGGTGCCGGCCTGGGCGCATTCCGCGATGAAGGCCGCCGCCTTCGGATCGCGCGCGGCGACCGCGGCGGACAGCGAATGCTCCGGCGCCAGTGCGAGGAACGACATGCCGAACAAGGTGTCGGGGCGGGTGGTGTAGACCTCGGCGCGGTTGATGCCGGCATCCGGCGTGGCCAGCTTAAAGAACAAACGGGCGCCTTCGCTGCGGCCGATCCAGTTCTCCTGCATCACCCGCACGCGTTCCGGCCAGCGGTCGAGGTTGCTCAGCGCCAAGAGCAAGTCCTCGGCGTACCGGGTGATGCGGAAGAACCATTGGCTGAGCTGCTTCTTCTCCACCGGCGCGCCGGAACGCCAGCCGCGGCCGTCGATGACTTGCTCGTTGGCGAGCACAGTGCCGTCCACCGGGTCCCAGTTCACCCAGCTTTCCTTGCGCTCGACCAGTCCGGCTTTCAGGAAGTCGAGGAATAGTTTCTGCTGGTGGCCGTAA
Organism: Acetobacteraceae bacterium; assembly: GCA_035508435.1. Taxonomy (GTDB): domain Bacteria; phylum Pseudomonadota; class Alphaproteobacteria; order Acetobacterales; family Acetobacteraceae; genus JASHVB01. Next base: position 664 of record DATJNA010000079.1, on the reverse strand, counting down.
TAGGAGGGATCGCAGGTGGCGATTTCGCGCGTCCAGTCGAGCGACAGGCCCATGCGCTGCAACTCGGCGCGCATATTGGCGATGTTATCCCAGGTCCATTGCGCGGGATGGATGTTGCGTTCGCGCGCGGCGTTCTCGGCGGGCAGGCCGAACGCGTCCCAGCCCATCGGGTGCAGCACGGAGAAGCCGCGGGCGCGCTTGTAGCGGGCGACCACGTCGCCCAGCGTGTAGTTCCGCACATGCCCCATGTGGATCTTGCCGCTGGGGTAGGGGAACATCTCCATAACGTAATATTTGGGCTTGCCATCGGCGGGCACGTCGGCGACGGCGAAGCAGCCGCGGTCGGCCCAGGCCTGCTGCCACTTGGGTTCCGCGGTCTGGAAGTCGTAGCGCGGCGCCTCGGCCGCTGGCTTGGTGGCGGTCTCGCTCATGGCGCCTGTATCCGATGCGGCGGAACCGCAGGCAAGGGCTGCGGCGAGATGCTCTGTCGTACATCTTCCGCTCGACCGAGGACGCGTTGCGCTAGCGGCCTTGGGCGTAGTGCGCGATCTGCGCCGTCAGATCAGCCTGCGACAGCACTGCGGCAAGCCTGCCCTCTGTCGCCCGGGCGACGTAAGGCGGCAGCCAGTAACGCTGGTGCTGCGGACGGATGACGACGACGACG
>DATJNA010000078.1:0-3299 GCA_035508435.1 Acetobacteraceae bacterium | reverse complement strand
CGCGCGCGACCGCATGGAGCGTCACAGCAAACGGCTCGGCAAACGCGGCTTCGCTTGTCGAAACGCCATCAGACACCTCGTAGCACTGCCATTGCTCGGCAACAAGGCGTTCCCGGAATGCGCCCTGGATATGCGGCATCGGCATTGCGCTGCCATAAAAGCGCATATTCAGGCAGTGATTTTGCAATCCGCGCAAACAGTACTCGCAGGCGTCGCAAGGTCGGCTCGGGGAAACGACTACTCGGTCCCCGGGCGCGAATCTGCTCATGCCAGCACCGATTGCTTTGACTGTACCGGCTATCTCATGGCCTAGGATCATCGGCTCGCGTATCCGCACGGTGCCGAAACCACCATGATTGAAATAGTGCAGGTCCGACCCGCATATTCCGCCTGCCTCGATCGCCACCTCCACCTGCCCCGGTCCGGGTGTTTCATCGTCACGGTCCTCGATACGGAGATCGTGGGCCGCGTGAATGACGACGGCTTTCATCGCACTCTCCTCAGACGACAGGCGTGATCAGGGCCGCGCCCGAAAAATGGGCCGCAAGGTTGTCTCGCACCAACTTTCCCATGGCTTGGCGGGTTTCGAGCGTGCCAGAGGCGTGATGCGGTTGGAGAACGACATGATTGAAGTCCCTGAAGCGGGGATCGATGCCAGGCTCGTTCCAGAACACGTCAAGGCCGGCGCCCTTGATTGTACCGGCGTCAAGTGCATGGAGCAGAGCAGTTTCGTCCACGGTCGACCCGCGCGAAACATTGATGAGGATGCCATCCGGCCCAAGCGCATCGAGCACGTTTGCATCGACGATGGCTTGCGTAGTCTCACCGCCGGCCAGCGTGACGATCAAGAATTCGGAGCTACGGGCCAATGCCGTGAGATCGGCCACGAACTCATGGGGGAGGTCGGGCCGCTGAGCGATGTCAAAGTATGAGATCACACAATCGAACGCCGCGAGCCGTCTGGCGACTGCCGCACCGACCCGCCCCATACCGGCCACGCCCACCCGCTTGCCACTGACCTTCGTCACCAGCGGCATGCTGCCTTCCACCCAGCTTCCCTGACGCACGAACCGGTCGGCTGCCGGAATCTTTCTTGCGACTGCCAGCAACAAACCAACGGCCATATCGGCGACATCATCGGTCAATACATCGGGTGTGTTCGTCACCCTGATCCCGTTCGCCTTGGCATAGGCGAGATCGATGGCGTCGGTACCGACGCCATAACAAGATATAATCTTCAGCGCAGGCAGCCGCTTCATGAGCTCTGCCGACGCGCCGAGTTCGCCACGGGTGGCGATTGCCTGGATGGTGTTCCGATTGGCGTCGATCATGCGATCGCGATCGGGCGCCTCCCACAGCCTGTGCAGGCGGTAGCGCGCGTCGAGATCGGCCATGTCCCAGTCTGGATATGGACCGATCATCAACACGTCCGGCTTGGTCGACGTCATGCCTAGCGGTTCCTATGCATGGATGGGACGTTCGCTGGGTGGAGGTCACAGACAGGTGGTAATGCCGCCATCGACGTACAGCGTTAGACCATTGACAAAGGACGACGCGTCGCCTGCGAGGAACACAGCGGCGCCGATCAGTTCTTCCACGTTGCCCCAGCGCGCAGCGGGCGTCCGCTTTTCCAGCCATGCTGAGAAGTCCGGATCGTCGACCAGCGCCTGGTTCAGCGGAGTCTTGAAGTAACCCGGCGCGATCGCATTGACCTGCAGGCCATGTTTCGCCCAGTCGGCGCACATGCCACGGGTCAGATTCCGGATCGCTCCCTTCGTTGCGGTGTACGGCGCAATGCCCGGCCGAGCCAACTCGCTTTGCGCCGACGCGACATTGATGATCTTGCCTCGCCCGCGCGGGATCATGCGCCGCGCCACTGCCTGGCCGACGTAGAAAGCGCTCGAGACATTGGTTTTGAGTAATTGCTCCCACTTCTCCGCGGGAAAATCTTCCAGCGGCATGCGAAACTGCATGCCGGCATTGTTCACCAGGATGTCTACCTCGCCGACCGTCTGTTCGATCGTGGTCACGCCCTCACGGACGGCCTCGACGTCCGTCACGTCGAAGCACGCCACCGCAACCGCGTGCCCGTCGGCGGCCAGGCTGGCAGCGGCGGCATCGAGCTTGCCGCGATCGCGCCCATTCAGGATGACCGCTGCGCCATGCTCGGCGAGTCCGCGCGCGAGGGCGAAGCCAATCCCCTGAGACGATCCGGTAATGAGGGACCGTTTGCCGGCCAAGTTGAATAATTCGAATGCCACGGTGCGGCCTCCTCGATACGTGGCGCCAGGACCTATCGTCCAAGCATCTTCGCGACGCTTGTCATCCCGACGCGAAGGAACGGATCCGAATGGACGTAGAAAAACTGCACGCCCTGCGTCCGCCAGAACGGCAGTTCATCCAAGGTCACCAGCGTACCGGCGATCCTTCCTGCCGCACGAATCCTGCCGACCGCAAAGCCAACCCGCTCCGTCACGGCCTGCGGCCGCGGTTGCCCGAACGGCGGGGCCGGCGGATAGCCCATGTTCTGCGACAGGTCGCCGGGGCCCACGAAGAAGACATCGACGCCCTCGACCGCGAGCAGCGCGTCGATGTTGTCGAGCGCCTCCAGCGTCTCGATCATGCAGACGATCAGCCGCGTCGCGTGGTCGGCAGGGCAAGCATAGCGCACCGCGTCCACGATGGCGCGCGCCTGATCCGGCGTATCGACCATCGGCACCATCAGGCCGTCGGCGCCGGCGTTCAGGTACCGGATCAGGATCGGCCGCTCGTGCGAATGCGGCCGGACAATGGCGGCCCCGCCCGCACCACGTATCGCCTGCGCCGTGAGACGCACACCCTCGAAGCTCCAGGTACCATGCTCGCAATCGAGAAAGATGGCGTCTGCCCCAAGCTCCACCAGACGCACCGCCAATCCCGTCGAGGCGTGATGCGGCGTGAGCATGGCGACCGCCTCACCTGTCGCAAGACGTTCACGCACCATGGCTCCGTTCATGAGAACATCCTTTCGATCAGCGCTTGGGCCAGTGGCTGATAGCGGCGCCGGCGCGAGTAGTGTTCGTTCATGGCCCGGGTCTCAGTGGGCGGCGGTCAGGCCGCGGCAGAATGTCCGGATTCGCGCGCAGGCCTCGCGCAGCGATGCCTCGTCCGTCGCATAGGACACGCGCACATAGGGGCTCGCGCCATAGGCCGTGCCCTGCACCGTGGCGACGTGATGCTCCTCCAGCAGCGCGGCCGTGAAATCGGTGTCGGTTTCGATCCGCCGGCCACCCGCGCTCACCTTGCCGAGGCAGCCGGCG
>DATJNA010000077.1:0-2989 GCA_035508435.1 Acetobacteraceae bacterium | reverse complement strand
CGCCATTGCACGGCCCACGCCGGCGGCTGACGGCGATCCCAGGCCGCGTCCCCGAGCCGTTCGACATGCCGCCCGGCTGTCCCTTTGCGCCACGTTGCCCGGAGGCCGAGACGGCCTGCACCCATGCCCGCCCGACGCTGGCGCCGTGCGCGCCCGATCACGTCGCGGCGTGTCTGCATGTTCCGTCGCCGAACCGCGTCATGGCGCATGAGCCTGCTTGAACTCTCCGACGTCGTTCGCCGCTTCCACGTCCGGCGTGGCCCGCTACGGGCACCCCTGATCGTGGAGGCAGTGGCGGGCGTGAGCTTCACCGTGGAGCCGGGCCGCACGCTTGCCATCATCGGCGAGTCCGGCTGCGGTAAATCCACCACCGGCCGCATGGCGTTGGGCATGGAAGCCCCGGACGCCGGGGAGGTGCGCTTCGAGGGCGCGCCGATGCCGCCGCTCGGCAGCGCCGCGTGGCGCCGCCTGCGGAGGCGCATGCAGATGGTATTCCAGGACCCGCTGGGCGCACTGGACAAGCGGCTGCCGATCGGGCGGCAGATCAGCGAGCCACTGGACATCCACCGCATCGGCACCCCGCCGGAGCGCCAGGACCGTGTCGCAGTGTTGCTCGACGCGGTCGGGCTGCGCCCCGACCAGGCGCATCACTATCCGCACGAACTGTCCGGCGGACAGCGCCAACGCGCAGTCCTGGCGCGTGCGCTGGCGAGCGATCCGGTGCTGCTGGTGTGCGACGAGCCAGTGTCTGCGCTGGACGTCTCGACCCAAGCCCAGGTCGTCAACCTGCTGATCGATCTGCAGGCCGAGCGGCACCTCGCCCTGGTCTTCATCAGCCACGACCTCAAGCTGGTGCGTCAGATCGGCGAGCGCGTGCTGGTGCTCTATCTGGGCCGGGTCGTGGAGGAAGGCGCGCCGGAAGCTGTGCTGCACGCGCCGGCGCATCCCTATACGCGTGCCCTGGTCAGCGCGATTCCCGAGCCGGGCGAACGCCACGTCCCCCGGGCCATGATCGGCGGCGAGATCCCCGACCCTAGCGCCCGTCCAACCGGCTGTCCGTTCCATCCACGCTGCCCGATCGCGGTACCGCTGTGCCGCGCCGAGCTGCCACCACTCAAGCCACTCTCGGCGAGCCAGTCGGTGGCCTGCCACCTGGCGCATGGCGATGCCGCGCCCCCCACCGTCCGGACCGCCGCGTGATGCTCCGCTTCATCCTGTTCCGGCTGCTGCGGGCAACGCTCACGGTGGTGCTGGTGGTGAGTTTCGCGTTTTGCATTTTGCGGTTGGCAGGCGATCCGAGTCAGGTGGTGTTGGGTCCGAACGCGCCGCCCGACGCTGTGGCGGCGTTCCGCCAGGCCTGGGGCCTCGAGCGTCCGCTGTACCTGCAATACCTCCTCTACTGGAACGGCATCCTGCACGGGAACTTTGGCAACTCGATGCTGGACGGCCGGCCGGTGCTGGCGGTGGTGCTGTCGCGCATTCCGGCGACGCTGGAGATCATGGGACCGGCGCTGTTGCTCAGCATCGCCATCGGCATTCCGGGCGGCGCCTTCGCAGCGTTGCGGCGTGATACCGCGACGGACCGGGCGGTGATGGCACTGTCCGTGGCCGGGTTCACCGTGCCGAGTTTCGTCCTGGGTCTCGCCCTGGTCCTGGTCTTCGCCGTCCTACTCCACTGGCTACCGGCGGGCGGCCGGGAAGGCTGGACCAGCGCAGTCCTGCCGGTGATGACGCTGGGGTTCGGCGGCGCCGCAGTCCTCGCCCGCTTCACGCGGAGCGCGATGGCGGAGGTGATGGGTCAGCCATACATCCGGGCCGCCAGCGCGAAAGGGCTGCCTTGGCGGAATGTGGTGCAATGGCATGCGCTGCCGAACGCGCTGATCCCCACCGTCACCATCATCGGCTTCATGGTGGGCGCGATGCTCGCCGGGGCGGTGGTGGTGGAGAGCGTGTTCAGTTGGCCGGGGCTGGGCCGTTTGCTCGCGGTCGCGGTCGGCAGCCGCGATGTCGCGGTGGTGCAGTGCATTCTGTTCCTGGTCGCAGTGACCATGGTCACCGCCAACCTCGTGGTGGACCTGCTCTACGGCTGGCTCGATCCGCGCATCCTCGCCGATGCGAGGCGGTAGGGCGCGATGATGCGGCATTGTCCCGTTTCCACGCGATGGCCGGTCGGATGCCCCGACCATGCAAGCTCGCGCACCAGCGTCATGGACGCTCTGATCCCATGTCCGGCATAGCGCTGCCCCGCATCATCCGGCGACGCGAGGCCATCGGGCTTGCGGTGGGCGCGGCGCTGTCGTGGCTGGCGTTGATGCTGGTGGTCGCGGTGTTCGCCGACCTGCTGCGGCCGTACTCGATCACTGCGATCGATCTCGGTCACCGGCTGGCGCCACCGCTCGGCTTCGGCGGCACGCTGACGCATCCGCTGGGCACCGACGAACTCGGGCGCGACGTCCTGTCACGGCTGATCACCTCAATTCGCGTCAGCCTGCTGCTGGCGTTTGGTGCGACGTTGCTGGGTTTGCTGATGGGAACCTCGCTTGGCCTGCTCGCCGCTCATCTCGGTGGGCTGGTCGAGCAAGCCGTTCTGATGCTGGTCGATTTCCAGGCGGCGCTGCCGTTCATGATTCTGGCGCTCGCTGTGCTGGCGTTCTTTGGCGATTCGCTGCCGATCCTCGTCGGGCTGATGAGCTTTTACGGCTGGGAGCGGCATGCGCGGGTGGCGCGCGGGCTCGCACTGGCGGCCGGCGCGCAGAACTACGTGGCGGCGATTCGCGGCCTCGGCGCCGGTGCGTGGCGCATCTATCTTCGCCATGTGCTGCCCAATATCGCCGCCACTCTGGTGGTGTCGGCCACCCTGGCGTTTCCCGAGGTGATCCTGCTGGAGAGCGGTCTCTCCTTCCTGGGTCTTGGCGTGCAGCCACCGATGTCGAGCCTGGGCAACATGGTGGGGTATGGCAGGAATTATATCGAGACCGCGCCCTGGATC
>DATJNA010000076.1:0-19610 GCA_035508435.1 Acetobacteraceae bacterium | reverse complement strand
GACGTCGACCCAGCCGATCGTTCTCGGCGAAGCCAGCGATGCGGCGACGCTAGGGCTGCAGAGCGGGGATCTGGACTCGATCACGGCCGGGATGGTGCAGGTCGGCTATCGCGCCGAGGACGGCACATCGTCCTTCACCGGTGACATCACTATCGGCGGCAACGCGGGCATCACCCTGAGCACCGCGAATTTCCCCACGCTGCTGCTGGTGACCGGCGGGGCTGGCACAATCGCCCAGAGCGAGCCGATCAGCTTCCCGAACGGCACGCTCGGCGCGATCGCCGACGGCAACATCGCGCTCGCATCCGGGAATTCCGTCGGCACTGTCGCGGGCTTCACCGATGGCGGATTGCTGGACTTCGCCAATGGGGAGGCCCTGACCGTGGGTAGCCTGACCCTGCCGACCCTGGGCGTCGCCGTGGATGCCGATGGCCTGGCCACGGCCGCCATCATTCCGAATGGCAACGGGCTGCCGTCCAGTCCGCTGAGCGGTGCCACCGCCTCCGGGCCGCTGGTGATCGGTACGACGGGCGATCTCACCCTAGCCGCCAATGTGACCGCCGATGGCCAGATGGTGACGCTCGGCGCCAGCAACGGATCGATCAACCAGACCGCCGGCATCATCACGGCCGGCACGCTGAACGCCGCAGGCTCCGACAATGTCGCGCTGAACGACAGCAACGACATAACGACCCTGGCCACCGGCGCCGCCCAGGGCTCGTTCTCGCTGAACAACGGCACGGACCTGACAATCTCCGGCAGCGTGGCCGGCCTCACCAGCACAACCATCAGCGCCGCCGGCACACTCACCGTGAACGGCACCGTCATCAGCAATGGCGGCAGGGTCGGGCTGTCCGGCAGCAGCATCGACATCGCTGGCGGCGGCGAGGTCAGCGACGGCGGCACCGGCACCACCACGCTTACCGCGACTGACGGCACGATCAACGAAACCGGCACCTTGCTCGCCGGCACGCTCGGGGGCAGCGCGACTGGGGCGGCGACGCTCACCGGTGCCTCGCCGTTCAGCAATCAGATCGCGACGCTTGCCAGTTTCAGCGCCAGCAACCTGACGTTGACCGACGGGACCGCGTTGACGATCGCGGGGCCGGTCACTGCCGACTTCCTCAACATCACCGCTACCGGACGGATGGTCCTGGCCGGCACCATCAATACGACGGGCGCGTCGCTGCTGCAGCAATCCGGCCCATCGCCGGCGCCGCAAGGCAGTACGCTACAGGTGGTGGACTCGCCGCTCGACCCGTCGGCGGGCGCGCAATTCATCCAAACCGGCACCGTGACGCTGGGTGATCCGCCGGCGACGACGCTGCGCGTGCAGCTTCCCGCCAGCGGCGGCAGCGCCACTTTCAACGACTTGCTCGGCAGCGGCGCCGAGCTGGTGCTGGCCCTGGGCAACGGCACCGCCACCGGCGCCATGCAGGTCGGCGGCCTGCTGGTCATCGGCCAGGGCGGCAGCACGACGCTCACCGGCAGCATCGACGGCGTGATCACCGGCGCCGCCGCCGCGCTCGGCCAGATAAGCCCCGCGGTCAATGCCAGCTATACATTCAACGGCTGCATCATCGGCCTCGCCACCTGCGGCCTGCCGCCGGGGACCAGCCCGGGGACGCCGGGTGGAACCACACCGCCGACACGTGAGTCCCTGTCCTTCCTTCAGCTCACCGCCGTCCTGGGCGGCCTGATCGATTTCCTGCCCGGGCCGCGTCTGCCGCCGTTGCCCACCCTCCCCAAGCTGAACGTCGTGCTACTGCCGACCCTGCCGGTCATCGGCAATCAGCTCGCGCCCCAGGACGTCGTGCCGCCCAACATCTCCTTCGAGGACTACTGATGCGCGCGCTCCTTGCCCTGCTGGCATGTCTGGCGCTCGTCGCCGGCTGCGCCAATCCGCCACCGCAGGATTTTGTCGGCGGCAGCGCGCGCGGTGAGAGCAGCATCGCGCTCGGCCAGGACGCCAGCGGCGAGGCTTGCAGCCAGCTTCCCGGCGACGGCCCCGACACCGCGGACGTCTTCTGCGGCACCTGGACCGAGCCGGCGGCGCAGGTGCGCCCAAGCCCGTCCGGCGGCGCTGGCTCCTTGATGGGCGTCGCCACGTCGAGCCCATGGCGTACGACCCTGGACCAGCGGCTGATCTGCCAGTCACCAACCCAGACCACTGTCCTCGGCGGTCAGCCCGCCGTGGTGCTGAACTGTACCAGGAAAATCGGCGGCTGGCCGCAGGTGGCGCTGGCTGCGGCGGTGGGCGGACGCACGTGGCTGGCGGAGGGGATCCTGCCGACGCTGCCGGTGATGGAGCGCTCCATCGGCATCCTGTCGGGCCAGCTTGCTGCGCCCGCCGCTCCTGCGCTGCCCCCTTCCGCCGCCGACGCCTTGCTGTCCCGCCGGCTCGCCGCACGCGCCTTCACCGCCGGCGACGTCGGCCAGTTCGAGGCGCTCATGACGGTGGGCGCTCGCGCCAACCTCGCCGAGGATTTCGCCTCCGCCGAGCAAGCCTACCGCGCCGCGCTGGCGGTTCAACAGAAGGCGCTGGGGCCGGACAATCCGGACACGGTCGAGCCGCTGATGCATCTCGCGCTGCAGGTTTCGGATGAGGGCCAGTTCGCCGCGGCGGATCCCTTGTTCGCCCGCGCCGAAACGCTGGCGCCGCGCGCCTCCGACAGCGTTGCACCGGCGCGTCTGCTGCACTACCGGGCACTGCATGCGCTGAACCAGGGGCACCTGGCGCAAGCGCTCGCGCTGCTGCGGCAGGCCGATGCTGCCTATGCCGCTTTCGTGCCGCCCGAACTGCTGGCCCCCCGCGTGCGGCTTGCCGTGGCGACGCTGCCGGAACGCGAGCCGATCACCGATCCGACCACCATGTCCGCGCTCATGGGCCTGCTGGAAACGCGCCGCTACCAGGCGATCGTGTTGCGCCACATGGGCCAGCCGGAGCAAAGCGCCGCCATGATTGCCGCGGCGCAGAGCCTGGCGGCGGCGGATGGCATCGTGCTGCCGGTGGTCACCGCGCGCCTGACCCGCACCGCCGCGACCACGGCCGGCGCGTCCGGACGGGTTGACACCGAGGCGGCCGGCCTGGCGCGGTCCGCCGTGGCATTCACCGAGGTGCTGCCGGATACCCGGCCGCTGGCCGAGACCGACCTGCTGCAAGCGGCCGCGCTCGCCCGCCGGGGTAAGCCGGACCGTGCGCTCGCGCTCTGCGAAACCGCCGCCACCCTGCTGCGCGCGTTGCGTTCTGGTACCGATCCAAACCTGCTCTCGCCCTGCCTCGCGACCTACGCGTCGGAAGCGGCGCGCCGACCCGCCGACGCGCAGCGCTTGCTCGCCACGATGTTCGAGCTGGCGGAGCTGGCACAGGACAGCCTGACCTCGCGGCAGATCGCCGAAGCGGCCGCCCGCCTGGCCGCCAATGCCCATGACCCCAAAGTGGCGGCGGCGATCCGGCGGCGGCAGGACGCGGGGCAGGCGCTCGCCGACCTGGAGCGCGAGCGCGACGCCCTGGTGCGCGGCGCGGTGCCGGGGACGGTGCCGCCGCCCGCCACGCCGACCACCCCGGCCGAGCTGGACAGCGCGATCGCGAAGGCTGAGACCGAGTTGGCCGACGCCGATGCCGCCCTGCATGCTGCGGCGCCGAATTACGGCCAACTCGTGCAGGAGGCAGTCCCCGCCGCTGACGTGTTGGCCGCGCTGCAGCCGGACGAGGCGTTCGTTGCCATCACCTTGACCGGCGACACCGGTTGGGTGTTCTGCCTGCGCAACAACACCATCGCCGCGGGGCCGCTGCGGGTCGGCACGGCGGCGGTGCGCGACATGGTGCGGCGCATCCGCGCCAGCATCGAGCCGACCACGGCGGGCGTGCCGCGCTTCGACACCGATGCAGCGCACGCCTTGTATGAGGCCGTCTTGGGCCCCGTTGCCCCGCGTCTGGCAGGTGTGAAGGCGCTGGTGGTGGCACCCTCCGGCCCATTGCTGTCGCTGCCGTTCGCGGTGCTGCTGACCGGGCCCGCCGACCCGGCGCGGCTCGCCGAGGCGCCCTGGCTGATCCGCGAGATGACGATCTCGCACGTGCCGGCGGCGGCGAATTTCGTCGCCCTGCGACGGATCGCCACCACCTCCCGCGCGCAACGCCCGTGGTTTGGTTTCGGCGATTTCCACCCCATCACCCTGGCCCAGGCCGAACGTACCTTCCCCGCGGCCGCCTGCGCCGACAGCGCGCGATTGTTTGCGGGCCTGCCGGCGTTGCCCTTCGCCCGGCGTGAGCTGGAGGCGGCACGAGCATTGCTGGGCGCCTCGCCCTCCGATGAACTGACCGGCGCCGCCTTCACCGTGGCGGCGGTCGAGCGAGCCCGCCTGAAAGACTACCGTGTGCTGCATTTCGCGGCGCACGCGCTGCTGCCGTCGGAACTACGCTGCCAGAACGAGCCGGCGATCGTCACCTCTGCCCCACCGGGCGCCACCGACGCGTCCGGCGCGCTGTTGACCACGAGCGATGTGGTGGGACTGGACCTGGACGCCGAGGCGGTGATTCTGTCGGCCTGCAATTCCGGCGGCCCGGGCGGGGCTGATGGCGGCGACAGCCTGTCGGGCCTCGCGCGCGCGTTCTTCTTCGCCGGGGCGCGAGCGCTGCTGGTGACGCACTGGTCGATCAGTGACCAGTCTTCCGCCTTCCTGGTGGCGGACACCCTGCGGCGCTTCGCCGCCGGCAGCGACGGCGGGCTGGCGGGATCGCTGCGTGCGGCGCAGCTTGGCATGCTCGGCGCGGCAGGGAGGACACTGCCCGCCGCCTTGGCGCATCCGTTCTATTGGGCGCCGTTCGCGCTGATCGGCGAGGGGCAGGTGCGCCTGCCCGCGCGGACGGCGGGCCTGAGGTGGGGGGCGCTGTAGACAGGCAAGGACGGTCCGGGAAGCCGCTGGTCAGCTTGCGGAAAACGGCGGGCGGAGATTAGGAAGAACGGCGTGGTATTTCTCACGAAGCCAAAGGCAAGCGAGAGGAAGCGTCACAAGGAAACATCGCCGTGTCGCATCGCAACGAGCGTGGCATCGCAGCGTAGCTTGGCGAGGTTTGTGACTGCTTCCTGGAGCCTTGTGAGAAAATCAGGTGTTGCGAGTGGCAACGGCCCTGCCACAGCACGCTCTGGCTGCGACCCACGGCGCCACTTGTGTTTCCTGTCGCACTGTGTTTCCCGTCAAAGCGGCCTTCAATCGGCTTCAAGCCGCTTCCAGAATGCGATTGGCCAGGCTCACGCGTTCAGCGTTTCCCTGAGCACTTCCGCCAGTTCGGAGCGGCGGTACGGCTTGTAGATCAGCGGTGCCTGCCAGTCCGCCTCGGCGCCTGGATGGCGCTGGCCGGCATTGCCGGTTGTGAACAACACCTTCAGGTCAGGGCGCATGGCGCACGCCGCCCTTGCCAACTGGAAGCCGGTTATACCCTCAGGCATCGCGATGTCGGTGAACAACAGATCGACGGCCGTGCCGGTGCGCAACAGCGCCAGCGCGGCGGGACCATTCTCAGCGGTCAGCACTTTGTAGCCGAGGAAACGCAGGTGGCGCTGGGTCACCTGCTGCATATCGAGGTTGTCCTCGACCAGCAGTATCGTTTCACATCCGGTAGGCAGTCCGGAAGCATCCGCCTGGCTCGCTGCCATGGCATCTCCTTCGCCCGCGGCACGCGGCAAGAAGAGCGACACGGTCGTGCCGATCCCGACTTCGCTGGAGATGGTCAGATGCCCGCCCGACTGGCGCACGAAGCCATAGACCATGCTGAGCCCCAGCCCGCTACCCGCGCCGGGCGGTTTCGTGGTGAAGAACGGCTCGATCGCACGGGCGCGCACCTCCGGCCGCATACCGATCCCGGTGTCGCTAACTGCCAGCACCGCATATTCGCCCGGGGCAACGCCGGCGCGATTGGCGGCGTCACGCGCCTGCACCCGATCGTTATAGGCGTCGATCGTCACTACGCCGCCATCCGGCATCGCGTCGCGCGCGTTGATCGCGAGGTTCAGCAGCGCGTCGCCAAGCTGGGACGGATCCGCCTGCACCGGCCAGAGGTCGTCGTCGAACACGGTTTCCACGCGCACGCCGCCGCTCAGGGCGCGGCGGAGCAAGTTGATCTGCCGCACGACCTCGGCGCCCAGCTCGATCTGCTGCGGTGACAACGACTGGCGGCGGCCGAACGTCAGCAGGCGACGCGTCAGCTCGGCACCGCCGAGCGCACTCTGCAAGACCTCACGAGCCAGTTCGGCGCGTTCGGGATCATCCTCGAGCGTTGCCAGCAGACACTCGACGTTTCCGATGATGACGCCGAGCAGATTGTTGAAATCGTGCGCGATGCCACCGGAAAGCTGACCGATCGCCTCCGTGCGCTGAGCGTGGCGCAGTGCCTCATCCAGTTCGCGCTGACGCGTGATGTCCTCGACCACGGACAGCAATTGCGGTCCACCGCCACCGTGTGGGTCGAACACCGAAACGCGAATCCGCGCCCACACCACCGCCCCTTGCTTGGTGAGATAACGCTTCTCGCGCATGCGCCAACCGGGGCCGGCGGCGTCAAGACTTGGGAATATCCGTTGCACCGGCGTCTCGTCCGGATGAGTGATCGCCACCAGACTGCGGCCGGTCAGTTCGTCCGGGGTGTAGCCGAGCATTTTGCAGAAGGCCGGGTTCGCCTGCAGGATCCGGCGGCCGTCGCCTTCCGACAGCGTAATACCGAATGGGCTGCCTTCGAAAATGCGGCGGAAGCGGTCTTCGCTTTCGCGTAGCGCCGTGTCGGCGCGGCGAACATCATCGATATTTGTCAGTGCGCCAACCCAACGGGCGGCACTCTCGTCCTCGGGATCGGCGATCGGCACCGACTGTGCCAGGAACCAGCGATAGAGGCCGTCCTTGCCGCGCAGCCGGAATTCGGCGGCGAACGGTGCCACGGCGCGCACTGCCTGTCGCCAGCGTGCGCGGACCGCGACGGCATCGTCCGGGTGCACGAGTTCCAGACCTTGGTTGCGGGAAAACCGGCTGGGGGCACCGGTGTACTCATGCCAACCGCGGTTGAGGAGTTCGCCGCTGCCGTCGCGATTCAGCACGAACACCATCTGCGGGATCGCATCGGTCAGTCCGCGCAGCATCAGGTCGCGACGGCGCAGAGCTTGCTCGGCCTGGCGGCGTTCGGCGGCTTCCTGCCGCAGCGCTTGATTGGCCTCGGCGATCGCGGCAGCGCGTTCCGCCATTATCGCAGAGCGCAGCTTCCGGTCCCGCCAGATCAGCAGGACTACCAGCACGATCAGGCCGATGCTCAAGAAAGTGCGGCATTCCGAAATCACAAAAGCCCGGTTGATGCGTTGCTCCGCGATGTCGAACCGCCCCGCCTGCGCGGCTTGCCCGTCGCCGCGGATGGCGTCCACGGCAGCCCTCACCGCAACGAGGCGTTGCTCTTCCGCATCGAGCTGCTGCAACGGCGCGGCGGCGGATTGCAACGCGCCGGCCGCCGGCGGCGCCTCCACCGCGGCGCTCTCTTGGCTGAGCCAGCGTTGCACCGCGTCAAGGCGCCGCTGCTGGGCTGGCGAACCGGCGGTGAGCATCCGCAACCGGACGATCTGCTGTGTCAGAAGATCTCGCGCCGCGTAAAAGCGAGCCCGTTGCTGCGGCTGACGCAGCAGCAGGAAACCGCGGGCATGACGCGCGGCCTGACCGGTCTCGCTGCTGAGACGGGCCAGCGCTGCCACCGCCGCGTCGCCCTGCCGGATCATAGTGAAGCCGTCACGCAGCCCATGCACCGCCACGACCCCGAGGACCGTGTTGGTAATAACGATCAGCATGGCCAGCACGATGGCCGATGGCTTCGTCCTCAGCCACGCGAGGCGCCGGTACCAATCATGGCGCGCATGCGGCCAAGCGAGCGAATGCGGCGGGGCGGCGGCCGCGTTCGGATGGTCGCGGTCGCCGACCGCAATATTCCAGTCAGCACAGTCTGGACTTTCGGTACATAAAGGCATCGAATGACCGATGTCGAAATGGTTTCACGATAGTCGTGACGATGCCTTGATGCAACCGACAATTGGCAAAAACGAGCCAATTACACGTGTACAATCCTGACCTGGCGCCGGTCCGCGGCCAGGGCGATACGCCCCTGCTTCAGCGCCAGTGCGTCCTCGCCGAAGACCTCGCGGCGCCAGCCATGCAGAGCCGGAATCGATGGATCGTCCTCCAGCGCGAGGCGTTCGAGATCCTCGGTGCCGGCAACCAGGCGAGGCGCGACATGGTGGTATTCGCACTTGGCTGCGAGCAAGACCTTGAGCAAGGCGATGAGGGCAGGCGAAGCACGCTGGGCGTCGCGCGGCGGCGGCGCGGGCGGTAGCGCGCTGTCCGGCACGGCGATGGTGGCGGCGATGGCTTCCAGCAGCGATTCCCCCATGAGCCCTTCGGCGAAGCCACGGGACACGCTGCGGATGCGGGCGAGGGAGTCGATATCGGCGGGGACAGTGGCGGCGATCTCCATCAGCGCCTCGTCCTTCAGCAGGCGCTGGCGGGGGATATTGACGCGCTGTGCCTCGCGTTCGCGCCACGCGGCGAGCGCCTGGAGGCGGCCCAGGAAGCGGCGATTGCCGCTGCGCGGGCGCAGGCGTTCCCAGGCGTTGTCGGGATCGGCGCGATACAGCGCGGGGTCGGTCAGGGCGGCCATCTCCTCGGCCACCCACTCGAGGCGGCCGTCTTCCTCCAGCCGGGCGCGCAGGCGGCGGTAGACGTCGCGCAGGTGGGTCACGTCGGCCGCGGCATAGGCGATTTGGGCCGCAGAGAGCGGGCGGGCGGACCAGTCGGAGAAGCGGTGCGCCTTGTCGACCGCGCCACCGGTGAGACCCGATACCAGCGCCTCGTATCCCACCTGATCGCCAAAGCCGGCGACCATGGCGGCGATCTGGGTATCGAACAGGGGGGTGGGAACGGTGCCGAAGCGGAGGACGAAGATCTCGATGTCCTGCCGCGCAGCGTGGAAGACTTTCGGGACGGATGGGTTGGCGAGAAGATCGCCCAGCGGGGTGAGGTCGAGTTCATCGCCCTGAGCGTCGATGACACCGACCTCGCGGTCACCGGCGAGCTGGACGACGCAGAGCTCGGGCCAATAGGTACGCTCCCGCATGAACTCGGTATCGACGGTGACAAATTCCTCGCCGGTGAGGCGTTGGCAGAAGGCCTCGAGGGCCGCGGTGCTCGCGATCAGGGTGGGCGGCGTGGCGGCGGCGCGGTGCGGGCGGTGCATGGGGTCCGTTGTAGACCGGAGCTGGGCGGAGACCAATGTGGAATGGAGCGGGACATTGGGGGCGGCGGAGTCAGTTCTGGGGACAGGAGCGCATGATGCGCGCCATTGGCCGCGCATTTGCGGCGGATGCGAGGCTGATGCCGATGACCGCATCGCAGGTAAGATTCAAACGCAAATAACGCGAAAGGCCGCAATAACGCCAATGGCTTCAGTATCGCACGCAGGATCAGTTTTCAGTTGCAATCTCCTGAGGAGCCGTGCCGCCACGGCGCCGCAAAACCGATTCGCGTTGTTGGCGGCCATTTGCGTTATTTGCTCTTCCTCTTGCTTCGCGGGCGACCGCACGACTGAGGCCGTGGCGGTGTACCCAGGACACCGGCCCGCCGACAGCGGCGCAGTTACTTCACCACAATATATCGGAACGGGAAGAAATTGTCCGCCGGTTGCGCCACCGTGACGTTATCCTTGGCCGCCCAAACGATTACCTGCTGATGCAGTGGGATCACCGGCAGATCGTGCTGCACGATTTGCGCCGCATCGTCGATCAGCCCGTTGCGCTTCGTCTGGTCTGCTTCCTCGCCGATCTTCCGGATCAGGTCGTCCAGCGCCGGATTGGAATAGCCGCCGTCATTCAGCTCGCCGCGCCCGCCCGCTCGGGTGCCGAGCAAGCTGTACAGCACGTTGTGCGCGTCGTAGGTCGCCGGCGTCCAACCCAGCAGATAGAAATCGGTATCATATTTCGGCGGATTGATCTTGGCGAAATACTTCGCCTTGGTCTGCGCAATCAGATCCACCTTCACGCCGATCCGCGCCAGCATGGCGCTGATGGCGGTGCAGATTTGCTCGTCCATCACATAGCGGTCGTTCGGGCAGTCGAAGGAGATCTTGAAGCCGTCAGGATATCCCGCTGCCGCCATCAGCGCCTTCGCCTTCGCCAGGTCAGGCTTCGGTCGCACATCGAGCTTCGCATCATAACCGTTGACGCCTGGCCCCCACATCATGAAGGACGGATGCGCGAGCCCCAGCATCACCCTCGACGCGATCAGGTTCTCGTCGATCGCCAGCGAAAATGCCTGCCGCACTCGCAAATCGCGCAGCGGGTTCTTGCCTTTGATGTCGGAGCTGGGCAGCTCGTCGCGCGACAGGTCGAAGCCGAGAAAGATCGTGCGCAGCTCCGGATGCTGGATCAGATGCAGACCCGGCGCATGTGCGATGCGCGACATGTCCTGCGGCGGGACGGAGTAGATCATGTCCTCCTCGCCCGAGAGCAGTGCCGCCACACGCGTCGCGGCACTGTGGATCACGTCGAATTCCACATGATCGACGTTGCCGGGGATCTTGTCCCACCATCCGGGGTTCTTCTCCACCACGGTGCGCCGGTCCGGCTCACGCGAGACCAGCTTGTACGGCCCGGTGCCCATCGCATTGTGCACGGAATAGCTGTCCACCTTGCCGCCGAAAACCACCGGCTCGGTGGCACTATGCGCCTCACACCAGGCTTTCGACATGATCAGGAAGTTGGTGACCTCCTGCGGCAGGATCGGGTCGGGGTGCACCGTTTCCATATCCACGGTCAGGTCATCGACCTTGCGTGCCTCCTTCACCATCGACATCGGCGCCCGCATCTGCGAGTTCTGCGACTGGATGCGCTTCAGTGAGAACAACACGTCATCGGCGGTGAGCGGAGTGCCGTCGGTGTATTTCACGTTGGGACGCAAATGGAACCGCCATACTGTCGGGCTGACCTGCTCCCAGCTTGTTGCCAACGCCGGCTGCAGCTTCAGGTCGGGAGTGCGCCGGATCAGCGGCTCGTAGATGTTGGAGAGGAACGACAACTGCACCGTCTCCTGCTGCATGTCAGGATCCATGGTGGCGACGTCGCCGTCATTGGCCCAGCGGAAGCTGGCCGCCCCGGCCGGCTGCGCCAGCGCCGCGGCTAGCAACAGGCAAGGCAGTGACAAGCGTGGCAATTTCATTGATTGGTCTCCCGGGCAGGCGCAACGCGGAGTCGTGTTGCACGAGCCATACTATTCTCACCAGCGGATGACCAGGGAGACGCAAATGGCGATCATTCCGCAGGCCGATATTCTGGGCCTGATCGATGTGCAGCCCACATTCATGCCGGGCGGCGAATTGCCGGTGGCCGACGGCGATGCCGTGGTGCCGGCGATCAACCGGCTGCTGGGCGTCTTCCCGCATGCCTTCGCCACGCAGGACTGGCATCCGCCGGGTCATGCATCCTTCGCCAGCGCGCATCCCGACCGTCAGCCGTTCGAGGAGATCGATATGCCGTACGGACGGCAGGTGCTGTGGCCGGACCATGCGCTGCAAGGCAGTGCCAATGCCGCGCTGCATCCCAACCTGGACCTGCGACGAGTGGAGATGATCATCCGCAAGGGCTTTCGGCCGACGCTGGACAGCTACTCGGCGTTCTTCGAGAACGACCACACGACGCCCACCGGCCTCGATGGCTGGCTGCGCCAGCGCGGGTTCCGGCGGCTGTTCTGTGTTGGACTCGCAACGGACTTCTGCGTCGCCTGGTCCGCCGAGGATGCCGCACGGCTGGGTTACGAAGTGACGGTGGTCGAGGATGCCTGCCGGGAAATTGGAATTCCACTCGGCGCGGGCCGTACCACGATGGATGAAGCGCGGGAGCGGCTGACGAAGCTGGGGGTTCGGTTCCTCACCAGCGAGGCGCTATGAAGTGGCAATGAAAACCTATCTCGTCACCGGCGGAGCGGGGTTCATCGGCTCCCACCTCTGCGACGCGCTGCTGCGACATGGCGACAGCGTGCGCGTGCTGGACGATCTTTCCACCGGCTCGCGCGACAACCTGCCGCCCGATACGCCCCTGACCCAGGCCGACGTCGCCGATGCGGACGCCGTGCGCGCCGCCGTCGCGGACGTCGATGGCGTGTTCCATCTCGCCGCCATCGCTTCGGTGCAACGCGGCATCACCGACTGGCTCGGTAACCATCGCGCCAACCTGACCGGCACCATCACCCTGTTCGACGCCATCCGCCGCCGCGGCACGCACGTCCCGGTGGTCTATGCCTCCTCTGCCGCCGTTTATGGCGACTGCGCCACCGTCCCGATCCACGAAACCGCCGAGCGACGCCCGCTGTCCGCCTATGGCGCCGATAAATACGCCTGCGAACTGCACGCCCATGTCGCCTGTCACGTGCACGCGATCCCCACCACCGGCCTGCGCTTCTTCAACGTGTATGGCCCACGCCAGGACCCGCATTCGCCGTATTCCGGGGTAATCTCGATTTTCTCCGAGCGTGTCGCGCGCGACGCCCCGATCGACATCTTCGGCGACGGCGGACAGACCCGCGACTTCATCTACGTCGCTGACGTGGTGACGGCATTGATGACCGCGATGAACCACCCATCCACTGCCTCGCCGGTCTTCAACGTCTGCACCGGCACGCCCACCAGCGTGCTCGAACTGGCGCGCGCCATCGCGGACCTCGCGGGTGCCCAGCCCGACATCCGGCACCACCCGCCGCGCCCGGGCGACATTCGCCGCTCTGTCGGCGTGCCGGACCGTGCCCGCACCGCGCTCGGCTTCCGCGCGGCGATGCCGTTGCGCGACGGCCTCCGCAATGTGCTGGACTGGCTCGCAACGCGCCGCTAACCACGCCGCGTGTGGCTCAAGGCGCTCCTGTCTTTCCTGCTGCTGCCTCCCGTCAATCTCGTACTCGCCATCCTGGTGGGCGTGGCAGTATTGCGGCGGCGCCCGCGTTTCGCCCACTGGCTGATCGGCGTCTCTGCCGTGGTGCTGCTTCTGCTGGCGATGCCCGCCGTTGCCAGCACACTGCTATGCTCGCTGGAATACGACCTGCCGCTGACGCCGCCGCCCGGCAAGCCGCCACAGGCGATCGTCATCCTTGGCGGCGATGTGGCTCGGAACGCGAACCGGGCCACCACCGTCGGCCCGCTCAGCCTGGAGCGGTTGCGCACCGGTGCGGCGTTGCAGCGCAAGACCGCGTTGCCGATCCTGGTCACCGGCGGGGTGATCGGCAACCGGCCGCCGCCGGTCGCCGACCTGATGCGCGCTACCCTGGTGGAGGACTTCCGCGTCCCCGTGCGCTGGGTGGAGAACCGATCGCGCGACACCTGGCAGAACGCCCGCGACAGCGCCGACATCCTGCACGCCAGCGGCATCGAGTCGATCTATCTCGTCACCCAGCCCTGGCATGAACGCCGTGCCTTGCTCGCGTTCGCCGGCACCGGCCTGACGGTGACCGCGGCACCGGGCCCGCTGGACCGGTTGCCGACGCCGCTGCCCGAGGATTTCGTGCCGCAGGTTTCCTCCTGGGTCGTCAGCTTCTACGCACTGCACGAATGGATCGGCTATCTTTGGTACACGCTGCCATGACCGTGCGCGTGCAGGCATTCGCGTCGCTCGACGCGTTGCCCGCGGAAGCAGACGGGTTGTTTGCGACCTCCCCGGGATTGTTTTTTCGTCGGGGCTGGTGGCGCACCGTGATCGAGTGCGGCCTGCCGCCTGGCACGCGGCCCTGCTTCCTGCTCGCCTACGCCAATCACCGCCCCGCCGCCTTGCTGCCGCTGCGCCGCGACGAGGCGGGGTGGAGCACGCTGACCACGCCTTACACCTGCGTATACGCCCCTTTGCTGGCACCAGACTTGCCAGAGCATATCCTGATTTCGGTATTCGCCGCCCTGGCGCGGTTCTGTCGCGGCCGTGCCACCATCCGCCTGGATGCGCTGGCGGAGGATTGGCCCGCCTTGCCCGCCCTCGAGCATGGCGCACGCGAGGCCGGGTTGATCGTGTTGCGCTTTGCCCATTTCGGCAACTGGCATGTGAATGTGAGCAGCTTGTGCTGGGAAGCGTATCTCGCGGCCCGGCCCGGCGCCTTGCGCGAGACCATCCGCCGCAAGCTCCGCCGCGCCGAGCGCCGCGACGACGCTAGTTTCAGCATTGTCATCGGCGGTGGCGATCTGGAACCCGGCATCGCCGCCTTCGAGCAAGTCTATGCCAGGAGCTGGAAGGACCCGGAACCATTCCCGTATTTCAATGCCGCGCTGATGCGGGAGGCGGCCGAGGCCGGCCTGCTGCGGCTGGGCCTCTGGCGGATTGGCAGCGTTCCCGTGGCTGCCCAGCTATGGGCGGTGGAGGCGGACACCGCCACAGTGCTGAAACTGGCGCATGACGAGGCGTTCCAGCCGGATTCGCCCGGCACCGTGCTGACGGCATTGATGCTGCGGCACTTGCTCGACGTGGAGCGCGTCTCGGCGATCGATTTCGGCCGCGGCGATGATGCGTACAAGCAGGGCTGGACGGGGCAGCGGCGGCAGCGCATCGGGCTGCTGCTGGTAGATCCGCGCCGCCCGGCCGGGCTCGGCGTCCTCGCGCGCCACACGCTGGGCCGGATCAGGGACCGCTTGCTCCCCCTCTCCTCGCGCGAGAGAGGGCATGCATGTTCTGCAGCGCCCTCCCTGCCCACCTCGCGCTGACCCATGCGCATCCTCTACAGCCACCGTATCCAGTCGCGCGACGGACAGAGTGTGCATGTCGAAGAACTTGTCACTGCGCTGCGCGGCCTGGGGCACGAAGTGCTGGTGGTCGGCCCAGGCCTCTACGAGCAAGCACGTTTCGGCGGAGAGAGCCGGCTGGTCGCGTGGATCCGCGCCCGGCTGCCTGCCGCGATCGGCGAACTCGCGGAGCTCGCCTACAACGTCCCAGCCTGGTGGCGTCTGCGCACGGCATACCGCCAGTTCCGCCCGGACCTGATCTACGAACGCTACAATCTTTACTATCTCGCCGGCGCATGGGTCGCTCGCGGCTACTGCACACCCTTCTTCCTGGAGGTGAACGCCCCGCTAGCCGACGAGCGCGCCCGCTTCGGCGGGTTGGGTCTGCCGTGGCTCGCCCATGCGCTCGAGCGCCACGTGTGGCGATCCGCCACCCGGGTGCTGGTCGTCACCGGGGTGCTGCGCGACATGATCGCCGCCGCCGGCGTGTCGGCCACGCGCATTTCCGTGGTGCCGAACGGTATCGATCCGGCGCGCTTTGCCGCCTTGCCGCAGCGCGCGCCGACAGCAGAACCAGTTGTGCTCGGCTTCGTCGGGTTCGTTCGCGCCTGGCACGGGCTGGACACGGTGATCGCGGCAATGGCCGAGGACCACGACGGGCCGCCGCTGCGCCTGGTGGTCGTCGGCGATGGCCCCGTGCGCGCGGAACTGGAGCAACAGGCGGCAGCGCTGGGGTTGCGGGAACGGGTGGCGTTTACCGGCCTGCAGCCACACGAAGCGATCCCAGCCCTGGTGGCGGAGTTCGACATCGCGTTGCAGCCGCTGGTGGTGAGCTACGCCTCGCCGCTGAAATTGTTCGAATACATGGCGGCCGCGCGCGCCATCGTCGCCCCCGACCAGCCGAACATCCGCGAAGTGCTGCGCGACGGTGAGACCGCAGTACTGTTCTTGCCGACCGAGCCAGGTGCGATGTGGCGCGCGATCCGCCGGCTGGCCGGCGATGCGGCACTGCGGCAGCGCCTGGGCGCGGCGGCGCGGGCGGAGATTGCGCGGCGGGATTATACCTGGGCTGGCAACGCGGCGCGGGTGGCGGCGTGGGCGAGCGAGTATGACCGAGCCGTGCCGACGAAACAGCAATCAGACATGGATAATTTGCAGCAACAGGTCGTCGCGAAGAAAGCTGAGTTCGATCGGCTGCGCGACCAGGCGCCTCGCGGTCTGACCAACCTTGAGCATGTGCACGACCTGGAACTTACTTATACTTCGAACGCAATCGAGGGGAACACGCTGACCGCGGCCGAGACCACGCTGGTGGTGGAACATGGCATCACGATCGGCGGCAAGCCGCTGAAGGATCATCTGGAAGCGATCGATCATTACGAGGCAATCCACTACGTGCGGGACCAGGCGCGGCGATCAACGCCGCTCACCGAAGGCGACCTACGTAATTTGCACAGCCTGGTGGTGAAGCGCTCCGATCCGGACATCGCGGGCCGCTACGCCGACCAGGGCCGCTATGCATTGACGGATGGCGGACGGCACAGTTTTCCGTCCCCCGCGGAAGTGCCAGCACTGATGGGAGACTTTGCCCGTTGGCTCGGGACGGCGGCCGACACGCCGGAGACCGCGTTCACGGCGCATCGGCGGCTTGTCGACATTCATCCCTACAACGACGGCAACGGCCGAACGGCGCGCCTGCTGATGAACCTCATCTTGCTCAGGGGCGGATATCCGCCTGTCGCCGTGCGCCCCGAGGATCGGCTGGCCTACCTCACCGCGTTGCAGCAAGAGCAAGCGGGCCAGGGCAACGCCGCGTTCAACCGGCTTCTCTGCCAGCGGCTGAATGAAACACTTGACACATATCTGAGCGCCGCCCGTGAGTCGCTAACGTCTCCGACTCAATCTCAGGAATAAACGAACTCCTCTCCGTCCAGATCGATCGCCGCGAACGCATCCTTCTCCGTCCAGTAATCCTGCGTATGCTGCCACTCCGGCTTGTCGCCGCGCTGCGGCAGCAGGTGCATGCCGCGCATCATATAGCCGGGATTGAAATTGCCGGCATCGATCCAGTCCAGCAGCGCCATGTCCTGGTCTTCCCGCCGCAGCGCCACCGCCACCTTGCGGGCGCCCTTCGCCTGCATGTGCTTCAGCAACCGGCAGACGAAATCCCCCACCAGATCAGCGCGCAACGTCCAGCTCGCACGGAAATAGCCGAACACCCACACCATGTTCGGAATGCCAGTGAACATCATGCCGCGATAGGTCACGGTGTCGTGGAAATTCAACTTCTTGCCGTCAATCTCGAACGCGATGTCGCCCAGCACGCACAGATTGAAGCCGGTCGCCGTGACGATGATGTCGGCATCCAGCGCCTCGCCGGTCTTCAGCAGCACGCCGGTCCGGGTGAAGCGTTCGATCTCCCCCGTCGCCACCGACGCCTTGCCCGACCGGATGCCCTCGAAGAGATCCGCGTCGGGCACATAGGCGAGCCGCTGCTGCCACGGACGATACCGCGGCGTGAAATGCGTCATGTCATAGTCCGGCCCCAGGATCGCGCGGATCTGCCCAAGCAACTCCTGCTTCACCTTCTCCGGCTCGACAAATGTCCGCCGCGTGAACGCATCCTGCTCTTTTAGAATCTTGCGGCGGACGATCTCGTGAATCCACGTCTCGTCGATCTGCAGCCGGCGCAGCTCCTCCGCCAGCTCGATCGCATTGCGGCCAATACGGAAATAGGTCGGCGACCGCTGCAACATCGTGACATGGCCGCAATCCTTGGCGATCGCCGGGATCAGCGTCGCCGCGGTTGCGCCGGAGCCGATCACCAGTACATTCTTGCCCTTGTAGTCCAGGTCCTGCGGCCAGGTCTGAGGATGCACGATGCGGCCCTGATAGCCCGCCATGCCATCCCAATCGGGCGTGTAGCCTTCCTGATGCCGATAATAACCCTGGCACATCCACAGGAAATTCGCGGTGAAACGCGCCGGCTCGCCGCAATCGGTGCGCACTGCATCGATCGTCCACACCGCCTCGCCACTGTCCCAGCGCGCGGCCAGAATCTTATGATGATAGCGGATATGGCGCGCGAGATCGTTCTCCTCGATCACCTCGCCCATATAGGCACGGATCTCGTCCGCCGTCGCGATCGGCGCGCTGGTCCACGGCTTGAACCGGTAACCGAAGGTGTGCAGGTCGCTGTCGGAGCGGATGCCAGGATAGCGGTGCGTCCACCAGGTACCGCCGAAATGGTCCTGCGTTTCCAGCACGACGAAGCTGGTGGCGGGACACTGGTGCGTCAGATGATACGCACCGCCAATGCCGGAAATGCCGGCACCGACAATCAAAACGTCGAAATGCTCCGTGGTTTGTACAGGCTGCACAAGGGTGGCGGCGTCGTTCATGGGAAGTGGGCTCCCGGCAAGGAAGGTATAGGAAAGCTACTATACAGTATCCCACATCAATGCGCGAGCCGGAACGCGCATTCTTTATGTCATTGTGCCTCTGTGGTGAATCTTGCGATGCCGCCACCGCCGCCAGAGACCGCAGTGAGGGCGCCAGCCTTGCCTGCCCGCCCTCGTCCAAACTTTAACTGGCTTGCTTGACCCAGGGCTCATCTGGCTTGCTTCGCCCAGGCCTCATAGCGTGCCTGGTTTTCGGCATTCGGCGGATACAGCCCGGGCAGCGACGCGCCCTTCGCCACCTCCGTCATGATCCATTCCTCCAGCCGCTCCTGCTCGCACGCCGTCGCCGCCACCTCCTCCAGCAGCTTCTGCGGAATCACCACGGCGCCGTCGTCGTCCACCATGATGACGTCGTCCGGGAAGATCGCGACACCGCCGCAGCCGATCGGTTCCTGCCAGTTCACCAAGGTCAGCCCGGCAACCGAGGCTGGCGCCGCCCACCCCTGGCACCATACCGGCAGGCCGGTGCCCAGCACACCTGCCACGTCGCGCACCACGCCATCCGTCACCAGCGCCGCCACGCCGCGCCTGGCCATGCGCGCACACAAAATGTCGCCGAACACGCCGGCATCGGTGACGCCCATCGCATCGATCACGGTGATGACGCCCGAGGGCATGTCCTCGACCGCGGCACGGGTGGAGCGCGGCGAGGCCCAGGACTCCGGCGTCGCCAAGTCCTCGCGCGCCGGCACGAAGCGCATGGTGAACGCGCGCCCGACCAGCCGCGGCAGCCCCGTCCGCAGCGGTTTCGGCCCGCGCATCCACACATTCCGCAGCCCCTTCTTCAGCAGCACGGTGGTGATGGTTGCGGTGGAAACTGTCTTCAGCGCGGCGGCGATCTGCGGGTCAAGGTCCATGGCGGGGTCTCCAAAGCGGCTCGGCGCTGACTAACGCCGCGGCGCCGCCAGCACCAGCACCGACCCGGCAAGCTGCAGCACCATGCAGAACGCCAGCACCGCCGCATACCCGCCTGTCGCATCCCGCAGCACTCCCAGCAGCGCGGGCGCCAGCGCGAAGGTGAACTGACCAACCGCGGTGGACAGCCCGACCACCAATCCGAACGCGCCGGGCGGGAACTCGCGCTGGATGATCAGCGCAGGAATGGTGATCACGTTGCCGACCGAGAGACCGAATAACAGGCACCCGGCATACAGCGCCTCCGGCCGGTGCGAGAAGGCGAGCATCAGCCCCAGTCCCACCGCCTGGCTGGCGAAACTGGCCGCGGCGGTGCGGCGCTGATGCAGCCGGTCGATGACGCCGGCAAGCACCAGCCTGCCGCCGACCGCCCCCACCGAGGTCAGTGCCAGCGCCATGGCCGCGCCGTCCGCGCCAAGATGCGGCATCAGGAACGACACCAGATGTACGATCATGCCGACCTGCGCCACCAG
>DATJNA010000075.1:0-60479 GCA_035508435.1 Acetobacteraceae bacterium | reverse complement strand
CTCGCCTTTGCCGGGGTTCCAAGGGGCAAAGCCTCTTGGCCGGGTCCAGGGGCGGAGGCCCTGGCGCTTACGGTGCGATCACCTCGTTCGGCAACGTGCCCCAGAACTGTGTCCGCTTCAGGTAGCCGCTGTAATCGCGTATCTGCACGTGGCACCATTCGCTGCCGGCGTCGCAGGAGCGGATGCGGCCGATCACGCCGACCTTTAGCAAAGCAACAGCGCGGGCGGTGCCGTTCGGTTGGGCGCGCAGCGTGGCGTCGGTGCCTTGAACCAGGAAGGTGCGGCGGCCGGTCAGGGTTGCCTCATGCACCCAGCCCTTGGTGCCGTCGGGATCCTCCACCAGGCGCCAGACTTCGAACTCGCGTTCGATTTCCATGGGGAGGTCGCGGCGCTTGTACACCCACAGGATCGGATAGCGGAACCCGGGGCCGGCGCGCATGTTGACGTCGTCGGTGCGCAGTGCGGCGAAGCGCGGCAGGGGCAGGCCGGTGCCGACCGGCTTCTCCGGCTTGGCCGCCGTGGTTGGGGGCGCGGCAGGCACGGCGGCCGGCGGCGACGGTTGGGCGGCTTCCGGCAGCGGCGGCGGCAGCGGCAATGGCTGCGGCGGCTGGCGCCGGCGTGATGGCCGCGCCGGATGCAGCGCGCCGTGCGGCCGCACGACCGGAGTGCGTTGCTCGGCCACTCGTATCACCCGCGGGGGCAACGCGCCGCGCGGCAGAGGCGCCACGGCCCAAGCCCCGGGCGATGTCGCGGCCAGCACGCCCCAGACAAGGACACAAGCGAGAATCCGGGGCAGAGCGAAACGAGCCATACGGCATGGGTGCCAAGCCGCGGCGCGCCGGGTCAAGCACATTGCGGCCGCAATGTGGCGCGCGCGGACCGGCTCGGCTAGCGTGATCGCAGGAGGGGTGAGGCAGGCATGCGACCATGACGGCGTTCGACGTTCGCCACTACCACGAGTTGGGCTCGACCAACGACGAGGCGCGGCGCCTCGCCGAGGCCGGGGCAGAGCATGGCACCGTGGTCCATGCCGACCAGCAGACCGCCGGGCGCGGACGCTTCGCGCGGCGTTGGATCAGCCCTCCCGGCAACCTGTATCTCTCGATCGTGCTGCGCCCGGATGTGCCGCTCGGACGCACCGTCGAGCTGGGCTTCCTCGCATCGCTCGCGGTCGCGGATGCCGTAGACGCGCTGCTGCCGCGACATGTGCGGGCCACGCTGAAATGGCCCAACGACGTGTTGGTGCGCGACGGCAAGATCGCCGGCATCTTGCTCGAGCAAGCGGGCAACGCGCTGATCCTGGGCATCGGGCTGAACGTGCTGCATGCGCCGAGCGGGGTGTCGTACCAGGTCTCCACCATCGTTGGCTGCGGCGGACTGGCAACGGTGGACGGCACGCGCCAGAAATTGCTCGAAGCGCTGGGCAACTGGCTGGCGATCTGGCAGGCGGATGGATTCGCCGCGGTGCGCGCGGCGTGGCTGGCACGGGCGCATCCGCCTGGCACCACGCTCGGCGTGCGGCTGCCCGAGAGCTTCATCACCGGGCAGTTCGTCGGTATTGATACCGACGGCGCGCTGCTGTTGGACACGGCGCAAGGACGCGCGCGAGTCGTGGCGGGTGACGTGAATATTGAGCCGGCGAACTGACGGCGTTCGCCTGTGAGGCGTCAGGCGTTGCCTGAAAGGTAATCCACCGCTGCCTGCACGCCGCCCGGCTTGTGCGGCACGCCGCCGACGCGCAGGCCCATTTCGACGCCGCCCAGCGTGCCGATCAGTTGCAGGTCGCCGAAATCGCCGAGATGGCCGATGCGGAACACGCGATCCTTCAGGATGCCCAGGCCATTGCCGAGGCTCATGTTGTATTTCTCGAGAATGGCGGCACGCAGTGCGTCGGCGCTGTGGCCCTCCGGCACGCGCACCGCGGTCAGTGACGACGAACAATGCCGCGGCTCGGCGCATTGGATCTCCAGGCCCCAGGTGCGGACGGCGCGGCGCGTCGCCTCGGCGTGGCGGTCGTGGCGGGCGAACACGTCGGGCAGGCCTTCCTCCAGCAGCATCTTCACCGCCTCGTTCAGGCCGAACAGCAGGTTGGTGCCGGGGGTATAGGGGAAATAGCCGGTCTTGTTGGCCTCCAGCATCGGCCGCCAGTCCCAGTAGCTGCGAGGCAGTTTCGCCCCCTCAGCCGCTTTCAATGCCTTGTCGCTGACCGCGTTGAACGAGAGGCCAGGCGGCAGCATCAGCCCCTTTTGCGAACCGGCCACCGTGACGTCCACGCCCCACTCATCGTGCCGGTAGTCGATCGAGGCGAGCGACGAGATCGTGTCCACCAGCAGCAGCGCGGGATGGTGCGCGGCATCCATGGCGGCACGCACCTCGTCGATGCGGCTGGTGCAGCCGGTGGAGGTCTCGTTGTGGACGACGGCGACCGCCTTGATGCGGTGCGCCTTGTCGTCGGCGAGCGCGGCGGCGAGCGCGGGCACGTCGGCGCCGCGGCGCCAGTCGGTGTCGATGAAGATCGGATTGAGCTGCAGGCGCTCCGCCATCTCCTTCCACAGCGTGGCGAACCAGCCGGTGCGGCACATCAGCACCGTCTCGCCGGGGGAGAGCGTGTTGGTCAGCGCCGCTTCCCAGGCGCCGGTGCCCGAGGCGGGATAGATCATCACCGGCCCGCTGGTCTGAAAGATTGCCTTGAGGTTGGTCAGAAGCTCGCGGCCCATGCGGCCGAAGTCCGGACCGCGATGGTCGATGGTGGGGTTGTCGATGGCGCGCAGCACGCGGTCCGGCACGTTGGTGGGGCCGGGGATTTGCAGGAAATGCCGGCCGGCGGGGCGGGACTGGGGCATCGGCGCACGCTCCTCGTGGGTTGGCGGGAGATTGCCGGGGTTGGGAGGGATTGCAACCGGGGCTTGGCTTCCTGGCGGTTTCCAACCCCTGCGCCATGTCGGTTCTGATAGGGCGGTCGCATGTCGCCCGCGTAGCGCCGCGCTATTCCAGCAGGTCGTGACTGAACCGAGCCGCCTCCCAGCGTCACTGCGCGCGCCGCAGCCGCCTATTGCCTGCCCGCCGCGACGCGCCCATCGTTCGCGCCTCAGCCTCCCAGGAGCCTCCTCGCATGCCACGCCTGAGATTTGGTGCGTTCCTCGCCCCGCATCACCCGATCGGCGAGCATCCAATGCTGCAATTCCGCCGCGATCTCGATCTGGTGGAGCATGTCGACAAGCTCGGCTACGACGAGTTCTGGTGCGGCGAGCATCATTCGTCGGGCTGGGAGATGATCGGCTCGCCCGAGATGTTCCTCGCCGCCGCGGCGGAACGTTCCAAGCGCATCAGGCTGGCGACAGGCGTGGTGTCGCTGCCCTACCACCATCCGTTCAACGTGGCGCAGCGCATGGTGCAGCTCGACCACATGAGCGGTGGGCGGGCAATCTTCGGTTCCGGTCCCGGTGCGCTGGCATCGGACGCGCACACATTGGGCGTCGATCCGATGCTGCTGCGCGACCGCCAGGACGAGGCGATCGGCATCATCCGCCGCTTGTTCCAGGGCGAGCGCGTCACCCACAAAAGCGAGTGGTTCAATTTGAATGATGCCGCGTTGCAGCTTCTCCCGTTGCAGGAGGAGATGGAGTTCGCGGTCGCTTCGCAGATCAGCCCGTCCGGGATGACGCTGGCGGGCAAGCACGGGATCGGCATCATCTCGATCGGTTCGCTGTCGCAGGAGGGGCTGAACGCGCTGCCGACGCAATGGGGGTTCGCGGAAGCGGCGGCGGCGAAGCACGGCAGGACGGTGGACCGCAAGAACTGGCGGGTGCTGCTGAGCTGGCACATTGCCGAGACGCGGGAGAAAGCGCGGGAGCAAGCGCGGGATGGACTCTTCCGCCATCACAATGAGTATATTACGGGCACGTTGCAGCGGCCCGGCGCGAAGCCGTTCAAGACTCCGGATCAGGCGGTGGACCTGACCGCCTATTCCGATGGCGCGGTGGCGACGATCGGCACGCCGGACGATCTGGTGGCGCGGATCAAGCAGGTGCTGGAAATGAGCGGCGGCTTCGGCACCGTGGTGGGCTTCGTGCACGACTGGGCCAACCCGGAGAACACTTTTCGCAGTTGGGACATGGTGGCACGCTACGTGGTGCCGGAGATCAACGGCTACCTCGCCGGTCTGCGCCGGTCGCGCGAGTTCGTCGCGAGCAATCGCGCGTATTTCGAACGCGCGCGCGAGGCGGTCATGGCCAAGATCAATGAGAACGAAGCCGCGGCCGAGGCGCTGAAGGTGACGAAGTCGTCGATGCTGGCGGCGTCTGCGAGCAATGTGCCGGACCTGGAGAAGGCGCGAGCGGCGGCGGAGTAACACCGGCGCCGCTACCGATCGTCCGACGGCCGGGCGATCGCATTGCGTCGGTTGCCGGCGAGCCGTTTGCGTCGGTTGTTAGCGAACCGTTTGCATCGGTTGTTGGCGAACCGTTTGCGTCGGTTGTTGGCGAACCGTTTGCGTCGGTTGTTGGCGAACCGTCATGCGCATACCGCCGGACACATCGGCTCCCCGACACGGCTGGCCGGCGCTGGTGCGCGGGCCTGGAAGCGAATAGCTTGCAGGCCTTGCCTGTTGGGGAGCGAAACGAGCGCCATGCTGAGCGATGCCCGTAACCATCTGCTGACCGAGGTCGGGCCGGACAAGCCGATGGGCGCCCTGCTGCGCCGCTATTGGCATCCGGTTGCCGCTGTCGCCGAACTGGAGGACAGGCCCACCAAGCCGGTCCGTTTGCTCGGGGAAGATCTCGTCCTGTACAAGGACCTCTCCGGCCAGTATGGGCTGCTGGAGCGTCACTGCCCGCACCGCAGCGCCGACCTGTCCTACGGTATCGTCGAATCCTGCGGGTTGCGCTGCAACTACCATGGCTGGATGTTCAACGCCGCTGGCGCCTGTCTCGAACAACCGTTCGAGGATATCGACGCCCCGGAAGTTCGCTTTCGCGATCAGATCCGCATCAGGTCGTACCAGGTGCAGCCGCTCGCCGGCTTGCTCTGGGCCTATCTCGGACCCGACCCTGCGCCGCTGGTGCCGAACTGGGAACCGTTCACGTGGCGCAACGGCTTCGTCCAGATCGTGTTTTCCGAAGTGCCGTGCAACTGGTTCCAGTGCCAGGAGAACTCAATCGACCCGGTGCATTTCGAATGGATGCACGACAACTGGGGCAGCCGATTGCGCGGCGGCAACGGCGCCTACGCACCGCGCCACCTGAAGCTGGGCTTCGACGAGTTCGAATACGGCCTGGTTTATCGCCGCGTGCGCGAGGGCGGCGACGAGGACAATCCGCTGTGGACCACCGGGCGGGTCTGTCTGTGGCCCAACGCCTTGTTCACCGGCAACCATTTCGAGTGGCGCGTGCCGATGGACGATACCACCACCCTCAGCGTCGGCTGGTTCTTCACCCGCGTGCCGCAGGATCGCGAGCCCTACCACCAGGCCCGCATGCCCTATTGGTACTCACCCGTAACCGATCCCCGCACCGGCCGCTGGATCACCAGCCACATCATGAACCAGGATTTCGTCGGCTGGGTCGGCCAGGGCGCGATCACCGATCGCAAGCGCGAACATCTCGGGCGCAGCGACCGCGGCATCGTCATGATGCGGCAGCGGTTCTTCCAGCAGCTCGAAGCCGTGGCCGCGGGCGAGGAGCCGAAGGCGACCATTCGTGACACGGAATTTAACGCCTGTATCACGCTGCCGATCATCGGCCGCCGCGGGTTCATCGAGGGCGCGACCCGCGACCAGGTGGAGGCCGGCGGCGACGCCGGCAGCGCCATTCCACGGCGCGAATTTCCGTTCCTCGCAGGCTGGCCGGACGCCATTCGGCAGGAGTATGAAGCGGCCATGGGATTCACGCGCAGCGCCAGTTCATGAGTCTGCCGGCCGGATCGTCCTCCGCACCGCGCACTGCGCCGGCACTGGGTACTGACTGGCGCCTCTGGCTCCGGCGCGCGCGCGCCGGCTTGCGCATGCTGTTGTTCGGGCCGCTCTATGCGATCTACCAACGCCGGCTGCTGCGCCAGGTCCGCGCCAATCCGCCGCCGCGCCATGTCGGCCTGATCCTGGATGGCAACCGGCGCTGGGGCCAGCTCTGGGGCGTGGCCGATCCAGCACGGGTCTATACATTGGGCGCGCACAAGCTGGACGCCGTGCTGGACTGGTGCGGCGAACTTTCAATTCCCGCGGTGACGCTGTGGGTTTGCTCGCCCGACAACCTGAATCGCGCCCCGCAGGAAGTGGCAGGCATCCTGGCGGCGGTCGAAGCCAAATTGAACTTGCTCGCGGTCGATCCGCAGATTCACAGCCGCCGCGTGCGGGTGCAGGCGATCGGACAGACCGCGTGCCTGCCGCCCGGATTGCGCGCGGCCATCCGTGCGGCGCAGGACGCCACCGCCACCTACGACGCGATGGTGCTGACGATCGCCGTCGCCTATGGCGGCCGCGAGGAGATCGCCGACGCGGTCCGGGCTCTGCTGCAAGCCGCGTCAGCACGCGGCGAGTCCCTGACCGAGGTCGCCGCCGGCATCACTCCGGAAGCGATCAGCCGCCATCTCTATCTGCCGGCCCCCGAGCCCGACCTCATCATCCGCACCAGCGGCGAGTTGCGACTGTCCGGTTTCCTGCTCTGGCAGAGTGCGTACAGCGAGTTCTACTTCACAGATGTGCTGTGGCCGGCCTTGCGCAAGATCGATTTCCTGCGCGCTGTCCGCGCCTTCCAGCAAAGGAAACGGCGCTTCGGGCGCTGACAGACTCGTGCCATTCGCTCGGGACCCTGGTGTGCCGACTCTGACGCTTGGTGCCCGCGGCCGTCACTGTCATCGCGAGCGAAGCGTCAGGATCAGTAACCCAGGGCGTGCCGACAAACTTGAAAGCGAGAATTGGCGTCGCAGGCGATAAAATATTGAACCCTCTCTGCCGCACGGCCCTTGCGCGTGGCGGCGGGGAAAACGGAACTCACCAGCAGATGTCCTGATTATAAGATCGGCGGCAAAGGATTGCTCAACACATCTATGATCGGATTGTAGACTGAGGCCAATGCCATCTCGAGATCAGAGGCATCCATGGTGCGGGGATAACTCAGATTGATCAGTCCCTCGAGGTCGCTCGGCAAATGCAGCTCATTGGTCTCGGGAACCACCAGAAATGTCCTCTGGCGGCCAAGTTGACTGAAGAACAATCCGGCTTCAAACAGGACATTATCGCGTGCGACAAGGTACCGCCGTCCGCGAATCTCGACCACGTCGTTGGGCGTAATGAGAAAGATCGCGCAATCATACTCTTTCACCTGTCGCAACAAGGTCTCCAGAACGTATCCGCCGGCCTTGAACACGCCTTGGTTCCAGACACGTACCAGCGCGGTCTTACTGAGCTGGTTTTGAATGATGCGTGCCACCTGGAGATCTTCGCTGGCACAGCCGATGAACACCCGTTTGCGCCGAACTGTACGCCGATCAAGACGCTCGCCTGATGCCGCCAATGCCAGCGCGAGCACCGAGACGCACATCTCGGCCAGAGTTGCAGTATCGCCGGAGATCTCCTCGCCCGTGGTGGCGTTGTGGAACGAGGCCACACCAAATGGCGCGGTCAGATCATCCAGGATGATCGGCACGCAGATCATGTTGCAGATTGGCACTTGGCCTTCAACCGTTGAGAAGGTAGGATCCGAGGCAGCGTCCTTGACGGTGACGCTCTGCCGCAATGCGTAGGCGTGGCCTGCGGTGCCCTGGCCGTACTCGAATTCGACCTGCCATGGTTCGCCTGGCTTGAGGTATCCTTCCTTTGTCAGGAAATCGTTCGGATTGAACAGCCGGAGCTTACGTTCTTCAGGATAGTCTACCAGGATCGAGCCTGCCTCGGAGAGGTTTCCCGAGTGCAACACAAGCTTCAGGAAAGCGCGGAGGACGTCCTCCTGGCTCTTGTTCCGGCTGGCGCGAAGAAATTCGCGCATATTCGCAAGTATGGCCGAGGCATTGACGTCCGGCATCGCGACCTCTCCCGTCAGGCCTGCACAAAGCTTAGCATCATCATGGTGTCGTCGCGACAGTTGGCGGGCGATTCGCCGGGGGCAATGGCATCAGGCATTGGTCCGGTCCGGCGGCCTCGGCTCATCACGCAATGCCGCTGCGCAGGGCGGGCGCACATTGCCGCACCGCGCGCAGGCGCGCATCGCCGCACCGCGCGCAGGCGCGCATCGCCGCACCGCCCGCAGGCGCGCATCGCCGCCCGGCGCGCGGTCCATGCCGCCGCACCGGCGAAAACATGTCTGGACCGGCGAGACAAACGCCCGTGTCATGCCTCCATGATACGCCAAGGCACGTCGATCACCACCAACCGGGGCCCGGCATCGCGCATCAGGGCGGCCTGCAACTGCCGGGCGCGATAGGTGTACAGCAGATAGTCCCACCATTTCACCTTAACAACTTCCGGGATCAGCACCGCGATCGGCCGATCGGGGAAACGATCCTCCAGTTCGTGGACGATCTTTTGCAGCGGTTCCAGGAACTCGCGGTACTCGGACCGCAGCACCATCAGCCGCGGCGCCGGCACACCGGCTTGCTCCGCCGGCACCACAACATTGCGGTGCCAATCGCGGCGCAGTTGCGCATCGTTCTCCTCGGCGTCGGGACCTTCCAGCGCGGAGAGATGCACCACCAGCACATCCTGCGACAGCCGCATCGCGAAATGCAGCGCCTTGGCGGTGATCGCATTCCAGCTTTCCATTGCCAGCATCACGGCCGGCTGGTGCAGTCGTCGCAGATCGTGCAACGGGCCGCAGCGCAACTCGCGCTTTACGGTGGCGAACCGTCGTTTGATGCGCTGCATGCCCAGGAACAACAGCGGAATGACCAGGATGGTGATCCAGGCGCCCGCGGTGAATTTGGCAACGACGATGATGACGAGGGCGATGCCTGTCGCGACCGCGCCCAGGCCGTTGATGCAGCGCTTCGCCTGCACACGGGAGGACGGTTGCTGGCGCAGCGCGCGGGTCCAGTGCAGTGCCATGCCCGCCTGCGACAATGTGAACGACAGGAAGGCGCCGACCGCGAACAGGGGAATGAGCTTGTCGGTGATGCCGCCGAATGCGATCAGCAGGACGCCGGCGGCCGCGCCCAGGAACAGAATGCCGAGTGAATAGACCAGGCGTCGCCCCGGCATGGCGAAATAGTGCGGCAGGTACTCGTCGCGTGCCAGCAACTGACAGACGCGGGGAAAGCCAACGAAGCTGGTGTTGGCGGACAGGCACAGCACCGCCAGCACGCTGCCGATGGCGATGTCATAGACCGGACCGCGGCCCACCAGAGCGGCGGCGAGCTGTGACAATACGCTCTGATAGCCCGGCTGGTTCTGATCCATCGCACCGATGGCGAACGCGTGGGCAAGCAGGGCAACCACCAGCAGCAGGAACGCGAGCAATACGACGATACCGGTCAGTGTGCGGTGGGCGTGGCTGACTGAAGGTGCGCGGAAGGCATTCACGCTGTTGCTGACCGCTTCGACGCCGGTCATGGCGGTGCAGCCGGCGGCGAAGGCGCGCAGCACCAGCCAATAACCGACCGCCTGCCTCGCCGCGGGGATCGGCGGCGGTTTGGTCACCGGTTCGGGATGGCCGGACATGGCCTGCGCGAGGCCGAACATCAGCAGCGCCACCCAGCAGACAACGAACAGGTAGGTGGGCAGCGACCAGGCCAGTCCGGCCTCCTGGGTGCCACGCAGGTTCGCCAGAGTAATGACCGCCAGCACGGCCAGGCAGAGCGGCAGCGTCCAGGGATGCAGTGCCGGGATGGCCGAGGTCAGCGCCGCCACGCCGGCCGAAATGCCAACGGCGACGTTCAGGGTGTAGTCCACCATCAGCGCGGTCCCGGCCAGCAGGCCGGCGGAACGCCCAAGGTTTTCACTGGCGACGGTGTAGGAGCCGCCGTTGGTGGGATAGGCCTCGATGGTCTGCCAATAAGAAAGGAAGAGAATGAAGAGCAGTACCAGGATCGCCGCCATGATAGGCAGCATCAGGGTGAGGCCGGCGGCGCCGAGCGGCACCAGGATGGTCAGTGCCGCTTCCGGCCCGTACGCGGCAGAGGAGAGCGCGTCCAGGCCCATCGCCGGCACGCCCGCGACCTCCGTGATCTTGGCTTGCCCCACTTCCCTGTTCGAGAGGCGGCGGCCGAGCAAAACGGTGAGGACCGACATAAGTTGTCCTTGCTGGGACGGACAGCGAGAACGTTCAGGCGGGGATTGTGGTCGCAGCGCGGCGGGGGACGATGGTTCGCGGGCGGGTGACGATGGCTCGCGGAGGATTTAACCTCGGCTCACGCGCGAGCGACCTGGCCTCGCGCGCCAAGCGGGAGGACGTTCATGGAGCTTCCCTACTCTCCCATCCTGCGCCGCCCGCCGCTGCGCTGGCCGAATGATGCGCGCGTGGCCGTGTGGGTGGTGCCGAACATCGAACATTACGAATATTTGCCGAAATTCTTGCGCATCCGCGATCCCTGGCCGCGTTCGCCGCATCCGGACGTGCTGGGCTACGGCGCGCGCGACTACGGCAACCGCGTCGGGCTCTGGCGATTGTTCGATGTCACGGATGCGTTTGGCATCCGCTGCACCGTCAGCCTGAACGTGACGGTGATCCAGCATTACCCGGCGATCCTGGAAGCGATGGAGAAGCGAGGTTGGGAGTACATGTCGCACGGCATCTATAACACGCGCTATCACCTGGACTTGTCCGAGGCAGAGGAACGCGCGGCGATGCTGGAGAGCCGTGCCATCCACCGCGCGCTGACCGGGCGCGAGCAACGCGGCTGGTTCAGCCCGGCGATCACCAACACGCTGCGCACGTTCGATCTGGCGGCGGAATGCGGCTATGACTACACTGCCGATCTGTATCACGACGACCAGCCGTTTCCGCTGCGGGTGACGACCGGACGGCTGCTGTCGATGCCGTATTCGGTCGATATCAACGACGTGATCCTGCACCGGCGCGGCGAGGAGGTGGGCGATTTCGTCCGCCAGATCCGCGACTATTTCGACACGGTGTATGCGGAGGGCGCCGAGCAAGGCCGGGTGATGTGCATCGCTCTGCATCCCTATTGGGTGGGCCAGCCGCATCGCATCCGGATATTCCGCCAGGCGCTGGAATACATCCTGTCGCATCCCGGCGTGTGGCTGACCACGGCGGCCGAGATTGCCGATTGGTACAACGCCCGGCACCTGCCGGCGATCGAAGCGCATCTCGCGGCGCGGGAGGCGGCCAATGGCTGAGTTCGTGCCTGCCAACACCCCGCCCGTGGACGAGGTGCGCGCGCCTGGCATGGACCACGCGCACTACCGTTTCCGTACGCTGCCGGAAGCGCCGCGCGTTGCCTGGCCGGATGGTGCGCGCATCGCCTTCACCGTGACGCTGGTGCTGGATTGCTGGGAACTGGAACCGCCCGCGGGGGCAAGTCCCGATCCGCGCATCGTGTCGCCATTGGGAAGATTCTTTCCCGACTGGCTGACCTGGAGCCAGCGCGAATACGGTGCGCGCGTAGGCATCTTCCGCGTGCTGGACGCGCTGGATCGGTTCGGCCTGACGCCAAGCGTGGCGCTGGGATCGGCGGCGGCGCAGCGCTATCCGGAATTGCTCGACGAGCTGATTCAGCGCAACGCCTGCTTCATGGCGCATGGCAGCCACGCCACGCGCCGCATCACCAGCCGCATGAGCGAAGCCGAGGAACGCGCCTTCATCGCCGCGGCCCGCGACGCGGTGGCGGCGGCGGCGGGCGAGCCACCGCTGGGCTGGTGCGGGCAGGATTTCAACCAGTCGGCGCTGACGCCGGCGCTGCTGGCGGAGGCCGGCTTTCTGTATACGACCGACTGGCCGAACGACGACCTGCCGTATTCGCTCGGGCCTTACGATGGGCGGCGACTTCTGGCGCTGCCGCCGCAGCCGGAGTGGAACGACCTGGAATGCATGTGGCTGCGGCGAGTGAGCCCTCCTGTCTGGGCCGACGGCATCGCCGAGGCTTTTGCCGTGCTGCATGAGGAAGGCGGCGGGGTGTTCAATCTCACGCTGCATCCGTGGATCGCGGGCCAGGCGCATCGCATTCGTTATCTGCGCGAGGCGCTGACGCGGGTGCTGGGCAAGCCGGGCGTTTGGCGCGCCACGACCGATGCCGTGGCGCAGGCGGTGCAGACGCAGCTTGCGGCCGGAGGGTAAGGCGCCGGGGCGCGCGTCGGGTGTCATCGCGAGGAGGCGGATGCCGTTGCGCGGCGGCGGATGCCGTTGCGCGGCGGCAGGCGTCATTGCGAATCCCGCAACGGCCGAAGCAACCTCGGTTGAGCCGCGCACGAACCGTCCGGACGTATTTCCGACCGAGGTTGCTTCGGCCTTTCAGACCTCGCAATGACAAGAGCTTCGCAATGACAGTGAGACGTCGCCACCCCGAGGCTGTATGCTGGGGGCTGGTCCCGCTCCGCCAGGGTGCAATGTCCATGGATACGCCTGTCAGCTTGCTCGCCCCGCCCGTGGCCGCCGAGACGCGGCATGTGCACATCCTGAAGCAGCTTGAGCGCAAACTGCTGTGGCTGTCCGCGTGGATGATCCACAACGCCAACCACATCCGTCCCAATCGCGACGGCCTGAAAGTGGGCGGGCACCAGGCATCCTGCGCGTCCGTCATCTCGATCATGACGGCGCTGTATTTCGAGATCGCCCGCCCGCAGGACCGCATCGCCGTGAAGCCCCATGCCGGCCCGGTCTTCCACGCGATGAATTATCTCTATCGTCGCCAGAACGTCGAGAAGATGGCGGCACTGCGCCAACTGGGCGGCGTGCAATCCTACCCGTCACGGGTGAAGGACGGGCCGGAGGTGGATTTCTCCACCGGTTCAGTGGGTCTCGGCGTCGCCATGACCACCTTCGCCGCGCTGATGGCCGACTATGTCCGCCTGCACGGTTTTTCCCCCCGTCCGGAGCTGCCGGCCGGGCGCCATATCGCCATCGCGGGCGACGCCGAACTCGACGAGGGCAACATCTACGAGGCGCTGCTGGAAGGCTGGAAGCACGACGTCCGCAATCTGTGGTGGATCGTTGATTACAACCGGCAGTCGCTCGATTCCGTCGTGCCGGACCGGTTGTTCGGCCGCATCGAGGGGCTGTTCCGGGACATGGGCTGGAACTGCGTCACCATCAAATACGGCCGCAAGCTGGAAGCCGCCTTCGCCCAGGATGGCGGCGAGGCGCTGCGGCGCTGGATCGATGATTGTCCCAACTCGCTGTATTCCGCACTGACGTTCCAGGGCGGCGCGGCATGGCGGCAGGCGGTGCTGGCGGATCTCGGCCGCTCGCGCGGCGTGCGTCACATGATCGACAGCCTGTCCGATGAGGATCTGGGCGCCCTGATGACCAATCTCGGCGGCCACGACATCGAGACGGTCATCGACACGCTGCGCGCGGCGGAGGCCGACGGCGACCAGCCCACCTGCTTCATCGCCTACACGATCAAGGGCATGGGCCTGCCGTTCGCCGGCCACAAGGACAACCACGCCGGCATGATGACCGAGGAGCAAATGGAGGGCTTCCGCGAGCAAATGCGGATCCGGGAAGGTCACGAGTGGGACCGGTTCGAGGGGCTGGACGTGCCGGAGACGGAGTTGCAGGCGTTCCTGGATGACTGCCCGTTCGCACGGCCTCTGACGCCGCAGGGGCGGGCGCTGACCGCGCCGATGGTTTCGGTGCCGGCGGCGTTGCCGATGCCGAAGGTGGCGGGCAGAAAAGTCTCCACCCAGAGCGGCTTCGGCGACATCCTGGCGGAGATCGGCCGCGGTCAGGGCGAGCTGCGCGAGCTGGCAGACCATATCCTGACGACGTCGCCGGACGTGACGGTGTCCACCAATCTCGGGCCGTGGGTGAACCGGCGCGGCATCTTCGACCGTCACACGCGCAACGACGTGTTCCGCGACGCCAAGCTGGCCAGCGCGCAGCGCTGGGGCATGTCGCCCAAGGGCCAGCATGTCGAACTCGGCATAGCGGAGCAAAATCTTTTCCTGCTGCTGGGCGCGGCGGGGCTGGCACCCGCGATGACCGGAGCGCGGGTGCTGCCGATCGGCACGGTGTACGACCCGTTTGTGAACCGCGGGTTGGATGCACTGATCTATGCGCTGTACCAGGACGCGCGGTTCCTGCTGGTATCCACGCCGTCGGGGTTGACGCTGGCACCGGAGGGCGGCCAGCACCAGTCGGTGAACACGCCGCTGATCGGGATGGCGGCGGACCGGCTGGCCTCGTTCGAGCCGGCGCATGTGGACGAGCTGGCGGTGCTGCTGCGCCATGCGTTCGAGACGATGCAGCGGCCGGACGGATCGTCGGTGTGGCTGCGGCTGTCGACGCGGGCGATCGAGCAATCGGGGCGGACGCTGGATGCGGCGGCGGTGGTGGCGGGAGCGCACTGGGTGGTGCCGCCGGCCGACGGCGCGCGGATCGCGCTGGCCTATCAGGGGCCGGTGGCGCCGGAGGCTGTTCTGGCGTTTGCCGAGCTGGCCGCCGAGGAGCCGGGGGCGGGGCTGCTGGCGATCACCTCGCCGGACCGGCTGCATGCCGGGTGGCTGGCCGCGCTGCG
This sequence comes from Acetobacteraceae bacterium, assembly GCA_035508435.1. Lineage (GTDB taxonomy): Bacteria > Pseudomonadota > Alphaproteobacteria > Acetobacterales > Acetobacteraceae > JASHVB01. The sequence continues at coordinate 45,857 of DATJNA010000075.1, read as the reverse complement.
GGCGCGTCGGGCGGGGGAGCGAGGGGCGGTGTCCCATGTCGAGCGCGTGCTGGCGCCACTGGCGGCGGGAGCGGCGCTGGTGACCGTGCTGGACGGCCATCCGGCGACGCATGCCTGGCTGGGAGCGGTACGGGGACAGCGGGTCGTGCCGCTGGGGCCGGACCGGTTCGGGCAGAGCGGGGATATTCCGGATCTGTATCGGGAGTATGGCATCGACGCGGACGCGATCTTGGATGCCTGCGCGCAGGCGCTGCTTACAACATAAGAATTTCACCGATTCGAGCGCTCAGGGGGAATCTTGAACAGCTTGAGGCTGGTCTTGTGGCCGCCGGCGCTGGACGTGGAGAGGGGTTTCGCAACATAACGGCCAACGATGCCGAAGGAAATTCCGTTGTAATCGAACTCAAGGCAATCAAAGCCAGATCAAGGGCTATCGCGCAGCTCCTCGCCTGTATGGGAGAATTGAAGATGGACTCAAATCCTCTGGGGCTACGCGGTATTCTGGTTGCGCCCGAATTTGACGCCACAGGAGTTGCCGCTGCCTCAATGATTCCGAACGTTGTCCTTAAGCGATACCGGTTTCATCTCTCGTTTGAGGACGCACGGTAATATCGACGTAACGCGTTTCCGATCAGCCAGGTTGCTTGTATCGGACTTGGCGGTCCCTGCTGCGAAGTCGAGGCCTTACAAGTTTCCGCATCGCCCATGCGGTCCTTGCAACCTTAGGTAGCCACGTGAAAACCAGAGTCGACGTAGGAATCCCCCTTGAACCAGAGGCGGCCCTTATGCCTGCCGGCCTTGCTCAGCCGCACGGCGGTGGAACGTCTGGTTAGACGAGTGCGGCGCCCGCAATCTGTTTCAAGGCCGAGGCGCGGTCGATCGCCGCCATGACAGGCGACACCAAGGCCGATGCGCTCACCGACGCCGACATCTATGCGGAGCTCACAGGCTACAACGCCGAACACCAAGACTTGCAGACTGCCGAGCGATAGTCTGCAAGGTCGCGTCCGCGATTGGCGAGTTCGCCCAGCGCTGGCGGCCTGCCCCGACTCCTTGTCGCCGCCCCAGGCGGCGTGTCACTTCCTTGTCGCCGCCCCGGGCGGCGTGTCACTTTGGTCCGCTTCCAAACGGGTGATCCGCCAGTGCCATGAACGCCCCCGTCTCCGCCCTGTGCGACTGCGGCAGTGGCCTGCGGGCCGTGCGCTGCTGCGCCATGCAGCTTGGCGCGGTGCCGCCGGCCGAGGCGACGCGCCACCTCGTGCCTCTGGTCGAGCGTGCGATGCAGGCGCACCGCCAGGGCGCCACGGAGACCGCCGAACGCCTGTGCCTCGACGTGCTGGAACTGGCGCCGGACCGCCCCGGCGCGCTCTCCGTCCTCTATGAAATCCGCAAGGCGCAGGGCAAGACACGCGCCGCCGAGGCGCTGATCCGCCGCATCGTCGCGCTCGACCCCAACAACCTCGTCGCCACCAACGAGCTTGCTCTGATCTTGCTCGGCAAAGGCAGCCTCGCCGAGGCCGAGATCCACGCCCGCAACGCCATCCGCATCGCGCCCGAGAACCCGCAGGCACACAACCTGATGGGCATGATCATGACGGAGGCGAACCGGCCACAGATCGGCGAATACCATTATCGCCGCGTGCTGGAGCTCGGCGGCCAGCGCGATCCGATCTTGCTCGCCAACCTCGCCTGGAATTTGAAGAACCAGGGCCGCATGGAGGAGGCGCGCGCGCTCTACCAGGAATCCACCGCCGCCGCGCCCGACATCCGTCAGACCTTGCTCGGCTTCGCCCGCCTGGAGGAGGCGGACCGCAATTTCGACGCCGCGGACAAGCTGCTCGATGATATGGAGCAACGCTTCCCCAACGATCCGGCGGTGCGGCTGACGCGCGCGGTGCTGCTGGGGCGGCAGCGCAAATACGACGCGGCGCTGGCGTTGATCGACTCCGCCGTCAGCGGCGACGCCCGGTTGGGTCCGAACGAACTGTTGGAAAAGGGCCGCTTGCTCGACCAATCCGGCCATTACGACGAAGCCTGGGCGGCGTTCGCCGAAGGCAAGCGGCTGGCGCGCGAACTGTCCGGCCAGTCCTACCTTGACGATGCGGCGCAGCAGCAGATCGACCGGTTGCGCAATTTCTTCTCCGCCGGCCGGCTGCGGCTGATCCCCCGCGCCGGCGTCCGCGCCGACACGCCGCAGCCGATCTTCATCCTCGGTTTCCCCCGCTCAGGCACCACGCTGGTGGAGCAAACACTGTCGGCGCATCCACGCATCGCCGCGGGCGACGAACTGCCGCTGATCCACGAGATCACCGCGATCATGCCACGCATGTTAGCCAGCCCGCTCGGCTATCCCGAGGCGCTGGCAGAACTGTGGATGGGCGACCAGCGCGAGGGGCTCGACAACCTGCGCGACTATTATTTGCAAAAGGTCCGCCAGATGGGCGTGCTGCGCCGCGGCGCGACCCGCTTCACCGACAAGATGCCGCTGAACGAAACCCATCTCGGCCTGATCGCCCTGCTGTTCCCCGAGGCGCCGCTGATCCATGTGCTGCGGCATCCGCTCGACATCATGGTGTCGGCGTTCTCCAACGCGTTCACGCACGGCTTCTATTGTGCGACGGATCTGCCGACCGCTGCGAAGCACTATGTGCGGGTGATGGACCTGGTGCAGCACTACCGTGGCGAGATGACGCTGCGCTATCTGCCGATCCGCTACGAGGATATCGTATTGTATCAGGAACAGAGTGTCCGTGCCATGTTGGATTTCATCGGCGAGAAATTCGACAAGGCTTGCCTCACCTTCCACAAGAACCGCCGTTACGCGCGCACCGCCAGCTATGCCCAGGTGACGGAGCCGCTCTACGACCGCTCGATGGGCCGCTGGAAACACTATCGCGGCCATCTCGAGCAGGTGCTCCCGCAGCTACAGCCGGTGATCGAGCGGCTGGGCTATTCGTTGGACTGAGTGCATCCCGGCATGGAATCACCCGCCGCCGCACCGCGCACACCGGCGCCGGACAACGTGCCGGTGCCGCTGGGCGACGTGCTACGTATCGCCAACGAATACGAGCGCGCCGGCAGGTTGGCGGAGGCGAAGCGATTGCTCGACTGTATCCTGACGGCCTCGCCAAACCAGGGCGACGCGCTGCATCTGTCCGGCATTGTCGCGTTTCGCATGGGCGATCCGGCGCAGGCGCTGGATCTGATGGAAGCGTCGTTGCGTCACGGCATCGACACGCCGTTGTATCTTCGCAACATCTGCGAGGTGTATCGCACCCTCGGCCGACTGGACGATGCGCTGGCGGCAGCGCAGCGTGCGACGATGCTGGCGCCCGCCGATCCTCTGTGCCTGCACAACCAGTCGATCATCCATTTCCACCGCGGCGAGCTCGATGCCTGCCTCGACTGCGCCGATCGTGCGCTGCGCATCGATCCGAGCCTGGCGGGTGCCCATTTCGTCCGCGCCGAGGCACTGTTGCAGCGTGGCGACCTGGCGGAGGGCTGGGAGGAATACGAATGGCGCTTCCGCATCGGCGGCGCCGCGCCGCTTATGCCACCCACCGACAAGCCGCAATGGCAGGGCGAAGACCTCGGCGGTGGGCGGCTGCTGCTGATCGCCGACCAGGGTTTCGGCGATGCGATCCAGTTCTGCCGTTACATCGCCTGGGCGGAGGCGCGTTGTTCCGACATCGCGCTGGCGTGCAGCGCCGAGCTGGCCCCGCTGCTGCGACAGGTCGCCCCGCGCGTGCTCATGTTCCAAAACTGGGCCGGTGCTCCGGACTATGCGGCGTTCGCGGCACTAACAGGCCTGCCGCGGCTGGCGGGCACGCGGGTGGAGACCGTCCCCGCTCCGATCCCCTACCTCCACGCCGACCCGGCGCGGGTTGCACTATGGCAACAACGACTGGACGGGCTGGTGCCGCGGGGCTTCCGCCGCATTGGCGTGATCTGGGCCGGGCGGCCGACACACAACAACGACCGCAACCGCTCGGCACAGCTTGCGGATTTCCTGCCAATCGCGAACGTGCCAGGCATTGCATTGCTCGCGTTACAGAAGGGACCCGGGACGGGCCAGGCCGGCGAGTATTACGGCCGCGCACCGCTGATCAATGTCGGAGCGGAGATCCAGGACTACGACGATACGATGGCAATATTGGAGAACATTGAACGGCTGGTGACGGTGGATACCTCGGTCGCGCACCTGGCCGGAGCCATGGGGCGGCCGGTGTGGATCATGCTGCCGAAGGCCCCAGACTGGCGCTGGCTGCTGGATCGCGAGGACTCGCCCTGGTATCCGAGCGTGCGGTTGTTTCGCCAGACGCAGGTGCGGAAATGGGACGATGTGGCGGAACGGATTGCCACGGCACTCAAGCAAGCATGAGGCACGGACATACATTGTCATTGCGGAGATATCTCATTACGAAGACCTATCATTGCGCAGATATGTCATTACGGAGATGTGTCATTACGGAGATTTGTCATTGCGCGACAATCGCATTGCCAGAGGGAACTGTCGAAATTGTTGATGATCGTCGCGGTACCGATATTGGTCGCCGCTGCCGGCGCGCTCGCGGTGCCGCGTCTGGTGCGCCGGCGTAGCGAAGCGGTAGCCACGTCCGGCGCAACCGCCCCGGCGTGACGCGACACGTCAGAAGCAATACGTCGCCAGCGGCGGAAAGCCATTGAATTCCACCGAGGCATAGCTCGCGGTGTAGGCACCGGCACTGAGGAAATCGACCGTGTCGCCGATGGCAAGATCGACGGGCAGCGGGTAATTCGCGCGGTGATAGATGATGTCTGTGCTGTCGCAGGTTGGTCCCGCCAGAACCGCAGGCTCGCACGCGCCGCCGTCGTGTGGCGTGCGAATGGGATAGCGGATGCTCTCCCCCTGTGTCTCCGGCAGACCGTTGTAGCGGCCGGCATCAAGATACACCCAGCGCCGCGCGTGACTGTCGCCGTGGCGTGCGATCAGCAGCACCTGAGCGCGGAGCAGGCCGGCATCGCCAACCAGATAGCGACCCGGCTCGATCATCAGCCGCGGCGGCGTGTTGCCGAAATGTTGCACCATCGCCGTCTGGATCGTTTCGGCATACGCCGACAATGGCGGAACCGGCGCGCGGTACTGCGCCGGCAGCCCGCCGCCGACATTCAACAGGTCCAGCGCCAGGCCGCGGCGATGGCAGGCGTGAAAGACCTCAGCGGCGCGGCCGATCGCGATGCTCCACTGCCCGGGATCGGTCTGCTGCGAGCCAACATGGAATGACACGCCGACCGGCCGCAGTCCGAGCGTGCGCGCACTCAGCAGCAGCTCTATGGCGCGATGCGGCGGGCAGCCGAACTTGCGGGTCAGCGGCCAATCGGCGCCGCGGCCGTGCACCGACAGGCGGCAGAACACGCGCGCGCCGGGAGCCGCACGCGCCAGCTTTTGCAGTTCCGGCATGCTGTCGAAGGCAAACAGCGTGATGCCCAGCGCGCAGGCGCGTGCGATATCGCTTTCGCGCTTGATGGTATTGCCAAAGCAGAACCGGGAAGGATCAATGCCGAGACTGCGGCAGCGATCGATCTCGCCGGCACTGGCCAGGTCGAAGCCGGCACCTCGCTGCGCGATCGCCGCGATGACGGCGGGCGCCGGATTGGCTTTGACCGCGTAATAGATGGCCGCGTGCGGCAGCATTGCGCGCAGGGCATGATAGCGTTCCCGCACGGTTTCCAGGTCGATGACCACGCACGGTGTCGCGGGCGCGCGCTGCGCCAGGAAACGATCGATGCGGGCCAGGGTGGCCACTGCGGTATCGGTCGGCATTGGCGCCTCCTGCTGCTGTCATCCCGACCATAGCCGGACGTGGCCGGAGCAATCTTGATCACGATCAGCGCGGGCGCGGCCAGCGTGTCATTGATTTCGATCAGCGCGGACGCGACCCGCCTGTCATTGCGAGGACCGCGAGCGACGCGTCGCGCCACGAAGCAATCCCGATCATGTGAGTGCACAGACGGCAAAGCGATCGACATTGTCGCCGTCGGCGACAAGTTTTCTAAACCCAGAATCCGAAGATCCCGCAGATTGAGCAGCAGAGCAGTCTCATACTAAACCGAAATATTCATGGGCAGGCCACCGGAATACCGCATTCAAGATCGCTTGACGCCCCGTGGCCGTTGTCGCGCGGGGGTTACAATACATTCCATTGCTCCTCGATCTGCGAGGTCTGCGAAATCCGTGTTTGAACTTTTCGATCGCATACCCGCGCTGCTGGAGGCGGCCGAAGACAGAGATGCGGCAGCCACTCCTCGCGACAGCTTGATCCGCAGGCCCGGATTGAACCATCACGCCTTCACCAGCCGCGCGGCGAAGAACCCGTCCATGCCGCCGAGCTCGGGCCATAGCCCGGGATGCGTGCGCAGGAATCCCTCCGTCGTTCGCGCTTGCGGGACGCTGGCCAGTTCCTCCGGCGCGAATGGCTGCAGCCGCAGCCCGCCTCGCGCGATGATGGCGGCAATTCGCGGCGGGCCCTCCTCGGGTTGCAAAGAGCAAACCGCGTAGATCAATCGGCCACCGGGGCGCAGCAGGCGCACCGCCGCCGCAAGCAAGCGGTCCTGCGTCGCGGTCAGCGCCTGCACGTCGCGCGGGCGTTTGATGTGCGGCACATCCGGATGACGGCGGATGGTGCCGGTGGCGCTGCAAGGCGCATCGAGCAATATGGCGTCGAATGCGGTGTGTTGCGGCATCCAGGTCGCGGCGTCGGCCTGCACGAGCGTGGCCGCCAGCCCCCAGCGCCGCAAATTCTCCGCCAATCGTTGCAGGCGCCCCGCCTCTTGCTCTACCGCCGTGACTGCCGCGCCCGCGGCGGCGAGTTGCCCGGTCTTGCCGCCAGGCGCGGCGCACAGATCGGCGACGTGTTCTCCCGGCCGCGCCGCCAGCAGCCGGGCTGGCAGCGCCGCGGCGGCGTCTTGCACCCACAGCCGTCCCTCCGCGAAGCCGGGAATCGCGTTCGGCGACGTCCCGGCGGGGAACCGCACCGAACCGGTGGGCAACAGCATGCCGCCCGGAGGGGGTGGTGCACCCGGCAGGAGGGTCACGTCGAGCGAAGCCGGGTGTTGATGTGCGGTCGCGATAGCGCGGGCATCGGCACCCCAGGCGCTCCAGAGCCACGCCGGCGTATCGAGGCGTGGGCTGTCCAGCTCCGCCAAGGCGGCGGGCCCGGCGGTCGCGACCCGGCGCAACACCGCATTCACCAGCCCGGCAAAGGCTGTGAGGCCGCGGCTGCGGGCCAGTGCCACAGCCGTGGCGACGGCAGCGTGGGGCGGCGTATCGAGCAACAGCACCGCCGCGGCGCCGAGGCGCAGGACATGGCGCACCGGGTCGGGCGGCTGCTTGCGCAGGTACGGCTCCAGCACCGTGTCCAGCGTGCCCATGCGGCGCAACACGGCAGCCGCGAGGCGATGGGCCGCGGCGCGATCGCGCGGCGCCAGGCCGGCAGGCAAGCCATCCAGCGCGTCCTCCAGCATGCGGCGGCGGTCCAGCACCGCGCTGAGCAAGTCGAACGCGGCGTCTCGGGTCGGATCGGACATGGCGGGGGTTTGATCGCGCGGCGCGCGCCGGGCAACCGGCGATAGGTACTGTTACGAATGGCGTGCCTTCAGCCGAGGCGGCTAAGCAGCCGCGCCGACCGCGAACCGATCGCCGCCGGTGAGTGGTCGAGGACCTTCAATGGCGGCAAGGAATTCGGGACGACCGGAGAGCGGCGATACGGAGTATCCGGCCGGCGCGGCAGCGCCCGCCTCCGCCGCCTACGAATCGGTCAACCTGTTTGGCCGCCGCACCGGTCATCGCATCACCGTGCGGCAGGGAGAAATTCTGCCGGTGCTGCCACGCGGATTCAATTGGGTGATCGTCGAGCGATGGGACGACAGCACGCCCTGATACCCGCCATCAGTGACGCGCGAGCCGCGCGGCAGGCACGACGTCAGGATCGCCACAAGTCCCTGCGGCGATCGATCGTGGTCCGCGCCCGCCAGAGCTGGAAGCGGAATGCCAGCCAGGCGATGACACCGGCAATCAGCGCCACTGGCACCAGGAACAATGCCAACCACAATGCGAAGGCCGCGAGTGCGAGGCCGCCCGCGATGACCGCAACCACCGCCGCCCAGATGAAGACCCTGGTCAGCAACGGCGGTCCCGGCGGCGATCGGAAGCTGCCGTCGACACGCATATCGAGGTCCGGAGGGTGGCGCTCGCTCATGTCACAAATTTGGCGCCGCGCCGGCGGCGGATCAAGGCTCCTCAGTCGGCTCCTCAGTCGGCGTGATGGGTGGCGAGGTCCGATGCACTCACCGGCCGCGGCGCGTGCCGCACATGCACGGTCAGCATGATCAGCCCAGCGACCAGCAACGATCCGGCGAGCAGAAATGCGGTGCCGAGGAAAGCGCCGGTGGCCTGCTGAAGATAGCCGCCGAGATAGGGGCCGACATAGCCGCCCAGATTGCCCAATGCATTGATCAGCCCCATCGCGCCGCCCACCACGACCGGCGGCAGGCTGCGCGAGGCCGCCGCCCAGAACGGCCCGTCGTAGGCCATCGCGCCGCCCATCGCGAGGCACAAGAACAGTACGGAGAGCCACAACGCATTGTGCCCGACCAGGACCGAGAGGATCAGGCTGACCGAGGCCAGCACCATCGGCAGGAACACGTGACGCGTATAGGCCGCGCTGCGATCCGCCAATGCACCGTTGAACCACATCAATACGATCGCGGTGATGTAGGGCAGCGTGGCGATCAGGCCGACGGCGGCAAAGCCCGCCTCGGTGAGGTGCTTCAGCAGCGTCGGCATCCACATGTTCAAACCGTAGAACCCGACCTGGATCAAAAAATACACCACGACCAGCCGCCAGACCATGGCGTTGCGAAAGATGTCGGAAAATGCCGCCTGCGTCGGTTGCTGGGCATTGTCGCGCGCGAGCGAGGTCTCGATGTAGTCCCGCTCGGCCGGCGAGCACCAGGACGCCTGCCGCGGCGTGTCCCGTACGAATACCAGCCACAGCGGCAGTGCGATCAGGAACGGCAGCACACCCTCGACATAGAACAAGGCGCGCCAGTCGGCGGCAGAGACGATCCAGCCGGACAGCGGCTGGGTGATGATGGAGGAGATGGCGAGATTGGCCATCCAGAAGCTGTAGGCGCGGGCGCGTTCGCGGACCGGAAACCAATGGCTGATCAGCACCAGCACGGCGGGCCAGATGCCGCCTTCGGCGACGCCGAGAAAGAAGCGCGCGACCAGCAACTGCGTGTAGTTGTTCACCGCGCCGCACAGCACCGCCGCGACGCCCCAGAACACGATCATGATGGCAATGAATTTCCTGGCACTCCAATGCTCGGCCAGCCAGCCGCCGGGGATCTGCAGCAGCACGTAACCGAGGAAGAAGATGCCGCCCGCCGCGCCCTCCGCCGCCTTGCCGACATGGAAATCGCGACCGATGCCGGCGAAGGCATAGCCGATATTGGTACGGTCCATAAACGAAATGATGTAGACGACCATCGCGATCGGGATCAGCCGCGACCAACGGGTCATGCCGACATGCGGGGTATCGATCGTGGCGTAGCTCGGTGCCATGCACTGCCTCCGCCAGCGGAACGCGCGGTGAGCGGTCACGGTTGTGGGATCGGGCGTGAACAAGGGGCCACATGGGTTGCCTCAGATCGTCTGGAGGCAGCGGCTACTGGCCGGAACCCGCCACCAGCGCGTCCGCAAGCGGCGTGGAAATCTTGGGCGTCGCGGCGTTCCTCCGGGCGTGGGACCTGTGGCAGAATTCTTCGGACCTTTCCCGGAACCATTGGGACTTTTCCCGGAACCATTGGGACTTTTCCCGGAACCATTGGGACCTTTCCCGGAACCATTGGGGGTTTTCCCGGAACCATTGGCACCTTTCCCGGAACCGTCATGCATCCGGGCCTTCGGCAGCATCTAAGCTTTGGCGGGCAGGCGCGCGCGCCGCTATATCGGCGAGGCGGCTCGCGCCGGCGTTCATGGCCCGGGACCACCGACGCAAGCCCCCCGACCGAACCAGGACCGCACGCATGCCCTATACGCCGCCTGCCGAATTGCCACGCTGCGCGGTGGTGGACCTGGGCTCCAACTCGGTCCGCCTGGTGGTGTTCGAAGGCAACGGCCGCAACCCGCTCGGCATTTTCAACGAAAAGGCGGTGCTGCGCCTGGGCCGCGGCCTGTCGGCCACCGGGCGGCTGAACGACGACGGCATGGCCCAGGCTTTTACCGTCCTGCACCGCTACCACGCGGTGGCGCGCGCCATGGGCGCCCAGCCGTTCGAAATCCTCGCCACCGCCGCCGTCCGCGACGCCACCAACGGGCCGGATTTCGTTGCCGCGCTCAGCCAGCGCATGCCCGGCGTGCCGATCCGCGTGCTTTCGGGCCAGCAGGAGGCGGAATACTCGGCCGAGGGCGTGCTATGCGGCATCCCCACCGCCGACGGCATCCTGGCCGACATTGGCGGCGGCTCGCTGGAGGTGGTGCGGCTGAACGCCGGCACCCGCGGCGAGTCGCAGACCCTGCGGCTGGGCGTGATCCGCCTCGCCGAGCGCGCCGACAACGACCCGGTGCGCGCCCGCGCCATCGCCGAGGAGGACATGGCCGCCGTCCCCTGGCTGGGCGACGCAGCCGGCGCCGACCTTTACCTCGTCGGCGGCGCCTGGCGGGCACTGGCGCGCATCCACATGGCGCAGACCGGTTACCCCTTGCAGATGGTGCACCACTACGCCATCGGCCGCGAGGAGGCGCGCGACCTCGCCGGGCTGATCTCCACCGCCGGCCGCCGCGCGCTGGAGCGGCTGCCGGCCATGCCGCGCCGGCGCATCGATGACCTGCCCTTCGCCGCCGCGGTGCTGCGCCGGCTGCTGCGCGCCACCAACGTGCGGCGCGTGGTATTCAGTGCCTCCGGCCTGCGCGAGGGCTGGTTCATGCAGCGCCTGCCGGAAGCGGTGAGGCAGTGGGACCCGCTGCTGGCGGCCGGCCGCGAGATGGCGGCGCGGCTCGGTCGCGACGCATCCTTGCCCCCGGCCTTGCTCGACTGGACCAAGCCCCTGTTCCCCTACGAGTCGGCCGAGGCGCTCCGGCTGCGCGAGGCCGCCTGCTGGCTGTCCGATATCGGCAGCCACGACCATCCGGAGTTCCGCTCGGAGCAAGCCTTCCTGCGCGTGCTGCGCCAGCCGGGAATCGGATTGGACCACCACGCGCGCGCGTTCCTCGCCCTGACCACGGCGATGCGGTACGAGGTGGAGGCCGACGCGCCCTTCCTTCGCCCCGCTCGCCTGCTGCTGGACGTTGGCACCGCGCATCGGGCCGAAATCCTGGGGATCGCGCTGCGGCTCGCCTACACGCTGTCCGCCGGCACCCCGGACTTGCTCGCGGGAACCGCGCTATCGCTGCGCGGGGCGCAGTTGCTGCTGCGGCTGGAGGAGGACAGCGGCGTGTTCGCCGGCGAGAGCGTGGTGCGGCGGTTGGACCGGCTTGCGCAGACGCTGGGGCTGGAGGCCGCGACGGAGACGGCACGGGCGCGCGCGGCGTAGGGTTGGCGACAGCCGACGCCGCGGCCGGCCGCCGAGCAAACTCGGAGATCGGCTCGCCCGCTGGTGCATGGTAGGCAGTCGTTATCTGCAATGTCGCTGATGTCGAAGCAACCGGCGATCCGCTCCTGAACCCATGGGATATTTCGCAATGCTCGAGAAGCGGCAAACCCTCATTGAAAACGCCGGTGTGGTGCAGGGACCATGATCCGCCCGGCGCAACAGCAAGAGGCCGAGGCCGTCCGCGACGTCGTGCATGCCGCTTACCAGCATTACGTCGCGCGCATCGGCAAGCCGCCGGGTCCAATGCTGGATGACTACGCCGCCCGCATCGCACGCGGCGAAGCATGGGTGCTGCAAGATGCCGGCCGCATCGTCGGCATCCTGGTGCTGGAAGAACAGCCGGACCGGTTCATGCTCGACAACATCGCGGTGCGGCCGGACTGCCAGGGCTGCGGCTTCGGCCGCGCGCTGATGGCATTCGCCGAAGCCGAGGCACGCCGGCGCGGTTGGCACGAGATCGTGCTGTACACGCACGTGATGATGACCGAGAACCAGGTGCTGTATCGGCGCCTGGGCTACCTCGAGACCGGCCGTGTGGCGGAGAAGGGGTTCGAAAGGGTCTATATGCGGAAGGCGCTGGACTGACCCAAGCGACCCGGCGGGCCGGCGCCGATGCGCATCATCCCTGCATGAACGCGTTCAGCTCCGGCGTGCCCATCGTGGTGTCGAGGTAGCCGAACGTCCCGCGCTCCTTCACTTCGCGCGCCGCCGCCGCAAGCCCGCTCATCGCCGCGCGATACAACGAGGTGGCGAGGCTGATCCGCTTCACCCCCGCCTCGGCCAACGCCGCCACGGTGAAGGACTTTCCGCTGATCCCCGCCATGAAATTCACCGGTCGCGACACCGCGGCACACACCGCGCGCACCGCATCGAGATCAGGGAGGCCAGGGGCCATCAGCACATCGGCCCCTGCTGCCTCAAACGCACGCAGGCGCTTGATCGTGTCGTCGAGGTCTGGATTGCCGCGCAGGAAATTCTCGCTGCGCGCGGTCAGCGTGAAGGGGAACGGCAACGACCTGGCCGCGGCGACCGCGGCGGTGATGCGCTCGAGTGCCAAGGTCGAGTCGAACAATGGCCGCGCCGGGTCGCCGGAGGCGTCCTCGATCGAGCAACCAACCAGGCCGATGCCCCCGGCCAGCCGGATCGCCTCGGCGGCCGCATCCGGCGTGTCCCCGAAGCCTTTCTCGAGGTCGGCGGAGACTGGCAGGTCAGTCGCCGCCACGATGGCGCGGCAGTGGTCGAGCGCTTCCTGGCGCGTCACCATCCCGTCGCGCCGACCCAGCACGGCGGCCTGCGCGCCGCTGGAACTCGCGAGTGCCGCGAAGCCCAGCCCCGCCAGTATGCGCGCCGATCCGGCGTCCCACGCGTTGGCGATGACGAAATGCCCCGGTGCCGTATGAAGGGCGCGGAAGCGCTCGGCTTTTTCGGTCTGGCTGGTTGCCATGGTGTGTGTCTCCTGCCCCGGTTCCGTCGCCCGCCCGCGACGGGCAAGCCTGAGGGTTCGACGGCAGGAAACCGGCAAGCCGGGCAGCGCGCAATCGCGGCCACCCCGGCGGGCGCCGCCGGTCTACGGCGCCCGCCACCGATTGGTCTGGCTCAGCGGTCCTGCGACTCCTTGGCGGCGCCGCGGAGGGCGTCCTTCGCCCCGCCAACCGCGTTCTGCACCTTGCCGGCGGCCTTCTCCGCCTTGCCTTCGGCCTCGGTCTTGCGGTCGCCCATCGCCTTGCCGGCGGTCTCTTTCACCGCGCCCTTGGCCTGATGGCCGACGCCTTCAATGCGATCCTTGTCCATCATTGTCTCCTTCTCACCCGCGGCCCGATGGCCGGGTCGCCAGAACGAACCGACCGAGACCTTGGTTTCGCCGTCGCGCTGGACGCTGCCCCGTGGCGCGCCGCGGCAGGCAGGACACATCCCGCGGCGGCGGTCGCCACGCGATTTGCGGAGGCAGGCAGGACAAGTCTTGCGATGGCAGGCGGGATTGGCACGGTGCGATGGCAGACAGGATCGGCATGGCGTGGTGTGGACCGACGCGTTGCCGGCGGCCGATTCCGCGCGGCCACACGAACCTCATCCCGGGCCACAGGCATGTCATCCGCGGGGACGTCATCCGCCGCGACACCGATGTCATGGCTGGCGCTGGAACCGATCCGTCTCCGGTCAAGGCCCCTGTGCAGCGTCCCCCCGCATGCTGCTAATGTTGCGGCGGGGATGGCCCATCGAAGGAGACGCACATCATGACCAGCCACGTGGGCCGTCGCGCCCTGGCCGGCGCCGCTGCCCTGTTGCCCGCTGCCGCGCTGGTCACCAGCGCGCAGGCGCAATCCGGCACCGAAACCACATTCGATCGCATCCGCCGCACCAAGGTGCTGCGCGTCGCCGGACTGCCGGGCGCCCTGCCCTATTTCGACAAGGACCTGGTCAGCGGCAAATACAGCGGCGCCTGCGTCGATATGGCCAACGACATCGCCAAAGTGTTCGGCGCCGAGGTCAGCTATCTCGATTCCACCTACGGCAATTCAGTGCTCGACCTGCAGTCGAACAAGATCGACCTTGCGTTCGCGCTGAATCCCACGCCGCAACGCGCGCTGTCGATCGGCTTCACCCATGCGGCGATCATCCATCCGTTCGGCTGCCTGGCGAAACCGGGGCTGAACCCGACGAAATGGCAAGACCTGAACAAGCCGGACATCCGCATCTGCTTCGATCTCGGCTCGCTGCACGAGACCGCCGCGCGGCGTTATTGCCCCAAGGCGCAGCTCACCGGCTACCAGACCACCGACCAATGCTTGCTCGCGCTGCAATCCGGCCACCAGGACGTGGAGATCCTGGCGGCGCTGCTGGGACTGGCCGCGGTGGGCAAGAATGCGTCGCTTGGTCCGTATCATTTGCTGGGCGATCCGACGGTGGCGCTGCCAAGCTGTCTCGGCATCCAGTGGGAACCCGATTCGCGCTTCGCGGTCGTGCTGAACGCGTGGATCGACTTCAATCGCGGCACCGGGCAGATTCGCGAGTGGCTGCTGAACGGGCTGTCAAAATTCGGCGTCAAGCGCGAGCAAGTGCCGCCGGAACTCAGCTTCTGAGCCGATCGGCGAGACCTCTCCCGCCGGCGGGAGAGGTCCGGTCTGGAATACTTCATGCGTTATCACTGGGACTTCGGTTTTCTTATTCGCTACGTGCCGTTGTTCTTGCGCGGCGTGGAAGTTACCCTGTTTTTTACCTTCTCCAGCATCCTGCTCGGCCTGCTGATCGGACTGCTGGTGGGGATGGGCCGGCTGTCGCGCTCGCGCCTGCTGAACCTGCCGCTGATCGCCTATATCGAGGCGTTCCGCTGCACACCGTTGCTGGTGCAGATCGTCTGGTTCTATTACGCCCTGCCGGTGCTGATCGGGATTCAAATTCCCGCCACGGCCGCCGCCATAATGACGCTGTCCGCCTATACCGGCGCGTTCTATGCCGAGATCTTCCGCGGCGGCATCATCTCCATCGAGCAAGGCCAGTGGGATGCCGCTCGCGCACTGGGGCTGCGGCCGTGGCACATGATGCGCAGGGTCATCCTGCCACAGGCGATCCGCCGCATGATCCCACCGTTCGTCAACCAATCGATCACGCAATTGAAGAACACGTCGCTGGTGTCCACCATTGCGGTGCCGGACCTGCTTTATAACGGGACTTTGGTCACCGCGGATACCTACCGGCCGCTGGAAGTTTATACCACGGTGGCGCTGGTGTATTTCGCGATGCTGTTTCCCAGTACACTGCTGGCGCAGGCCTACGAACGCTCGCTGGCCAGGTCGCGTTAGAATGCGAAAGGTTGGGACGGGAAAGTCAGGAAGCCTAAGGTTAGGAAGCGGCAGGTTAGGATGTGGAAGGTTAGGATGTGGCAGGTTAGGAAGCGGCAGGTTAGGATGTGGCAGGCCCGGAAGCTCCGCGCCATAGCCTATCTCAACCGTTGCCTATCTCAACCGTGAAACCGCCTTGAAGGAAAACATGTGCAACGATCTGACCGTTGCTTTGGTGGGTTGCGCCGATGGAAGATGCTGTGGACAAGGCCCTTTGTAGTTTTCCGCCGCGTCCCGTCACCGACGGGGAGCGGCAGTTATTGCTCGACTGGGCCGAGGCGAGCAACGATCTGTCAGCTTTTGTCAGCGAGCGGCGGAGCGATGATCCGGGCATCTATCGCCGGATCGTCATCCTGCGTCGCGCCACGCGGCAGCGTCTCTACCTGATCCACTGCCCGCTGGGCTCAAACTGGTGGATGGTGACTTCTGCGGTGGAGCGGGAAAGCGTCGGATATTTTCCCACCTTGCGCGCGGCGTTGAATTTCGTGCGTCCGGTGGCGCGGCGCGCGTAGCCGTGCCAGACGCCCATCGCGGCGCGGCGATTCGGCCGTCATGGCCTGCGAAGGCGGGGCCGTGCCCGTCGCTGCCCGATGGACGACGTGCGGCGGTGCGCCGGCGCCGGCTCAGGCGCGCGCTCAGTGGCGGAGGTTGTCGGGTTCGTCCAGAACTTCGGAGGCAAGGTACAGCAGATGCTCGGCCGCGATCCGGTAGCCTGCCCTGTCGGCATCTTCCGCCAGTGTGAGCAGGCGGTCCGACAGCAGGAGCGGGCTGAATACCGGCTTGGTTTCCGGAACGATGCGAGTCATGTAGGTCATCGACTGGTCCCTCCTCAACGCGTGATCTGACGCTAACCTGCCGGTCCGAGGGTAGGCCGGCTCTGATCTGGATCAATTTTGCCTACGAATTTTCCCGGTACTTCTACGTACGGGAACCAGTGGCCACGCAGCCGATCGTTAATAATTTGGCAAGATATTAACAACTTGTTTACTGTCCTGCCCGACGCAACTGCATTTGCCTGAACTGGCGCACGCGGCGGGATCGCGGCGCCGCGTCAGTCCTTGCCCGCGCGGACGAAGGTGCGCGCCAATCCCGTCTGCAGCGACATGGGCACGACACCTAGCAATGCGCGCATGGGTCCGATGTCGAACGCCTTGTCCTCGGTGAGACGTCGGACTTCCGTTGCCCGCACCGCGGGCAGCAGCGGCACGAGTCGCGATACGGCCGCCGCGAGGCGCAGGAGAGCAAGCGGCAGCGCCACGATGCGGGGCGGCGGCAGTCCGGCGGCGGCGGCGATGGCGCGGACGAACGCGGCATAGGCCAGGGGGGTTGGACCGGCGATCACCAGGCTGTGCGGCCCATCCCAATCATGTGCCAGCGCGGCGCGAATCGCGCGCGTGACGTCGTCCTGGTGAATCGGCTGCACCAGCGCCGTGCCGCCGCCGGGCAGCGGCAGCAGCGGCAGCCGGCGCAGCAGCGCGGCGAGGCGCTGCACGTTGTCCTCGCCGGCAGCGCCGTAGATCATCGTCGGGTGCAGCATGACGCCGTTGCGACCGGAGGCGAGGAAGGCAGCCTCACCCGCCAGCACGCCATCGGCGTGCGCGTCCGGCCAGCGCGTGAACTTGCGGGTGCTGCCGAGGAAGACCAGGCACGCGGCGGCCGGCGCGGCGGCGATCACCGCGGCGGCGTGGCGGGCGTGCGCGGTGCAGACGACGGCATCCGCGCCGTGCAGGGCGGCGCACAGGGCGGCGGGGTCGTGCAGGTCGGCGATGCGTGGCGACAGCGGCAGGTTGGCGGCGCGCCAGCGGCCTGGATCGCGGATGATCGGGACGAGCCGAACTCGATCGGCCAGCAAGGCGCGACACAGCGCCGCGCCCGAACGGCCGGCGGCGCCGATGACGGCCACCAATCTCTGCCGTGCATCGCCGTCGCGAGTCGGGCGTGCCGGGCTTGGCAGATGCGGATGATCGGAGCAAGGCATCGACGACTGCGATGAGGTGCGATCGCGGCCGCCCTCGGCGCCGACGCCGCCAAATCCCGCATCGCGTCCGAGGCGAGTCACGGATCAGGTCCGGTGCCGGTTCTCACTCGGTGCCGCGAGGGCGGGCGTTGCGCATGCCCAGCCGCGCCGATGCTATGCGCGCGCCATCGGCCATGGCGGCGAGCTTGGCCCACACCACGTCGGCCGCCACCCGGCCGCGGCCCGCCGAGGTGTCGAACCCGCAATCCGTGCCCGCCATGACGCGGGTCGGATCGCCGATCACCCGCGCTACCCGCTCCAGCCGGTCGGCCACCACTTCGGGATGCTCTACGAATTGCGTCAGCGGATCGATCACGCCCGCCACCACGACCTGCCCGTCATCCAGCGGCAGGTCGGCGGCGCAGCGATACTCGTGCGCGTGGCGCGGATTGGCGAAGGGCAGCACCCAGCCGCCAACCTTCGCGCGGCTGATCGCCGGCAGTATCTGCGCGAGATCCACGTCGCAGTCATGCGGCCCTTCATAATTGCCCCAGCACGCATGCAGGCGCACCTTGTCACGCGGAATGTTGCGCAGCGCGTGGTTGATCACCGCGACGACGCGTTCCACGAAATCCACGAAGGCGCTCAGCGATTCGTCCTGGTAGGAGACATGGCGTTCCAGCGCCAGGTCCGGGGCATCGATCTGGAGCAGGAAGCCGTTGGCCACGATGGCTTCGTATTCCACCCGCAACGCCTCGCCGAGTGCCGCCAGATAGGCATCGAACGTGTCGTAGTGGTCGTTCCTCATCGCCGCGGCGATGATGCCGGGCGAGGGTGCGGTCATGAAGGCCTCGGCGAAACCGGGCGCGCCGGCGTCGTCCAGCGCGGCACGGAACTCGCTGCATTCCGCCTGCACGGCGGCGGGGTCCAGATAGCGGACCTCGCCGACCGCCATCGGCACGCCGTCGCGGTTGCTGACCGAGGGCCGGTTCGCCGAATCGGCCCACGCACGGAAACCGGGGTAGCGCAGCGCATCGGCCATCGGCTTGCGGTTCCAGCTTCCGCCAAAGCCGCTCATGCGGTGGCGAACGTAAAGGAAGAAGGCTTCCCGCATTTGCTCGCCGTTGTTGCCGATATCGATGCCGGCGGCGATCTGCTTTTGCACGACCTCGCGGGTCGCCGCCTTGCCCAGGGCGTCGATGGCTGCGGCGTCCACCGTTTCGCCGGCGGCGCGGCGGGCGTAGAGCTGGGTCAGCGCCGACGGGCGCGGCAGGCTGCCGGTATGCGTGGTCAGGATCCGGTGTTCACTGTGCAGCATGGGGCAGACCTCTCCTTGCAGCATCGGTTGGACTCGGGCGAGACATCCGCCGGTTGTCAGCGACGGCGCAGCGATGTTCCACCAGCTCCTCGATTGTGCCCATCGCGATCACCAGTCGCGCACTGTCCGGCAGCGCGTTGGTCTTGCGTCGTGCATCCTGTGCGGCCGGCGCCTTCGGATCGCGAACCGGGCCTTCAATGCCGGAGGTGAAGGCTTGCCGATCATGGACCGGCGCAAGCGACGCGGGTCCGGCTTCCCCCGCTATCCCATCGCTTGCTCGAAGAACCCGGTATATCCGAACAATCCGACGGCGCCGCCGGTGTGCAGGAACACCACCCGCTCGTCCTTGCGGAACCGGCCTTTGCGTATCAGGTCGATCAGCCCGGACATCGCCTTGCCGGAATAGACCGGGTCCAGCAGCACCCCCTCCAGCCGCGCCAGCAGCAGCACGGCCTCGCCCATCGCCTCGGTCGGCTGGCCGTAGCCGGCGCCGATGTAGTCGCAGTTCGCCTCCACCGAGGCACGGGCAATGCCGCCGCGCACGCCGACATAGTCGGCCGTAGCCTCGGCCAGCGCATGCACCGCCGCCTCCTGCAGGTCCTGCGGGTTGCGCACGCCGATCCCCAGCACCGGGATGTTCGCGTTGCAGCCCTGCAGCCCAACGATCAGCCCGGCATGGGTCCCGGCACTGCCGGTCGCCGTGACGATGCGGTCGATGAGCAGCCCCGTTTCGTCGGCCTGTGCCACCAGTTCCTGGGCGCAGGACACGTAGCCCAGCGCACCCACCCGGTTGGATCCGCCGCCCGGAATGACGTACGGCCTGGCGCCCTCCGCCTTCAGCGCCTCGCCCTTGGCCACCGCCTCGGCGTTCATGTCCAGGCCGGAGGGGCGGTATTCTATTTCGCAATCAAATAGTTTATCCAACAGCACATTGCCGCTGTTGAGGTAGTCGCGGTCGTTGGTCACCACCCGATGCTCCAGCAGCGCCGTGCATTTCAGGCCGAACTTGCGCGCCGCCGCGGCCGTCTGGCGCACGTGGTTGGACTGCACCGCGCCCTGCGTCACCAGATGATCGGCGCCCTGCGCCAGCGCCTCGCCCACCAGCCATTCCAGCTTGCGCACCTTGTTGCCGCCGGTCGCCACCACGGTGCAGTCGTCACGCTTGATCCAGAGCTCCGGGCCGCCCAGGTGGCGCGAGAGGTTGGCGAGCTTCTCCAGCGGCGTCGGCGCGGGGAACATGCGGACACGAGGGAAACGGGCGAGATGCATCAGAGCCTCCAGGCAAGCCGGCGGCGGAAAAATGGTGTCGCCGCCGCGAACGGGTGTAATGTTCCCGATCCTGCGGCGTCCGACAATTGCCACTGCCCCGGTGCCGAGGATTACCGGCAATTTGTCCAAGCACCAAGCGTGGCAACAACGTTATAACCCGAGGATGGAGACTGGGATGCGCATCATGCGACGCCGCGGCTGGGAAATCGCGGAGAGCCGGGTCACGCCGGAGGCGGTCGCCATGCGCCGTCGCGGCATTCTGGCCGGCGGTCTGGCATTGTCGACGACGGCCCTCATCCGTCCCGCCCGCGCGGCCGACGCGCCGGCCGCGGCGCCGGCGGCGGGCGCCAGCGGTCCGCTCAACCAGACCTATCCGCCGAACCGCGCCGTGACGGCGGAGAAGGCCGCGACCACCTACAATAACTACTATGAATTCAACGACACCAAGGATGTCTGGGAGGAGGCGCAGAAGCTGCCGCAGCGTCCCTGGACGATCGCGATTGACGGCATGGTCGCCAAGCCGCGTACCATTGCCATCGATGACCTGCTGACCCGGGTGCAGCTCGAGGAGCGGATTTACCGCCACCGCTGCGTCGAGGCCTGGGCGATGACAGTGCCCTGGACCGGCTTCCCGCTCAGCCAGTTGGTGAAGCTGGCCGAGCCGCTGGGCTCGGCGACCTACATCCGGTTCCAGACCGAGCAAAGCGCCAAGTTCATGCCCGGCCTGGACAGCCCATTCTACCCCTGGCCCTATATCGAAGGCGTGACGATGGCGGAGGCGATGAACGACGTCGCCTTCATCTCGACCGGCATGTACGGCAAGCCGCTGCCGCCACAGGACGGCGGGCCGATCCGGCTGGTGCTGCCCTGGAAATACGGCTTCAAGTCCGCCAAGGCGCTGGTGAAGATCACCTTCACCGACAAGCGCCCGGTCAATTTCTGGCAGGCCCTGGTGCCCGACGAGTACGGCTTCTGGGCCAACGTGAACCCTGATGTCGCCCATCCGCGCTGGAGCCAGGCGCGCGAGCGCTTGCTCGGCAGTGACGAAATGGTGCCAACCGTGATCTACAACGGGTATGGCGAGTGGGTCGCGAGCCTCTATACTGGCCTCAAAGGTGAAAAGCTGTTCATGTGAGCCTGCAACGCGTCCTTGCCGTCCTGTCCGCCATCCTGCTGGTGGGGGCCGTCGCCCTGGCGACGCTCGGCCCGCCATCCGTGCCGCTCGGACAAGTGCTGCTGATGGTTGACCATGACCTGACCGAGACCCTGCACACCGGGATCGAGCAACACCTTGCCGACTGGATCTGGTCCGATGTCGCGTTGCCGCTGCTGGTGCGGCCGGCGTGGCTGGTGCCCGCCTCGCTGGGCCTGCTCTGCGCCGGCGCGGCGTTCTCGGTCGCCGGCCGCAAGCCCGCCGGGCGGCCGCACCGCCGCAGCCAACGGTAGTAACCTTCGCGTAGCCCGAACTCTTGAATGTATGATCACCAGCCGATGCCGGTGATCCGCATGTCCCTCGTGCCTGCCGCCCCCGCAAGCAGCGACCCGCCGCTCCGCAGCGGCCGTTGGCTGATGCTTGCCTGCGCCGGACTGATCGCCCTGTGCCTGACCGGCGCGGGGCTGGCCACGTGGCATATGCGGCGCGAGGCGCTCGCCCGCTACCAGCAGACCGAGACCAACCTGGGGTTTGCCCTCGCCGAGCAAACCGCGCGGACGATCCAGAGCATCGACCTCGCGCTGCAGCTCGTGCGTTCGCAGGTGCTGGCGGCCGGCATCGTCAACGCCGCCGAGTTCGACGCCAGCCTTGCCAACCAGAGCATGGTCGAGGCCCTGCGCAACCGCCTGACCAACCTGCCGCAGGTTGCCGGCATCACGCTGGTGGACGCCGATGGCCACGTGGTGGTCACGTCGAACGGGCTGCCGGAGCAAACGGACGACGTGTCGGCGCGCGAGTTCTTCGCCTGGTTCCGTGATCACAAGGCCGACGTTGCGTTCATCAGCCCGCCGGTGCAGGCGGGTTTGCTGAAGCGCTGGACCTTCTACGTGGTTCGTCGGGTGGCGGCGCCTGACGGTTCGACGATCGGCTTCGTTGGGGGCGCGCTGTCACTGTCCTATTTCGAGGAGCTTTACCGCGCTGTTGCGCGCGACGAGGCCACCGCGATCAACCTGACCCGCGGCGACGGCACC
Source organism: Acetobacteraceae bacterium (assembly GCA_035508435.1). GTDB lineage: Bacteria > Pseudomonadota > Alphaproteobacteria > Acetobacterales > Acetobacteraceae > JASHVB01. Next base: position 23,656 of record DATJNA010000075.1, on the reverse strand, counting down.
ATCCTGGTGCGGTATCCGGATTTTCCGAAATATGTCGGCCGGCAGATACCACGCGGATCGGCCTGGCACGGCGTGGCCGCGGCGGGCGGCGGCATGTATCGCTCCAAAGGCGATCTCACCGGCGATCCTCACTGGGTGTCGGTCCACCCATTGCCGTCGTTCGACCTGGCGGTGGATGTCAGCTTCTCCGAGGCGGCGGCGCTCGGCACCTGGCGGCGGCAGGCCGTCGCCATCGGCATCGTCACCACCGCCATCATCCTCATCCTGGTTCTGCTGTTCCGCGCCCTGTTGACGCAGTTCCGCCGCCTGGCGCTGTCCGAGGCGTCGCTGGCGCAACGCAATCACGAGCATGAGGCCGTGCGGGCGCGATTGGAGAGCCAGGCGGAGGAGCTGCGTTGCAGCCAGGCGGATGCGGCGGAGAAATCCGGCACGTTGCAGACCACGCTCGAGTTCATGGACCAGGGCATCATGATGGTCGATGCGGACCGCCGCGTGGCGGTGTGCAACGCCCACGCCATGCAGATGCTCGACCTGCCGGTGGCGCTGATGGCAGGGCGACCGCATTTCACCGACGTGCTGGCCCACCAATGGCAAACGCAGGAATTCGCCCTCACCCCCGAGCGGCTGCAGGCCTTCATCCGCTCCGGCGGTATCCTGGACCAGCCGCACGTCTACGAGCGCAGACGGCCGAACGGATCGGTGCTGGAGATCCGCTCGGCGCCACTGCCGGGTGGCGGCGTGGTGCGCACCTACACCGACGTGACCGAGCGCAAGGCCGCGGAAGAACGCGTGACCGCCGCGCATGCCCAGGCTGAAGCCGCGCGTGCGGCGGCCGAGCAAGCCAACCGCGCGAAGACGGACTTCCTGACCAACATCTCCCACGAGATCCGCACGCCGATGAATGGCATCATCGGCATGAACGAGCTGCTGCTGCGCAGCGAGCTGAGCGACACCCAGCGCGACTGCGCTTTGACCGTGCGCGACAGCGCGGCGGCGCTGCTGCGGGTGATCGACGACGTGCTGGACATCGCTAAGCTCGAAGCCGGCAAGATTGAGTTGGACCCGTCTGATTTCGACCTTGGCGAGACCATCGAGGCGACGGCGGCCTTGCTCGCGCCCCGGGCAAAGGAAAAGGGCCTGGCACTGACCACGCGGCTGGAACCCGGCACCCGCCAGCGCTTCCATGCCGATGCCATTCGCCTGCGCCAGGTGCTGCTGAACTTGCTCGGCAACGCGATCAAATTCACCGAGCATGGCAGCGTGACGGTGACGGCCCGGCTGCTGCCAGAGCCGCTGCCCGACCGCGGCCGCCGCGTGGAAATTGAGGTGGCCGACACCGGCATCGGCATCAGCGAGGCATCGCGGGACCGCTTGTTCCACAAATTCACCCAGGCGGACAGCTCGATCAGCCGCCGCTTCGGGGGCACCGGGCTGGGCCTGGCGATCACGCGCGAATTGCTCACCCTGATGGGCGGCACGATCGCGGTGAGCAGTACGCAGGGACAGGGCAGTCGGTTCAGCGTGGCGCTGCCGCTGGCACCGGCAAGAGCCTCGCAGGGGTCGACCGACGACCAGACCCCGATGGATAGCGCTCTCCCAGGGCAGTCTCTGCGCGTGCTGGTGGCGGACGATAACGGGGTGAACCAGCGGCTGGTGACCGCGCTGTTGCAGGCGATCGGCCACACCGCCGAGGTGGTTAGCAATGGGCGCGAGGCGGTGGAGGCGGTGCTGCGCGGCCGCTTCGATGTGGTGCTGATGGACGTGCAGATGCCGGTGATGGACGGGGTGCGTGCGACGCGCCGCATCCGCGCCCTGCCGCCGCCGGCCAATGCGGTGCCGATCATTGCATTGACGGCAGACGCGGTGAGCGGCGCCGAGGAGCGCTACCGCGGTGCCGGCATGGACGGGTATCTGAGCAAGCCGCTATCGCCGGACACCCTGGCGGCGACGCTGGATGCGATCGTGCGAGGCGACCGGCCGGAGGCGCCGGTGCCGACGGTCGATCAGGGCGCGATCTCCGGCCTGCGTGGCTTCCTGGACGGCGCGCAGTTCACGGCGTTCATCGCGGAATCGTTGCGCGATCTGGCGGCGCTGATCGAGCGGTTGGGCGCGTGGCTGGCGGCCGGCGATCTGGCGCAAGCCGCGCGCGAGGCGCACGACTTGGTGTCGGTCGCCGGCAATTGCGGTGCCTGTGCCGTCAGCTCGCTGGCGCGCGCGGTCGAGCAAGCTGCTCGTCGCGACGATGCCGCCGAAGCCGATACCTTGTTCGCCCAGATCCGCGGGGCTGGCGGACGCGCCACCGAGGCGCTGGAAGAACTGCTGGGCTGAACGCGCCGGCGTCCGGCGTCCGGCGTCCGGCGTCCGGCAGAGCCGGGTTTCAGGGCGGGCCAAGCCTCAGGGAGGTCCCGATCCGGTCAGCGCCGGCAGGCCACCAGTCCGGTCGCTATCGCCGCGCTTGGCGGGGGGGCCTGCACTGACCGGATAGGGGTCTCAGGGAACGCCATGCTCGGATGACAGCCCGGCCTCCTCGATGTCGCCATCCGGTTAGCGCAGAGAGATTGCTCTGCTGCCTGTACGAACGCGCGGTGACGCGGGCAGCCTGCGCAGACCGGATAGGGACATCAAGGAAGCCCAGGCTTCAGTGAAAGCCCGGCGGCAGGACGGGCAACGTTGGTCTGGGCGGTGGCGCTCCCGGGGCGGCGGCGGGCGGCGCCGACGTCGGCGCATTGAGCGTCTGCGGCGGCGCTGACGGTGGGCCTGGCTGCGGCATACCGGACGGTGGACCGCCTGGCGGCGCCGGCGGGGCCTCGGGTTGCTGTTCCGCCGGCGCCGTTTCCAGCGGCTGCTGCTGCACCGGCGGCTGCACCGCTGTGGTCGTCGCCAGCCACGGCTGGAGGTTGCGCTGCACCTGGTATTCGAATTCGACATTCAGCGCATTCATGGCGTTCTTGGTCACGTCGTAGAGCGTGGCCGCCATGTCATCGACGCTGCCGATATGCTGGCGCGATGCCACCGCCTGCGCGAACCCGGAGCGAACGCCGGGAGTGGGATAGATCTCCAGCTCGACCGCCAGCGCGCAGGTGATGACGTCGCCGCGCTTGGTCAGCGCGGCGTTGGTGATGGCGAACACCGCCTGGCCTGACGTGCCGACCGCCTGCAGCCGATCGTCAGCCATGGCATGCATCGCCTCGACCGGATGCACCGGGTCCTGCGACGTAATGTCCGGCGGCAGGCCCGACGGGTAGAACCGTTGCTCGACGCTGATGCCCGCCACGTTCAGCCGGATCGGCGGCAGGTAGTTGTAGCGCAACGGCGGGAAAGTTTGCTCGCCGCCGCCGCAGGCTGCGAGCAAACAGGGCAGCAGCAGGGAGGCACGTCGGGTCAGGCGGTTGTCGGGCATGACGGACAGGGCTCCGGGGGACGGCGTGCGCGGCTCAGTGGTGTCGTGGCGCGGTGGCCGCGCCATGCACCTCGTCGCGGTTGAAATGAAAGTCGAAATTGCAGAACTCGCAGGTCATGACAATGTCGCCATCGACCGCCATGTGGTCGAGGTCGTCGGTGGAGAAGCTCTCCAGGATGCCGGACAGCCGCGCGCGGGAGCACCGGCAGCCGTAGGACAGGGCGCGGGCACGGTCCACGGCGACGCCCTCGGTATGGAACAGGCGATACAGCAGGATTTCGGGCGACAGGGCGTCGTCGAGCAATTCGGCGTCGGTGAGGGTGGCGGCGAGCATGGTGGCGGTGCGCCAGCTTTCCTCCTGCGCCTCGGCATCCAGGGTGGGATCGATGCCGCCGGCGCCGGCGACCTTCTCCAGGATCAGCGCGCCAGCGCGCCAGCCGGCGTCGGTAGGTTCGCAGGCGAGATGGACCATGCAGCGTATTTGCTCGCTGGTGCGGAAGTAGTGCAGTGCCATTTCGGCGAGGTTGGCACCCTCGATGGTGACAATGCCTTGATGACGGTGCTGGTCGGGCCCCTGGTCCACGGTGAAGGCGAGGTAGCCGCCGCCCAGCAGTTCGCCCGCCGCCGGCGACGGCGAGGTGGCGAGCAAGGCGTCCAGCTTGTCGGAATGCGAACGGGCGTAGCCGCGGAGCGCACCGGTGTCGGTGCAGTCGGCGAGCAACATGGGGACGGGCCCGTCGCCCTTCGCCTGGAGGCTGAATGAGCCACGGAATTTCAGCGCGCCCGACAGCGCCGCGGTGAGCGCGAGCGACTGGCCGGCGAGGCGGGTGACGACGGGATGGTTGTCGTGGCGCGTCAGCAGCGCGTCGGCGAGCGGGCCGAGCCGCACCAGCCGGCCGCGTACCGGGCGGCGGGGCAGGAAGAAGGGCGTGACGCCGCGCGGCACCACGATGTCCGGCACCGGTGGGCGGCCCGGATCCAGGAAAGCGGGAGTTTGCGACATCGCCCCAAGATAGGCGCGCAACCGGCGCGGTGCCACTGTGCGGGAGATGCTGCGGATGATGGTTTCGGACGATGCGGAGGCGGTGGCGGCACTGATCCGCATGGCGTTCGCTGCTCAGGCGGTGGTGACGGACCCGCTGCCCTCGGCGCTGCGGGTGACGCCGGAGGATGTGGCGGCGCATTTGGCACGCGGCGGCCGGGGCGCCGTGGCGGAGGTTGAGGGCGCGCTGGCGGGGTCGGTGCTGTGGGAGGAGAAAGACGGTGGGCTGTATGTCAGCCGCGTCGCGGTGGCGCCGGCGTTTCGGCGGCGCGGGCTCGCGCGGGCGTTAGTGACGGCGGCCGAGGATGCCGCACGTTGCTCCGGGCTGCCGTTCCTGCATCTGGGGACCCGACTGGTGCTGGAGGACAACCGGCGTGTGTTCGCCGCGTGCGGGTTCGTCGAGACTCAGCGGACGGCACACCCGGGGTACGCGGAACCGACCTCGGTGACGATGGTGAAGCAGTTGACGTAGCTCGTGTAGTCCTGAGCGGATGGTGACCACGTAGCGTTTCGCGGTGGCGGGACCGATGTGGCTTGCCTGGGCTGGCCGAACACCGCTGGGCGGCGGCCCGCTCAACCCGCCACCCGCTCCCGCTCCCGCTCCCGCTCCCGCAATCGGAACCGCTGGATTTTCCCGGTCGCGGTCTTTGGCAGCTCCGGAACGAATACGATCGCCCGCGGATACTTATAAGGTGCAAGCCGGTCCTTCACGAACGCCTTCAGCTCCGCCTCGGCCGCCCGCTTGCCATCCTTCAGCACCACGAAGGCCTTGGTCTTGGTCAGGCCGTCCGCATCCGGAACGCCGATCACCGCCGTTTCCAGTACCGCCGGATGTTGCACCAGCGTCGCCTCCACTTCGAATGGGCTGACATACACCCCGCTCACCTTCAGCATGTCGTCGCTGCGCCCGGCATAGGTGTAGGTTCCGTCCGAATTGCGGACATACTTGTCGCCGCTCCTGGTCCAGCCGCCCTGGAAGGTCTCCCGCGTCCGCGCCCGGTTACCCCAGTACATCAGCGCCGAGGACGGGCCGTGAATGTAAAGATCGCCGGGTTCACCGTCGGCCACCGGGCCGCCGTCATCGCCGCGCAGCGCGATCTCGTAGCCCGGCACCGGCCAGCCGGTGGTGCCGTAGCGCACATCGCCCGGCAGATTGGACATGAAGATGTGCAGCATCTCGGTCGAGCCGATGCCATCGACGATATCGATCCCGAAGTGATGCCGGAAACGCTCGCCGAGTTCGGCCGGCAGCGCCTCTCCGGCCGACGACACCAGGCGCAGCGCGACGTCCTCCCGCGCAGGCAGCGCGGGCGAGGCGAGCATGCCGGCGAATCCGGTTGGCGCGCCGTAGAACACGGTGGGCTTGAGCCCGCCCACGTTGCCGGTGAGGCGGCGGAACACCGCCTCGGGCGTCGCCCGTTCCGCCATCAGCAGGACCGTCGCGCCGACGCCCATCGGAAAGGTCAGCGCATTGCCCAGGCCATAGGCAAAGAACAGCTTGGCGGCGGAGAAGCACACATCGGCCTCGGTCAGGCGGAGCATGCCCTTGCCGTAGAGTTCCAGGGTCCAGTATGGGTTGGCATGGGAATGCACCGCACCCTTCGGCCGGCCGGTGGAACCCGAGGAATACAGCCAGAATGCCGGATCATCGGCGTGTGTCGCAGCGGCGCGGGCGCGTGGTGCATGCGCGTCCAGGAGGGCGTCAAACGCGATCTCGCCAAAATCCAGCGGCGCGACCGGCCGGGAAACGATGACCTTGCGCACCTCGTGGTCGCTCTTGGTCAGCGCGGCCTTCAATGGCGGCAGCACGGCGCCGCTGACCAGCACCGCCTGCGCGCGCGAATGTTCCAGCATGTAGGCATAGTCGTCCGCCGTCATCAGTGTGTTGACCGGGACGGGAACGATGCCGGAATATACAGCGCCGAGAAACGCCACCGGCCAGTCGTTGGTATCCTGCATCGGCATCAGCACGCGTTCCTCGCGCCTGACGCCTAGATCCCGCAGGCCTGACGCGAGGCGCCGGGCGCGATCCGCCAGCGCGCCATAGGTCAGCGTACCGCCATCGTCGATGAACGCCGGCTTGTCGGGACGCTCGGCGTTCACCGCGAGAAGGTGCTCCGCGACATTGAAACGATCGGGCGGCGGCGGGACGGCGGGCGCGACGGATGGCGGCGCGGTCATGGTTTGTAGCCTTCCACGGGACACCAGGATGCAGTATTGTGCTTCTGCCGCGCGTACGCTATGAGCGAGTTCGATGTCAAGCACTATCTTGCCACCTGGGAAGGGCGGGCGGCGCACCGCGGCGGCTGCATCATCGCGGCGCAAGCCGGGAGCCAACCCGCCCGGCGCCGCCGCCGACTGGCGCGACCCCCGCTCGCCGGAGGGTAACCGCGCCGGCGGCCCGGCGGACCAGGCCGCCAACGGCGCCAAGGATCCTTGCCTCGCCGCGCTCGGTCAGCGCGTCCGCACCCTGCGCGCCCGGCGCGGCCTGACGCGTGATGCGCTGGCGCAGGCCAGCGGCGTGTCGAAGCGGCATCTGGCGAACCTGGAATACGGGATCGGCAACGCCTCCATCCTGGTGCTGCATCAGATCGCCGCCGCGCTGCAATGCCCGATGGCCGAGCTGATGGGCGACGTCACGACGCGCTCGCCCGAATGGCTGCTGCTGCGGGACATGCTGGCGGAGCGCGATGAGGCGACGCTGCACCGGGTCCGGCTCGCGGTGGCCGAGTTGCTCGGCACGGGCCGCGCGCGGCAGGACGGCGCGCGGCCCAAGGATTGCCGCATCGCCCTGATCGGCCTGCGCGGCGCAGGCAAGACCACGCTGGGCAGCATGCTCGCCGAGGACCTCGGTTATCCGTTCATCGAGATTAGCCGCGACATCGAGACGCTGGCCGGTTGCTCGATCGGCGAAGTCCAGGCCCTGTACGGACAGAACGCCTATCGCCGCTACGAGCGCCGCGCGATCGAGGAGGCGATCGGCATCTACCCCGAAGCGGTGATCGCCACGGCGGGCGGCATGGTCTCGGACCTCGCCAGCTTCAACCTCATGCTCGCGCAATGCACCACGGTTTGGCTGCGCGCCGAGCCGGAGGACCACATGAAGCGCGTGGTGGCACAGGGTGACATGCGCCCGATGGCAGCGAGCGTCGAGGCAATGGAGGATCTGCGCACCATCCTGGCGGGCCGGGAGGCGCTCTATGCCAAGGCGGATCTGCGTATCGATACCAGTGCCCAGCCCCTGGCCGAGACCTTTCTGCGGCTGCGCGCGGCGGTGCGCAACACGCTTGGCCTGCCTGGGTAAGTGGTCTGCCGGTATTGCGACGGTCAGCCATTCCTGCCGGCCGCGGCTCGCCGCCCCCGCGCTGCCTCCATGCTCTCTCTCGATACTCTCCCCGCGCTCCCTGCATGACGCCTCGACGCGCCGGCTCGGTTCTGGGCCGTGTCGAGGGCCAGCCACAATTGTTTGATGGGGCGTATGCAGTAAAATGCACTCGGCGCTTGCGTGACCGCGATAATGCAGTATAGTGCCTCACATGCGGTCCGCTGAACCCGGAAGCCGCCCGTGATCCAGCAACCGCCCGCAAACCAGAAGCCGCCTGTGAAGGAGAGCCCGTCATGACCGATGCCGCGCGCGTCGATTACCAGACCGACCCGTCCCGCTACCGGCACTGGAAACTGGCGTTTGACGGCCCGGTGGCGACGCTGATCGCGGATTTCGATGACAACGCCGGGCTGCGGCCGGGTTACAAGCTCAAGCTCAACAGCTACGACCTCGGCGTCGATATCGAACTCAACGATGCGCTCAACCGCATCAGGTTCGAACACCCCGAGGCGCACACTGTCGTCATCACCAGCGGCAAGCCGCGCGTATTTTGCTCCGGCGCCAACATCTACATGCTGGGATGCTCTGGCCACGCATGGAAGGTGAACTTCTGCAAGTTCACCAATGAAACGCGCAACGGGATGGAGGATTCATCCCGTTTCGACGGCCTGAAATTCCTGGCGGCGGTGAACGGCTCTTGCGCCGGCGGTGGCTATGAGCTGGCGCTCGCCTGCGACGACATCATCCTGATCGACGATCGCAGCAGTGCGGTCAGCCTGCCCGAGGTGCCATTGCTCGGCGTGCTGCCTGGCACGGGCGGCCTGACGCGCGTCACCGACAAGCGCCATGTGCGACACGACCTTGCCGATGTATTCGCCACCACCAGCGAAGGCGTGCGCGGACAGAAGGCGAAAGACTGGCGGCTGGTCGATGAGATCGCACGGCCCGCCCAATTCGAATCCGTCGTGCGCGATCATGCGCTGCGGCTGGCGGCAGCGAGCGACCGGCCGGCAAATGGCAAGGGTGTCACGCTGACGCCATTGCATCGCGTCATCGAGCAAGATGCGCTCCGCTACCGCCATGTCACCGTCACGATCGACCGCGCGGCGCGGATTGCATCGTTCGTCATCAAGGGTCCTGCCGGCGCACAGCCCACCACCATCACTGACATCGAGAGCGCGGGCGCGGATTGGTACCCGCTCGCGCTGGCGCGGGAGCTGGACGACGCCATTCTGTCGATGCGCACCAACGAGCTCGATATCGGCGTCTGGTTGCTCCGTACCGAGGGCGATATCGGCGCCGTGGCGGCAATGGACTCGGCGCTGCTGGAGCATCGCTCGCATTGGTTCGTGCGCGCGACAATCGGCATGCTGCGCCGCGCACTCAGCCGGTTGGACGTAACCTCGCGCAGCCTTTTCGCACTGGTGGAACAAGGGTCGTGCTTCGCCGGCACGCTGTTGGAACTCGCGCTGGCGTGCGACCGCGTCTACCACCTGGCGCTGCCGGATGATGCCGCGAAGGCGCCGAATATCCTGGTGAACGACGCGAACCTCGGCCTTTATCCGATGGCGACGGATCAAAGCCGGCTGGGGCGCCGTTGCTACGATGCACCCGACGCGATCAACGCGGTGCGCGGCGTGATGGGCCAGTTGCTGAACGCCGACGCGGCATTCCGGCTCGGGCTGGTCACCAGCAATCCCGACGACATCGATTGGGACGATGAAACGCGCCTCGCCATCGAGGAGCGTGTCAGCATGAGCCCGGATGCGCTGTCCGGCCTCGAAGCCAATCTGCGCTTCAACGGCAAGGAGACACTGTTCACGCGCGTCTTCGGGCGGCTGTCCGCCTGGCAGAACTGGATTTTCCAGCGGCCCAACGCGGTCGGCGAAAAGGGCGCGCTGCGCTGCTACGGCACCGGCGAGAAGCCAAGCTTCGACTGGAAACGGGTCTGAGCGCGGAGAGCAAGCATCATGGACATGTCCGAGACGGTGTTCCGGCAGCACCTGATCGATCCCGAAATATGCATCCGCTGCAATACCTGTGAGGCAACCTGTCCGGTCGGCGCGATCACGCATGATTCGCGCAACTACGTGGTCGATGCGGACAGGTGCAACTTCTGCATGGATTGCATTCCACCCTGCCCCACCGGCAGCATCGACAACTGGCGCACGGTGCCGCGCGTCCGCGCCTACGATCTGGCCGCCCAGTTCTCGTGGGACGCGCTGCCGGACGAGCTGAGCAACGCGCCGTTGTTGGCAGCCGGCGATCCGGGGGACGTCGTGAACCGAGCCTCCGCGCCGGCCATGACCGAGGGAGTGATTACCGGCGAGACCGGGTTCGAGAGCGCCGCGTACAACGCCACGGTGCCACCGTGGTCGGCCGCGCATCCCTTCACCAACCTGTACGGACCGCGCGCGGGGGAAAAATTCATTGCCGCAACCGTGACCGGCAATATCCGCGTGACTGAAATCGGCCGCGAATACGACACCCACCACATCGTTCTCGACTTCGGTTCGATGCCGTTCCCGGTGCTGGAGGGGCAGTCGATCGGCATCATCCCGCCCGGCGTGGACGCCGAAGGCCGGCCGCATCATCCGCGGCAATACTCCATCGCCAGCCCGCGCAACGGCGAACGGCCCGGCTACAACAATGTCTCGCTCACCATCAAACGCGTGTTGCAGGACCATCAGGGACGTCCGGTGCACGGCGTCGCCAGCAACTATATGTGTGATCGCGCGGTGGGCGACACGGTGCAGGTGATCGGGCCGTTTGGCGCCAGCTTCCTGATGCCGAACCATCCGCGCAGCCACATCGTGATGATCTGCACCGGCACCGGCAGCGCGCCGATGCGGGCGATGACGGAATGGCGCCGGCGCCTGCGCAACTCCGGCCGGTTCGAAAGCGGCAAGCTGGTACTGTTCTTTGGTGCGCGCACGCAGCAGGAGCTGCCGTATTTCGGCCCGTTGCAGAACCTGCCGAAGGACTTCATCGACATCAACCTCGCATTCAGCCGCACGCCGGGACAGCAGCGGCGCTACGTGCAGGACGCGATGCGGGACCGCGCCGCCGATCTGGCACCACTGCTCGCCGATCCGAATGCGTATTTCTACGTCTGCGGTCTGCAGGCGATGGAGCAAGGGGTAGTGCTCGCATTGCGCGATATCGCGCGCGACGCCGGGCTGGACTGGGAACGCATCGCTGCATCGCTGAAACGCGAAGGCCGCCTTCACCTCGAAACGTACTAACGGGAGCAATCAAATGAGTATTACCGACACGCTGACCGAGGAGTCGGTCAACGTCCGCGACGATCGTTTCGTCGAGATCAGTCTTGGCCAGGCGATTCCAAACAATGTCGATCTGACGTCGGACAGGCAGTTGCTGCGCGCGCTGGAGTCCTGGCGCCCGATATACCTTGACTGGTGGCAGGACATGGGCCCCGACGGGTTCCAGGACTCGGATGTGTATCTGCGCACCGCGGTCGGCGTCGATCCGTCGGGCTGGGCCAAGTTCGGGTTCGTGAAGATGCCGCAGTATCGCTGGGGCATCCTGCTGGCGCCGAAGGTGGAAGGCCGCACCATCCCATTCGGCCGTCATAAGGGGGAGCCAGCGTGGCAGGACGTGCCGGGCGAGTACCGTGCATTGCTCCGGCGCCTGATCGTGGTGCAGGGCGACACCGAGCCGGCATCGGTGGAGCAACAGCGCTATCTCGGGAAGACCGCGCCCAGTCTCTATGACCTGCGCAACCTGTTCCAGGTGAATGTGGAGGAGGGCCGGCACCTCTGGGCCATGGTGTATCTGCTGGTCAAATATTTCGGCCGCGACGGACGCGAGGAAGCGCAGGCACTGCTGGAACGCCGCAGCGGCCAGCAGGACAATCCGCGCATCCTCGGCGCGTTCAATGAGAGCACGCCGGACTGGCTGTCATTCTTCATGTTCACCTACTTCACCGATCGCGACGGCAAGATGCAGCTCGCGGCACTGGCGGAGAGCGGTTTCGATCCGCTGTCCCGTACCTGCCGGTTCATGCTGACCGAGGAAGCGCATCACATGTTCGTTGGCGAAACGGGCGTGCAGCGCACCATCGAGGCGACCTGCGCGGCGATGAGCAAGGCGGGAATCAAGGATCCGTATGACGTCGATGCTGTCCGTGCGATGGGCGTGGTCGATCTGCCGCTGTTGCAGCGCAAGGCGAATTTCCACATGTCGGTGACGCGCGATCTGTTTGGCAGCGAGATCTCCAGCAATGCGGCCGATGCATTCAGCTCTGGCATCAAAGGCCGCTTCAACGAGGCGAAGCTGCAGGACGACCATGTGCTGCAGGATGCGACCTATCCGGTGCTGCGGGTGACCAACGGCAAGATCGTGGTGGAGGCGGTGCCGGCCTTGCGTGCGATCAACGCGCGGCTGCTGGACGACTATATCGCCGACTGCCAGGGCGGGATCGACCGCTGGAACAAATCCATCGAGCGAGCCGGCATCGAGTTCAGGATCACGCAGCCGCACAAGGGCTTCAACCGCCGCATCGGCGAATTTGCCGGCCACCGCGTCAGCCCCGATGGCGCGCTACTTACCGAGACGCAGTGGCAGGCAATGTCCGGCGACTGGCTGCCGACCGGTGACGATATGAAGTTCATCGACTCGTTGATGAAGCCGTGCAGCGAGCCGGGCAACTACGCGAGCTGGATCGCCCCGCCGCGCGTGGGGATCAACAGCCAGGCGGGCAATTTCGAGTATGTGAAGATCGTCTGAAGCCGGGCCGCCGCGCAAGCAGAACGCGGCACGGCGACGCGGGGCAATAATGCGAGCATGCCCGGCGACGCGGATAAATGAGCGCCTGGCGCGGCGGCGCGGAGAAGCGCCACCAGGCGAGGCGGCTACCAATCGGCGAGCCGCCTCGTTAGGTTCGGCAACCGTCATCTCCTCAGGCCCGCCCCGATGAACCGATTCTGGAGCCGCCTCGCGCACGAGCTTTCCCCCTACGTCCCCGGAGAGCAACCCCGCATCGCCAATCTGGTGAAGCTCAACACCAACGAAAGTCCGTTCGGCCCGTCGCCGCGGGCTCTGGAAGCAATGCGCGCCGCCGCGTCCGACACGCTCCGGCTCTATCCCGATCCCGAGGCGACGGAACTGCGCGAAGTGCTCGCCGCCCATCACGGCGTGACGCCAGGGCAAGTGTTTGTCGGCAATGGTTCCGATGAAGTGCTCGCGCACGCTTTCGTCGCGCTGTTGAAGCAGCCGCGGCCGCTGCTGTTTCCTGACGTGACCTACAGCTTCTATCCCGTGTGGGCACAATTGTTCGCTGTGGCGTGGCAGGCCGTGCCGCTCGACGACGGCATGCGCGTCAGGGTCGAGGATTACCGGCCCGACGCGGGATCGATCGTCATCGCCAATCCCAACGCGCCGACCGGCATCGCTCTGCCACGTGCGGAGATCGCGCGATTGCTGGAAGCACATCCCGACATTCCGGTGCTGATCGACGAGGCCTATGTCGATTTCGGCGGCGAGAGCGCGGTGCCGCTGACTGCCGATTATCCGAATCTGCTGGTCGTGCGGACGATGTCGAAGTCGCGCGCCCTGGCCGGCTTGCGCGTTGGCTATGCGCTGGGCGAGGCGGGGCTGATCGAGGCGCTGCGCCGGGTCAAGGACAGTTTTAACAGCTACCCGCTCGGCCACATTGCCCAGGTCGGTGCGACGGCTTCGGTGCGCGACGATGCGTATTTCCGCGCGAGTTGTGCCAGGGTCGTCGCAGGCCGGGAAGCGATGACACGCGAGCTGATCGGGCTTGGCTTCACGGTTCTGCCGTCGAGCGCGAATTTCGTCTTCGCACGGCATGCGGTGCTTGGCGGGGCGGAGTTCGCGGCGGCGCTGCGTGAGCGGGCCGTGCTGGTGCGGCATTTCAGTCGGCCGCGCACGGCGGCCTGGCTGCGCATCACCGTCGGGACCGAGGACGATACCACGCGGCTGATCGCGGCGGCGGAGGATATCTTGCGGCACTAGCTGCATGAGCATCGGCGGCTCCGCGGCCTCCGCCGGCGACCGACCCGCCACTCTGTCATTGCGAGGCGCGTAGCGACGAAGCAAGCTCGGTCAAGCGGACGCGATAGCATTCGAGCGCCCGCATGACCGAGGTCGCTTCGGCCCTCTGGGCCGCGCGATGACGTGGGCCAAGTCGGACCAATGCACAAAGGGGGCAACGATGCCAGCACGCACGGGCGATGAATTCCTTCGCGGCTTGCGCGACGGGCGCGAGGTGTGGGTTGGCAGCGACCGCGTGACCGACCCGACAGATCATCCGGCCCTGCGCGGCGCCGCGCACTCGATCGCCGCGACGTTCGACCTGCATTACCAGCATCCCGACATCTGCCTGATGCCCGACCCCGAAACGAAAGAGCAGATTGCCGTCAGTCACATAATTCCTCGGTCGAAGCAGGATCTGCTGCGGCGGCATCACGCGCTGCGCAAGGTGGCGGAGTACTCCGTCGGCCTGATGGGACGGACGCCCGACTATATGAACGTGACCTATGCGGGCTTTGCCGGTCGTGCCGACGAATGGGCGGCAAATGGCAACGACCGCGGCGCAGCGAACCTGGTGGAATTCCAGAAGGAGCTGCGGCGGCAGGACCTGAGCCTGACGCACACGCTGATCCACGCGACGATCGACAAGAGCCGCAATGTGCCGGGCGGGTTCGAAGCGACGCAATTGCACCAGGTGGAGGATACGTCGCACGGCATTCTGGTGCGCGGGGCACGCGTGCTGGCGACTTTGGCGCCGTTTGCCGACCAGATCGCGGTATATCCCAGCCAGCCGATGCCGAATGCCGATCCCCGGCACGCGCTGTCGTTCTGCGTCCGTATGGACACACCGGGGCTGAAATTCCTCTGCCGCGACAGTTTTTCGCTGCCGTTCAGCCGCTTCGATCATCCGTTATCAAGCCGGTTCGATGAGCAGGATGCGTTCGTTATTTTTGATAACGTGGAGGTGCCGCGGGAGAGGGTGTTCATCGATTGCAATCTGCCCGTCTACAATACGGTCATGTCGCCGAGCTGGCGGGCGAATGCGATGCATCAGACGATGGTGCGCGCGTGGACGAAGCTGGAGTTCGCCTGGGGCGTGGCAAGCCGGATGGCGGCGGCGATCAACGCGTCCGATCCTGCGACGATGCAGATGCTGGGCGAGATCTGGACCTATGCCGAGCTGGCACGCAGCGCGGTCTATGCCGGCGAGCATGGTGCGCGCGAGTACGGCAATGGCTGCTGGTTCCTCGATGAACGGCCGATGCAGGCGCTACGCGGGACCCTGCCCTATTGGTTCCCGCGCGTGAACGAGATCATCCGGCTGATCGGCTCGCACAATGTGTTGTGTACGCCGACAGCGGATCAGTTTGCCGATCCGGTGCTGCGGCCGCTGATCGACACGTATCTGCGCGGTGCCGGCGAGGTAACAGCCGAGGAACGCGCGCGGGTGTTCCGCCTGGGCTGGGATTTCGCGGCCAGCGCGCTGGGTAGTCGCAACGAGCAATACGAACGGTTCTATCTTACCTCGGGCGCGCGGAACTTGCAGAACGCCCAGTTGCGCGCTGATCGGACCGCAGCTTATCGGCTGGTGGACCGATTTTTGGAAAAAGGGATTTAGCGGGCGGCGCGGCGGGCGGCGTCGCCGACAGTGTCAGCGCCACTGTCATTGCGAGGACCGCAAGCGAACCGTGGCGGGACCAAGCAACGCCGGTCAGGCGGAGGCGACTGCATTCGGGCGCCCGGGTGATCGAGATCGCTGCGGCCTTCAGGGCCTGGGCCGAGGTATGGGTTGGCAGCGACCACGTCACAGACCCGACTTCCGGACATCGGTTCCCAACGAGTGGTTCGGGATGACCAGCCATACCCACGGCGACTTATTGCTGACCTCCGCCTGATGTCTTTTCGTCCTGACCGTTATGGGATGTCTTTTCTCCGATCTGCACTTGTATGTACCCGCGCGGCACGACGTCATCGGCGATGACTTCCGCCTTGCCGAGCAAGCCAATTCGCTCAAGGACCTGGACTATGGCGACCAGGCCCGTCGGAAATGTTCTGTCGCGCACGTCAATCGGGCTAAGTCGAATATCAACCGGCGCGGTCGGACCGTTTGGCACGGCTTGCACAATACCTTCTGGACCATCATGGTCCCATCCGGCGGCTTCAAGCGAGGACACGATTTCCATTCCAAACCTCCTCGCCTCGGAATTTCCCACCAGATAAGCCATCCTGAACTTTTCGCCGGCGAACGGTTGGGCAGCGGCCACGATCGCCGCATGTTGCTCCGCCGTAAGCACGCGCGGCGCTGCTGCGGCGCGCAACTTCTCGATCTCTGCTTGTGCGGCGGCAGCCCTTGCTTCTGCCGCTCGCAATTCGGCACGATATGCGTCCGCCTGCTGTTGATGTTGTGTGTCCCGGGCCGTGGCGGCCCGGCGTTCGGCAATAGCGCCGAGTTCGGCTCTCCGCAGACTGTACAAATGAGAAGCGACTTCACTGCCGGTCAACAATACCAGAAACACAATGCCAACCCAAAAATACAAACTGCTCCACCATTCGGCGCTTGTCGGCGACTGCCACCCAGGAACCCAGTCCATGGTATGCTTCCTTTAGTGGCGCCATTGTAGCGGCACCTTTTTATCAACTTCAGGTTGTTCAGACCCGCTTCGTCGCGGGTGATGTACAAAACACCCGTCTGCTTCTCCCCACCGACAAAGGATTCGTCGATCTCGACAATCCCGATCTGCTTGCCTAACTCGCGATCGGCCAGCGCGGCCCGAATGCGATGCGTCATGTAGAGTGCGGTCCGTCGTCGGGAGAAAGTTGCTCCCACCGCGGCAGGATCATGTGCGGAGTGAATTGCCTGCCGCTCACGGAAGCGTTCCCTGTGTCTAACGGAGAACGTTCTGCCGCAGGCGTGCCAATCCGCCAACTGCGGTATAGTTGCATTACGGACGGCGGAGTTCCTTTTGCGTGTCGGGGTGTTCCTTCTGTATGCCCGCGCACGATGCCGCGGGCGCATCGCCCGCAGCGGTTGCCATACTCAACCGGCAAGGCTTCGCTGACCCTTCGAGCGTACTATCAACGCAGCGCGCTCACACGGCCGTCAGCCGGTGCGATACCCAGCGAAAGAGGCCCGAACATGCCGCATCCGCGGCGTTCGTGTACCCACTGGCCGATCGCCATAAGGCTCGTGGTGATGGCCATGGCCGGCGCGCTTTGCATGGTGCTGGTCGCTGTCACCGCGTTGCCGATCGCACGTCGGGACTGCTGACGGAGCAAACCCGTGCCGGGCACGGGGCGACACGACGAGCCGGGTGAAATGGCGCGCGACGTGTTGGTGTTCCGCGACGATATGATGCGCGAGAACGAGCTCGCAGCCACGCACGAGGCAGAGCATCAATCGACCGAGCAAGCGCAGCGCCGCGCGGCGCTGATCGGCATGGCGGATACCGTTGAACCGGAGACTGCGCCGGCGTTGCAGAGCATTGGTGCCCGCGCCAATGCCGTAGCGTCGACTGCGGTGGCATTGAGCGACTCGGCAGCCCTGACCGGCGATTCGGCGCGGGATGCGGCCTCGGGAGCGGCGCAGGCGCTGCGGTACGCAGCTCGATCAGCGACGTGGATCGGCGGCAAACGCCGCGCTGTCCCATCGACCTCGCAGCGCGGCTCAGCGCCGGCGGGACCGAGTATGTGGGGCGGGGCGCCAACCTGTCCGCGGGTGGCGCGCTGTTGCGTGGGATTGCTGCCGTGCCGGTCGGCATGCCGGGCCGGTTGCATCTGGACGGCGTTGCCGCCGCCCTGGGATGCGACGTGCGCGGGGCGGACAAGGACGGCACGCGCATCGCGTGCGCGCTGGACGCTGCAGGCAGGGCGGTGCTGCAACCACTGTTGCGATCGGCCGCGTCGGCTGCGTCGTCGTAACCGGCTGCGCTGCCAGCGGCGCTGGGGCCGGCGAACCGGCGCCGCGCCGCGGAAGTCAACGGTACCGGCCGCGACGCCGCGTAAGGCGACTGTGCTGGCCACGATGACCGCAAGGACTTGGTGCCCGCTCTGCCTTTACAAGACTGATTGATGATACAGATCAAATCTGGTAGCCCTGCGCGGCGGCAACAGCCGTCACTACAGGGAATGGGCCGGCCATCCGGCCTTGCGGTTGCGAAAACAACAAGTTCGACGGTGGCAGGTCCTACGGCGGACGCAAAAAGGGTAGGGAGGCGACGGCGGCCAACCGAGCGGCTCGGCGTTGCGCAACGATTCGAATGACGAAGCCCGGTTTGTGACCGCCAGGGTGCTTGCTCCCGGATCGATCCGATGTGGGAGAAGATAGAAGATGAGCAATACCGTGGGCCTCGGCAGGCCGGTCATCCCGGCGAGCCATGTGCTGGGGGAGAAACTCGACAGTATCCCGTTCAGTGCCTATCACCTTGTGATCATCCTGGTGCTCGGCGCCGTCGGGTTCGTCGAGGGTTATGACCTCGCGCTGGGCGGGTCGCTGCTGGTGCTCGCCAAGGCGCCATTGCACTTGAGCGCCAGTCAGCTGCGCTGGCTCGCGGTGGCACCGACCTTCCTGGTCGTGGTTGGCGGCTATCTTGCCGCCGCAATGTCGGATCGCGTCAGCCGCAAAATGGTGATGCAGATCGGCGTCATCATCAGCACCGGCCTCACCTTGCTCATTCCGTTCGTGCAGACCGGCGAGGAACTGATCGCGATCCGGGTTCTCACCGGCATCGGGCTGGGCTTTGCCATCTCCGCGCCATTCCCGATCGCGGCCGAATTGATGCCCAAGCAACACCGCCGCACCTATGGCGCGATCTTCGAGGTGATGCTGGCGAGTGCCTTCACCCTGTTGCCGTTCGTTGGCTTCCTGCTCGCGGGCAATCCCGACGGCTTCCGGCTGATCGCCCTGCCGGGCGGCCTGGCGCTCGGCATCGTGCCGTTGCTGGTGCATTTTGGCCTGCCGGAAAGCCCACGCTGGTTCCTGCGTCATGGTGATCCGCAGCAGGCAGTGGCGACGGTGAACCGCATGATCGCCCGCTGCGGCGATCGCGTCGCGCCGCTGACGGTGCCGGACCTGGGTTCGAATCTCGCCGAGACAGCCGAGGCACTGCCGCCGTTCAATGCCTTGTTCGCGTCGGGTCAACTGCAATGGACCGTGGTCGGCATCGTGATCTATGCCGCGGCGACCACCGCCTATTATTGCTCCGCGATCCTGCTGCCGAAGGCGCTGGTTGATCAGGGTGCCGCCGTCAGCCTCAGCTTCGGCCTCGGCACCCTCCTGTTCTTGGTGACGATCCCGGGAAAATTCTTCACCGGGTTCATCATGGAGATCATCGGCCGGCGCTGGACCATCACCTATTGCCTGGGCGGCGCGGTGCCGGGCCTGGTGCTGATGGCCATGGCGCATACCATGGGCGACTACGCCACGGTGGCGATGGTGGCGGGCGCGCTCATCAGCGGATTGACCGTGCTGTCCTCCTTCACCGCGGTACGCGTCTATCTGTCCGAGCAATTCCCCACCGCGCTGCGCGGCCGTGGCCACTTCTTTGGGGAAGCGACAGGGCGGATCTTTTCCGGCGTCATCACGCCCTTCGTGCTGGAGCCGCACACCGGGTCCGCCGTGTTCTTCTTCGGCTGGATCGCCGTGGTGGTGGCGATCGGCGCCTGTATTCCGCTGGCGTTTGGCAAGGAGACGGTCGGGCAGCTAGAGCTGGTCACCGAGACCGCGGCGGAAGCGGTGGCCTGATCAGCGATTGCGGCCTATCGAGCCAAGCCGGCGCTTGCCGCTGAGCCAAGCCGGCACCTGTCGCGACTGGGCAGCGCTGATCCCGCGCTGCCCTGCTGCGTCACGTCATTGGGCAATGGTCGATGCAGCACACGGTGGAACTGATCGAGACGAACAAATCGGCCATCTGTCGCGACATCTTGTGCGCTCTTCCCGAATGGTTCGGCCTGGCGGACGCGATCGAGGACTACGCGCGGAATGTCGCGGCGCTGCCGATGTTCGGTGCCGCGACAGACGGGGCGATTGTCGGGTTTCTCGCACTGAAGGTCCACACGCCGTCGGCGGCCGAGGCTTATGTGCTTGGCATCAAGAAACCCTGGCAACGGCAGGGGATTGGCAGACAGTTGTTCGCGGCCGCGGAGGCGTGGTGCCGGGAGCGCGCGATACGGTTTCTTACCGTCAAGACGCTGGCCGCGAGCCATCCCGATCCGTTCTATGCGCGGACCCGGGCCTTCTACGATTCGATCGGTCTTCTGCCGCTGGAAGTGTTTCCAACGTTTTGGCGTGCGGCCAACCCGTGTCTGCAAATGGTGAAAGTACTCGATTGGCCGCAGGCGCCAGGCGCCAGTTAACCCAAGCCGCCAGCGCCAGCTTGGCTCCGTGGTCCAACCTTTGGAGAGTGATTTGCTGGTGAATGCCGTTTTCCTTGCCAATCAAGTCCCACGCCCGCCAATGCTTCCCTCGGGGACGGTCTGAATACGTCCCGGCGTGCCGAAATCCGAGAGCTTTTTCAATGGCCCAATCGGCCAGAAGGGGACTTGTTCAGACCTTCGTTAGAACCGTGAGCTACTCCGGCCGTCAAAGATGCGATCCGCAATCGCCAGCAGCGTACTGGCAGGTCAGCCGTCGGTAAACATACGTCGCCGGTAAATCTGCTGCCTCTCGTAGCCCGCAATGCAGCGGCGCCGCGTTGATCTGTGTCAATGCGCTTATGTGACGAATGCCGATATAATGTCGTAACTACCGGTGATATGCTCCGATGCGCCGTGCGATCATGCTTGCCATGCTTCTCTTGGCCGCTGGCTGCGAAACGCAGCGACCGAGCTTTCTTACCCGCGTACACGAAGATTGCCTCCAGGGAGACCAATGGGCGTGCGATCTTTTGATCTCGCTGTGGAATGCCAAGAAGGCAGAGCAGCAGAATAGTTTGATGTCGAATCGGCCGCTGCTTCCAGGTGAGTGTGTCGGAGCCACGGCGACCCGCGGAGACGCTGGGTGACTGCCCACGCGCGCTTCGCCACCTGGCGGCGAGTCACCGCTTCGGAGTGCTGACGCCAGCCAACAATCGAGGTGCGCACAGTCGGCGATTTATGCCGCCCACCACACGATCGGTGCTGGGTGGCAGATTGCCAGCGATCGCGTGGCCAACATCCTTGGTGTTGCCGCCACGGGTATTACCCTGAGGAGCAGTTGGTAAATTTTGAATCTGCTGGTTAATCCGCGCTACCTGCATGATCTGCGTGTCAAAGCTTTATAACCTGAAGTACGAATTCTCGCTGCCAGGTTTGTCCGCCGGCCCTCGCTAATATGAGGTGGCGTATTCCACCAGATCGTCGAATGATCCCGCGTTCGGGCAATACTCATGCGCATGGCGTACTGCGGTGCCGGACCTCAATTCGCGCCGGCAACGCCCGATCGACCGGCAGCAGGAGCAAACCCGCTCCATGTCGCGCAGCAGTGCCCCAAACGAGGAGCGCAACAGCTCCGGATCGAAGCCGTAGGCCCGCATCATACCTTCCATCAGCACCGAGTTGTCGGACATGCTGGCGGACAGCGCCACCAGGTCGCCCTCCCCCAGCGCCAGGTCGGCCGCCAGGTCCCGCAAATCCTCCCGCGACCAGTCCGCAAGTTCATCCGCACCGCAGCGGTCCCGCAGCCAATCCAGCACGCGGCCCAACAGGCCGGGGTTGGCAAGCGAACGATCGGCGGGGTCCATGGCTTTTCACCCCATCTTAGGTGCCCCGATCGTGGCCGATGACTATCCGAGACGCTTTGATCCAGATCAAACGCGAACCACGTTCCTGCGCCGCTGGTATGACGGAGGCGCGCGACCCGCCTCGACCTCGTGCCAACAGAGCAAAGCGAGGTGGTGTTGCGCCATCGCCGCGCGGCCAGGGCGCCGACGGACGCGCGCGCAGTACCCCGGCATTTGCCGCGGCGCCACAAATGCGTAATGTGAGCCCCGTGCAGATGTGTTCGTAACCGGCCGATGACGGCCGCCCGATGACAGGAGGAAACATGGCTGAGATCAAAGGCGCCGACCTGCTGGCGAGAAGCCTCAAGGAACAAGGCGTGCAATTCATGTTCGGCGTGGTCGGATTCCCGGTCGGGCCGATCGCCGAGGCCGCCCAGCGGGCCGGTCTGCCCTATATCGGCATGCGCAACGAGCAAACCGCGTCCTATGCCGCCGGCGCCGTTGGCTACCTGACCGGACGGCCAGGCTCCTGCATCACGGTGACCGGGCCCGGCGTGATCCACGGGTTGGCAGGGCTGGCGAACGCGAAGGAGAACTGCTGGCCGATGGTGCTGGTCGGCGGCGCTTCGGAAACCTACCGCAACGGCATGGGCGCGTTCCAGGAAGAGCGCCAGGTGCTGATCGCCACGCCGGTCAGCAAGTGGGCGCATGCGATCGAGCATGTCAACCGCATTCCGTTCTATGTCGAAATGGCGGTGCGGCAGTCGATCTATGGCCGGCCGGGCCCGGCGTATCTGGATATCGCCGACGACCTGATCACCGGGTCATGCGATACCGACAAGGTGGTGCAGGCGCAGAAGTGCCCCGACCCGCCGCGCATCCAGACGCTGCCGCAATATGTCGAGCAAGCGCTGGACGTGCTGCAGAGCGCCGAACGCCCGCTGGTGATCATCGGCAAGGGCATGGCGTTCTCGCACGCGGAAGACGAAGTCCGCGCGTTCATCGAGCGCACGCAACTGCCGTTCCTCGCCTCGCCGATGGGCAAGGGCGTGATGCCGGACGATCATCCGCTGTCGGTCGGTGCGGCGCGCAGTTTGGCACTGCAACAGGCCGACGTCGTGTTCCTGATGGGCGCGCGGTTCAACTGGATCATGCATTTCGGCCTGCCGCCGCGGTACTCGAAGGATGTGAAGGTCATCCAGTTGGATATCTCGCCGGAGGCGATGCACCAGAACAAGCCGGCGGAAGTCGCGCTGGTTGGCGACGGCAAGGCGATCGTCGGGCAGATCAACGAAGCGCTGAAGTCGCGCCAGTGGTTCTATCCGAAGGAGAATGCGTGGCGCCAGGCGATCGCCAAGAAGTCGGCCGAGAACGCGGCGTTGATCCAGCCGCAGAAGGACGATGATTCGACGCCAGGCGGCTACTACCGGCTGCTGAAGGATGTGTCGGCCTGGGTGCCGAAGAACGCGATCATTTGTTCCGAGGGCGCGAGCACGATGGATATCGGCCGCACCCAGCTGAACAATTACGCGCCGCGGCAGCGGCTGGATGCGGGTTCGTACGGAACGATGGGCGTCGGGCTGGGCTTCGTGATCGCCGCCTGCGTGGTGCATCCGGACCGGCCGGTGGTGCATGTTTCGGGTGACTCGGCGATCGGGTTCTCGGGGATGGAGATCGAGACGCTGTGCCGCTACGGCATGCCGGCGAAGATCGTGGTGTTCAACAACGGCGGCATCGGCCCGGGCGGCGGCGACATTCCGAACGATCCGATGCTGAAGATGAAGCCGAACTCGCTGATCTATGGTGCGCGCTACGACCTGATGATGGAGGCGTTCGGCGGCAAGGGCTTCTACGTCGAGGACCCGAAGCACCTGCGCGGCGCGCTGGACGAGGCGATGAACTTCAAAGGCCCGGCGCTGGTGAACGTGAAGCTGAGCCTGGGTTCGCAGCGGAAGGCGCAGGAGTTCCGCTGGCATAGCTGAGGTTTTGTGAGTGCCCCTCTGCGCCGATTGGGCGCGGAGGGGCTGACATTGCGGGGGTCGATCAGGAAGGTTGTAATAACTCCCCTTCTCCGTGATCCGTCCTTGTCGCGCCGATGCACACGGACCCTACCGGTCATGGACCGTTGCCACGTCGTGTCCGGCGCTCGCTGGCACTTCCACGCCTCGTCGGCCAAAATT
>DATJNA010000074.1:0-19291 GCA_035508435.1 Acetobacteraceae bacterium | reverse complement strand
TGGCGGGGATCCAAGGGGCAGCGCCCCTTGGTGGGGGTTCGGGGGCGAAGCCCCCGAGGCTTCACCGGTCCGGTCCTGCGAGCGCAACGCCCCAATGACTCTCCCCTCAGCCCAGTGGGGGGGTACCGGCTCGATGCGGCTTCAGTACTGCGTAGAGCGCGGCGTGGTGCGGGGTGGGTATGCCAAGCCGGCGGCCTTCGCCCACGATGTGGCCGGAAAGGCCTTCCACTTCGATTGGGCCGCCCCTGGCGATGTCGTGATACATTGATGCGTACATCTGCGGCGGAAAGCTCTTGAAGCGTCCGATCCAGGTTTGCTCGATATCAGTGGGCAGCGCCACGCCCTGGGCACGCGCTACAGCAGTTGCCTCCGCCACCAGTGCGGTGGCGACTTCCAGCACATCAGGGTCGGTATAGAGCGGCCCCGCCGGTAGCCGCGCCGCGGAGGTCAGCGCCGCGTTGGTGGCGAGACCGATCAGTTTGTTCCACAGCGCGCCGCGTATGTCCTCCACCATCTCAGCGCCAAACCCGGCCCGGCGGCAGCGCGCGGCGAAATCGAGCAAGGTCGCGCGGCCCACCTCGCATGCCGGTGCGCCGAACTCGATCGACGACATCGCGGTGTTGTAGCGGATGTGTCCTGGCGCCGCGATCACCGCCGACACCCATGCCACGCCGCCGAGCACGGTCGTGCCCGGCAGGACGGCGGCGGCCGCCTCGGCGCCGCCGACGCCGTTAAGCAGGGAGATGCCCAGCGTTCGCGGACCGAACAGGGGCGCGGCATCACGGGCGGCTTGTTCGATCTGGAACAACTTCACGGCAAACAACACGACGTCGGCGACGCCGAGGGCGGCGGCGTTGTCGGAGGCCTCGAAGTGCACGGTCTCATCGCTGTGCGGGCCTTGCAGCCGCAGCCCATGCTGCTGGATGGTGGCGAGATGGGCGCCGCGGGCGAGTGCCAGGACTGTCTCGCCCGACTTCGCCAGCAGTCCTCCGAAATAGCCGCCGACGCCCCCCGGCGCGACGATGGCAATGCGCATGGTCTTGGTTTCCGTGTCATGTTGTGGCGGCAGGGCCGATCCGGCGCAGCATGCGGCGATCCCGCGAGCGGCCGCAACACCCTGACACTGCGGCCGGCCGGGTAGCGACGCCGGAACTGTCATGGTCTGGTTGCAATTTGCTTCCATTCACGGCGGGTTCCCGCTTACGCTGTTGCAGCGCAGCAGGAGCTTGGAATGGCGCCGACCGTCCTGACGCAGACTCAGAGCCAGACCCAGCCCCCGCCGGCGGACCGAAGCTGTGTGCTCCAGGGCTACGATCCCGACGGGTTCTTCTGCGAAATGATGCGGCGGGGCCAGCCGCCGCATCCGGGTCTCGAATTGCTCCGCTCGCGCCTGGCGCAATTTCCCATCGAAACCCTGCGCCGCCGCGCCGTGGACGCCGAGCGGGATTTGCTGGAGCGCGGCATCACCTTCACGGTCTATTCCGACGCCACGGCGATCGACCGCATCCTGCCTTTCGACCTGATCCCGCGGGTGATCACCGCACCTGAATGGCAGCAAATCGAAACCGGTGTCATTCAGCGCGTTCGCGCACTGAACATGTTCCTGCATGACATCTATCATGCCGGGAAAATCCTGGCCGACAGGATCATCCCACGCGAACTGGTGCAGGGAAACGGCGCCTACTGCGAGACCATGGTCGGCTTCGAAGTGCCGCACAACACCTATGTCCATATCTGCGGCACCGACATCATACGCGACGAGACCGGCCGCTTCATGGTGCTGGAGGACAACGCGCGCACGCCGTCCGGCGTCTCCTATGTGGTGGAGAACCGCCACATGACACAGCGCGTTCTGTCCGACCTCATGGCGGGTATGAAGGTGCGCGGCGTCGACGAGTATGGCCTGCGTTTGCACAAGGCGTTGGTCGAGATCTCGCCGCCCGCGGTGCAGGATCCGCAGGTGGTATTGCTATCGCCCGGCATCTTCAACTCCGCCTATTTCGAGCATGTGTTTCTGGCACGGGAAATGGGCGTGCCGCTGGTCGAGGGGCAGGATCTGGTGGTGGAGAACCACCGCGTTTTCATGCGCACCACGGCGGGGCTGGCGCCGGTGCACACGATCTATCGCCGGCTGAACGACGACGCGCTGGATCCCGACGTGTTCAACCCCGACAGCATGCTGGGCGTGCGCGGGCTGATCGAGGCCTGGCGCCGCGGCAACGTCGCCATCGCCAACGCGGTCGGCACGGGCGTCGCCGACGACAAGGCGGTGTATGCCTACATGCCGCGCATCATCCGTTATTATCTGGCCGAGGACCCGATCCTGCCGAATGTGGAGACGCATATCTGCGCGGAGCCGGACGCGCTGGCCTACACGCTGGACCACCTGCCGGAGCTGGTGGTGAAGCCGGTCGCCGAGTCGGGCGGCTATGGCCTGATCATCGGTCCGCATGCGACGCGTGCGCAATTGGACGATTTCCGTGCGCGGCTGATCGCCAATCCGTCCAACTACATCAGCCAGCCGACGTTGAAGCTGTCAGTTTGTCCGACACTGACCGACGACGGGGTGGCACCGCGCCATGTCGATCTGCGTCCCTTCGCGGTAACGGGACGCGACACCTGGGTGCTGCCGGGCGGTCTGACGCGTGTCGCGCTGCGTGCCGGCACGCTGGTGGTGAACTCGTCCCAGGGCGGCGGCACCAAGGACACCTGGGTGCTGGCATGAGCGAGACGCTGCCAATCTCCGGCACCATGCGCCTGATCGCGCGCCATGCCGCCAGTGCCGTGTGGCTCGCGCGCTATATCGAGCGTATCGACAATGTGGCGCGCATGCTGGACGTTACCAAGACCTTCACGCATGACGACAGCGACTGGCTGTCGATCCTGCGCATCAATGGCGACGCCACCGATTTCCTGAAGCGTTATCCGGAGGTGAGCCACGATAACGTCGCACGCTTCTATTTGCTGGATGCGGACAATCCCAGCTCGGTGCAGGCGGCGATTGCGGCGGCGAAGGAGAATGCGCGCACGCTGCGGGCAGTGATTTCCACCGAGATGTGGCTGCAGATCAATGTGTTCCACAGTCGGATTCGCGCGCTGAGTACCGCCGATCTCGCGCCGGATCGCATGTCGGCGGTGTGCGCCATGCTGAAGGAGGGCGCGCAGGCACATGTTGGGATCAGCGAGGGTACGTTCTATCGCGACCAGTGCTGGCATTTCACCATGATCGGCCGCTACCTGGAACGTGCCGACCAGACCACGCGCTTGTTGGATACACGGTTCAATGCGCTGGTTCCGCCGGTGGGCGCCGGCGATGCGGACATCGACGCCGGCAAGTGGCACGCTCTCCTCCGCGCCGCGGGCGGTTACCACGCGTATCGGCGCGAGCATCCGCATGGCTATCGGCCGGTGGAGGTGGCGGGGTTCCTGGTGGCCAATACCGCGTTCCCGCGCTCGGTGGCGCTGAACCTGTCGCAGATCGAATGGCACCTGACGCAGTTGCGCCTGCGTTATCACCTGCGCGGTGGCGCGCGGGCGCTGGAGCGGCTGGACAATCTGTGCGCCTCGCTGACCTATGAGGGTGTGGGCGATTTCGTGGCGCGCGGGCTGTCGCCGTTCCTGGACTGGGTGCAGCGCGAGATCGCGGCGCTGCACGACGATGTTATCCAGGGATTGTGCGGGGGCTGAGGCGAAAACCGCGCCCACTAAGCGGGCGCGGTCGATAATGCTTCCCGCAAGTCCACCACCACCTTATCCGCCGTCCGCTTGCGCCAGCGTACCCGGCGGTTGATCGGCTCGTTCTCGATCTCCGGCAGCACCTTCGCCGCGACGAACACCGGCCCGGGCGCGCGCATGATCCCAGGCAGCTCCTGCGCGAACGCGGCGAGCTCGGTGAACGCGAACGCGTTCGGATACCCCGCCCCGCGCGCCAGCACGTCATACGCGACGTGCTTCGCGTTCGGCACCGGCTGGCCGCCTGTGGTCGCGTACACTTCGTTGTCTAATACGAAATGATAGAAATTGGCCGGCGCTTGCTCCGCGATGGTCGCCAACATGCCGAGGCTCATCAGCAGGTCGCCTTCCGAATCGAGCAGTACCACGCGCCGCCCTGGCTGCGCCAGAGCCACGCCCAATCCGAAGCCGGCGTGCCCGCCCATCGCCGGATCGCCGAGCGGCAGGTCGAACGGGCCCTCGCTGATCCGCGTCCAATAGCGTCCGCTGCGGCCGGGGATCACAATCGCATCACCGCGATGCTCTGCGATCGCGCTCACCACGTCTGCCATGTGCATCATCGCGCTGGCCCTTTAACGATTGAAACCATGGTACTCGTCGCCGACCAGCACCACTACGGGACGCTGCGTCCTGTCCGCCTCGGCGAAGGCAACCGAGATGCGGTCGGCGTCGGCATCGCCCTCCACCAGATAGAAAGGGATGTTAAAGGCCATCAGGAAGCGCTCGGTATAGGTGGCGGCGGTGTCGGCGTTGACGCCATGCCGGGTATAGCCGCGATAGCCAACCATCAGCACGACCGGCACGTGCAGCCCGATCAGCCAGCCACGAATCGAATCGCCGGACTCCATCATGCCGGTGTTCTGGATCAGGATCATCGGCTTGCGCCCGCCGGCAAACAGACCCGCCGCAATGGAGCAAGCGTGACCTTCGCGGGTGACGCCGATCAGGCGCAGATCGGGATCGGCCTGCATCAGCAGATAGAGCCAGTTGGTCTCACTGTCCGGCAACCAGACGATGTCGGTGACACCGTTCTGCTTCATCTGCCGCAGTACCGTTTCCGGGCTCAAGGCCGCCGCAATCTCCGTCACGTTCTGTCTCCGCTCAGACACCAAATGGTGGCATCGAACCAGGGACGGCCGGAGCCCCGGTCGCGTCGGTACTTCCTAGCATTGAAGCGTATGGCGGCCAACCACGTCATTGCGTGGGTCGCGAATCCGGAGCAGAGTCGTCCGATGATTGGCCTGAGCGCGTGAATGGGGCACCATTGAGGCTCGCACCACGCAGATGCTCTTCATTTCGCGCGCTTCTGCCGGGCCGTTCGTACGGTCTGCCTTCTATTGATTCACCACGGAGACAGAAGAAGGGCCACGGAGCACGCTGAGATAGCAGTGCCGATATTCATGCGGTGCTGCGCCGCGATGCGGGCAGTGCGCACTTGCAAGCGGCCCTCGCTGTCACGGAACAAATCAGCCATAGCGGTCATCGGCGGCGAGCGCGTAGCCGCCATGCTCCACGAACGCCAGCACGCCATCGAAATCCTGACGGCACGGCGTGGCATAGGCGCGGCAGCGCGGACTTCTTCGAACACGTCATCGGGCGCGAACGGCGCGGAGCAAGCAAGTCCCGGCAGATGCTGCGCCAGCACGTCCAGGCCGCCGGCACGCGGCGGACCGGCGTCGAGTTCGCCCGTCCGCGCTGGTTCGAGCATGGCGGGCGGGTGCGCGGTCCGGTCCCGCTGCGCGAACCAGGCGGCGAAGCGTTCCGGCAATGTTCCTGGCAGGTGGGAGTTGCCACGAGATTGGCGTAGGCGAGGAAAGAGCCGTCGCGACGTCCAGGCTGCGGCCGCAAGTTCGGTGCGACAGCCGCTGCCAGTGCGGGAGGTTGCCGCCAGCAGGCCGCCCTCACTCGTATGATCCGCAGGTTCCCGAGCAAACGCATCGGACCGGGTGACGACCGGTCCAAGCGGTGCGGATACGAGTGAGTTATTAGGTAAAAGGGATCGTCGCCCCGGCCATGACCGGGCTTGGCTTAGTCCGTATCCCCGGCCGCGGCAGCTCCCAGCCCCGTTCCGGCCTGCGACGCGCCTTGCGACGGTAAGCTGCTATCCCGTCCCGACAGGTCGGCCAGCAAGGACCATACCCGCGCCGAATCCATGGCCACGTCCGGGTCGTTCAACAGATGATCGAGTTCTTCTAGCTTCCGGGCGTACTCGTCCTGCGTCATCGGAATAGACTCTCCTGCAATCAAGGCTCGCGCCCAGTCTCCGGGCGAAAACGGCGGCGATCGGGCGCGATCATGGAGATAGCGCGGTTACCGAAGAGTTAATCAGGCGCGACCGATCAAACCGCCGACAGCATCAGAGGCGCCAATTCGGCCGGCGTCGGCGCCGCCCCAGCCCGGTCGCTCGAGCGGTGCTGCTAGCGTGCCCGCGCGGCCTTCGAAGCCGCGGGCGACCGCCGGTCGTTTCGGGGGTGGCCATCAGTCCGTCTCATCCCGCGCAACGCAGCCCCGCCGCCAGGGCGGCTTGACCCACAATCGTCACCGTCGCATCCCCGTCGCAACCCGACGCTCTGCACCGAAGGACAATCCTGGATGGCCACCTCCACCGCGGCGGAACTCGCCGCCCGGCTCGACCGCCTGCCCAGCAGCCGGCATGTCTGGAACCTGGTCATCCTGATCTCGCTCGGTGCCTGCTTCGAATTCTACGACCTCTTCCTCACCGCCTACGTCGTGCCTGGCATGGCGAAAGAGGGCCTGTTCTCGCCCCAGTCCCTCGGCATTTTCGGCATCCTCGCCCCGCTGAAGGTCGCCGGCCCCGGCACTTTCGTCTTTGCCCTGTTCGCCGGCCTCTGGCTCGGCACCGTCGCGTTCGGCTGGGTGGCGGACGCCTACGGAAGGCGCTTCATTTTCACCTTCTCCCTGGTCTGGTACTGCATTAGCACGTTGATCATGGCGTTCCAGACCACCGGCTTCGGCATCGACCTGTGGCGCTTCATCGCCGGCATCGGCATCGGCGTGGAGTTGGTGACGATCGACACCTATATCTCCGAACTGATTCCGCGCCACACCCGCGGCCGCGCCTTCGCGATCAACCAGTTCATTGCCTTCTGCGCTGTCCCAGTGGTGGCGTTCCTGGCCTACATCCTGGGGCCACAGCACTGGCGCTGGGTGGTGGTGATCGGCGCGATCGGCGCGATCTTCGTCTGGTGGCTGCGCCTCGGCGTGCCGGAATCGCCACGCTGGCTGGCGCGCCACGGCCGCACCGCAGAAGCCGAGGCGATCATCGCCAACATCGAGGCCCAGGTGCAGGCAGAGCAAGGCAGCCTGCCGCCGGTCGGCGCCGCACCCCCGCCCGAGACCGGCGCCAGCAGCTTCGCCGAACTCTGGCACTCGCCCTTCGCCGGCCGCGCGGTGCTGCTGTCGGTGTTCAACTTCTTCCAGACCTTCGGCTATTACGGCTTCGCGGCCTGGGTGCCGACGCTATTGATCGCCAAAGGCATCAACATCACCACCAGCCTGCAATACGCGTTCATCATCGCGATCGCGAACCCGATCGGCCCGCTGCTTTGCTCCGCCATCGGCGAGCGGATGGAGCGCAAGTGGCAGATCTGCCTCGCCGCGCTGGGCATCGGCGTGTTCGGCATGTTGTTCGCCTGGCAGACCGACCCCAGCCTGCTGATCCTGTTCGGCGTGCTGGTGACACTCAGCAACAACTGGCTATCCTACGCCTTCCACGGCTACCAGGCGGAGCTGTTCCCGACGCGCATCCGCTCCCGAGCGATCGGCTTCGTGTATTCCTGGAGCCGGCTGTCGGCAGCGTTCTCCGGCCTGGCGGTGGGATTCTTCTTGACGATCGGCGGGGTGGACGCGGTGTTCGGCTTCATCGCCGCGGCGATGGTGGTCGTGATCGTGTCGATCGGCGGCTTCGGCCCACGCACCAGCAACCTAGCGCTGGAGGCGATTTCGAACGCATAGCTCGGCGCGCGGAGAAAGGCAGCCCGACCGCCGCCGCCGCGCCGCCGCGAAAGCCCGAGCAGGGAGCGAGCGCCCACTCGCTCGAGCAAGGGTGCGACATCGCTTGAGCAAGGGATGCGGCCGCCTGCTATGGTCGGCACCCTCGGTTCGCCACAGGATCAGCCCGCCATGCGTCTTCGTTTCGATTTGCCGGGAGGATGTCCCCGGCCATGACCCACCCTCTCTCTGTCGCGGTTGCCGGTCTGGGCACGGTCGGCGGTGGCGTGCTGAAGCTGCTGCGCGACAATGCCACTCTGGTGACCGCGCGGGCAGGCCGTCCGATCGCCGTCACCGCGGTCTCCGCCCGGGACCGCTCGAAGGACCGCGGCGTGCCGCTGACCGGCCTGCGGTGGTATGAGGACCCGGTGGCCCTCGCCGCCGATCCCGCCGTGGATGTAGTGGTGGAGCTGATCGGTGGATCCGATGGCCCCGCCCTCGCCTTGGCCGAGGCCGCCATCGCCGCCGGCAAGCCCCTGGTCACGGCCAACAAGGCGATGTTGGCGGTGCATGGCGCGGCGCTCGCCGCGGCGGCGGAAGCGCGCGACGTGCCGCTCGGCTTTGAGGCGGCGGTGGCCGGCGGCATCCCCGTGATCAAGGCGTTGCGCGAGGGCTTGGCCGGCAACCACATCACCCGCCTCGCCGGCATCCTGAACGGCACCTGCAACTACATCCTGACGCAGATGCGAGAGCGGGGCAGGGAATTCGCCGAGGTGCTGGCCGACGCACAAAAGCTCGGTTACGCCGAGGCTGATCCGAGCTTCGACATCGACGGCATCGACGCCGCCCATAAGCTGGCAATCCTCGCGGCGCTGGCCTTCGGCCGTCCGGTGGCGTTCGACGCGGTGCATGTGGAGGGCATCCGCCGCATCTCCGCGCTGGACATCGCGTTTGCGGGAGAACTGGGCTACCGCATCAAGCTACTGGGCCTGGCGCGCCGCACCGATGGCGGGGTCGAGGCGCGCGTGCACCCGTGCATGGTGCCGGCGTCGGCGCCGATTGCGCGGGTGGACGGGGTGTTCAACGCGGTGGTGGCCGAGGGCGATTTCGTCGGCCGGGTGATGCTGGAGGGTCGCGGCGCCGGCGCCGGGCCCACGGCCTCGGCGGTGGTCGCGGACCTGATCGACCTCGCGCGCAACCGACTGACACCGGTGTGGGGGGCAGCGTTCGACGCGTTGTCGAATGCGCCGAGCGTGCCGATGAGTATGCATGTCGGGCCGTATTACCTGCGGCTGATGGTGGTGGACCGGCCGGGCGTGATCGCGGACGTGACCGCGGTGCTGCGGGATTTGGGCATATCGCTGGAATCGATGCTGCAACGCGGCCGCGCGCCCGGTGAGGCGGTGCCGGTCGTCTTGGTCACGCACGAGACTCAGGAGAGCGCCATGACGGCGGCGCTGCAACGGATCGGCGCATTGGACGCGGTGCTGGAGACGCCGACGCTGATCAGGATCGAACTGGGGTAGGGAGGCTGTGAGGTCGGTCATCGGCCAGAACGTGTTCAAGATCGGCACCGGCGAGACCGACGAGCACCGCGCCCTCAGTCAGGCGGGCGTCATCATCACCGAGGCGACGGAACGCATCCGGCTGGCGCGTGCCACCTTGCGGAAGCCCGTCGAGACATAGGCCTCGGACCTGACGGCCGCATACCGGGCGCGGCAGTCGGTGGATCCGTCGTCGTCGGAGCCGCTCGGCCTGTCCGAGGCGATCACCTTCGCCCTGACCAGCAACATTACCCCATACTCGGGTGCGCGGATTGAGGGCGTCGCCCGGTTGCGCACCACGGACATCTGCACCGGTCCCGATACCAAGATCCGGTTCATGTGCGTGGCTCACAAGACCGCGGCCGGAGATCGGTTCGTGCCGGTGCATCCGCAACCAGTCTCGAATGCCAGCACATGCAGGCCAGTGTCACGGCCGTCGCAGTCCAATGTCGGACGAACGGCCGCGTATGAAACGGTCATGCAACGCCTCCCGCATGGCTCGTGGCAGTGTGCGCCGAGTGGCGGACAGGCATCGCCGGCTGTGAAATGGCCCGTGCGCACGCCGCCATCGGCCCTACGCGAGGTGTTTCATATGCGTGCGGGAGGACGACTGGTCGTGCCTGGCTACATTCCGCTGGCTTTGGCGTTTGCTATCACCGTCGATGCCAGCGCCTGTGCGCGCTTCAAATCGTCAGCCCCAAATGGTGCCACCTTGGGGCTGCCAACGGTGGCTCCAAGAATCTCAGCAACCTGATCTCCGGGCAGCAACTGGCAACCATCGCCGGGCACGTCGGACCAAGCCGACGGTCCCGCCGCCGACATGCCCACAATCGCCAGGCCGCATGTTGCGATCATGCAAGAGTACTGCATGCCCATAGCCCTATCCCGGCGATGCGTCTCACCTGCGCATTATGCGGCAGTGGCGGTGTGAGCCTACAGCGCTGCGTGCGCGACTCGGCCAAGTCTCGGCCCAGGCGTCGCTGACTGGCACCGGTGCCGCCACGCTGAGTTGTAAGCTGCCCGCCGAGTTCGGTTGCACATCAATATGGGCGGTAGCCGA
This sequence comes from Acetobacteraceae bacterium, assembly GCA_035508435.1. GTDB lineage: Bacteria > Pseudomonadota > Alphaproteobacteria > Acetobacterales > Acetobacteraceae > JASHVB01. The sequence goes on along the minus strand of DATJNA010000074.1, from coordinate 9,004 downwards.
CCACATTCCCCGGTGGATAGTACTCGCAGACCCAAACCTCTCGGTCAGCACTCCCGGCGACACCGCATCCAACGCCGTGCGTGCTGCGCCACACGATCTGCGTGAAGTGGCCGCAGCTTGCCGTGCAGGTATTCGTCGAGATGTCGTAGTCGTGAGCTTCATCGGCCCAGGCACCGACAACCTGCTGCGGCGTCGCCGAGCCGCCGGTGATCTGGTATAGATTTTCCCCGTACGAGTCGTCGCGACGATGGGCAAACTGTCCCGCGGCAATGAGGTGATCGGCCCAAGCCTGGGCAGCGGCGGCCAGGCGATCGGACCACCGCAGCGGGGGATCGCCAACCGCTGACCGCACTGCGTTCTGCGGTGCCAGGGTCTGATAGGCCAGCGACCGCGGACTGCCGCCCGGTCGCGCCGAAAAGTAGCCTTCGGTGGGCGGCCCATATGTTGGGTTCGCGGGTGGGTATGGCGCATAGCGTGGCGGTGCTGGCAAGGCCGGCGGCGATTGTGGGTAACCGCCATACTGAGCGTGGGCGGTCGCGGCGGCCAAGACGAGCGGCAGGGCGAGGAGCGAGCGCATCAGGCGCTGATTGATCCCCGATTGTGGCCTCACTCCGGCGACGGTACGGCGTGCCTGTCGCGCCACGCCGTCGCTCCCGACACGGAGCGGCCGGTCGACCACGCGCCAGGGCGCAGGGCGCATGGAATTTCCGCAGGTGCGGTAGCGGCAGCCTTATCCGGCTTGTCTCTTCGACGGCACTGGCTAAGATCGCCCGCAATCTTTCCTAGCCCCACAAGGAGAACGTCCCATGGCAATCACGATGTACAGCGGCTTTGTGCCGGTATGCCTGCAATTGCTCGGTGGCCTCAAGACGGTGCTGCGGAAGGCCGAAGAGCACGCCACGGCCCAGAAATGGGATACCACCGTGGTGCTGAACCTGCGCCTCTATCCCGACATGTTCACGCTCGAGCGGCAGATCCGGCAGGTCTGCACGCATTGCTGCGGCGCCGGCCGAGTCGCCGGGATCAGCCTGCCGTCGTTCCCCGATCAGGACAACAGCTTCGCCGAGATGCAGGCGCGCATCGACACGACCGTCGAGTTCCTGAAGGGGCTGCGCGCGGATCAGCTCGACGGCAAGGAAGACACTGTCATCACCGTCCCGATGGGTGGCCGGCCGCGCGAGTTCAAGTGTCAGAACTACCTGTACCATTTCGCGATGTTGCAGGTGCAGTTCCACGCGACGACGGCGTACGACATCATCCGCAGCACCGGCGTCAGCCTCACCAAGCCCGACTATCTCGGCCAGATGCCGTCATAGATCGACGCGCTCAGGCCGGGAGCATTTCGTTCTGTGTCATGCCCGCGCTCGGCGCGGGCATGCACGTCGTTGTCGCGTTGCACGTGGAAAGGCGTGGGGGCCGGGCCACCGGCACAAGCCCGGTGGCATGCTTCGCCGGCCATGACCTGGCGCGGCCGATGCCCGGGCAGGGCGCCGTTCCCATGATCCGCCGGCGGTTGAAGGCGGGGGCAGAAAGAAAGAGCCAAATGCAGATGAACAGCGATGGGCAGCGATGAACAGTGATAGTGCGGTGCGGTGCGTGGCGGAGTCGCTTTGTCACGGATCATCGGCAATCCGTCGAACCTCGATACGCGGCCTGCCGAAATTGATCAGCAGACAAAGCCGTTTCCCAGTGGCCCGCAGGTAATTGATGCATTGCGCACGATGCGCGCCATCGAGCGCCCGCACCGTCTTCAGTTCGATCAGGATTGCGCCCTCGACCAGCAAAGTGCCCGCCCACCAGGACGCCCTTGTACGTGACTCCGATCGGCCGCTGTTGCTCGACAGCGAATCCCCCCGCGCGCAGCTCAAGCGTCAGCGCGTTTTTATAGACCTTTTCCAGGAACCCGCTCCCCAGCGTATTTGCCACCGTGAACGCACAAGCGATGATCCGCTCCGACACCGCGTCCCGCTCCGGCCTATCGCTGTTCATCGCTGCCCATCGCTGTTCATCTGCGTTGGTTCTTTCGTTTACCCAACCTGCCAGCAAATCCGTACCGAACGGCTGACGCTCCGGACCGCGGGCAGCCGGCGGCTCACAGCAGTTGACGACATTCGCGGCGGGGAGAAATCTTGGCGGTCCGCGGGGGTTCTTGGGGCTAGTGGCACAGGGGCGTTTCACCGCGCTGCACGGAGGAGACGGGAACATGGCACAAAAAGGTCGCGGGATTTTCATGGTGTACGTCGATATCGACGCCAAGGACGCGCCGGACTTCAACGCCTGGTATAACCAGGAACATCTGCCGGAATTGTTGTCGGTGCCCGGGATTCTGTCGGCGGCCCGCTATGAGGCGGTGAAGGGCGGGCCCAAATACCTGGCATGCTATGAACTGGAAAACGTGGCGGTGCTGAAGACGCCGGCGTTTACCGGCCGGCCGCGGACACCGTGGGGACAGAAAGTCTCGCCGTCGGTGATCGGGAAGAATCTGACCCGCATTGTCGGAGAGCAAATCTACCCGGACGGGATAGAAATGCCGGAGCGTGGCATGGCGCCGGTGTTGCAGATCGGCCGTATGTCCGTCCCCGCCGAGGTCGATGCAGAGTGGAACGCCTGGTACAGCGGGGAGTATGTGCCGGGCTACCGCAAGGTGCCGGGCGTGATCTATGCTCGGCGCTATCGGGTTGTCGAGGGGAGCAGCGGCTACGGCACGGTTTACGAATTTGCCAGCACGGCCGTGCCCGAAAGCGCGGAGTGGAAGGAACAACAGCAACACTCCTCGCCCAATTCGCCGCGCATGCGGGAGGTTATGACGCATGCGGCGGGGTCGCCTGGGGTGTACGTACGGGCGGGTGGCTGAAGTCCAGGCGCGGCTAGCGGACTGGAAGCATGATTGCCTCCGGCTGCGGACCGTTGTCCCATGGGCGGACCATGTAGCCGAAGCGGGCCGCCCGCGACGGACAGATTCGCAAGCCTGCCACCGCGACCACTTGATCAAGTCACAAAGGCAACATTCCATCATGACCGATGCCGAGACCGCCATATCCGCCCCACGGGTCCAGGATCCCAACAAAATGGCCCGCCGGGCCGCCTTCGACCCGACCGTTCCGACCGAGAGGCCCCAGGAATTCTACGACGGCATCAAGGCGAAATTCGCCGCCGAACGCGACAAGCGACTGGCCTATCGTCCCGAAGGTCTCGCCCAGTACACCTCCGATCTGAGCGGTGAACTTGGCAAATACGAGACCGATCCGTGGGCCGAGACGGTCATCGAGCGTGCGCCGGTCGAGGACTTTGTGGAGTGCTTGTTCATTGGCGGCGGATTTTCCGCGCTGCTGACGGCCGCCCGCCTGCGGCAGCGTGGTGTCGAAAGCATCCGCATCGTCGAGCGCGGCTCCGATGTCGGCGGCACCTGGTACTGGAATCGTTATCCCGGTGCGGCCTGCGACGTCTCGGCCTATGACTACCTGCCGCTGCTGGATGAACTCGGCTACGTGCCGAAAAGCTTCTTCGCCAAAGGGCCGGAGATCTTCGCGCACTGCCAGGCAATCGCACGGCAGTACAAATTGTACGACCTGGCGATGTTCCAGACCACGGTCACCGCGACGCATTGGGATGCGAAAGCAAAACTGTGGCGCCTGGCCACCGACCGCGGTGATCGGCTATCGGCGCGGTTCGTCATCGTCGCGAACGGCACGCTGGCGAAGCCGAAGCTGTCGAAGATAAAGGGGATGGAGAGCTTTCAGGGGCATTCCTTCCATTCCTCTCGCTTCGATTATGCGTGGTGCAGCCCCAACTTGGAGAACCTGAAGGACAAGCGCGTCGGCATTATCGGCACCGGCGCCTCGGCGGTGCAGATCATTCCGCATGTCGGGCGGGCGGCCAAGGAACTGTATGTCTTCCAGCGCACGCCGTCGGCGATCGACATTCGCGATGACATTCCAACCGATCCGGCCTGGGCGGCCGCCCTCCGCCCCGGGTGGCAGCATGAGCGGCTGGAAATCCACGTGCTTGGTACCAGGCCCAACGCGGACAAACGGGCTGAGATCGAGTCACTGCCGCGCGCGTTGCGAACCCAGCGCTACGAGAACCACAATATCGAGCATCAGATGCGGATACACCGGCGCATCGAGGAGATCGTGAAGGATCCGGCGACGGCGGAGAAACTCAAGCCATGGTACATGCACCGCTGCAAGCGGCCTTGCTATGACGACGAGTACCTGCCCGCGTTCAACCTGCCGAATGTTCATCTCGTGGATACCGACGGCAAGGGCATCACCGAGGTCAACGCGCGCGGGCCAGTGTTCCAGGGCCGCGAGTACCCTGTTGACGTACTGATCTATGCCACGGGCTTCGAAGTGCAGGTCACCGGCATCTACAACGATATTCGCGGCGAGAATGGCCTGGGGCTGAGCGACAAATACAAGACTGGCATGCGCACCGTGTTCGGCATCCACTCATCCGGCTATCCGAACATGTTCATCATGGGCGGTTATCAGGCGTCGTTCCAGTTCAACCTGACATTCATGCTGCAGACGCAGGGTGCCCACATCGCCGAGTGCATCAAGTACGCGCGCGAAAACGGCCACGCCACGATCGATGCGAAACCTGATACCGAGGCCTGGTGGGTGAGCGAGGTCATCAAGTATCGCGGCACCACGAACAGGAATCGCGAGTGCACGCCTGGCTATTATAATTTCGAGGGGGAGGAGAACAGACGCGAGGACGGCAACTATAACGGTGGCATGTGGCAGTATTGCGAACATCTGAAAGCCGCGAAGGGAAACTACGAGCGGTATTTCAACTTCGCCTGAAATCGCTGCCCCACGTGTCATGCCCGGCGGGTGCGCTCAGCGGCGTGGCGGTTTCCGCCGGAGGTCAAGCGTGTGTTCAACAGCGCCTACATCCTGCGCGACGGCCGGGTCGTGTTCGCCATTGGCGGCAACAAGTACCGGCTGGTGGTGTGGGTCAATTACGATTATGGGGTTGTCTATGTCCGCTTCATCGGCACACACCGGCAATACGATACGATCGACGCGCAAACGATCTGAAGCGCGGCCGGCCGCGCCGATCCGGCCGGTCCGCTCGGCGGCGGACCATCGGGCGGCCCTGGCCGAGATCGAGCGCCTGATGCACGCCCGCAAGGGCACGCCGGAGGGCGAACGCCTCGACGTGCTGGCGACGCTTGTCGAGGCGTGGGAGATGCGCCACGTGCCGGTCGAGGCGCCTGATCCGATTGCGGCCATTCGGTTCATGATGGAGCAGAAGGGGCTGGCGCGGCGCGACCTGGAGCCGGCGATCGGCAGCCGGGCACGCGTGGCGGAGGTGCTGAACAAGCGGCGCGCGTTGACGCTGCCGATGATCCGGGCACTGGGGCCGCTGCTCGACCTGCCGGCGAATGTGCTGGTGCAGGCCTATGCGCTGCAGGGATAGGGCTGAACATCTCCGGCGGCTGCTCAACTTCGCCGGACAGATTGTGTTCATCAAGTTCATCGGCACGCATTCGGAGTGTGACAACGTGGACGCCGCGACGGGCTCAAGATTCCAAGGGCTATGACATGACCATTAAGCCGATTCGCAACGACGCAGACCACGAGGCGGCGCTCGCCCGGCTCGAGGAGCTTTGGGGTTACGAACCGGGGACGCCCGAAGAGAACGAATTTGACGTGCTCTCTGTCCTGGTGTCCGCCTATGAGGATAAGCGGTGGCCGATCCTGCCGCCCGAGCCGGCCAAAGCGACCAAATTCCATATGGAGCAGAACGGACTTCGCCAGAAAGACCTTGCCCGGGTATTGGGAAGCGAAAGCCGGGCATCGGAAATCCTCAACCGCCAACGGGGTCTGTCGATGGAAAATGTCAGAGCGATCTGCAGAGCGTGGCATATCCCGCTTGAGTCTCTGCTTCACCTTCGAGATGAAGCCGCCTAGATTGATCGGACTCTCGGTGCCTGGTCAGAGCCACGGGTTGAGCACCCTCACGTCGGTTGGTGCTATTGCGATCTCAGTTCGGCAAATGCTACCGAGGGGGACTGATGTCATATCCGAGTGGCCGAACCTATTCTTGGCTGACTGAGCGGCTTAATACAGAGCTGGCGTTGCTGCCCAGCACACACCGAGCCGTTGCATGGGTGCAGTTTCACTCTCAAACAATTCACTTGAATACCATATCGCATTCGCAGCTGTTGTTTACTTCCTACCCTGATATAGCTATTGACCTCGCGACCCCGTTTTCGATCCTTTGCCATGAGTTGGCACACTGGTTCGATCTCGTTAGTACTCGCTGGGGTCAATCGTACCTCATAGACCTGTTCGATGCATACGAAGTGGCATGCAACAAGAACACAGACCTGTCTGAGGACGATTTCTGGAGAGTCGTCAGAAGCTATGATAACGACCGACGCATCATGTTTCCTGGATATTATAGGACAATCAACCCTGATGCATCGGAACACGGGGTTAGGAATCCATGGTTTCTTCAATGTACGACTGGTCTTGAGTTCAATCCCGACGGCCGACTGGATCCGAAACGTCCAATATTCTTCGCAGTTTTTGGCGAGAATCCCTCTGGACAACGGTTGGCTCGTCAGCCTCTATCCGTAGGCGCTTTGCTTGAATGCATCGCGGTCCATTCAGAGCTGCTCGCTGAGTTTGGCATCGCAAACGCGATAGCGGATGGGGATACGAGAACCGTAGAACTTGCAATACGATCGAGAGAACGGGGGCGCTCTTGGTACGATCCGTCGCTTACAGAATATACAGCTGCAGCGCATCTTCTGTCAATTTCGACCCATACCGTAGAGCCAATGATTACTTACGAACTAGCCTCGGCGGTGGCGTTTCTGTGCTTGAATCTCTCGCCCGAACACTTTCAACGCCTCAAGTTGCATGGGCGTATGCGCGACATCCCACCCGCGCGTGTGACCGCCTTCAAGAAGATGAGAGATCCCGGTTTCGCGTTTGCCACTATCGTCGCGGGGGCACCACAGTATCCCAAATTTCAAGGTGATCATGAGGCGTGGTTGGAAGATGCGCTGCATCGGGTCAATTTACCGAAGTCTCGCACGATACATGAAACCGCCCTAGGTTACCTCAACAGCCGAAGAAGAACACTTCTATCAAAATGGAGCCTCGACTCTACCCGCGATTATCTGTTGGATGTCGGCCGGGATATATTGCGAAAGCGGCTCCAGCTCGGTATCTCCTCAAACGTGTTGACTGTCTTAAGAGGTGGAGCGCCTATGCCTCCAGTATTTGACGCTGATGGTGTTCTATTCTCTCTTGGAGAGGCACAGCTAGAACGGAACTTGTTTGATCCTGAACGGATGTACGACCTCCAGTGGGATTTGAGGAAGTTTTCCGAGAACTTTCTGAAGGCGTGCAGGATTTCCTAGGTGCACTTCATTTTTGCGTTGGGCCGCCTCCCGCGTGGAGATACCGGGAACGGGCCGCTTGGGGTCGGTACCTGGCAATAGGTCTGTACAGCGCCATCCTCCGTTCCGGCGTGCCGCTGGCGGACGGGGTACATGGCATGCGGCCAAAACATGCTACGCAACCAAAGTCTGCGTTCGATCGGTCGCGCCGGAAAGCGGACCGGTACCATTCCACCCATACGGCTGTTGGGCGGAGTACACACAAGCCGCCTGCGGGGGAAACTCCTCACATCGCCCGCCCAACATCCCCCGCCTCAATCCCCAGCTCATAAATCCCCATCTCCCACAAACAGAAATCCGCAGGCGGCGGCTGGATCGTCGCCAGCGCCCCATCACGGAACAACTGCTCCAGCCGCGAGCCCTTGAACACACCGTGCGCCCCGCCCAGCGTCAGTGCCGTGCGCGTGATACGAGCCGTCGCCTCGCCCACCACATACTTCGCGCGATACAGCGCAGCGGTGGTCTCCGCCGTCGGTCCTTGCGTGTCGCTGAGCCAGGCCGAGCGGTAGGTGATCAGCCGCGCCGCCTCCAGCTCGGCGCTCATTTCCGCCACGTGGCGCCGCACGTCCGGATGATACGCCAGCGGCCGAGCATACCCCGCCGGCCGCCGCGCCTGCACCGTCTCACGCAACGCGTCATACGCCGCCACGGCAACGCCGAGATACACCGCCGTATAAGACCCCCAGAACCAGTTCAGATAGTCACGCCGAAACCCGCGCACGTCGTCGCTCACCAGCAACAGAGCGCTGTCCGGCAGACGGCAATCCTCCAGGATCAGCGAATCGCTGCGTGTCGCCCGCATGCCCAGCGTGTCCCAGTTGGCTTCCACGCGGCGGCCGGGCGCATCGCGCGGCACCAACAGCAGCACGCCGGCGTGCGGGTTCGTTGCGCCATCGGGATACGCCATCACCATCACCTGGTCGGCGGCCTGCAGCATCGACGCGAACATCTTGCGCCCCGACAGGCTGTAGCCGCCGTCCACCTTGCGCGCCCGCGCGGACAGCGGACGCTCGCCAATCAGCGACGTCGTGCCTGGTTCGGAAAAGTTGCCGCCGATCAGCCGGCGCTGCCGCACCACCAGATCCGCGACATGCTGTTTGGCAGACACCGGCACATCCGCGCTCAACAGCACCGGCATCACGACCGAGGCATGCATGTTGAACGCGAGCGCCGTGGACGGGCAGCCCTGTCCCAGCGCCTCATAGGCGATCGTGTGGTCCAGGAAGTTGGCGCCGGCGCCGCCCCAGGCCCGCGGCACCGTCAGTTCCACAAATCCCTCCGCGCGCAGCCGTTCGTAATTCTCCACCGGGTGCGAGGCATCGCGGTCATGCTCCGCGGCGCGCGTGGCAAAATCCGCGGCAAGCGCGAGGCACCGTTCCCGCAGCCGCACCTGGTCCGGCGACAGAAGGAAATCCACGCGCCCGCGCCCGGACCGCGGGTTCAGCCGCGTGCGAGAGCGTAGATCTGCGTGCCGTCGGGCGGCGGCGGATGCGCGGTCCAATGCTCACCGCCGTCGCCGCTGCTGTAGATTTCTCCCCCGTTGGTGGCGCACGACATCAGCATCGGCCGGTGTTCATCGAA
>DATJNA010000073.1:0-4221 GCA_035508435.1 Acetobacteraceae bacterium | reverse complement strand
AGAAGCTGTGGGTCGCCGTCCGCTACGGGCTGGCGGCCTGAGGCACCGGCGAGAGCGGGAAGCACTTCGCGGGAGGTGGCGCTGCGTGCCGCCGGCAAGGCGGCGGACTTTGGGTGTCCCGATGGTCGGCGCGCACGGCTCGGGGCGTTTCGACCGGGAGGTGTGGCTATTTGAGAATCGCCAGCCCACAGGCACAGGCCATGAGCAGACCCCCGGAGCACGCCCCACCTGTCGGTCTTGCTCTACTTTTCGGCGAGTTCCGCGCGAAACCGCGCGATAGCCGCCTTGGTCGCGAGATGCGGCAGCACCGTGGTCAGGATCGTCTTGATTTCCAGGACCGCCGCTTCCAACCGGGCGCGTGCGGCCTTTTCCTCCCGCATCTCTTCCTTCAGCCGGGATACCAGCGCATCCATGCGGCGATCGGGTGCGGGATCATGGGGCCCCGCGATCGGCGTAGCCGGCGTCGGCATCCGGCTCGATACGGCCCGCATCATCCCGCGGCAGAGTTAACAAGCCCTTCCCCGGACGGGACGACACGCGACGCCACACCGCGCCATGCCGCTCAACATCCAGAGCCGGTCCGCTGAAGTCGCCGCCGCCCCGGCCGACTGGGACCAGGCTGCAGCGGTGCGCGTGGCATGGCGTGACCATCATCGCGGACGCATGACCCGCGGTATCCCCCGCCGGGAGATGAAGAAGGCGCCTTCCGCCATGGATCGATGGCGAAAGGCGCTTCGCTGGTCCGCCCGGCGCGGTGGGTGTGCCTACCCGCCGATCCAGCCCGCCAGCACCGCCAGCAGCAGCAGCGCGACGATGTTGGTGATCTTGATCATCGGGTTCACCGCGGGACCCGCGGTGTCCTTGTAGGGGTCGCCCACGGTGTCGCCCGTCACCGCGGCCTTGTGCGCCTCGGATCCCTTGCCGCCGTGGTTGCCTTCCTCGATGTACTTCTTCGCGTTGTCCCAGGCGCCACCGCCCGAGGTCATGGAGATCGCGACGAACAGCCCGGTCACGATCATGCCTAGTCTGAAGTTTTCACTTGCGGTGCCGTGAACGGCGAATCTTTTCACGAGGTTGGGCGCATATTATCTTTCATTTTGTGTCCATGTAGGGATTCCCAAATCGGCTTGGATGTGATTCGATTCGGGCATGTTCATCGAGACTGTGCCCAATCGGACCTCTCCGCCGGCGGTGCTGTTGCGCGAGAGCTACCGTGACGAACAAGGCCGCGCGCAGAAGCGCACGCTGGCCAACCTGAGCAAGCTGCCGGGTGATGTGATCGATGGGCTGAAGGCGCTGTTGAAGGGCGGCACGGTGATCGGCACCGGCCCGGACGAGATGCAGATCGAGCGATCACTGCCGCATGGCCACGTCGCGGCGGCGCTCGGGATGCTGCGCAAGATCGCGCTCGACCGGCTGATCCTGAGCACGGCGAAGGACGCGGCCTCGCGGCGATATTGCGATCTGGTGGTGGCGATGATCGTGGACCGGCTGATCACGCCGCGCTCCAAACTCGGGTTTGTCCGCGCGGTGGACCAGGAGACCGCGACATCGAGCCTGGGTGCGGTGCTGCGCCTGGGCGAGGTCAAGGAGCGTGAGGCCTACGAGGCACTGGACTGGCTGCTGGACCGCCAGCAGCGGATCGAGAACGGCCTGGCAAGACGGCATCTGCAAGACGGCGTTCTGGTGCTCTACGACGTGAGTTCGTCGTATTTCGAGGGGCGCTGCTGTCCGCTGGCGCAGTATGGCTACAGCCGTGATCATCGCGGTGACCGGCCGCAGATTGTGTATGGGTTGTTGTGCACGCGCGCGGGGCTGCCGGTCGCGGTCGAGGTATTCGACGGCAACACGGCCGACCCGGCAACGCTGGGCACGCAGGTCGAGACACTCAAGGATCGCTTCGGCATCCGCCGCGTGGTGCTGGTGGGCGACCGCGGCATGATCACCTCGGCGCGGATTGGCGCAGACCTCAAGCCGGCCGGCGTGGACTGGATCACCTGCCTGCGCGCACCGGCCATCCAGGCGCTGGCGGCGGAGAACGGGCCGTTGCAGCTGTCGCTGTTCGACGAGCGCGACCTGGCCGAGATCAGTGCGCCCGAGATGTTCCCCGGTGAGCGGCTCATTGTCTGCCGCAACCGCGAACTCGCCACCGAACGCACGCGCAAGCGCGAGGAACTGCTGGCCGCCACCGAACGCGCGCTTGCCCGCATCCAGGCGCAGGTTCGCCGCAGGCACGCGCCGCTGCGCAGTGCCGCCGAGATCGGCCTGGCGGTCGGCGCCGTGCTGAACAACCGCAAGATGGCCAAGCACCTTGCCGTCGAGATCCGCGATGGCCACTTCGCATTCCAGCGCCGGATCGAACAGATCGAGGCGGAAGCTCGCCTCGACGGCATCTACGTGATCCGCACATCCGTGCCGGTCGAGCATCTCGATGCAAATGAAGCCGTGCAGGCCTACAAGGATTTGTCACGCGTCGAACGGGCCTTCCGCAGCCTGAAGACCGTCGATCTCGATATCCGCCCAATCCGCCACTGGACCGCACCGCGCGTGCGCGCCCACGTCTTGCTGTGCATGCTCGCCTATCACGTCGAGTGGCATCTGCGCGACGCCTTGGCCCCGCTGCTGTTCCACGACACCGAACGCGCTGCCGCAAGGGCAGAACGCTCCTCCCCGGTCGCGAGCACGGAACCGTCGGAGGCAGCCAAAGCCAAGAAGGCCACCAGGCGTACCGCAAACGGTCAGCCTGTCATGAGCTTCACCGGCCTCATGGCGCATCTCGGCACACTGACCCGCAATACAATGCGTGTGCGGATGCGAGCCGCCCATCGGTTCACTCTCTACGCCAAGACAACTCCTCTCCAGGAGGCCGCCTTCAGCCTGCTCAACCTCGAACCCATGCGTGTCCAGTAGACACAAAAGCTGACCGACAGTTCCGCAAGTCAGATCAACAACTTGCGCAGTTCACAAATGCAAAGTTCGGTTTAAGGCCGCTTGCCGATATTCCCATGTGGCTATATCGTGCCGGCCACGGAGGACTCATGCTGGGCCGCAGATACCCCGTCGCGCCACCCTCGCGCCGGAGCGGAGACGCTTTGCCGATCGCCATCAACGCCCCCGCGCGCGGCCGCACCGGCCCCATGCCGGGTCGCACCGGCACGCGGCGTTATGTCGATCCGCGCATCACCATTCCGCGGCACGCCCGGCAGGTCAGCCCCTGTCCCCTACGCAGCGGAGAGACATGATGTCTGATCACCACAACGCGGACCACCCTGCCCCCGACGCCCCGCGCGGCGCAACCCGCCGGTCGGTGTTCCGCGCCGGCACCGGCCTCATCGCCGTTGGCCTGCTGTCCCGCATCCCGGCCGCGCGCGCCGCGGGCAAGGTGAGCGTGCTCTACGCCGGGTCGCTGGTGAACCTGATGGAACACGGCATCGGCCCCGCCTTCGACAAGGCCAGCGGCGACACGTTCCAGGGCTACGCCGGCGGATCGGACAAGCTGGCGCATGAGATCAAGGGCAAGCTGCGCCAGGGCGACGTGTTCGTCAGCGCCAATCCCAAGGTGAACGACAGCCTGACCGGCGCGGCGAATGGCGACTGGGTGAGCTGGTACGTGACGTTCGCCGAGTCGCCATTGGTGCTCGGCTATAACGCCGCCAGCAAATTCGCCACGGACTTCACGTCCAAACCCTGGTATCAGGTGCTGCAGGAGCCGGGCATTCGCATCGGCCGCACCGATCCCAAGCTGGATCCCAAGGGCCGCCTGACGCTGCAACTGATGAAACAGGCTGACTCCGCTTACAAGGACCCCACCCTGTCACAACAGGTGCTGGGCGATCCGGAAAACCCCGCGCAGGTCCTGCCGGAGGAGAGCCTGGTTGGCCGCCTGCAATCCGGGCAGCTCGATGTCGGGTTCTTCTATTCCACCGAAACCTCCGATGCGAAGATCCCGGCAATCCAATTGCCCCCCGGCATCACGCCGAAAGCGGTCTACACCGTGACCGTGCTGCACGATGCCCCCGACGCGGCGGGGGCGACACAGTTCGTGGAATTCCTGCTGGGCAGGCAAGGCCAGACGCTGCTGCGTGAACATGGCCTGGCGGCCCACGCGATCACCCTGACCGGGGACCACGCCGCGGTGCCGGCCGGGGTCCGCGCGCTTCTCCCCAAGGCCGCGTGACGCGACGCGGCGGCGCGCCCCTGCGATGGCTGGCCGGGCTCCTT
>DATJNA010000072.1:0-2945 GCA_035508435.1 Acetobacteraceae bacterium | reverse complement strand
ATGGTGGCGGAATTGGCTCCGCCCCAGCGCGCATCGCCCTGGTTCATGCGGCCCCAGGCGCGCTCACCGGTGAGGATCTGGTACAGACCGCTGGCGTGGGTGAAGAGGGTTAGCCGGTAATTGCCGGTGAGAAAGAAAGGGTCGTCGGGGATCATGGGAGCGCCGTCTCGCTGCGGGCTGTTGGGGAAGCGCATCGGGCCGGTGTAATGGTAGGCGGGAAGACCGTAGTCGTCTTCGATCCAGTCACCCAGCGAGGACGCAGGTGCGCCCGACGCGGCCCATGAGGGCGTAGCGGATGCGGCAAGAGATGTGGCCGCGAGCGCTCCGGCCCGGGCGAGAAAGGTGCGGCGAGTAAGGTGGTCTTCAGCGTCTGACAACTATGGCCTCCAGAGGTATGAGTTTCCCCGGAGGAATTCTACGTCCACAGGATTGCTTCGACCCACCTCGACGCTTCGATCGTGCCTCCGTAATCTGCATCGGCAGGAATAATGGCTTCGCACAGGCTTTGCAGTGTTTTGTACTGTTCCGGAGGATGACCTACGCGTCGCCAACCCGCAATGCATTCAATTTTGCTTACCACGCTACCCGTCGTCACGCAGCCTTAATCCTCACGCGTACCTCAATGCCCGGCTGAATCGCAACGATCAGCGGAACTGCTTCGAAGCCGGGGACAAGATTGAAGGTCCGGTCTCCAGGAATCGGCTCGAAGCGATTGGCCGTATCAGTGCTGACGACGAGTGAACCCTTGAGCTTGGAGATGCGCACGCTGTGCGGGCTCAACTGCTCAACCCGCTCGCTGTCCCGGGCAATCACCGGAGCGATAAATTGCAGCGATGCCGATGCGGGCGGTTGGCCGGTGACACTGGCTGCGAGTTCCACGCCCGATTCCCCTATCGTCCAGCGCACGACATACAGGAGGCCATCGCCCTCCATCGCCTTGTGCGTGTTGCTCATCAAGCGGCCATGGGCCTCGAAAACCACCTCCGCGCCGGAGCGTGTCGCCGAGAGCGTGGCCTTGTAGTCGTTGAGACTGGTGTATATGTCTCCGGCAGCGCACTCGATGCGCGGGGTGAGCGGCATGTGCGGTCCGACGCGCTCCTGCTGCTGGTTTGAAATTTCGATCATCTGGTAGTGGGTCATGCTGGCGGTGAGAACAGGGCCAAGGGTCATGTGATAGAGGGCAGAGAGGGCGGCTCCGGTCACGTGGCCGCCAATTCCGTCGCCGCTGGTCTGCACATGCTCCTGATATTCCCAGTCGTAGTCGGTGACAGTGGCGCGCCAGGGACCAACGGCGGCTAGGTGCGTGCCGATCACCGGAAAGCTCTTGAGGCCGTAGGGCTCGTCGCGCGGGATTGCGGGGCGCTCGGGATCTGCCGGGAAGGTGCAGCGATCAAGGGCCGTGGCGAGCGCCTTGGCGTGCGTGAACGTGTGATGGATGCAGGGCAGGTCGCCGTGCGCCTTATAGTCGGGACCGCCGTAGAGCAGGCCGTCATCCGTGCACGCGGCCATCAGTTCCGTGTTGCGGCGGGCGGCTTCGCGGAAGCGCGGGTCGTGCCCGGCCATGAGGAGGAAGCCCGGTTGGCAACCGTCGCTCGTACGGCTGCCCCACCAGCTCCATTTGTAGTTGCGCGTGCCCCAACTGTTGTCCCACGCGCCATCGGGAAGCTGGAATTCCATGTGCGTTTCGAGAGCGGCGACCACCTGTTGCTCGACAGCCTTGTCGCCGGCGAGCAGGCTGTATAGGGCGAGCGCGGGCAGTGACTCCTCGACGTTGTAGCCGAGATCGACGGGACGGCAGCCTTTGGGCGAGACTCCGTCAATCGGATGGCCTTCACCAAAGAGGATGCCTCCGGGAGTGAACTGCTCCATGACGCGCTGGGCGAGCTTCCGGCCGCGGTCGATGTAATGGGGCTCACCGAGCACCTGACCGCAAAGCACGAAGGCCAGAGTGGCCGCGACAGGGTAGTTAACGTTGCCGGTTTCGATGCTGATGAAGCCATCGAGGAATTTGGCGGCGGACGCCAGACGCGCGTTCCATTCGCTGCGCGTGGCTATGTCGAGGACCTCGCCGTGGTGTGTAAGAGCCTCGGCCAGAGCGATGGAATGAAAGACAGTAATGCCCTGCCACTGGCTGAGCGTGACATCGTTGATCCAACTGCCGTCCGGCTGGCTCACCTGGGCTTGCGACCACTCATGGACGAGTATCGCCGCGTGGACGTATTTTTCGTCGCCAGTGGTGTGTGCCATTTTGAGCAGCGGACAGACAGCGTCGCCGCAACGTCCGTGAATGAGGGCGCAGGCCGGGCACAGCAGGCCGCCGTAGAACGCCGGATCGCGCATTGCAACGATCTGACGGGCGATGAGGCCATCGCACCAGGTCTTGAGGAGGGTGGAGTAGAGTTGGCTTTCTATGTTGGTCGGCGAAGAGGCCGGGGCGGCAAGCGCAACGGGCCGTGCGAAAAGTTTCTTACCTGGCAACGTGGCTGCGGCAATGGCGGAGAGGCGAAGCATTTCTCTGCGGGTGAGCTTGCCTTGCGGATGCTCTGTATTCATCGCTACTCCCGTAACCGGGTCATTTGCTTGCAAAACTCATTGTGCACTAAGGAAGTAACATAGAATTTCCTGGGGTGCGCGGGCCACAGGCTGTTACACGAAGACGACATAGGAAAGATAGGCGTGTTAAGTCAACGTGCCAGTCAAAGCCACTCGCTTTGCCGGTAGTTATCGTTCATGTCCAAGTCACGAAAAGGATGCCCTGCTATGCCGAATCGCGTCAGCTGTTGGGTTACGATCACAATCTTGTCGCTGATCGCCTCCTCGCCCCTCGTCGCCGCACAGGAATCTCGTCAAGATAATTGGTATGCTCCGGTGACTAACGGTGATGGCCTACGTTATCCGCTGGAAATCGGGCCCCTCACGTGGCGGCTGGTCGGCAGCGGCATTCA
>DATJNA010000071.1:0-87298 GCA_035508435.1 Acetobacteraceae bacterium | reverse complement strand
CACCAGCGAGAGCCTGCTCGGCGGCAATTACCTGTCTTTGTCCCCCGGCGGCGACGAAGCGATGTTGCAGCCGGGCCAGACCGTGACCATTACCCAGGGAGCAATCAACGTCGAGCAACTCTTGGGCAATTTCATCTTCAGCGCGAGCAACCTGGCGAGCAGTGTGAAAAGCGGCCAGGGGAGCAAGACGGGGGGCGGCGGTTCCGCGGCTGGGGCCGCCGGGAGCGGGGCCTCCGCGGGTGGGGCCGCCGGGGATGGGGCCTCTGGTGGCACGTCCTCGGGCGGCGGGCTGGCGCCGTTGGGCGGCAAGTCCCCATGATCCCGCAGGCACCTACGCATTGGCCGGGGTTGGACGGCAATTCCGTCGGTTGCCGCGAAAAGCTGCGCGTGCTCGGGGAGAATTACGCCGAACTCGGGCAGGTCATGCAGGACGCGTTCGAGGACGCCGTGCTGATGGGCGTGGATGAGCAAGCGATGCGGCAGGTGCTGGCGGCGATGGTGGCGGGACTGGAGTCGCCGAAGCGGGCGCGATGACGCGCGCGTGGCTGATGGGGCTGGCCGCGGCGATGCCGTTGCTGGCCCAGGCGCAGGAGCCGCCGCAGTCGCCGATTGTTGCGACTCCGCTGATGCCGCCGTCGGTGCAATACCCGTCGAGTACACCGCAGGCGGGCGGGACCCCGGACCAGCAGCAGGATCGCGGCCAACAGGCATATCCGGGGCAGCAGCCCTATCAGGCGCAACCGCCCTATCAGGTCCAGCCGCCCTACCAGACGCAGCCTCCATACCAACCACAGCAGCCAAATCAGGGGCAGCCACCGTCCCAGGCACAGCAGCCATACCAGGGCCAGCAGCCCTATCAGGCACAGCAGCCCTATCAGGCACAGCAACCCTATCAGGCGCAGCAGCCCTACCAGGTCCAGCCGCCCTATCAGGCCCAGCAGCCCTATCAGGCACAGCAACCCTATCAGGCACAGCAACCATACCCGGCACAGCAGCCCCATCAACAGCAGCCCGATCAGCAGCGGCAGCCAAATCAGGGGCAGCAGCCGTACCAGGGCCCGCTACCCTCTCAGGCGCAGCAACCCTACCAGACGCAGCCGCAGTACCCTGGCCAGCAACCGCTGCCGGCTCAACCCGCCAATCAGTCGCAGCCGAGTCAGCCGTCCGGTGCGCCGCCGCAGAACCCGCCACAGGCTCCGGCGCAGGGGCCGCAGCAGCAGCCGGGCGCCGGTCAGCCCGGACAGGCTCAGCCGCCATCCCAGCCGCAACAGGGCACTCCACCTGGGCAGGCGCCGTCGGCGGCTGGGCAGCAGGCCCCGGCGGGGCAACCCGGCACCCAGGGTGAGGCCCCTGGCACACCGCCTGCCACCCCCGCGCCGCCCCCGCCCAATCCCTGGGTGCCGCAGCGGGGCGCCATCCTACAGGCGCTCGACAAGGTGAACGCCGTCACCCGGACGCTCACCGTCAAGGATGGGGCGACCGTCACGTTCGGCTCCCTGAGCATCACCGTGCAGGCATGCCTGATCCGGCCGCCCGACCTGCCGCAGGATGCCACCGCCTTCCTGACCATCACCGACAGCCATCCCGATCAGCCAGGCTTCAAGGGCTGGATGGTCAAGTCGGATCCGTCGCTGTCGATGCTGGAGCACCCGCTGTACGACATCCGCGTCGAGGGGTGCACACCGTGACCCTGGACCCGCTGCCCCCGTTTGCCACCACCGCCTTGCTGCTGGACCTGGACGGCACCCTGTTGGACCTGGCCCCGAGGCCGGATGCGGTGGTGGTGCCGCCGGACCTGCCCGACACGCTGTGCCGCTTGCGGGACCGCCTCGGCGACGCGCTGGCCGTCATCACCGGTCGCCCCGTCGAGTTCGTCGAGGCATTGCTCGGCGATGCCATCTACGCCGTGGCCGGCGAGCATGGCGGCGCGGTTCGCCATGCCCCCGGCGCGCCGATCGAGCGCCCGACGCTCCCTGCCCCTCCCACCGAATGGCTGGTTGCCGCGGAGCAATTGGCGACGCGGGTTCCCGGCCTGCTGCTGGAGCATAAGGCGCGCGGCTTCGCGGTCCATTTCCGCGCCGTGCCGGAGGCGGGGCCGAAGGTGCACGACGCCCTCGTGGCATTGCTCGCCGGCACCGAGACGTTCGAGCTGCTGGCCGCGCACATGCTGTGGGAGGTGCGTCCCCGCGGCACCGACAAGGGCAAGGCGGTTCAGACGCTGATGGCCTCCCCGCCGTTCTCCGGCCGCCATCCCCTGTTCATTGGCGACGACGTGACCGACGAGGACGCCATCCGTGCAGCGCACACGATGGGCGGGGCAGGGTTCCAGGTGGATGCCGCATTCGGCTCGCCCGCCGCGGTGCGCGGCTGGCTGCGACAGTCGGCGGACATGGGGGCTTGGGCGCGGTTGCCGCGGGGCCGGTGAATGCCCGTGCCGCGACCAACCTGGATCGAGTCACAGCAGCCCGGCGCGCCGCAGAAACACGGGTGCCGGCGGCACCATAGTATCGCGTGCCGCCGCCACGAACGCCGCCAGTTCAGCCAACGGCACGATCCGCAGGATGGGATATTCGCCATTGCCGTGCGTCGCGTGCGCCGCCCGGATCGCCGGACCATCCAACCGGCAGCGCAGCGCCATGCCGAGATCGCAGACGTGGCTGCCCGGATGCTCCACCACGCAGAGCGGCACCGGCAGATCGACTTGCTCCGGCATCAGGCCGACTTCCTCGCGCAATTCATGCAGCACCTGCCGCGCGGGGGTCACGATCCCGCCCGCATCCACGGCTTGCGCGTCGATGCTGCCGGCGGGCGGCAACTGCCACATATCCGCCTGGTAGACCGCTCCGGCGTGCCGGCGGCCGAACACCACGCCGTCAGTACCGTACAAGACGCCGCACGCCGCCAGCGGCCGGACGCGCAACGCATGGAACAAGTCGTGGCACTCCATCTGCGCCACAATGCGACGGAACTCGGTGAGATGGCCGCTGATCGCCGTTGGCGTGATCACGTCGGCACTCAATACGCGGCCGTTGAACAACGCCCCTGCCCCGCCGGCCGCGACGCGCGCGCAGGCCCTGCGCCAGCGCGCCTCCACCGCCGCGTCCAATGCCGGTGATAGCGGCGGCATCTCCCGCGTGACCGAGACGCGCAGGTCCGGATCAACATCGTGTACCACGAAACCGTCCATGCACCCCGGCATATGCCTTTCATCCGACGCGCGGAAGCGTGGCGTTACCAAGGGCGAAAGCCGCGGGAGGTCGGAGCTCGATGAGGCACGCCAGGATCGCGATGACGGCAGCAATCATTCCGCCGCGGCGACGCCCGCCGGCCGCGCCGCGACCAGCCGCACCGCCAGTGCCACCGCGAATACGGCCGGCACCGTCAGGCCGCAGAATGCCGCGCCCCAGCCGATCGAAGTAGCCAGAACGCCGCCCAATGTGGTGGATAGCGCCGCGCCGATACCCTGCAACGTTCCGATCGCCCCTAGCGCCGTCTGCGTGCGGCCGCTGCCCCAGGTGTAATTCGCCACCAGCACCGGGATCACCACGCCCTGTATTCCGGCACCGCACGCATCCAGGATTTGGATCGGCACCAGCCAGGCGGGGTCCTGCGCGAGCGCTGCCAGCACGCCCCGCACCGGCAGCACAAGGCAGGAGGCCAGGAAGAGCCACGCAGGGTGCACGGCGTTCGCGGCGCGCCCGGCGAGCAAGGCGACCGGCACCATGACCGCCTGGGCCACGATGACGCACGCCGCCAGCCAGCGCGTTGGGTTGCCGTGGCCCACCGCCGCCATACGCTCTCCCAGCAGCGGCAGCATCGCGGCGTTTCCCAGGTGGAACAACAACAATGCGAAGCCGAGAGCGAGCAAGCGGCGGTCCGCGAAGACGGCCAGCGCCGGTTTGTTGGCAGCGCCGCGCCGGTGTCCGCTCGCACGCGCGGGATCGATCGCCGAGGCCGGGATCAGCAGCAGCGATGCGCCACTCGCCGCCGCCATGCCGCCCATCACCCAGAACGCCGAACCCGCACCCAGCACGAACGTTGCAGCGGCCACGGTTGCCGCCGCGGCCACATTGCCGGCATGGTTCCAGGCCTGATTACGACTTTGCTGCGCGGCGAAGTGCCGCTTGCCGACCATCGCCAGGGTCAGGGCGACCAACGCCGGGACCATGATCGCACCTGCGGCCGCCGCCGCGATCTGCGCCGCCAGCACCGCGATGAAGCCGCGCGCCGAGAGCAACGCGAGCGTCCCCAGCAATGTGGCGACGGCCGAGGCAGCGACCCAGAAGCGCGGGCGGTCGGAGCGGTCCAGGAGTGCGCCAGCGGGCGTGTTGCACGCGAGACCCGCCACGCCGCTGATCGTCATCACCAACCCGACGCGGGCCGGGTCCCAATGCGCCGCCTGCGCCAGCCACGTGGCAAGGAACGGCCCCAGGCCGCCCTGGATATCGGCCAGGAAAAAGTTCAATGCCGCGAGGCCGGCCAGGGCACCCATGCCGCCTGGATTTACCTTGCGGGTCAATGCAGGCAAGCCGCAGCGCCATAACAAGTCC
The DNA here is from genome assembly GCA_035508435.1 of Acetobacteraceae bacterium. Taxonomy (GTDB): domain Bacteria; phylum Pseudomonadota; class Alphaproteobacteria; order Acetobacterales; family Acetobacteraceae; genus JASHVB01. The sequence continues at coordinate 82,748 of DATJNA010000071.1, read as the reverse complement.
GACAGGGCATCGGGCGCAAACGCGCGAGAAGCGACAGATGCGTCAGCCCGGTTCGCGTGACGCGCGATTCATTCGCGTTGACGACTCTGGCGGCCATTGACCATGATAACGACACGCAACAGTAACAGAATTGGAGGCCGCCGTGAGTTGCCTCTCAGCGTGGTCTTTATGGCTGATCGCCCTGGTGGTGGCGTCGCTTGAAACCGCGGGAGCCATGGCGCAGTGCCAGCCGCCGCCAGGCACGCAGTGGCCGCCCGACAACGGCTGCAAGCCAGGCACCGTGAGCGAAATGACACTGCCGAGCGGGACGGAACTCGACCGCTATGGCCTGCCAACCGGCAGCTATTTCGCCCCGACGCGCACGCCAATCCCCGCGCGTGCGTTGGCCTGCGATCCGATGGCAGTGCATCTGCCACATAGCTGCTACGTCACCGAGAAACCGGCAACGTTCGAAGCCTGCGAGACCGCCGCCTGGTTCGGCAAACCCGGCGGCGGCACGCAGTTCCGTTCACAGCAGAACGCCGACGCCCTGAAGCAGGCAGGATTACTGCGGCAGGTTCAGTGCCGGCAAGCCTTGCCGGTTACAGGTAATGCTCTGCCAGCGGCGCGAAGCCGTTGAAGCGCTGGCTCGCGTAGGTCGTCACATAAGCCCCGGTGGACAGCAGCTCCACGCGATCGCCGGAGGTCAGCGCCAGCGGCAGACGATAGTTCGACTTTTCATACATGATGTCGGCGCCGTCACAGGTCGGCCCGGCGATCGCCACCGGTCCCATCTTCGAGCCGTCATGCGGCGTGACGATGCGGTACTTCATCGCCTCGCCTTCGGTCTCCGCCAGCCCGCCGAAACGCCCGATGTCCAGATACACCCAGCGCACCGGGTCTTTTGGATCGCGCCGGCTCACCAGCACGACTTCCGCCGACACCACGCCCGCGTCGCCGACAATGAACCGGCCCGGCTCGATCAGGATCTCCGGCAGCGCATTGCCGAAATGCGCGGTCATGGCTCGCATGATGGCGGTGCCGAAGGTGTCGATCTCCGGCACGTCGTCGCGGTAGCGCGTGGGGAAGCCGCCGCCCAGATTCATCATGCGCAGGTTGACGCCGGCCTCGGTGAGGTCGGTGAACAGCATGGCGACCTTGCCGATGGCGGCTTCGTAAGCGCGCGTGGTGGTCTGCTGGCTGCCGACATGGAACGACAGCCCGTACGGGTCGAGGCCGAGATCGCCGGCGCGCAGCATCAGCTCGCGCGCATTCTCGATCGTGGTGCCGAACTTGCGCGACAGCGGCCAGTCGGCGCCCTTGTTCTCCACCAGCAGACGGCAATAGACGCGCGCACCTGGCGCGTGCTTCGCCAGCTTCTCCAGCTCCTCGGCGGAATCGAAAGCGTACAGTGACACGCCGTGCGCGAACGCGCGCTGAATTGCCGAAACCTTTTTGATAGTATTGCCGAAGCTGATCGCTTCTGGCTGCGCGCCGGCTTCGAGGCAGGCCTGCACCTCCTCCCAGCTCGCGGCGTCGAAATGCGAAGCCAGCGTCACCAGCCGCTCCAGCACCGGTGCGGCGGGATTGGCCTTTACCGCGTAGTAGATGCGGGCCAGCGGCAGTGCACGCTGCAAAGCGCGGAAATTCGCTTCCACGCGATCAACGTCGAGCACCAGGCACGGCGTTACCGGCAGTTGCTCTGCGAGAAAACGGGCGATTTTGGGTGTCATCGCACCGGCCCCCCTTCCTGAAACGCCCACCTGTCAAGGCGATGGGCGGAGTTGACGAAACGGTCGAACGAACCAGCGACCTAAGCGAGTTGCCAGAACGCTTGACGTCGTTGCGTAACCACTAGGGGCCAGAGGCACGTGCGTTGCTGCGTGAGGGGCCACATAAGACCCTTGCCCCCCTGGCGCAATAGGAATTTTCCTGGAAACTCAAAAATCTGCCCGGCGCGGCGGGAGCGCCTTCGCATCCCGCCGCGGCGCCGCGCGTTGCAGAGCAGATTGGTGAGCGAAGACGATGGACAGCGAACCGCCCAGCCTTGCGCACCGGCCAAACCGGCAGAGCAGGCGCCGCAAGGTCGCCGCCTGGCGGCACTGGCGCGCCAGCGTGGTCGGCGCCGTGCGCGACAGCATCACCGACCGCATGTCGCTTGCCGCGGCGGGCTGCGCCTTCTACGCCACGCTCGCGCTTTTCCCGGCGATCAGCCTGCTGATCTCGGTCTATGGCCTGGTGTTCAATCCGCAAGAGATAGAGCAACAGTTGCTGGTGCTGCAGCACATCGTGCCGGCCCCGGCCTTCCAACTTATCAATGACCGCGTCGGCCAACTGGTCACCGCCCGGCCTGCAAGCCTCAGCGTCGGGCTGGCTGTCAGTTTCATCATTACCTTCTGGAGCGCCGCCACCGGGACACGGTCAGCTTTGTCGGCGCTGAACGTGGCGCACAATCTGAGGGAACAACGCAGCTACCTCAAGTTCCAGCTCGTCGGGCTGACCATGACCATGGCGGTGACTCTGGTGACGGCGCTCGCCGTCGCCTTGCTGGTGTTTATTCCCGCGCTGCTGAGCTTCCTTGGCCTGTCGCACTACAGCGGCGGCCTGCTGCACGCTGCCGCCATCCTGCTGCTGATCGGCTTGTTCGGCGCCTCGCTGGCGGTATTCTACCGGCTTGGACCGGCGCGCCGTCCACCGCCGGCGGAGCCGACACTGCCCGGCGTCGTCCTCGCCACCGTGCTATGGCTGATCGCCTCGCTGCTGCTGTCCTGGTACGTGGGCCACATCCGCAACTTCGGCGTGACATACGGGCCGTTGGGAGCGGTGGTTGGCGTCATGCTGTGGTTCTACGTCTCGGCCTATGCGGCGCTGTTGGGGGCGGAGCTGAACGTGGGACTGGGCAAGGCCGATACGGCGTAAGGACCCGGCGAACCGGCAGGGGCGCCTGCCACGCGACGATCAGACACCAGTTCAGGCAACCGTGCCGGGAGCGTTCGGCACAGTGGCCCAGAAGACGGGGTCATGGCCGAAGAAGATGCGGGCTCCGGCTTGCTCCAGCGCTGCCAGCCGATCCAGCGATGCCAGCATCGCTTCACGGTCGTGCACATATCGCGGCAATCGACGCTCGCGCAGGGTTTGGCAGAAGTAGCAGGCGTCAGCCGCGAGCACGACATCGCCGCCCTCCAGCCGCACCCGCAGTGATTGATGTCCTGCGGTGTGGCCAGGCGTCGGCAGGCAGATCACCGAGCCATCGCCGAATACATCGTGTTCGCCATGCAGCAGCCGCACTTTATGACCAAGATCGAAATCGCGCTGATTATAGCCGTGGCGAGCGGCAAGGTCGGCATCCATGCCAGCCTCCCATTCGCCGCGCTGAACCAGCATCGTCGCGTTGGGGATCAGAGCGTTGCCACCAACGTGATCGAAGTGGAAATGCGAATTGATGACCAGGTCGATCCTTCCGGCGTCACGACCGACCCGTTCGAGTTGCGCACTCACCTCTTGGCCGGGCTGAAAGCCGATGCGGAACAGACCGGCGAGTCGCGCGCCGAGCCGTTGCTCGGGATCGTGCTGGCAATCGGGATGCATACCGGTGTCGAACAGCGCGAGGCCTTTTGCATGTTCAATCAGGAAAACCGGGATGGGGACGGTTACGTCGCCTTCACCCCCTTCCATCAGCCGCCCGAACTCCCCGGTCACCGTGCCGCACGTGAAGGCGTAGAGCTTGATGGTTGCCACGGCGCACGCTCCTGCTTGGGCTGAGTCTCAGCCGGGTTGCGTGCCCGCGAGGACCGCGCGTTCAGGGGCTGGCGTCAGTTTGCCATGACTCTGCTGCGCCCCTCCCCGGCCCAGACTGCCTGCATGCCGAATGCGCAGCCTGGCCAGGCATGATGGTTCGCGCGAGCAACCGGACCAGGCTCGGGACGCCGCGACAGCGACAATGGTCGCATCCGAGACACCCCGAGCTTCAGGATCACCTGTCAGGCCTGCCTGGCCGGTGTGGGTCGATGTGCCGGGACCGTGCTTTTCCACCTGCAACTTGACAACGACACGCGTGGCGCGGTGCGTCCCGCTTACTCGTGCGGAGCGCCGCGACATTCCGGGTGCTGCCGCATTTCCGTAGCTGATGTGGTGAGGCAATACTCCGGCCAGCTCTTGGAGGATCCGGTACCGATGGTGTAGCCAGGCCCGTTCTGAAGCTGCCGCTGGGTCGCGAGACTGTTCGGTCCGCCGATCTGCGCCGATCCGGTGCCGACGGTGTAGCCTGGCCCGTTCTGAAGCTGCTGCTGCGTCGCCGGGCTGTTCGGACCGCCCACCTGAGCCGATCCGGTGCCGACGGTGTAGCCGGGCCCGTTCTGAAGCTGCTGCTGGGTCGCCGGGCTGTTCGGACCGCCCACCTGAGCCGATCCGGTGCCGACGGTGTAGCCGGGCCCGTTCTGGAGCTGCTGCTGCGTCGCCGGGCTGTTCGGGCCGCCGACCTGAGCCGAGCCAGTGCCGACGGTGTAGCCGGGCCCGTTCTGGAGCTGCTGCTGCGTCGCCGGGCTGTTCGGGCCGCCGACCTGAGCCGAGCCGCCGCCGATGTTGTAGCCGGGCGAGTTCATAAGCTGCTGCTGCGTCGCCGGGCTGTTCGGGCCGCCGATAGTGGGGCCATTCTGAGCCAAGGCGATACCCGCCGTCATGACCAGCGCCGAAACCATGCCGGCAGCACCAGCGATGCGTTGTATCTTCATTTCACATGCTCCGTTTGGAGGGATTCCACCCCGTTGCAGACGTCACGCTTCCTCTGGTCACCAGCCCGACACGGTCGCAGCCGCTCGGCTGACCAGGCGCATCGCGCGCCTGTTGCGAGCCGCCAGGACCATCAGATGCACCATAGCGGAGCAACCGGCTGGCCAAGCGGCATGGACGCAGATCAATACAGCCTGGACGCAGCGTCAAGTTCGGTCGCGATAGCCCGCCAGCCTGGCACCGCATCGGCGATCTGGAGATCCAAACAAACTGTTCTCATCCGAACAGCTTCCGCACGATCGAAGCCGTCATCGATCACCACGAATGCGCCGGGGCCCACCCCCCATCTACCCGCGCCAGCCGGCGCAGGCAATCATCCGCCAACGCCGGCAGCTCCTCGCCGGCTGCCCGAGTTCGAACCGGTCGCCGCTGGACCGCCGCGCGACGCCGGGCTAGTGCTAGCCGCATTATGGCCCGCAGCGCGACGCTAAGCCGCCGGACGTCGGAAACCGACATCACCCTGACCCTCGAACTCGACGGATCGGGACAGGCCGACATTGCCACCGGCATCGGTTTCCTCGACCACATGCTGACCGCCTTCGCCCGTCACGGCTTGTTCAACCTCACCGTGCGTGCCAAGGGCGACCTGCACATCGACTTCCACCACACCACCGAGGATGTCGGCATCGTGTTGGGCCACGCCGTCGCCCAGGCGCTGGACGACAAGCGGGGCATCACCCGCTTCGGCCACGCGCTGGTGCCGATGGACGAGGCGCTGGCGGAATCCGTGGTAGACATCTCCGGCCGCCCGTTCCTGGTCTGGAATGTGACCTTCGAACGCCCCAAGATAGGGGAGATGGACACCGAATTGTTCGAAGAGTTCTTCCGCGCCCTGGCGACCAACGCCGCGGTCACCCTGCACGTGAACCAGCGCGCCGGCCGCAACGCGCACCACGTGGCGGAGGCCTGCTTCAAGGCCACCGCCCGCGCCCTGCGCATGGCCGCCGCGATCGATCCGCGCGCCGCCGATGCGATCCCCTCCACCAAGGGCACGCTGTGAGGTTCTGGACTGGCCACCTGCGTCCCGAGACCGCCCCGATCCTGGTGCGGGAAGGCTTCTCCTGGGGCGCCTGCGTCTTCGGACCGCTGTGGCTTGCGGTGCACAACGCCTGGCTTCCCGCCACGCTGGCTCTCGCCGTCGGCATCCTGATCGTGGTGCTGACTGCGGGTCCCACCCAGGCCGCCCTGCTGCTGGCACTCGCCGTGTGGCTGGGCGTCTCCGGCCAGGACCTGCGCCGCTGGTCGCTGCGTCTGCGCGGCTTCACCCTGCTGGAGGTAGTCGGCGCCCGCGACGAGACCGAGGCGCTCGCCGCCTTGCTCGGCCGCCGCCCGCACCTCGCCGGCCACTTCCTGCCCCCGGGCACCGCGCGATGAGGGTCGCCGTGGTGGATTACGGCAGCGGCAACCTGGCCTCGGCGTCGCGCGGCCTGATGCTGGCCGCTGAACGCTCCGGCCTGGACGCCGAGGTGGCCGTCACCGCCGATCCCGACGCGGTCGCCCGCGCGGACCGCGTGGTGCTGCCCGGCCAGGGTGCGTTCGCCGACTGCGCCCATGGGCTGGCGGCGGTCCCCGGCATGCGCGAGGCGATCGAGACCTCCGCGGCGCGGGGCAACCCGTTCCTCGGCATCTGCGTCGGCATGCAGCTCATGGCGCAACGCGGCCTGGAACATGACGTGACGCCGGGCTTCGCCTGGATCCCGGGCGACATCGCCGAGATGCCCGCTCCCGGCCTGCGCCTGCCGCAAATGGGCTGGAACGTTCTCGACTTCATCCCCGGCGCGCATCCGCTGCTGGACGGGCTGGTGCCGGGCGAGCACGCCTATTTCGTGCACAGCTTCGCGCTGGTGGGTGGCGACCCGCGCCAGATCATCGCCACCACCGACTACGGCGGTCCGGTGGTCGCGATGGTCGCCGCGGGAAACCGTGCCGGCACCCAGTTCCACGTCGAGAAGAGCCAGGAGGTCGGCCTGCGTATCCTGGCCAATTTCCTGCGCTGGGCGCCCTGATCCGATGTCCGGCACACTGGAACCGCAGCCCGTCCCCGAACCGGAACTCTTCGTCGAGCGGATCGTCGAGTTCACCGACGACGACCTGCACGCGCTGTGCGAGGCGACCCACGCCGCCATCATCGACGGCGGCGGCTTCGGCTGGGTGAACCCGCCCGGCCGGCGCGCGCTGGAAAGCTATTTCCGTGGCGTTCTGCTGGTGCCGGAACGCGAATTGTTCGTGGCCCGGCTGGACGGCACGGTGGTGGGTTCGGCGCACCTCGTCCGCCCGCCGCGCAACAACGAGGCGCAGTCCTTTGCCGCGCATCTGATGCACTCCTACATCGCACCCTATGCGCGCGGCCACGGCCTCGCCCGAATGATTACCGAGGGCGTGGAAGATCGCGCCCGCGAACTCGGCTACCACATCCTGAACCTGGATGTTCGCGAGACCCAGGAGGCGGCGATCCGGCTTTACGAATCGCTCGGCTATGTGCGTTGGGGCGTGCATCCGGAATACGCGCTGGTGCGCGGCCATCTCGTGCGCGGGTTCTATTACTACAAGCGCCTGCGCGCACGACGCGGTCGCAACGCCTGACGCCGTTGCGAGAAGCGCGGCGACCGCTTCGCACCGACCATCACGTCGTGAACTCCCGCGCCGCCTCTGCAACGCAGTCCCAGACATAGGGTGCCAGCGACCGCGCCACTTCGATGCGGAACGCATCGGCCGCCATGCGCCACAACACGATCTGCGCCTTGCCGAATACGGTACGCGCGCAAGCCCCGACCGGGAATGCCGGCGCATCGAGATCCAGCGGATTGAACGCGTTGATACACCAGGCCGCGCGCGGCCCGGCGACATCGATGCCGAGCCATCCGTCCGACACCTCGACGATGCTGGCCGGCACCGCAACCTCTTGCTGTAGCAGGACCTGGTCGCCCTCCGGCCCCAGCACCAGCCACTCGTCGGGACCGAGCCATAGCGCCGCCCGCTCGCGCGCGACCACCGCCCGGCATGGCGCGGTGCCGAGCAATACCCCCAGCGCCAGGCCGACCGCCGCCGCCGCGTGGGTATCGGCGCGCACGATCAGCCGAGTCGCCGGCGTGGCCCATGCGATCGTCACCGCGGCCGTATCAGACATGCAGCCGCTCCCCGCCGCGATCGTAGAATGTGGGCTCCGTCACGGTGACCGGGATCACGCGATCGGTCATCGGTACATACAGTGTCTCGCCGAGCCGCCTGCGTCCGCCGGCCAGCAATCCCAAGGCGATTGAGCGTTGCAGCGTATCGCTCCAATAGGCTGACGTGACGTGCCCCAGCATCGCCGCGGGCACGCTTGCCCGCGGCTCCGCGACAAGTTGCGCGCCTTCTTCCAGAACGACGCGGGGGTCCGCCGTCAGCAAGCCGACAAGCTGGCATCGATCGGCACGGCAGAGGTCGGGCAGCGACAGCGAACGCTTGCCGACGAAGTCGCGCCCGGTCCTGCGGATCATCCAGCCCAAACCGAGATCGGCCAACGTTACGGTGCCGTCGGTGTCCTGACCGGCAACGACATAGCCCTTCTCCGCGCGCAACACGTGCATGGCGTCGGTGCCGTACGCCGTGACGCCAAGCGTCGCGCCGGCGGCGAGCAAACCGTTCCATATCAAAGGCAATGTGCCGGCGGGCACGTTGAGTTCGTAACCATGCTCGCCGGTGAAGCTGACGCGAAACAGGCGTGCCTCGCGACCGGCAATGCGACAGGGAAGCACGCTCATATGCGCCATCGCGGCCAGATCGACGTCGGGCAACAGCGACGCGATCAACATGCGCGCCTGCGGACCCTGGACGGCGACGACACCCCATTGTTCGGTGATGGAGGTCAGCCAGACCTGCAAATGGGGAAACTCGGTCTGGCGATAATCCTCCATGTGGTGCAGCACGGTCGCGGCACCGCCGGTGGTGGTGGTGACATGGAAACGATCGGGCATGAGACGCGCGACGATGCCGTCGTCCATGACAAAGCCATTCTCGCCGAGCATCACGGCATAGCGGCAGCGTCCCACCGCCAGGCTGGCGACGTCGATCGGATAGAGCAAATCAAGAAATGCGGCGGCATCGCGGCCGACGACTTCGATCTTGCCGAGCGTGCTGGCGTCGAACAATCCCACCGCGTTGCGCACGGCATGGCATTCGCGCGCGACGGCTGCAGGCGGTGCTTCGCCGGCATGGGGGAAGCAGCGGGCGCGCTTCCAGGTGCCGACGTCCTCGAATACCGCGCCGTGCGCGGCGGCCCAATCGTGCAGCGGCGTCTGCCGCACGGGTTCCAGCAGCGGGCCGCGCGCCGCGCCGGCCAGCGTGCCGAAGCTCACCGGCGTATAGGGCATGCGAAAGGTCGTGTGCCCCACGGCAGGAATTGGCTCGCCCAAGAATCCGGCGACGGTCGCGAGGGTATTGATGTTGGAAGTCTTGCCCTGATCCGTCGCCATGCCCGCGGTGGTGTAGCGCTTGACATGTTCGATCGAACGGAAGCCTTCGCCCGTGGCAATGCGCAGATCCTTGGTGGTGACATCGTTCTGCAGATCGACGAACGCCTTGGCGTGAGGCGATGACATTGGTGTGGGAGCCGTCGGTCCTGCGTCTACGGTTGTCGCCACTGTACGGGCGCAAGCGGGGCTGGCTGAAGCGTCAGCCCCGGCTTTCGGCGAGATGCTGGCAGCGGCCGGTGCGACGGACGAACCGGATACGGCTGCCTCGCCGGCGGCATAACCCTCGGCAATGCATGCCGCGAGTTCGAATGTCCCCGCACATGCCCCGGCGCAGTGGACATTCGCCGCCGGCTCGCCGGGAACGAATGCTCCAATTGTCGGATCGAACCGCAGCCGTCCGCGGGATTGTGAGAACAGATGCACCGACGGCGTCCAGCCGCCGCATATCAACAGAGCATCGCAGGACACGGCGGTACTGTGGCCCGACAGTCGCACCGCGCGCAGACGCAAGTGCCCTGAAGTCGCCGTGACTGCCGTGCCGGCAACCACAGCCAGGCCGGCATTGCGGGCAGCGATGACTGCCGTGCCATCCGGCGCGGGTCGTTGATCGGCAATCGCGGCAATCGTCACACCCGCCGCATGCAACGCCAGCGCGGCATGATAAGCACTGTCATCGCGTGTCGCGACGACCACGCGCGTGCCGACCTTCACGCCATAACGCTGGAGATAACTCCGTGCGGCATCGGCCAGCATGACACCGGGCCGATCGTTGTGCGGGAACACCAGCGGGCGCTCGATCGCGCCCGTCGCCAACACCACCGAGGCGGCGCGCACCTGCCACAGTCGTTCGCGCGGCAAGCGTGGATCGGGCGCAGCGAGGTGGTCGGTGACCCGCTGTGCCAGACCGATGAAATTGTCCGGGAACCAGCCGAACGCGGTGGTGCGTGGCAGCAGCGTGACGCAGCCCCGTGCCGCAAGTGTCGCCAAGGCATCGTCTCGCCACCTGCCGACTGCCTTGCCCGCCACCAAATCCGCAGTCTCCGCCAGCAACGATCCACCGAGCTCAGCTTGTTCGTCGCACAGGATGACCCGCGCGCCCGACGCCGACGCCGCCAGTGCCGCCGCGACTCCCGCCGGGCCGCTGCCGATGACCAGCACCTCGCAATGGACATAGCGATGCAGGTACCGATCGGGATCCGCCACACCCGGCGCGCGACCCAGGCCCGCCGCGCGACGGATCGCCGGTTCATACAGGCGCCGCCATAGCGCGCGCGGCCGCATGAACGTCTTATAGTAGAATCCGGCCGACAGCAGCGGTCCAGCCGCCTGCGCCACGACCCCGACATCGAACGTCAACGACGGCCACCGGTTCTGGCTGTGTGCCCGCAGTCCCTCGTACAACGCGACCTGGGTGGCGCGCTGGTTCGGCGTGATGCGACCGTCGCTCCGATCGATCGTGACCAGCGCATTGGGTTCCTCGGCAGCCAAGGCAACGATGCCGCGGGGTCGGTGGTATTTGAACGACCGCGCGACCAGGTGCACGCCATTGGCGAGCAAGGCGGAGGCCAGTGTGTCGCCCTCGTACCCCACATAGCCGCGGCCATCGAAGCTGAACGCCAAGGTGCGGTCGCGGCGAATGCGGCCGCCGCACTCGGTGCGAAACGACTGGGTCATGTCACGTCCGGCCGTGCCACGCCGACGGGATAGGTCGCGATGATCCGGTCGCTGACCGTATTGCGCAGGCAATTGAAGAACCGGCCGCAGCCATGGATGTGCCGCCAGCGCTCGGCATGCCTGCCCTTGGGATTGTCGCGCAGGTACAGGAACGCGGTCCACGCCGCGTCATCCACGGCCGCAGGATCGGCGGGTCGCACGATATGCGCGGCGCCGCCGTAGCGGAATTCGGATTCCGGCCGCGCGCCGCAATATGGGCAGAAGATCAGCAGCATCAGTGTGCCACCGCGGCGGCGGCAGCCTCGTCGATCAGGCGTCCGGTATGGAAACGATCCAACGCAAACGGCGCGGCGACCGGATGTGGTTCGCCGCGCGCGACGCTGGCGGCGAACACCTGTCCCGACCCCGGCGTCGCCTTGAACCCTCCTGTTCCCCAACCGCAATTGACAAACAGGCCTGGCACGGGGGTGAGGCCAATGATGGGCGAGCGGTCCGGCGTCACATCCACGATGCCACCCCAATTGCGCAGCATGCGCAGACGCCGGAAGGCGGGGAACAATTCGCAAATGGCTTCCAATGTGTGCGTGACCACGTGCAGGCCGCCGGACTGGCTGTAGGAGGTGTAGGCATCGGTGCCGGCGCCGATCACCAGCTCGCCTTTGTCGGACTGCGAAATATAGGCGTGAATGGTGTTGGACATCACCACGCAGGGCAGCACCGGCTTGATCGGCTCGGACACCAGCGCCTGCAACGGATAGCTTTCCAGCGGCAGCCGCACACCGGCCATCGCCATCACCACGCTGGTATGGCCAGCCGCCACCACCGCGACCTTTGGCGCCGCGATCACGCCACGCGTGGTTTCAATGCCCGCAACCGCGCCGGAAGCGTCGCGGCGAATCCCCGTGACCTCACAGTTCTGCACGATATCGACGCCGAGTGCGCTGGCGGCGCGGGCATAGCCCCAGGCGACCGCGTCATGCCGCGCCACGCCGCCGCGTCGTTGCAGCGCAGCGCCCAACACGGGGTACCGCAGGTCACGCGAGATACTCAACGGCGGACAGAATCGCTGCGTCTCGATTGGCGTCAGCCATTCATTGTCGATCCCCGCCAACCGGTTGGCGTGCACATGGCGGCGGAACACTCGAACGTCGTGGTCGTTATGCGCCAGCATCAGCACGCCGCGCGGTGAATAAATCACGTTGTAGTTCAGGGTCTGGGAAAGGTTCTCCCACAGTTTCAAGGCATGTTCGTAGAGCGCGGCGCTGGCGTCCTGCAGGTAGTTGGAGCGGATGATCGTGGTGTTGCGCCCGGTATTGCCGCCACCCAGCCAGCCCTTCTCCACCACGACGACGTTGCGGATGCCATGCTCCGCCGCGAGGTAGTAGGCGGTCGCCAGCCCATGGCCCCCTGCTCCGACGATCGCCACATCGTAGGCGGTGCGTGGTTCGGGCGAGCGCCATTGTTGCGGCCACGCATTGCCGGTGAACGCCTGGCGCAGCAAGGCGGCGAAGGAAAAATGCAAGTTCGCCTCAAACGATGGGAAGGGCCAGTGGTGGCATGCCGGGCGCGGCGCGTCACCCCCAAGCGGCAGAGCGGCAGGAACGGCGGTGGTTTTCGCGGGCTCGCCGGGATCGTATAAAGCACCGCAACGGACCAAGGCATGGGAGGCAAACATGACCGGCAATAGCGTCTATCTGTCGGGCCTCGACCGCAATCAGGCCAATTATGCGCCGCTCACGCCGCTGACATTCCTGGAGCGTGCCGCCTATGTGTATCCCGACAAGCCCTCGGTGGTGCACGGCGACGAGCGCTATACCTGGAACGAGACCTATGCGCGCTGCCGCCGCCTCGCCTCCGCGCTGGCGCGCCGCGGTATCGGCCGCAACGACACCGTCGCCGTGATGGCGCCCAATACACCGCCGATCTACGAGGCACATTTCGGCGTGCCGATGTGCGGGGCAGTGCTGAACACGCTGAACACGCGGCTGGACGCCGAGACGATCGCGTTCATGCTGCGCCACGGCGGTGCCCGCGCGCTGATCACCGACCGCGAGTTCTCTCCCGTCATCGGCAAGGCGCTATCATTGCTCGGCGCCGACGTGCTGGTAATCGACATCGACGACCCCGCCTGCCAGGACGGCAGATTGCTCGGCGACGTGACCTACGAGGCGTTTCTCGCGGAAGGCGATCCTGCTTTCGAATGGCAGCCGCCCGCGGACGAATGGGATGCGATCTCGCTGAACTATACCTCGGGCACGACAGGCGATCCGAAGGGCGTGGTGTACCACCATCGCGGCGCGCATTTGAATGCGGTCAGCAATATCCTGAACTGGGGCATGCCGCATCATCCGGTCTATCTGTGGACGCTGCCGATGTTCCACTGCAACGGCTGGTGTTTCCCCTGGACCATTGCCGAGCGCGCCGGCGTCAATGTGTGCCTCCGCCGGGTGGAGGCGAAGGCGGCGTGGGATGCGATCCGCACGCATGGCGTGACGCACATGTGCGGCGCGCCGATCGTCTATTCGATGCTGATCAACGCGCCGGAAGGGCTGCGCACCGGCATTCGCCGGCGGATCGCGGGCCAGGTGGCCGGAGCGGCGCCGCCCGCCGCCATCATCGAGGGCGCGGAGAAGGTCGGCGTCGAACTCACGCATGTCTATGGGCTGACCGAGACCTACGGCCCCGCCTCGGTCTGCGCGAAGCATGCAGCCTGGACGGCGATGCCGATCGATCAGCGCGCCGAGCGCAATGGCCGGCAGGGCGTGCGCACCCCGTTGCAGGAGGCGATGACAGTGCTCGATCCGGCCACCATGCAGCCGGTGCCGTGGGACGGCGAGACGATGGGCGAGATCATGTTCCGCGGCAACGTCACGATGAAGGGCTATCTCGGCAACCAGCATGCGACCGATGCAACGTTTGCCGGCGGGTGGTTCCACACCGGCGATCTCGCGGTGATGCAGCCGGACGGCTATGTGAAAATCCGCGACCGGTCGAAGGACATCATCATATCCGGCGGCGAGAACATCTCCTCGATCGAAGTGGAGGATGTGCTGTACCGTCACCCGGCGGTGCTGAGTGCCGCCGTGGTGGCGCAGCCGGATGAGAAATGGGGCGAGACGCCGTGCGCCTTCATCGAGCTGAAGCCGGACACGACGCTGACCGCCGACGAGCTGCGTGCGTTCTGCCGTGAGCGGCTGGCGCATTTCAAAGTGCCGCGGACTTTCGTGTTCCGCGAGATTCCGAAGACGTCCACGGGGAAGATCCAGAAGTTCGTGCTGCGCGCGGAGGCGAAGTCGGCGAGCGCGATCCAGTAACGCGGTCGAAGCCTCCTGTCATGTCGAGGCCCCCAGCCCCGGTCATTGCAAGGGCGGCGAGGACCGCAGGCCTCCTGTCGTTGCGAGGCCCGCGAGGGCCGCAGCCCCCTGTCATGGCGAGGCCCGGCAGGGCCCCGAGCAATCCCGGCCGAGGCGAGGCACGTACCAGTCGAGGCGAGGCACGTACTATTCGGGCGACTCGCGATCGGGATTGCTTCGGCCCTGCGGGCCTCGCAATGACAGTTGGCGCGCCAGCCTTCACCGCAACGTTTTGCCCGCCAAACTCACGCACGATGCCGCACTAACTCCGCAGTAGCGCCGCTGTCGCGGCGGGCGCGTAGCCGGGGGCGACGCGTACATCCACCACCGCGACCGCACCGCCTTCCACCGCTTCAATCGCCCGCAGGAGCTTTTGCTCCAGATCCGTCGCCTCGTGCACCGGACCGAAGCCCTTGGCGCCCTGTGCCTCCGCCATGCGGGCCAGATCGATCTCCGGATCGCCAATCCTCTGCCCGATCCAGCGGTTCTCCACCGGCCGGTTGCGCGCCCGCGCCACGCGCTCCTGGTGCAGCTCGTCATTGAAGAAGGAGCGGTTGTTGGCCACCACGATCAGCAGCGGAATGCCGTAGTGCACGGCGGTCCATAGCGCGGTGACGCCCATCAGGAAGTCGCCGTCGCCACAGACTGCGACCGGGATCCGCCCCGATCCGCGCAGCGCCAGCGCGGCACCAACCGCGACGCCGGGTCCCGCGCCAATACCCGCGCCACCGGCGGCGCCGATATAGTCGAGCGGCTCGCGGAACGGCCAAGCCGCGGCGTTCCACGACAGCGAGACGTGCAGCAGTGAAGCGGGGCGCGCACCGAGCACCTGCCGCAGCGTCTGCGCCATCTGTGGCACCGTGATCGGGCCGGGTGCGAAACTCAACTCCGGCCAGGGCTTTGCCGCCGTGCGCCGCGCCGCGGGCGGCAGCGATGCGCACAGCGCCGCGACGGTGGCGTCGGAGTCGGCGGCGATGAAAAGATCCGACGGTGGCAGACCTTGGTAGTCCATGCTCCAGCCGTTGTGCACCTGGTGATCCATCGACACGCAGATCGTCCCCGCCGTCGCGCCCGTGCTGCGCAGCGTCCCCGCAAGGTCCACCCAATCGAGGCTCAGCACCACGTCGGCCTCGGCAAGCGCCTTGTTTGCCTCGGGACCGGCGAAGGTGCTCGGTGGCGCGACGTGCAACGGATGGTCGGTAGGGAATGCCGCCGCCAGCTTCATGTCCGTCAACACTCGCGCGTTCAGCGCCTCGGCGAGCGTCACCCGCGCCGCCCAATGATCCTGCTGGCGAGAGCAACGACCGAACAGGATCAGGGGGCGGCGCGCCGCGCGCAGCATGTCGGCAGCTTTGGCAACCAGCGCCGGATCGGGCAGCGCTCGTGTTGCGGGCGGCACGAAGCGCGCTGGGTCCAGCGGCGGCAATTGCTCGGTCAGCGGCGCCTCCTGCATGCCGACGTCGAGATTGATGTAGACCGGTCCACACGGCGGCGTGGTGGCGAGCCAGGCAGCGCGCAGCACGGCCTCACGCGCGGCCTCCGGCGAGGCGGGCTGGTCGTCCCATTTGGTATAGGAGCGAACCAGCGCCCCCTGGTCACGCGCGGTATGAATCCAGTCGATCCATGGACGGCGCTTCGACGCATCGACCGGGCCCGTGGCGCCGAGCACGATCACCGGCACGCGGTCGCACCAGGCGTTGAAGATCGCCATGGTCGCATGCATCAGCCCGACATTGGCATGCACCGCCGCGGCCATCGGCTTGCCGGTCACCTTGGCGTAGCCGTGCGCGATGGCGACGGCATGCTCCTCGTGCAGGCACAGCAGCATTTGTGGCGCGTGATTGCCGAGGTGGTTCACCAGGCTGTCGTGCAGGCCGCGATAGCTGGAGCCGGGGTTCAGCGCGATGAACGGGATCTCGAGCGCGCGCAGCGTATCCGCGACGACGTCGCTGCCGAACAGGGCGTTGCCGCTGGGAAGCGAGACAGGTTGCTCGATCGGGCTACCGGCGCGATCGGTCAGGGCATCAGGCATGGGACGATCCTTTTATCATTGCGAACAACGAAGCGGCGAAGCAATCCCGGTCGAGCGGGGTGCGGACGGTTCGAGAGCCACTTGCACGAGATTGCTTCGTCGCCGCGCTCCTCGCAATGACATCTGACGCGCGGCTCCGCGCAATGACATCTGACGCGCGGCTCCGCGCAATGACATCTGACGCGCGGTTCCGCGCAATGACATCTGACGCGCGGTTCCGCGCAATGACATCTGACGCGCGGCTCCGCGCAATGACATCTGACGCGCGGCTCCGCGCAATGACCTTTGCGGCGCCGCTCCGCGCGACGACATTTGCGGCGCCGCTCCGCGCGACGACATTTGACACGCCGCTCCTCGCGATGACATCGGACGCCGCGCTCCCCGCACGGTCTACCTGACCCGGAACTCGGCCAGCGATTCGTAATTCGGGTCGGCGCCGATACCTGGCACATCGGGCGGGCTCACCGTGCCGTCGGCATTCAGCCGCAGCGTGTGATGATAGATGCGGCCCCACATCGGGTCGACCGTATCGCGGTAGAATTCCAGGATCAGCCCATTGCTGATTGCCGCCACGAGGTGCACGTGGATGTCCTGCGAGCCATGCGGCGCGATATCCAGATCGTGGGCCTGCGCCAGTGCCGCTACCTTCATGAACTCGGTGACACCGCCCAGCACTTTGGCATCGGCATTCAGGATCGCGGAGCATTCGTTGCGGATCAGGTCGCGGAAGCCGTAGCGGGTATATTCGTTCTCGCCGGTGGCGATCGGGATGGACGTGGCCTGCGCCAGGCGGCGATGGCCGTCGTAGTCGTCCGGCATCACCGGCTCCTCGAACCAGAAGATGTCGCAGGGCTCCATGCGCTTGGCGATCTGGATCGCCTCATAGGCGCGGTAGGCGCAGTTGGCATCGACCATCAGCTTGACGTCGGGGCCGATCGCTTCGCGCGCGGTGCGGACGCGGGCGACGTCCTCGGCGATGGCGACGCCGCCGATCTTGATCTTCACCGCCTTGGCGCCCATCCGGACATTGGCTTCCATCTCCTGCGCCAGTTCGCGCAGGCCCTTGCCCTCCTCGTAATACCCGCCGGCGATGTAGGTGGGCACGCGATCCCGGTAGCCGCCGAGCAACTTGTACAGAGGCAGGCGCGCGGCCTTGGCACGAATGTCCCACAGGCCGATATCGATCGCCGCGATCGCGCGCGTGGTCAGGCCGCGGCGACCGACCAGTTTCGGCACCCACAGCTTGTGCCACAGGCGTTCGACGTCGATCGGGTCCTCGCCGACGAGCAAGGGCGTCAGGTGGTGTATGGTGGCTTGCTCGATGCCGCCGGAACCGCCGAGGCCGATGCCGGTGATGCCGTCGTCGGTCTCGATCTCCACCACCGCGAAATTGACATGGGTGTAGGTGTGCTTGCCGTTGGCGATCGGCTTGTGACGGGGCCAGCGGTATTCGCGGGTATTGATCCTGGTAATTTTCATGGTGCAGGCCCTCCCGGAACGGACGTATGACACGGCGTAGCACGCGACGCTGTCAGGCGGCAGCCTTGTCGGTTCGGCGGTACCGCGAACCACACCTGGCCCAATTCGTTCTGTCGCCGCCGGCGCCAGGCTTGCCTTCCGCTCACCTCAGCGTCACGAGTGCCGCATGCCACGCCGCTCCACCGCCAGTTCCAGTGCCCGCACGGCACGCTGCCGAGCGAACCTTCGCCGCTACCGCCTGTTGCTACGCCTCGTACGCCAGCCGCAGTCCGGGCTCAGGCCAATCCATCGCCACCAGCTTGCCTGTGCCTGACAACGTCAGGTACGCGGTGCGCAAGTCCGGACCGCCGAAGCAGATATTGGTGCAGAACATGTCCGGCATCGGCACCTGGCGCAGCAGCCGTCCGTCCGGGGCGATCACGCTGACCGAGCCGTTCACCAGCGTCGCCACGCAGATATTGCCCGCCGCATCCACCGCCAGGCTGTCGAAACGCTGGAACCCACCGAGGCCGGCGACGAAGCGTCCGCCATGCGGCGAAGGGAATGGCGCCTTCTTCGCCACCCCCGGCGTCACGATGTCGAACGCCCACAGCCGTGCCGTCTCGGTCTCGGCGACGTACAGGACCTTGCCATCCGGCGACAGGCCGCAACCGTTCGGCGTGAGGATCGGATGCGCCAGTTCCATGATCTTCGAACCGTCGGCCAGCGCGTAATACACGCCGCCCCAGTCGCGGTCGCGCGCCCGTGCCTTGCCCAGGTCGGTGAAATAAAACCCGCCGAACCCGTCGAACACCAGGTCGTTTGGCCCCACCAGACGGTGCGAGCCGCATCGGTCGTACAGCACCGAGACGGCGCCGGTTCTGGGGTCCACCCGCTCAATCCGTCCGCCGGCGTACTCGGACGGCACGCCGGCCGGACGCAGCATGTTCATCTCCGTCCGCCACAGGAATCCGCCATTGTTGCACACGTAGAAGGCGCCGTCCGGCCCCACGGCCAGCCCGTTCGGACCCCCGCCGGTCTGCGCCACCACGGTCACCGACCCGTCGGGTGCGACGCGGCTGACCGTCTGGCGCTCGATCTCGACCAACGCCACCGAGCCATCGCGCATCGCGACCGGCCCCTCCGGAAAGCGCAGTCCGGTCGCCACCGTACGGATTTCGCTCATGTCTGTCCCCCCTTCGTCCGATCGCCCGAGCCTACCTCATCCGCACCAGGGGGGAAGCCGCGGGCGTGGTCCGAACCATGAGCAATTGCTGCTGCCGGCCGCGTTTTTGTTGAACGTGCCGCGGTGCGGTGTTACCTGGAAACCGAGGAAGCGCTCCGCAAAACGATTTCGCCCCGGCCGCAAATCGGCGGCCCCAGCGCCAGGAATCTCGATTGTGACCGAACTGCACTGGCTGCCAACCATCCCCGACTGGCGCGCCCGCGTGCGCGCCCTGGGCAACGACGCGGCCGCCGCGTGGCCCGAGGCGGTAGCGCTCGCCAACGCGAAGCTGAACTTCGTGCTGACCAATGCCCTTGATGAGGCGGTGCGCCGGGTGTTTCCCGCGCGGCCAGCCGGGCTTGCAACCAAGCCGGTGCGGCTGGCCGTGCTTGGCTCGGCCACGTTGACGCATCTGTTGCCGGCAATCCGGGTCGCCGGCCTGCGCCGTGGCATCTGGATCGACACCTACGAGAACGAGTTCGGCCAGTACGCACAGGAACTGTCCGACCCGGAGTCCGCCCTGCACGAATTCATGCCGACCGCGATCCTGCTTTCGCTGGACGGATATCACGTCGCTGCCGGGGTCACCGCCGGACTGGATGCGGCGGGGGCCGAGGCCGCGCTGGACGAGATCAAGGGCCGCATCTGCGAGACCTGGCGGCTGGCGCGGGAAGCCTTCCGCTGCCCCGTCATTCAGCAGACCGCGCTGCCGGTGCATCCCCTTGTGCTGGGGAGCAATGAGCATCGCCTGCCCGGCTCGCGTGCCCGCTTCCTGGCGCGGCTGAACGAGGCGCTGCGCGCGATGGCAGATCAAGACGGCGTCGATCTGCTGACGGTCGACGACTACGCCGCCCGCGACGGCGTCGCCGCGTGGCACGACACCGCGCTGTGGCACCGCTCCAAGCAGGAGATCGCGCCTCCCGCCGCGCCACTCTACGGCGATCTCGTCGGCCGCTTGCTCGCCGCCAAGCAGGGACGGTCGTTCAAGTGCCTGGTGATGGACCTCGACAACACGATGTGGGGCGGAGTCATCGGCGACGACGGCATGGAGGGCATCGCACTCGGCCAGGGCAGCGCGCTCGGCGAGGCCTATGTCGCGTTCCAGGACTACGCCCGTGAACTGTCACGCCGCGGCGTAATCCTCGCCGTGTGCTCCAAGAATGACGAGGCCAACGCGGTCGAGCCGTTCGAGAAGCACCCGGAGATGGTGCTGCGCCGCCCGGACATTTCGAGCTTCGTCGCCAACTGGCAGAACAAGGCCGACAACATCCGCGCCATTGCCGAGGAGCTCAACATCGGCATCGACTCGCTGGTGTTCCTCGACGACAATCCGTTCGAGCGCAATCTGGTGCGGCAGGAACTGCCGGTCGTGGCGGTACCGGAAGTCTCCGACGATCCCACCTATTTCCCGCGCGCTCTCGCCGACGCCGGCTATTTCGAGGGCCTGTCGGTTACCGATGAGGACCGCGAACGCACCGCACAATACCAGGGCAACAAGGCCCGCGACGCACTGCGCGCCTCAGCCACCGACCTGGAGAGCTATCTGCGCGGCATGGAAATGCAGCTCGTGTGGAAAGGCTTCGACCGGATCGGCCTGCAGCGCATCGTGCAGCTCATCAACAAGTCGAACCAGTTCAACCTGACCACCAGGCGCTATACCGATGAGGACGTGCTGGCGGTCATGGCCGATCCGAATGCGTTCGGGCTGCAGCTTCGCTTGCTCGACCGGTTCGGCGACAACGGCGTGATCGCGATCATCATTGGGCGGCTGCAAGAGAACAAGGACCTCTATATCGACACCTGGCTGATGAGTTGCCGCGTGCTGGGCCGCCAGGTCGAGCCGACCACGCTGAACCTGATCGCGCAGGAGGCGGCGAAGCTGGGCGCACGGCGGCTGGTGGGAGAATACATCCCGACCAAGAAGAACGGCATGGTGAAGGACCACTACGCCAGGCTGGACTTCACCGTGATGGAGCGCGACGCAGCCGGCGGCAACCGCAACGTCATCGACCTCGCGAGCTACAAGCCCACCGAAACTTTCATCCACGTGGTTGAGGGCTGAGAAACGATGCCGAGCGAAGCGGAAATCTACAGCGGGCTGACCGAGATTTTCCACGACGTGTTCATGCGCGAAGATCTGGTGCTGAAGCCGGAGCTGTCGGCGAAGGACGTGCAGGGCTGGGACTCGTTCAAGCAGATCGAGATCGTCATGGCGGCCGAGGAGAAATACGGCATCAAGTTCACCACGCGCGAGCTGGATTCGTTGCAGAATGTCGGCGACCTCGTGCGGGTGGTAACGGCGAAGGCCTGACGCCGGCCGTCCCAGGTAAGCGCGCGCGTCGCGTTCGGCGCCCAGCGCCCGGGTGATTGCGGCGGCAGCATGCGACCCGTCCCACCGCCGTGACTTCTGCGCTTCGATCCTGGCACGGCCCGCCGCGACCATCTGCGCATTGCTCGATTCATCGGCGACCAGCGGGACGCGGCGGATGAACGAAGTCGATCGCCACTACCTGTACGGCTGGCTCAGGCTGCTGGCCCTCATCGCGATCGAATACGCCGCCAGTACTCTCCCGATCCCCAGCAACCTCCGTCCCGTGCTGATGCTGCCCGCCCTCACGATGATCGCCGTGGTAGGCCTGGTTTTCACGCGTGTCACCGCCGGTCCGTCCATCGCTCGCATATTTGCCATTGCCAGTCTGGTCTGGCTGCTTATTTTGCTCGGTCTCGGCATGATGGGATCCGCTCACCCGCGCCATCTATCCAGCGGACTGACCAGTTTGGGCGGGGTTGCGGCCAGACAGACCAGGACCCCTCACCGGGCAACCGGCTGGCCAGAGCTTTGCGCGCAGTCGAATCGGCGCCGCGGCTCCACTCATTGAATTCGTGATGGACTCCATGCGCGGGTTCGATGGCATTGCTCGGGTAAGTGCCGCAGAGGACCGTTGCCGGACAAATGACTGGAGGTATAGCAATGGTTATCAACGGACTGAAAGGCGAGTACACAGAAATAAACGGCGTCAAGATGTTCTACATGCACGGGGGCAACAACAGCAAAAAGCCGCTGGTATTGCTGCATGGATTGTTTCAGACTGGCATGATGTGGCGCAGAGTCGCCCCCGAGATGATGGAGGATCATTACCTGATAGTTCCGGACAACCGTGGCTACGGGCTGTCCGAAAAGCCTGCCGAGATGGAGAAGATGACCAAAAAGCTCCAGGCGCAGGACGTTTGCGAGTTGCTCAAGCAGCGGGGAATCGGAAAATGCGTCATGCTTTCTCATGACCGTGGCGCCCGTATCGCCAGAACCTTTGCCATGGACTATCCTGAGATGTTGCTGGGCGTGTCCTTCATGGATATGCTTCCCACCGAGTACATTTATCAGGAGATGACCTGCGCACAGGCCGGCCCACATCACTGGGATCAGTTGTTCAAGCTGGCTTCTCCCATGGCCGAGGATCTGCTTGACGGCAATGTCGAGAATACTAAAATCTACGTCGACAACTTCTACAAGAGAACTCCCGGCTTCATTGACATCCTGAAACAGGATGGCATTTACGACTATTACATGCAGTGTATGCTGGCGCCCGGCGCGATGATGGCGATGCTCAACGATTACCGCGCAGCCTACTACATCGATGTTCCTCGAATTCGTGAAGCCCTCGATAGGGGTGAGCGCATTTCTGTTCCTGTGCAACTGCTGTGGGGTTCCAAGGGTAATGCCGCCAAATCTCCGATTATCGATATTTACCGGGCCAGATGCTCCAATACCGTAGCAGGTGCTGCAGTTCCTTGCGGTCACTATCTGGCAGAGGAGGAACCTGAAATTACACAGCACCTGCTGCTGGAGTTTGCCGACAAGTGCTTTTTGCAATGGACTGATCGTGCATGAGCAAGTTTTCGGTCCTGGTCTGGAATGTCAATTCTGCGCGAAAGGCTTGTGTTATATGCCCCTGTCTGGAAGCGTTCCTGCGGCGGTGTTGTTGACGCGAAGGAAACCACCGTTGCCCCAAATATGAGTTTTGGCAGACTTTCTATGGCGCGCGTTCCCGATCCCCGGAGACACGCGGCGTCGGTAGCTGCATTTGACCCGAGCCCGCCTGGTCGTCATCGTGGACGCAGCGGCGCCGCTCGAAGGCAGGCGGCCGGTCATCAGGAGGATCCGTTGCACAGAGCGCCATGTTGCTGACCCGGCGCGACGCGTTGTTTGGAGGCGCCTGCCTGTGCTGCCTGCCTGCCTCGGCGTGCCGAGCGACCGCCGCCGAACTCCCGGCGGCCCTGCACCTGGTGGAGGTGGCGCCTGGCATCCACATCCGCTGCGGCGTTACGCAGGACGCCAGCGCCGACAACCAGGACGCGATCGCCAACGTTGGCTGCGTGATCGGCCGCGACGCCGTCGCGGTGATGGACCCGGGCGGCAGCCAAGACGATGGCGAAAGCCTGCGCCGCGCAATCCGACAAATTACCAGCCTGCCGATCCGCTACGTCGTGATGTCCCACGTGCATCCCGACCACGTGTTCGGCGCCGGCGCATTCCAGCAGGAACGCCCGATCTTCGTCGGCCACGCCCGACTGCCGCGGGCGCTGGCCCTGCGCGGCGCCTATTACCGCAAGATGTTGGATCGGATTCTCGGCCCCGACCGAGCCGGCCCGGTCGTGATGCCGACGCAGCTTGTGCGCGACCACGCAACGCTCGATCTCGGTGACCGGCTGCTGGACCTGACGGCCCACGGGCCAGCGCACACTGATTGCGACCTCAGCATGATCGATCGCCGCGCCGACACCTTGCTCACTGGCGACCTCCTGTTCGTGAACCGCGTGCCGTCGCTGGATGGCGACTTGAAAGGCTGGCTGGCGCAACTGGCGGCGATGCAGGCGTCAGGCCCGCGGCACGCCGTGCCGGGGCATGGGCCGGTATCGGTGGATTGGCCCGACGCAGCGGCTGACATCACGCGCTACCTGACGGTGCTGCTGAACGAAACGCGCCAGGCGGTTGCCCGGAACGTGCCGATTGCCACGGCGGCCGATACCGTTGCCCAATCGGAACGCAACCGCTGGAAATTGTTCGATGACTACAACCCTCGTAATGTCATCTTGGCCTATCAGCAGCTTGAATGGGAGTGACAGGCCGCAAGCCGGGAGACAAGCCATGAGGAAACTGCTGCTTTACATGCTGCTTTTTGGCGCGGCGCTGTTGCCTCTGGCCTCAGCGTGCGCCGACGAGGACGCCACGGCGCGTGCGCAACGCTGGCAGGAGTTGCGCCATGCGATCTTCGGCAATCGTCCAGTGCAGGACGGCCGCGATGTGCTGACCCTCCAGACACCCTACCGAGCCGACGATGCGGCGCTCGTGCCGGTGTCCATGGTGCTGAAACGTACGGTGGCGCTGAAGGGGCTTTATCTGGTGATCGACAACAACCCCGCCCCGTTGGCGGCACATTTCAGCTTCGGCCCGGGCGCCGATCCGCACATGATCAGCCTGCGCGTGCGCGTGAACGACTACACCGACATGCATGCGGTGGCCGAGATGCAGGATGGCGCGTTGTACAGCGTCGCGGAATTCGTGAAGGCGGCGGGCGGATGCTCGGCCCCTTCAGGCCAGAGCGACGCCGAGGCCCTACAGGGTATCGGCGAGATGAAGCTGC
Source organism: Acetobacteraceae bacterium (assembly GCA_035508435.1). GTDB lineage: Bacteria > Pseudomonadota > Alphaproteobacteria > Acetobacterales > Acetobacteraceae > JASHVB01. The sequence continues at coordinate 58,143 of DATJNA010000071.1, read as the reverse complement.
GCGTGCTGGGCGCCTATGCTCCGGGCAAGCCGCTGGACGCGACATTACTGATCCGCCATCCGGACTTCAACGGCATGCAGATGAACCAGTTGACGCGCATGGTAACGCCGGCGCGGTTCATCGATTCGACCGAGGTGACCTACAACGGCACCCCGGTGTTCAACCTGGAGTCCAGCATCTCGCTGAGCAGCAATCCGGCAATTACCTTCGGCTTTGTACCGAAGGCCGCCGGCCAGCTTAAGGTGGTTGCACGCGACAGCGACCACACAGTGTTCACTCACGAATTCGATATCCCCGGGCCGAGCAGTTGAATGCGGCACCTCGGCGCGCGTCGCCTGCTGCTGGTAATGACGGTGGCGGCCGCAGTCAGCGGAGCCGCTGCCGAAACAGTCCACGTGCCCGAGCCGCACGGCTATTGGCTCGGCCCGATCCATGGTCCGGTGCCGGCCACCATTACCGGCGGGACTGTCCTCGACACCGCGAGGTTGGAGCATCTGCTGGCCAGCGGCGGGGCGGTGCTGGTGGACGTGTCGGAAGCGCCGTACCGCCCGTCTGGCCTGCCGGCCGGCACGCTGTGGCTGCCTCCGCCGCATCGCGACATTCCCGGCAGCGTCTGGATTCCCAACGTCGGGCGCGGCACGATTTCACCACGCTTCGCCGCCTGGTTTCATACGCGGCTTGCCACGTTGACTGGCGGCAACCCGAAAAAGCCCATCGTGGTCTACTGCCATACAGGCTGCTGGCTGAGCTGGAACGCCGCCAGGCGCGTGATCAACGACGGCTACCGGACGGTGTTCTGGTTTCCCGGCGGGATGGAGGATTGGAAAGCGGCTGGCCATCCCACGGCGGTCATAAAGCCGGAAGGGCCTGATGCGCGCTGATGCCGACGGTGAGGACAACGAACGACGCTACCCGGACCATCCGACTACTGCTTGCCACACGGTTTGTCCGTAGCATTGGGCAGGGCGCACTTGCCGTTGACTTCGTGCTGTATCTGCGAGCGCTCGATTGGTCACCTGTGTCAATCAGCGCCGTGCTCAGTGCGGCGCTTCTGGGAGGCGTCATCCTGACGCTGTTTGCCGGCCCGCTCAGCGACCGAGGTGGCCGTAGGCGGTTCCTTTTCGTCTATGAGGGTGCTCAATTTCTCGCCGGACTGGTCGCACTGCTGTCACCGCAGCCCGCGGTCCTCACAGCCGCAGCGATGGTCGGCGGCTTCGGTCGCGGTGGCAATGGCGCCGCTGGCCCCTTCGCGCCGGTGGAGCAAGCTTGGCTGGCACAGGCGGTGATGCCGAACCGGCGTGGAGCGGTCTACAGCCTGAACGCTGCCCTCGGGTTCCTCGGCAATGCGATCGGGGCCATCGGTGCTGTGATCCCGTCTGGCCTGCACCCAATTCTGCCGGGGGCGCTCGCGTATCGTCCATTATTCCTCCTTTGGAGCGTTGGCTCTCTGGTTTGCTGTGGGTTGATCGCGCTGACGCCGGATCGCGAGGCGACCGAGACCAGTGAGCGTCGGCAGATCGGGCCAGGTGAGCACGGGGTTGAGAAGAGGGAGAACCGTCTGGTACTGCGGCTGATGATGGCAAACGTACTGAACGGAGTGGGCGTTGGAGCGACTGGGCCGCTGATCGCCTATTGGTTTGCCGTGCGGTTCGGCAAAGGGCCGGCTGAGATCGGACCATTAATGGCGGGCGGTTTCCTGATGGTGGCGATCGCCTCACTGGGAGCGGGATGGCTGTCGAGATGGCTTGGCATGGTGCGCGTGGTCATAGCGATGCGACTGGTGGGATTGGTCCTGCTGATCGCATTGCCGCTGGCGCCCAGCTTCGCATGGGCAGCCTCGCTCTATGTCCTGCGCGGGGTATTTAACCGAAGCACGACAGGCGCACGCTCCGCGCTGACAGTCAGCATCGTGAGGGCACACAGACGTGGATTTGCCGCGAGCATGGCGAACGTCTCGATGCAGGTGCCACGATCGGTGAGCCCCGTGCTGACCGGGTTCCTGTTTGCGGCCAACGACCTCGCCCTGCCGTTCTTGATCGGCGCCGCGTTTCAGGGTGCTTATCTGGCGCTGTACTACTGGACCTTCCACCAGATGGATGCTGATGTTGTGGTGGGCCACGTGCCTGTTTCGGCGCCTGACAGTGCCAACACGGCCTGACGCCAGGCGCCGCGGAAGCGGCTTGTCATGGTAAGTCGGTTGAAGGTGGATGCCAGCACCTTCGCCAGATACACTGCTGCGGGCAGCAGCAGCCTATGGGGCCGCCGCATGGGGTTCAACCGTGCCGGCGATGCGGCGCCACGCCGTGCCGGCGATGCGGCGCCACGCCGTGCCGGCCCACGCCGAGCAATGCGATCGTCGTGGGTGCGGGGTTCGACGCCGACTGTGTAAAGAATCTCGACTCGGTGATCATGGCGACTTATTGTGCTTTCATATGGATGCCCTCGCCCGGGATACCGGCGGCGTCGCATGGGGGCATGCAAGCTATGACCGACTTGCGGACGTGTCGGTGCCGTATTGAGATGATACCCTGCTCTGCCCGAGGGGCCGCCACGTGGCACCGGGTGGTTGCAAGGCGCGAGGCGTCAATGCTGAGGGAAACGTCCTATGAGCAAGGCCATCGTATTTTGCGCCGACGGCACCTGGAACGGCCCCGGTGAGCCCGACGACGACAACACCGCCGCGCCGCCGACCAACGTGTTCAAGCTGTTCCTGAACCTCGCCGGCACCGATCAGCCCGGCACCATGCTGTTGGCGAAAGAGCAGGAGCGGCGGCTGCACGGGTGGGACGGTGTGGTGCAGCAGACGGCCAAGTATTTGCATGGCGTCGGTGATTCGAGCAATTTCCTGGTGCAGGTGCTCGGCGGCGGTATCGGTGCGGGACTGATCGCGCGGATCGTGCGCGGCTACACGTTCATCTCGCGGGAATATGTGCCGGGCGATCGGATATACATCATCGGCTTCAGCCGTGGCGCCTATACCGCGCGAGCGCTGGCCGGCATGATCGCCGCGAAGGGGTTGCTCGATGCGACGAACAACGTGCTCTCGGACAAGAACAATGCCTATCGCCTGGGCTCCGCCGTATGGTACGCGCACCGGCAGGCGCTGGCGCAGTCGCAGTCGGGATGGCTGACGAAACTTGCCAATCTCGCGATCGACCTGCCGGCCTTCCTGCAGCAATCAGTGTCCGACAGCCAGCTCATCAAGGCAGAGATCGAGGCGGTTGCCGTGTGGGACACGGTCGGCGCGCTGGGCATTCCCGATTACACGCGACAGGACACGCGACTCGACGTGTTCCAGTTCGCGGACCGCGTACTGAGCCCTGTCGTCAGGCACGGCGTGCACGCGGTCGCAGTGGACGAGCGACGAGCCGATTTCACGCCAACTCTGTGGGACGCCGATCCGAGGATCTTGCAGGTGTTGTTCCCCGGCTGTCATTCCGATGTCGGTGGTGGCTTCGTCGGGCCAGGTGTCGAGAGCGGTCTATCGGACTGCACGCTGAAATGGATGATCGACCGGCTTTCGCAGTTGGGGGTGACGTTCCTGGACCCGCTGTTCTATTTGCCGCAGCCCAATGACCGCGCCACGGCTCACGCGACCTGGCTGTCAGGTCTTTGGCGTTATCTGCCGCAGGGCCCGCGAGCGTTTCCGCCTCGTCTCTATCTCAGCAAGGAGGTTGTCGACCGTGCCGGCGCCGGTCCCGTTGTTCCAGACCCGGACCTGGCCGCGCAGCCTTACGCGCCAGGCAATCTGCCGGACTACCTTGTCGCTGGTATGCCGACGGAAGGCGCCACCGTGGTGTGACACGCCGACCCGTGTCGTTGCAGGTCCTCGCTGCTGGCGCCGCCGTACCGCTGGCACGGTGAGAATCCCATTTTCGGAAAACTGACAACGGCTGATCCTCTAATGCTGCGGCAGCCACTACCAGAGCGTATAGCCTCCATCGACGACGAAGACGGAACCTGTGATGAAGGAGCCGGCGTCGCTGGCAAGCAACAGCGCGACGGGCGCGATCTCGTCCGGGCTTGCATAGCGCTGCATGGGGACTTCGTCGCGCCAATAGTGACGGTAATCATCGTACTCCTGGTTGGCAATTTCCGTCTTCACGTAGCCTGGCGCGATGGCATTGACGCGCACGCCGTTGCCCGCCCATTCGGCGGCGAGGGATTTTGTCAAATGGTGAACCGCCGCTTTCGAAATACCATAAGCGGAGTGCCATTGCGGGCGATTGACGATGAATCCCGAAATCGACCCGATATTGATGATCGAGCCCGTCTTGCGCGCCACCATTTGACGACCGACGATTTGGCTGGCCATCCAGACGGCGTCGAGATTGGTGTCGAAGATGCGCCGCCAATCCGCGTCATCCAGCGTCAGCGCATCGGCGTGAAAGCCGATGCCGGCGTTGTTCACCAGCACGTCGACCGGCCCAAGCTCATCCGTGACCGTCGTGAGCATGGCCTCCAGATCGCTACGCTCGGCAACATTTGCCGTGACCGCGATCGCCCTGGCGCCAAGGCGCTGCAATTCGGCCAGCGTGTCATCGCTCTGCTTTTTGTCGCGCGCGACGATGGCGACCATCGCCCCGGCCTCGGCGAACCCGAGCGCAATGGCTTTGCCTATGCCCCGATTGCCGCCGGTGACAATGGCGACCCTACCGCGCAGCGAGAACCTGTCGAATATCGCCATCATGCAAACCCCTGAGCATTGGCGGGCGATAGCGCCGCGGACACGACGGCGTCCGCCGGCAACGCACCCGTCATCACCGCGACGACGTCGCTCATCGCAATCGTCTTCGGGCTGACGACGGCGGCGCGCCGCCCCAGGCGATGAATATGGATGCGGTCGGCAATGGCGAAAACCTCGGGCATCGAATGGCTGACCAGCACGACGGAAAGACCTTGTTCGCGCACTCGGCGGATGAGATCGAGCACTTGATGGGATTCGCGAACGCCGAGCGCAGCGGTCGGCTCGTCGAGAATCACAACCTTGCGACCCCAAGCCGCGGCACGTGCCACCGCCACCGCCTGACGCTGGCCGCCGGAAAGCGTCTCGATCGCCTGACGGACCGATTGCACTCTGATGCCAAGATTGTGCATTTGCCCGACAGCCTGTTGGCGCATTCGCTTCTTGTCGAGCTGACGCAGGACGGCGCCAAGCACGCCCGGTTTTCGCATCTCGCGGCCGAGAAACATATTCTGCGCGATGTCGAGCTGGTTCGCGAGGGCGAGTTCCTGGTACACCGTTTCGATGCCGACCATCCGCGCATCCAGCGGCGACGCAAACCGAACCGGCCGGCCGTCGACGTAGACCTGGCCGGAATCGGGAATCAGCGCGCCCGCCAGCGCCTTGATCAAGGTCGACTTGCCGGCGCCATTGTCGCCGACCACGGCGAGAATCTCGCCCCTGGCGAGCTCGAACTCTGCCCCTTCCATGGCGACGACGTGTCCGTAATGTTTGGTGAGGCCGGTCGCCTGCATCGCGAGACTGGGATCGACCGCAAAAACCGGCGTCATCATCTCCGCCCCAGATATTGATCGGCGCCAACGGCCAGCATCACGAGTGCACCAGTTGCGATCTGCTGGTAGAGCGAATCGATTCCCGCCTGCGTGAGGCCATTCTCGAGGGCGACGACGATGATCGTGCCGACAAAAGTTCCTGCGACGCCGCCGCGCCCGCCAAACAGGCTGGTGCCCCCGATGACAACCGCGGTAATGCTGTCGAGGTTGGCAAGCTGATAGCCGCTCGGGTCGGCGACCGGGGTCCGGCCCAAGGCCTGCCAGGCGGCAAACGCGTAGAAAACTCCGGCAAGCGCATAGACGCTGAAAACGACGCGGGTGACTTTGACACCGTTGAGTCTGGCCGCGGTAGGCGAGTTACCGATCGCGTAGACATGGATCCCCCAGGGCGTCTCGTTCAACGCGTAGCCAAGGACGAGAGTCAACGCGATCCAGAGCATGGTGCCATAGGTCAGCACGACCGAGCCAAACTCGGCTCCTGTTCCGAGAACAGAGAGGAGGTTGGACGCGATAGGAAAGCTTTGCGACTGGCTGTAAAGCCGCGCGGCGGCCGCAACGATCGTGAACATGCCGAGCGTGGTAATGAACGGCGGCAATCGAAGCTGTGCGATGACAAGGCCGTTGAGTGAAGCCACGAGAACGCAAGCCACGAAGCCCAGCGCCATCGACAGCATGACATCGCCATGCGACGCGACGCTGCCCGCGACGACCGTTCCGAGCACCATGATCGCGCCGTTCGCGAGATCGATGCCGGAAACCAGGATGACCAGCGTCTGACCGAGCGCCAATGTACCCGTCACCACCGATTGCTGCGCAATCAGGGACAGGTTGCCGAGATTCATGAACGTTGATGTCGTGAGCGAGAACACGGCAAATATGACAATCAGGGCGACGAGCGGCCCGGTGCTTGGATAGGCGAGCAGGTCCAGCATCGGCCGCCGCAGTGAAGCGCGAAGACCCGCCGCGCCAGGCACGGCCGCTTCGGTCGCGTCCGGCCATGGCGCTTTGGCCACAGTCACGTCGGGGTCCCGCATCTTCACTTGCCCCAACAGTTCTGTAGTCCCCACTTGGAGTCCATGGACGCGACACCTGCGACCGGGTGATCGGTGATCAGCACGGTCCCGGTGTTGTGAAACCCGCTCGGCTTCACGCCGTCGTCGACCGCCTTGATGATCGCCTCGACGGCCATCTTGCCCATCCGGATGGGAAATTGCATGACCGTAGCACCGATCGTCCCGTCGGCGACAGCGCGCACGCCTGAACAACTGCCGTCGATTGAAGTCACCAGAACGTCGCGTTTGGCATTCTTGATTGCGAAAAAGGCGCCCTCTGCCGCCGGCTCGTTGATCGTGTAGATCATGTTGATATCAGGATGCGCAGAGAGCAGATTTTCCATTGCAGTCTGGCCGGTTTCCGCGTTGCCCATGGTGAGGGCGGAGCCAACGATCTGCGGATCACCCTCGACGATTCCGAAACCTCTTAAAAAGCCATCGTGGCGGGCCTTCGACGTCTTGTCCGAGAGATCATAATCGAGCATGGCAATATGCGCAGGTTTCGGGCCCATGATTGCCTTGGCCCATCGGCCGATGAGGATCCCGGCCTGCAGATTGTCGGTCTCATAAGTGGCGTTGGCCGCGGTCATTGGGGCAAGCGACGTGTTTGTCGTCACGACGATGATGCCTGTTTTGCGCGCTTTTTTCACGACCGGCACGAGTGCGGTCGCGTTCGCGGGATCGAGCGTGATGCCTTTCACACCGTGATTGATCATGTTCTCGATCGCGGTGATCTGCGTCGCCGAGTCGCCGGCGGTGCTGGCTTCGGCGGTCATAACGTCGAGCCCGTTCTGCCTTGCCGTCTCAACGGCGGATCTCTCGAGCCTGACGAAGAACGGATTGGTCAGTTGTAACTCGACAATGCCGATCAAGAACCTCTTATGCTCGGCGTGCCCGGTGCCTGTCGCGAGACCGACGCCAACACCGATAAATGCAATAAGATATCCCGCAAGTACCACCATGCGGTGCGACCTTGGAGTCTCACGCTTGGGCATTCGCCCTCCTCTCATCCTCGCACCGTATGGCGAAACTCTCATTGAGTGTTCGCACAAAGTCGAAAACGCATTGCTCGCTGCCCGCTCATTCCAGCCAACAGCCCACGTTAACCAGCAAGACCACGCATCGCTTCGCGGCTTGCCAGAACGACAGGCTTTGGCTGGGTTCGCTACCGACGACAAAATACAAAGTTGGCGTTGTCACCCCCGTGCACTTCGGCCGTCCGGCCTTGGCTACCCCTTGCCTCCGGTTTACGTTACTCTACCCGCGAGTGACTCGCCACAGCGACCGCAATTGGACCGGACGTCTCTCTGGCCACGACGAACGAGACGACTTTCGCCGACGGAGAGATCGGGTCTTGCGCGCGATCCCCTCAGCGCGGGAATGCAGATGGATCAGAGCCTGGATGTCTTATGGAGTGACGGCGAACGCGTTCTTGTTAGCGGATCGCGGCTGGGGGCCGAGGGCGAGCGCAGGCCTGTCCTGACGGTTCGACTCGCCGCGGATCGTCCGTCGCCCCTGGCGCTCGAGCGGCTCGCGCACGAATATGAGATCAGAAACGAACTGGATAGCGCTTGGGCGGCGCGGCCGCTGGAGTTCGCCCGAGAAGACGGCCGTGCCATGCTGGTGCTCGAGCATCAAGGCGGCGAACTGCTGGCACGCTTGCTCGGCGGGCCGATGGAGACCGGCGCCTTTTTGCACCTCGCGATCGGAATCACCACGGCTCTGGGCAAAGCGCACCAGGCCGGCCTTGTCCATAAGGATCTAAAACCCGGTAACATCCTCGTAAATTGCGCCGATGGCGCGGCGAGGCTCACAGGCTTCGGCATCGCGACGCGGTTGCCGCGCGAACGACAGACGCTCGTGCCTCCGGAAACAATCGCCGGCACGCTCGCCTATATGGCCCCGGAACAGACCGGGCGGATGAACCGCTCGATCGATTCGCGCAGTGACCTCTATTCGCTCGGGGTCATCTTCTATCAGATGCTAACGGGCGTGCTGCCGTACACCGCGTCGGACCCGATGGAGTGGGTCCTCTGCCATGTCGCGAGGAAGCCGGCGTTCCCAGGCGACCGAGCCCAAATCGTGCCGCCCCTCATTGCGCTCATAGTAATGAAGCTGCTCGCCAAGGCGGCGGAGGAGCGCTACCAGAGCGCCGCCGGGCTGGAACGCGACCTGCGGCGCTGCCTGATCGACTGGGAGGATCACGGCCGCATCGAAGACTTTCCGCTGGGCCAACACGATACGCCCGACCGGCTTCTGATTCCCGAGACGCTTTATGGGAGAGCACGCGAGGTGGCGATCTTGCTCGCCGCCTTCCAGGGTATCGCCCAGGGCGGCGCGCCGGAGCTGGTGCTGATCTCCGGATATTCCGGCATCGGTAAATCCGCCGTCGTCAATGAACTGCACAAAGTGCTCGTACCACTGAACGGGCTTTTTGCATCGGGCAAGTTCGACCAGTACAAGCGCGACATCCCATATTCGACTTTGGCGCAGGCGTTTCAAGGTCTTGTGCGTCCCCTGCTGGCCAAGAGCGAGGGTGAACTGACAGCCTTGCGTGGCGCGTTTCTGCAGGCGTTGGCGCCGAATGCACGGCTCATCACTGACCTGATTCCGGAACTGAAGCTCATCATCGGCGAGCAACCGCCGGTCCTGGAGCTTGAGCCGCGGCAAGCGCAGAGCCGATTTCAGCTCGTGTTCCAACGCTTTATCGGCGTATTCGCTCGCGCGGAACACCCACTGGCCCTGTTCTTTGACGATCTGCAATGGCTCGACACTGCGACGCTCGATTTTCTGGAGAATCTGCTGACCGGGTCGGACCTGCAACATCTGATGTTGATCGGCGCCTACCGCGACAACGAGGTCGGCGCCGCGCATCCGTTGATGCGTAAGCTCGATGCGATCCGCCAGGCCGGAGCACAGGTGCGGGAGATCCGCCTGCAGCCACTTGCCCGCGACGACCTCAATCAACTGATTGCTGACGCCCTTCGTTGCGAGTCCAGACGCTCCGCGCCACTGGCGCAATTGGTGCAGGAGAAGACCGCCGGCAACCCTTTCTTTGTGATTCAGTTTCTCCATGCGCTTGCCGAAGAGGGCTTGCTCGCCTTCGATCACGACGCGTCGCACTGGCGTTGGGACCTCGAGCGTATTCACGCCAAGAGTTACACCGACAACGTCGTGGACCTGCTGGCTGGCAAGATCGGGCGCCTGCAGGTCGAAACGCAGCGGACGCTGCAGCAGATGGCCCATCTCGGCAATGCAGCCGAAATACCCATGCTTTCGATCGCTCTTCAGATTCCGGAGGAGCAAATTGACACGGCGCTATGGCCGGCAGTCCGTCAGGAACTGGTCGAACGCCTGGATGGCTCTTACAAGTTTGTGCATGATCGGGTTCAAGAGGCCGCATATTCACTGACCCCGGATACTTTGCGTGCCGAGGTTCATCTGCGGATCGGCCGGCTGCTCGCAGTTCAGACGCCCCCCGAAAAGCAAGAAGCAGTGATCTTCGAAATCGTCAATCAAATGAATCGCGGCGCTGCCTTGATCACGTCACGCGACGAGCGGGAGCAGTTGGCCCAACTCAACATGATTGCGGCCAAGCGAGCCAAGGATTCGACTGCGTACGACGCCGCTCTCACGTATCTCGGTCTCGGCGCGACGCTGCTGACGGAAGACACCTGGCAGCGCCGGCGCGAGCTGACATTCGCCCTGGAGCTGAATCGCGCCGAATGCGAGTTTTTGACCGGTCATCTGTCGGTCGCGGAGGAGCGATTAGCAGCGCTATCAAACCGCGCCACGACCACGATCGAACGGGCCGTCGTCGCGTGTCTTCGCATGGATGTGTGCACCACCCTCGACCAAAGCAATCGCGCAGTCGCGGTTTGTCTCGACTATCTCCGGCATGTCGGCATCGCATGGTCGCCGCATCCAGCCGAGGCGGACGTGCGGCACGAATACGAGCGCATCTGGGCAATGCTCGGAAGCCGGAACATAGAGGACATCATCGATTTGCCGTCGATGGACGACCCGGCGTCCCTGGCGACTGCCGACGTTCTGAGCAAGCTCGTGCCGCCCGCCTCACATACGGATGCGAATCTGGCTTGCCTGACGAGCTGCAAGGCGGCCAGTCTCAGCCTCGAGCGTGGCATCTGCGACGCTTCATGCGTCGCCTTTGTCATGCTCGCCAGGGTCGCCGGGCCGATGTTTGACGACTGCCAGGCCGGATTCCGCTTTGGCCAGGTCGGCTATGAACTCGTCGAACGGCGCGGCCTGAAGCGCTTCGAGGCAGGCACGTACCTTAATTATGCGATATATGTCGTGCGTTGGACGCAACACGTGCGAGTCAGCCGTGATCTGATGCGCCGCGCGTTCGAAGCGGCGAACCGGATTGGCGACCTGACGTATGGGGCCTATAGCTGCGAGAATCTGAACTCAGACCTGATCTTTGCCGGCGAGCCGCTGCCGGACGTGCAAGCGGAAGCCGAGCGAGGCCTTGCGTTCGCCGAGAAGGCGCGATTCGGCCTTGTCATCGACTTTATCGCCGCGCAGCTTGCCCTGATTCGGATGCTGCGCGGCTTGACGCCGGCATTCGGCTGCCTGGACCATGGGCAATTCAATGAGCGTCACACCGAACACATTTTGTCCAGCGCCTCGGCATTGGCGATAGCTCCAAGCTGGTACTGGATCCGAAAATTGCAGGCGCGCTGCATCGCCGGCGACTACGCAACTGCCATGGACGCCGCATCGAAGGTACAAAGGCTGCTCTGGACCACATCTGGGCACATTGAAGAAGCCGACTATCACTTTTATGGCGCGCTGACACAAGCCGCCGTGTGCAACTCGGCGCCGCCCGACGAGCGGCAGCAGTACATCGATGCTGTCAGGGCGCATTACTGGCAACACGAAACATGGGCGAAGAATTGCCCGGAGAATTTCGACAATCGCGCCGCGTTGGTGGCGGCCGAGCTGGCACGTATCGAAGGTCGCGAACTGGATGCCGAGCGCCTCTATGAGCAGGCCATCCAATCGGCGCGTGACAATGGCTTCGTCCACAACGAAGCGATCGCTTATGAGAGAGCTGCTGAATTCTACCGGGCGCGTGGGTTCAGGCAGATCGCGGATCTCTATTTGCGCAACGCCCGCTATGGCTACCTCCGTTGGGGTGCCGACGGCAAGGTGCAGCAACTCGAGGCGATGTATCCGTACCTCAGAGTCGAAGGGTCCGCGGCCGGCCCGACGAATACGATCGCCACGTCGGTTGAAGGCCTCGATCTAGCGACCGTGATCAAAGTGTCCCAGACGATCTCGAGCGAGATGGTGCTGGAGAAATTGCTCGATACACTCATGCGCACGGCGATCGTCCAGGCAGCCGCGGAACGCGGCGTGTTGGTTTTGTCGCAAGGAAAGGAGCCGCGAATCGCGGCAGAAGCGACGATTGCCAGCGACACAGTCCTGGTGGAACTCCGCGATGCGCCGGTAACCTCCTCCACACTCCCGACGACGATGCTCCACTACGTCTTGCGCACGCGGGAGTGCGTCGTGCTCGATGAAGCTCTCAGCGACCCCTCGTTCGCCGCGGACCCTTACATCCGCCAGCATCGGGCGCGTTCAATTCTTTGCCTCCCCTTGATCAATCAGGCCAAGCTCATCGGGGTTCTCTACCTCGAAAACAACCTGACCGCGCGGGCGTTCGCGCCGGCCCGTCTCGCAGCGCTGAAGATTCTAGCCTCGCAGGCGGCAGTCGCGCTGGAGAACACCCGCCTGTATCGCGATGGCATAGAACGTGAAGCCAGGATCCGGCGACTGGTCGATGCCAATATCATCGGGATTTTCATATGGGAATTCGAAGGTCGGATTGTTGAGGCCAATGACGCTTTTCTCCGCATTGTGGGACACGATCGTGAAGATCTTGTCTCAGGCCGTTTGCGCTGGACCGACCTGACGCCGCCAGAGTGGCACATGCATCATGAACAATTGTGGACTCCCGAGATCCGGCTGACCGGAAGCGTACAACCTTACGAGAAGGAGTATTTTCGTAAAGACGGCAGCCGCGCTCCCGTGTTGATCGGTGCGGCGTCATTCGATGAAACGGGGAACCAGGGTGTCTCATTCGTGCTCGATCTCACCGAGCGCAAGCGGGCCGAAGGCGAAGCCCGCGACAGCGAGCGGCGCTATCGCGAGGTCGCGACGGAGTTGGCGCGCGCGAACCGTGTTGCGACGATGGGGCAGCTCACCGCCTCAATTGCCCACGAGGTCAAGCAACCGATCACCGCGACGACAACCAACGCTGCGGCCGCCTTACGCTGGCTCGGCGCACAACCGGCGAACCTGGAAGAGGCCCGACGCACGCTCCATCGCATCATCAATGACGCGACCCGCGCCAGTAGCATCATCGACCGGATTCGGGATCTGACCAAAAAAGCGCCTGCGCATAGGGGCAGCGTGGACATCAACGAGGCGATCCGAGAGGTGATCGCGCTGACTCGTGGCGAGGCGGTCAAGACCGGCGTTTCGGTGCGCACGCAACTTGCTGAGGGTTTGCCGCTGATTGACGGCGATAGGGTCCAACTGCAACAGGTGAATCTGAACCTGATCATCAACGCCATCGAAGCCATGAGCGGTACCACCGAGACACCGCGTGAGTTGTTGATCAGCACCGCGCTGGCCGAACCGGGCGGGGTGCTCGTCGCGGTGGGAGATTCGGGACCGGGGCTGGCCCCGTCAGCGCTCGAGCAATTGTTCGAAGCATTCTACACGACCAAGCCGAACGGTTTGGGACTGGGGCTGTCGATCTGCCGGTCGATCATCGAAGCGCACGGCGGCCGATTGTGGGCGACCGCGAATACGCCCCGCGGGGCGGTGTTTCATTTCGAGGTGCCCGGTCAACCCGCAGGGCCGTAGGCCACCACTATCTGGAAAGACAAGACAGCTTGTGAAATGGCGCTGGCGCGAAATCGGCGGCTTCGGAATCGCCGTGCCAACCTTCGTTCGCCAGGCTCTATATCGTTGCTACCCAGCCTTACCGCCATGCCACCGCTTTTCAGGCTGGCCGCGAGCCCGATCAACCGCGTCTCGGATGTCGGGCACATCATCCGGAAGAACCGTCGTCAGATTGTCCGCGACAAACACGAACGAGGGTGGCTCCTAGCCGGGCATTTTGGGGAATCGTTGCCACTCAACACCGAGCGACACCCAGGGCTACGCGCTGTCGCAATAGATCTGCATGTTCGGCTTCAACCAGCTCGGATCGTCCAGCGTGCCGGCCTGGATCATCAGTACGCCCGGCATTGCCGCGGCCTCGTCCACCACCGTCGAGCCGCACTCGGGGCAGAACCGTCGGTACATCGGCTTGCCACTGTCCCCCTTGTCTTCATACGTCTTCAGATCGCCCTGCACGGTCAGCGCCGCTTGCGGCACCGCGACCACAATCGCGAAGGCGCTGCCAGTCTCCTTCTGACAATTGCGACAATGACAGATGCCGGCGAACATCGGATCCACGTCAGCGCTGAAGCGCACCTTGCCGCACAGACAGCCGCCGGTGATGTTGGCCATCATCGTGTCTCCTCCACTTGCTCCGCCGCGAGGTTCAGCCCTGACCCCCGGTAAAAGCAAGCGCAATCCGTTGTGTCACACGATGTTCGCGTCGAACGGCGGGGCAGGTCAGGCGGCTCCAATCCCAGCACCCAGACGTCGGACCGCAACGGACATTCCGCGCGACATACGCGTCCACCGCCGCTTGCTCCAGCGTAGCCGGGAATGACTGTTTGCCGGCTTCTATGCCATAGACTTTTAGCCCGTTTGGTAGGTGAAATCCAGCCTCAGTAGATCATCGGATCGCATTCAGGCGATTTGCGCGATCGGCCACACCCGGTGTTCGCAAGCCTCGCCAAACAACGGATACCGGGTCGCGCCACATAACTCCACGACCAGCGTGATGCCGCCGTCGAAGCCATCGAACTGTACTCGCGGCAATAGCGCATCGCCGTTAGTCCAGCGCAGGCCATTGTCATCCTCGAAGTCATGGAACCCGTCCGTCAACATCGGGTTCTCCGCCTCTATCACACGCAACCACGCGCCCTGACGTAGCGCGATCTTGCGGACCGCCACGCCAAGCATGCGCGGATCGCGAGCGAGGCCCAGTTCAGCGGGCACGCCGGCGCGGGAGACAAGACGCACGTTGGCGGGTGGCGCGATCAACTGAAATATATAGAGAGACCCATGGCGGGATAGCGCCTCGATCCGCGCACCATCCGCCAGCAGGTGCAGATCAGGATCGTCCGTTGTTGGCATCCCGGGCCGGGGTCCGGCCCGCTCTAACAACCGCCGCCATGCCGCGTCGACGACCGGCCCGCCGGTCAGCACCGGTGCGCAAGGTTCCTTTAGTGGCCGATCGCAGTCGCCGCCCAGATTCTGGAACAACCAGCGATTGCCATCATCGCGATAGCTTTCCACTGGAACGCCGTTCGCAACAAGAACGTCGTGGCTCTCCAGTTCGATGTGGAAGAGCCTCACCTCCTGCGCGCGATCGTCCCAGCTGACAGAGCGGTGGTTGACCAGGAACTCGACCGGGATCAGTGCACCGTCAAGGTACAGCGAGTGCCCCTTGGTCAGTCGCAGATCGCGGTACGGCACGTTGTCGGCGACGGCTCCCTTACGTATGACAACCGGTGTCGCCGCTCCACGCCGGCCACGGGTTGCCAGCACGCGGCCGGTGCCGATCCAGATGATCGGGCGTGCCCGTCGACCAGCCGTCATGACGAGATCGCCCACGGCGAGATCCTGCACCTTCACCTCGCCTCCCGGCGTGGCGATCATGGAATCGATGCAGAAGCAGATCATGCCCTCATTGGTGACGACCGTCCCACCGCCGTCGTCCGGCGCGAGCATGAACGTATCTTCCGAATAATCACCCGCCAACTGCTGCGTGTAGCTCTGCCCGCCCGCAGAGACGGTCAGGACGCCCGAAGAATCTACGCCGGCCGAACCGCCGCTGTCATAAGGCAGGAATGCGACATCGATGGCGGCGCCGGGCAAAAGCGTGGTGTCGGTTGCCGATCCGCCGGACGAAATGACTTCATAGCCGCCGCTGCTGACCTTCGTGCCGCTGGCGTTGCCGCCGGCCGACACAACCTGGTAATCGCCACCATAGACGATGGTGCCCGTTGCCGATCCGCCGGACGAAATGATCTGGTAGCCGCCGCCGTCCACCGTCGCGCCGATCGCCGTGCCGCCGAAGGACACAACTTCAAAGGCGCCGCTGCTGACAGTCGTGTCACTGGCGGTACCGCCGGACGAGACGACTTCTTCGCCGCCGCTGCTGACGACACTGAACCTGACGGTTCCGCCTGCTGATACTACCTCTGTGCCGCCACTACCGACGGCGGTAAAGCTCGCGGTGCCGCCGCTGCTGACGAACGCCTCGCCACCGCTCAGCACCGTCGTACTGACTGCGCTACCGCCCGATACAACGATGAATAGCTCGCTCGCGCTGACGGTCGCTGTGGTCGCTGTCGTGCCGGACGATATGGTTACAATATCGGTGCCGCTGTTCGCGGTGACCAGCGTGCCGCCACCGGCATCACGCGTGGGCACGAAGGACACGCCAGCGTAGTTTCCGACCAGTTGCTGCTGATAGCTCGAACCACCTTCAGACACGGTCAGCACGTCGGTCGTCGGGTCGATGCTCGCCGAGCCGCCGCTAACATAGGTCAGATCGCTAACGTCGATGGCGCCGCCGCTGCGCACCGTTGTGCCGGTGGCCATGCCGCCCGAGGACACGACCTCAATACCGCCGCTGCTCACCACAGTACCGCTGGCATTGCCATCCGAAAGCACGATCTCGCGGCCGCCGCTGCTTATGGTGGTGCCGTACGCAGTGCCGCCGGAGTTTACATGTTCCGTTCCACCGGTCTTAACGATGGCGTTGCTGGTCTTGCCGTCCGCGAGCACGCTCTCGTCGCCACCTGCGCTCATTGTGGTGCTGATGGTGGTCCCACCGGATAATACGAACTCGACACCTCCGCTGACGACGCTGTCGTTGACCGCGGTGCCGGCCACGAATGCGCTGCCGCTGCTCGACAATTTGGTCGCAGCAGCCACGCCGCCAGCCGCAATGTTCAGAACACCGCCATTGACCTTGGTGCCACTGGTGAGGCCGCCGCCACTCACATTCTGGACGCCATCACGGCTGACCGTCGTGCCACTGGCCAGCCCACCGACAAGCACGTCCTGGGCGCCACCGCTGCTCACCTTGGCGCCGACAGTCTTGCCGTACACCTCATCGAGACCGAAGGCCTGCACCGTCGTCCCACTGGCACTGCCGCCGCCAAACACCACCTGCTCGCCACCGTTGTTCACCGTGGCGCTGCTGGCGACGCCATCCAGGTCGACATCCTGGATACCGCCCGCGCTCAACATCGTGCCGCGAGCAATGCCGCCCGAGAGCACTGATTGAACAGCAAAGCTGCCGCTGACCGTGGTATTGCTCGCGATGCCGCCGCCGAGCACATCTTCTGTGGCGGCTCCGTTGACCGTGGTGGTCGTCGCCGTGCCCCCGGACGAAATGAGCTGCGTGCCACCGTTCTCGAGCGTTGCGCTGACGGCCGAACCAGCCTTGGAGATCACCTGGTAGCCACCGTCACTCACCACCGTGAAACTGGCCGTGCCGCCGGAGAGAACCGTCTGGGAGCCGCCCAAGCTCACGGTGGCGCTCGTGGATTTGCCGCCCGACGAGACGACCTCGAAGCCGCCATTGCTTACAGTGGTAAAGCTGGTCGTGCCGCCGGAGGACACCACTGCAAAACCGCCACTGTTCACCAACGTGCTGATGAGAGCGCCGCTAAGAGAAACGATCGCAGATCCACTACTCCCAAGTGTAGTGTCACTCGCCACGCCGCCAAGCGAGACGACCTCGTAGCCGTCGCTGACAGATGTGCTGACGGCAACGCCAGTAAAAGCCACTATGGCCGTGCCGCCGTTGCTGATCGTCGTGCTGGTGGCCATGCCGCCGGACAGCAGATACATGATGCCGCCGCTGGTCACATCCGTGGCGACAGCAGTGCCCCCGACGTAGATCGAACCGCTGTTCACCGTCGCGCTGGTGACGCTGCCGAAGTCGTCGATCCAACCCCCGTCGCTCACGGTTGTGAAGTCCGCGGTTCCATCCGCATATACGAACTGAGCGCCGCCGCTCAAGGTGGTGTAGCTGGCCGAGCCCCCCGCTTCGACCAACTCGTGACTCACGGGGCCGTTCACCGTGGTGCTGATGGCCGTGCCACCATCCGACAGCACATCGAACCCGCCGCTGTTCACGGTGGTGCTGATGGCGGTTCCGCCCAAGACGTACAACCCAAACGAATCGGTGGTGTCCGTGGTCGTGCCGCCGGCATACACATGCTCTATGTCGGTACTGCTCAGCGTATTGCCGCTGACGGAACCCTCGACTGTGAGGTCATTGACCGCCAGGGACCCACCCGCTTCAACTGTCAGTGTCGTGCCGGCCGCAACGTCGCCGCTGAAGGCGGACAGGGTCCCGAGTAATTCGTAGGTGAAACCGCCCTGCATGGAGAAAGAACCGGCGCTCACCTCGCCAGACAGGCTGCCACCTGCATCGGGGGATTGGTCTTGGAAAGGCGACGGCAAAGTGCCGCCGAAGATCAGGGTCGTCGTGTTCGAGCCGGCGCTGCTGTAGGCCAGCCCGACCTCCTGCTGCGTGACGAGATCGTAATTATATCCGATGATCCAATTGTTTGAGCCAAGATCACCCGAACCGCCGCCCCAGTAGCTGGCTCCGAACGAGAACACTATGATTGGATCAGACATCGCGGCATATCCCTGGTTGAAAGAGCGCGCGAACTGTCGCGGTTCCGTTGAAACTGAGGTGTCGTTCCGTATTCTGCGGAGCGGCCGTCGAGGCCGGCATCGCCGGCCCGTCTCACGCGAGATTATCGCGGTTTTGATGAGATCGTCCAGAGACCGTTCCGGAACTGGCGGTGGTATCGGTCAGGCTGGCAGCAGTCGAACGGCAGTCGGAATGAGATGGCAGGTCATGATGGAACTGACCGAGAGCGACGGCACCATCCGCCTATATGGGGTCAGTTCGGGCGGCGCGCGCAGCCACACGGCGCATGCTCGCCCGACACGGACGATCTGTCGCTGGCAAACGGGACCAGGCATCTCGTGTTGCCCCGGAGGCCCACGGCTGGCAGGTCGCGATAGGTCATCCGGCCGAAATCGGCGACCGGCCCGGCGACGGTTCATCCAGTATCAGCGTGTCGGCTTCCGAAAATAAGGCAGCCCGATGACCGGATACCGATCAAGACTTCAATTAGCCGCCAACAATTCCTTGAGGTTCTTGTCGAGTTGGCCGAGGCAGTCCGGATCTGCGCCAAACAATGCAAGGTGCCCGTCGATACTGGTCAGCGGGCGAAGCTCGGCGTTCGGCACCAGCTCGCATTCGCGTTTACAATCCGCGGGGGGAAAGAACATGTCGTGGCTGATCGGCATGACGTACGTCTTGGCCTTCACGCGCCCCAGCGCGGCCGCGAGGTCGCCGTTTGTATGACGGCTGACATCGCCGCGTTGCCATTTCCAGGCCATGCAGAGCAAATCATTCGGGTCCATCGGCATGAAGTACCCGAACATGAAGTTCACCAGAAAATCATCCAATGAGCTGAATCCGAGTTGCGCGGGTCGTCCCGCCGCGAAGAATTCGGTGCTCCACCCCATGACGGCCCACATTTTGGCATGCCGCAGCAGGCCCTCTCGCACGTCCGCCGGGGACTGGTAAAAGCCGCCGGCGAAACCAGGATCCGACGTGATCGCGTCCACCAGTGTCTCGGTAAACAGGAAGTCGTGCATCGTGTTCTTTGCGGTCCCGGCTATCGGCGCAGCGCGGCGAACCATGTCGGGATAGCGCACCGCCCATTCATAGGTCTGCTGTGCGCCCATCGATCCGCCCACCACCAGCGTGAGTTTATCAATGCCGAACTTCTCAGTCAGCAGCTTATGCTGGGCACGCACGTCATCGCCGATGCGCACGCGGGGGAAGTTGCCATGGCCCCCCGGCAAAGGGGTATTGTGCGGCGAGGTCGATAGGCCATTGCCGATCTGATTGATGACAACGATGAAGTATTTATCGGGATCAAGCGCCCGCCCCTTGCCGATGTATACTTGCTCGATGATCTTGCTGGTACCCGAGTACCAGGTCGGCACCAGAATTGCGTTGTCTCGCTCTGCATTCAGGCTGCCGAACGTCGCAGCCGCAAGCTGGCAGTTGCGGAGCGTGCCGCCCTCCTCCAAAGGCAAATCGCCAATTTCGTGCAGATCGTAAGGGCCGTGGCCTGCCTGACCGTAGTACGGGTTGTCGATCATCGTTGCCTCACCTGTTGGTTCGAGCGCGAGCGTACGCGCGGGCGGCAGACCACCGGTCGGCCGCCCGTCCGGGATCAGGCGGCTATGGCGAAACCTTCATAGCCGCCGGCCGCGATGTCATCGCATCTCTTGCGGTAGCCGCCGATGCCGGCCGGGTCGAGATACGGCAGGAAACCGCGAGGCTTGCCCGCGATATTCGCGCCCATGTACCAGGAATTCGCCTTCGGCATCAGCGTGGCGCCAACCACCTCGTTGACATGCGCCACCCAGGCATCCTGCGCCGACGGAGTCGCCTCAATCACGTGCTTACCGTGCTGGCGCATCCAGTCGATGCAGCCGGCGATCCATTCAATATGTTGCTCGATCGCGACCGGCATATTGGTCAGCACCGAGGGGCTTTGGGGACCGGTGATCGTGAAGAGGTTGGGGAAGCCGGCCATGGCGACGCCGAGATAGGTGTGCGGACCGTCGGCCCATTCCTGCGTCAGCGTGCGTCCGCCGCGGCCCTGCAGATTCAGCGACACGAGCGGGCCGGTCATCGCATCGAATCCGGTGGCGAAGACGATAATGTCGAACTCGTATTCCTTTCCCCCGGCACGGATACCGTTTTCCGTGATCTCTTCGATGCCACCATCGGTCGAGGCATCGACCAGCCGTACATTGGGCTTGTTGAACGTCTCGAAGTAGTTGGTGTCGAGCGGCTGCCGCTTGGTGCCGTAGGGATGGTTCTTGGGGATCAGCTTCTCCGCGACAACCGGATCCTTCACCGTCTGGCGGATCTTCCGCTTGAGATAGTCAGCTATCAGGTCATTGGCCTCCTGGCTGAAGAACATGTCCTGATAATTCGCCAGCCAAAATGCAAACCCGCCGGCATCCCACATGCGGTCGAACTCGCGCTCGCGCTCCTCGGGTGTGGTTTCCAGCACCGACTTAGGAATGAAGTAGTGCTCCTGTCCGAAAAAGGATTCGCGGATCCGCGTGACGATATTGTCGTAGTCGGCTTTGCGCCTGCGCACGACCTCGGAGTCCACCTTGCCGTTGCGTGCCGGCACACAGTAATTCGGCGTGCGCTGAAATACCGTAAGGTGCTTGGCTTGCAGCGAAATCTCCGGGATCGCCTGCACCGCCGTGGCGCCGGTGCCGACCACGGCGACACGCTTGCCGGTGAAGTCAACGCCTTCCTTGGGGAAGCGGCTGGTATGATACCACTTGCCGGTGAACAGTTCCAGCCCCTTGAACTTCGGCATGTTGGTGCTCGACAGTGTACCGACAGCGGTGATTAGATAACGCGCAGTGATTGACTCGCCCTTGTCGGTATGCACGGTCCACCAATTGCTGCTCTCGTTGAATTCGGCCCCGGTTATCAGCGTCTTGAACTGGATGTCGCGTTTCAGATCGTGCCTGGCGGCAACATGCTCCAAATAGCGCAGGATCTCAGGTTGCTCCGGATAGCGCTCAGTCCACTCCCACTCCTGCAACAGATCGCGGTCCCAGGTAAAACAGTAGATATACGAATCGGAATCGCAACGCGCCCCAGGGTAGCGATTCCAATACCAGGTTCCGCCGACCGTATCCCCCGCCTCGTACACCCGAACCCGCAGGCCCAGCTTGTCGCGCAGAGACTTGAGCATGCCCAGGCCGGAGAATCCAGCGCCAATGATCACGGCGTCAAATTCAGGTGTCGCAACCGCATTGTTCTCGGCCATACCGTGCCTCCCTTTGACTGGCGTTGTCGGCGCGAAAGCGGTCGGCTGCCGCAATTCCGCACGCCTGCGTGCAACCGCCCCTCTGCTGACAAGCAGAATAGCACACGGCGCCGTGGTCAAGAGTTCGCGTCCGAGCGGGGCAGACCACACCGTGCGCTCCCCCGCGGTGCGGCGGCGTTGACCCCGCGGCCATACGACACGCCCGCTCGCAAACAGCCGCCTTCAGTGCCGTTCAGCAAACGACCGACGCTACCGCCGCTTGCACGGAGTTGGAAATCGGCAGCTTACAACCCGCCTAGCGGATCCATCGAATTCGTCCGCCATGCCTGGAACCCATTCAGCCATTGTGGCACCAATGTGCCCATCGCGCCCGCCATCAACTGAAGGTTTGCCGCAGTTGGTGCGTTGCCCGTCGGGGTATCCGCGGCGAAACCGGAATTGCCACGGTGCAGTTCCTCGCCCGGTCGCACCAACTGATTGTGCATCGATTCATGGAAGCCTGTGCGAGCAAGATTCACCTGGGTTTCTGCGTCATCGCCGCCGCGGCAACGACGTATGTGCTGGGCATCGCGGTTCCCTCCGATCGGGAGGATGGCAGAAGCGAGTGCCTATCGAAGTGAGACACATCACAATCGCCCAATTGCGACGCTACGCCGAGTTGCCGCCGAAAGCGCGCTGACGCAACCCGGGGGGCGATCGGGTGCCATCCGACCACGCGCCGCACCCACAGCGCCGCCGCCGGCCTTCAGTTGAAGCCGCCGTGGCCGCGTGTCACAGTGGCCTGTGTGACAGTCCGGTGACACCATGAGCGTTAGCCGTCTCCACACTCAGCATCCTGATTCGTCAACCCAGACCCCGGACGAACGTCGGCGGGCCGGTGCCGAGCTGCGGCACGACGTGCCGCGCAGCGCGCACGCCGGTTGGGCACCCCATTCCGACCGACGCGACCCGGTCGAGATCTTGATCGAAGAGGGCAAGAGCCGACTCTCGGAACTGCTGCCGATCCGCTATGGGCGAATGCGGACTGACCCGTTTGCCTTCTTACGCGGTGCGGCCGCTGTGATGGCGTCAGACCTGTCCACCGCGCCGGCGACCAATATTCGCATGCAGGCCAGCGGCGATGCCCACCTCAACAATTTCGGGGCGTACGCGACCGCTGAGGGGTTGCCGGTGTTCGATATCAACGACTTCGACGAGACGCTACCTGCTCCGTTTGAATGGGATCTCAAACGCCTGGCAACCAGCCTGGTCGTGGCTGGTCGAGTCGCGCAATATTCAAAGAAAGCCGCACGCAAGCTCGCACTTTCTGCGGCTCAGGCTTACCGCGAGCATATATCGACACTTGCCGAACTGTCGCCTGTCGAGGCCTGGAACCGACACATCGATCTTGCTCGGGAGATTGCCCGTATCGACGACCCAAAAGTGCGAGGCGCCGTGGAGAAGCGCCTCGCCCAGGTGCTGGAGAGTAGTTCAAGGCATTTCGGATTGGTGGAGGAGAAAGGTGGAAGCGTCCGCATCCGCGAGAAGCCACCACTGGTGTACCACCTGAATGCACATACCCTGCCCGCGAGCAAGGCCTTTGCGTCGTATGCGAAGACGCTGCAGGAGGATCGCAGGGTACTGCTGCACCGCTATGCCTTGCAGGATGTGGCATTCAAGGCAGTAGGTGTCGGGAGTGTCGGCACGTTCTGTGCAATCGGTCTGCTGACCGCCGGAGATGGCTCGCCGCTTCTGCTGCAGATCAAGCAGGCGCAGGAATCGGCCCTGGCACCGTTTGCCGGTGCATCCAAATATCTCAATCATGGCGAAAGGGTGGTTGTCGGCCAGCGGATGATGCAAGCGGCCACTGATATGTTTCTCGGCTGGACACGAGAACCGATCGACGGGCGGTATTTCTATATCAGGCGACTGAAGGACTCGCGATTGGCCGATATCGGCACACGGCTTGAGGCGGCGTTACCTTTCTACGCCGCACTTTGCGGCCGTACTCTGGCCCGCGCACACGCACGCGCCGGCGACCCGGTGGTAGTGTCCGGATATGTCGGCAATGGTTCGACCTTCGATGAGGCCATTACCGAATTTGCGGTGGCATACGCGGACCAGACCGAGAGAGATTGGCAAACCTTCGTGGCGGCAATCAATGCCGGTCGGATTGTCGCCACAGCGCCCGCAGAGAAGAAGGGCTAGGTCGCCAAGCAGGGCGCGATGAACCACGGAGCGCTGGACGTCCCGAAGGATATCACGCCTTCGACCGTATTAGTCGATTTGGCAAACCCTCGTTCTGGCCTCATGGGAAACATTCGCAGCGCGACCAGAGCCTGGGCCGCCCTCTCCGGCGGCTTTGCACAGTGAGCCGGGCAAGCTCAGTCTTGAGGACGCCTCGAGCGAGCTTGTCGGTGATCCGCACCCAATCCCGGCTGCGAGGAGGCTTTGGTGAAACTGTTTGAGGCAGCCCGGCCTTCCGGGGGATGGCGTGGAGCCCTGTACGATGTCATAGCCGGCGTGACCCTCTCGTGCCTGAATGTTCCCCAACTATTGGGTTACGCACGCATTGCCGGGATGCCGTTGGTTACCGGCCTCTATACCGCGTTGCTCGCACCGATCGCATTTGCCGCGCTTGGTTCATCGCGGCACCTCGTTGTGGCTGCCGATTCCGGCACGGCGGCGATTCTGGCGGGGTCGCTCAGCCAAATGGCTGATCCCGGCAGCTCACGGTATTTGTCGCTGGCAGCCACGACCGCGCTGCTGACGGCCGGCATGCTTCTGGTGGCCAGGATCTTCCGGCTCGGATTTCTTGCGGATTTCCTCTCGCGCACCGTGCTGGTTGGATTCTTCACGGGCGTTGGCGTCCAGGTTGCCATCGCAATGATCGGCGACATGCTGGGGATCGCGATCAATGCACGCAACTCGATCGAACAAGTGTGGGATCTAGTACACGAACTCCCGAACCTCAATAGACCTACTTTGCTCATTTCATCGACTGTCGTAGCTGCAATTCTCGTAGGAAGGCGGATTGCGCCACGCGCTCCTGTCGCGCTGATCCTCGTCGTCGTGTCACTGGCGACCAGCCGCGCTTTGGGCCCTACCTCGCTTGGCGTGGCGACGGTTGGTGCAATTTCCGGAGGTTTGCCTTCTTTCCGGCCGCTCTTGGCAACATGGAGCGAGGTCCCGCGTCTGTTGCCGGTCGCCGCAGCCTGCTTCGTTGTGATCGTGGCCCAAAGTGCCGCCACCGCTCGGACGTTGGCAACGCGGCATCAGGAAAGCACCGATGAGAACGCCGACATATTGGGATTGGCCATGGCCAATGCGGTCGCAGCGATGAGTGGCGCATTCGTAGTCAACGGCAGCCCAACGCAGACCGCAATGGCGGATCGCGCCGGAGCCCGGAGTCAGCTAACTCAGATCGTGTTCGCAGGGTGCATGCTCGTTGTCCTGTTGGCACTCACGAGTCCACTCCAGTATTTGCCTCGTTGCGTTCTTGCTGCGATCGTGTTCACGATTGCGATCGGGATGGTCGACATCGCCACGCTTCGCGCGATGCGACCCGAGAGCCCGGGCGAGTTCAAGCTTGCGCTGACCACAGCCGCTGCTGTCGCCCTGATCGGCGTCGAGCAAGGCATCCTGTTGGCGATCGTGCTTTCGCTTCTCAGACATGTACGGCAAAGCTACCGGCCGCACACCGAGGTGCTGCAACACGACCCGCCGCGTGGTTGGGTCACGTTGCCAGCCACACCAGGGCACCAGACGGAGCCCGGCCTTGTCGTCTATCGATTTGGCGCCGACCTGTTCTACGCGAACGCAACCCATTTCGCGGATGAGGCACGTGCTCTGGTGGACGGTGCTCCAAACCCGGTCCGCTGGCTGGTAGTCGAAGCCGATGCCATTGCCGACGTAGACTATACCGCCGCCCGGGTGATTTTGGCGCTGATTGGCCACCTGCGCCAGCAGAAGGTCGGGATCGCCTTTGCCCGGGTCAGCGCATCACTGCGCGCAGACATGGACCGACATGGCGTTACCGCCGCTATTGGCGCCGATCGCCTTTTTTCGACTCGGCACGCGGCGCTGGCGGCGGTGCGCAGCTTAACTTCGGCCGAAGCTGATAGAGTGTAAACTCGCATTTTGTCGTCACCGCGAACAACCATCCTGGAGCAAACGCTGGACAAATCGAACCGACTGACTATCCGACAAGCTTACTTATAATCCGCACCTGACACACTGCGCATGGGTCTCCGTGACCGGGCGCTGATAGGGATTAAAGTCTACAGCTTTGCACGAATCGATCTGCTTGTCGAATAAGCCATCGCTGCATCGGGGCTGACGCGAGAGCGGCATGACGCCATACCAGGTCGGGAATTCCAGCCCCATGACCAGGTGCGCAGCGATTGAGTTAGATCACCCGAGATTCCGCCAGAACCGATAGCTCGGCACGAGACAGCCCCAGCACTTCGCAGAAGATTTCCGTGTTATGCTCACCGATCAACGGTGCCCGTCTCGAGATCCGCCAAGGAGAACCGTTGTAGATCGCCGCCTCGCCCGGATAGGTGAAGCTGCGACCGAGTTCCGCATGCCATACCTGCTTCCAGAATCCGCGATCGTGCAGGTGGGCGTCGTCGAGAAGCGCCTCCGGGGCACGCACCGCCCCCCAGGTAAAGCCACGTTCCTGGGCAGCATGATAAACTTGCTCTGCCGGCAAGCTGGCGATGAAGCTGGCGAGCAAATCATCGATGATGTGGGACGCATTCGCCGCGATGACGGCGGGATCCTGATAGCGTGGTTCCATGAGGTCGCCCGCCATGCCGAAGCTATCCATCAGCGCCGCGAGGTTGCGCACGTTCCTGGGGTTGAGGCCTCCCGATATCAGGGCGGTGACGTAGGTGCCATCCTTGGCGCGGAATTGCGTCCGGTTGGTAGCAGCCGCGGCGTGATGGCGTCCGGTCTGGCGCAGCAGGGTCTCGCCCCGATAGACGTAGCTGGCAATTGCCGCCTCGGTCGTGAGGGCACAGGCCTCGTGGATCGACGCGTCGATATACTGGCCTTGCCCGGAGATGGTTCGATAGACCAGCGCTGCCATGATCGCGATATAGGCGAAATGACAGCCCATGTGCCAGGCGTTGCCGCCGCCGGGCGCGATCGGCGGTGCATCCGGCACGTCCACCTGGTCATAGCCGCAGGAAGCCATCTCGCCACCCGCTGCCATATGCAGCAGATCGGTGGACGCGTAATCCCGCCAGGGGCCGGTCTGGCCGAACGGGGTCAGGGCGCACATGATCAGTCGCGGATTTTGCTCGTGGAGCGAGGCGTAATCGAATCCCAGCGCCGCGAGGTGGCCAGGGCGGAAGGTTTCAAGAACGACGTCCGCTGTCGCGGCGAGGCGCGCGAAGATTCGGCGTCCGTCTGCGGCATTCAAATCGAGAGTAATGCCGCGTTTCGACGTGTTGTAGTACCAAAATGACAGACTGCGTTCCGGATGCGGGATGTCATCGAGGAATGGCCCGACATGGCGGCACCGTTCGCCGCCGGGTGGTTCGATCTTGATGACATCGGCCCCAAGGTCACCAAGAAGTTTGCCGCAGAACTGCCCCGCTGCATCGGTGAGTTCCAGGATCCTGAGACCTTCCAGCGGACCAGGTAGCAAGTGGGCGTCGCTCACTCGAGCATTTCCTCCAGGTAGGGAAAGCGCTCTCGCCTGGCGGGCCAGAACGTGCCATCGGCGAACCCCGCACGTAGTTCATCATGACTGTAACCCAGCAAGCCCTCGACTATCTCCCGCGTGTGTTGACCGATCAGGGGAGCAGGCAGGTAATTCTCCGCCGGCGTTTGCGAAAGTTTGAACGGAGCATTCTGCACCTTGTATCGTCCGAGCGCCGGGTGCTGCATTTCCCGGTAGATTTGCCGGTGCCGCAACTGGGGATCATGCTCCACCCGGTCTTCGGCGCTCTGTACGGGCAGGGCACTAACACCGACTGCCTGGCAGCGCTCGGTCAGCTCGTATTTCCCAAGCGTGATGCTCCAAGCCTCGATGTGATCGTCCAGTTCCTCCTGGTGCTGCAAACGACCGAGGACCGTGGCAAACCGTTCCGAACTGGCCCATCGCGGAGCGTTCATGACGCGCACCAGTTGCTGCCATTCCTCGTCAGTGCGGCAGACGATGACGCACCAGTCGTTATAGCCACCCGGATGGGTGCGATAGGCATTGTGGGGTGCAACCGTTGGTCCTCGGTAGTTGTTGAGCAAAGGCGTACCGGGCCAGTGCGCGCGATTGCCGGGCGGAAAGCCGGGCCGGCACGAGCCGCGTCCGTTCGCGGTGAAATCCAGCAGCGCGGGACCGTTGAGCGGCACGCTCGACACCATCTGTGCCTGATCTATATGCTGGCCGCGTCCCGTCATGTTACGATGGTAGAGCCCGGTGAGAGCACACATCGCACCGTACATGCCACCGGTATCGTCCATATAGGACCAACCCCAGCCGGCCGGCGGCCGGTCGGGCAAGCCGGAGAGGTAGGTCAGCCCGGCGACCGACTGGGCGACAGGGCCGAACGTGGTGTAGTGGTGGTTCCGACCGGTATGGCCGTAGCCTGACATGGACACATACACGATATCCGGTTTGATCTTGCATTGCTCTTCATAGCCAAGGCCCCATTTCTGCAGCACCCGGGAGCTGAAGTTCTCGATGACGATATCGGAGATGGCGATCAGTCGCTTGACGATATCCAGGCCTTTGGGACTTCTCACGTTCAGGCTGAGGCTTTTCTTGTTGACGTTGGTGTCGGCGAAGTTGCCCGAGGTGTTCAAATTGACCGGAAGGTGTTGCGGTGTGGTGGTGCTCGGCAGGCGGCCGCGTTCGCTTTCCGGCCATTCGATTTTGATGATCTCGGCACCGAGCGCACCAAGCCAGCGCGTGGCCCATGGCCCCGCCCGCACCCAACTGAAGTCCACCACGCGAATGCCATCAAGGGCTCGCGGTCCAGCCATGCCGTCGTCCTCCTGCATCGCCGAAAGCAATGCCGGCGTCTCGGACCCGTCGGTCCGATACCCGCGCGAATTGCCGCCCCGGAATTCCCCGGCGAAAATGACAGTGCCCGATCCAGCCTATCGCCGTCTGGCCAGGTTGCCAACGAGGCGCGCATTCCGAGGCGCGCATTCCATGGGGCCTGCATCCCATGGCTGCCGCGCAACATGGCGGTGACCGTCGGTGATCATCGGCGGTCGACACCGGGGAGCGTCGTTGTGCACCGCCATCCAGAGTCCAGCGAGTGACCTATTGCTGTTCTCAAGTGTCGATGGTTATCGAGCGTCACGAACGAGCCCACTCATGCAAATCGACCGATCAAACTACGGACCGAAACAGCCGTCGCCTCGGGTAGGTTCCAATCAGCGCTTGTCAGGCGTCGATTTTGGTCTTGCACGTCGCATTCTACGAATCGGCAACACCTCGCCCTATCGTCGGCCAGTGCCCTATTGTCGGCCAGCAACAGCGCATGGCGTCAGTCTGTCAAGAGCGCGCCGCCCAAAATCATTTTCATCATGCGCCCCTGTAGCGGGTCCTGGACCTTGGTAAGCCGTTCCGCAAACCCAAGCCCTCTTGCAATCGCAAAATCCCGTAATACCTCGACGGCCGCCCAGACGCAGTTGCAGTGGCCTTGCTGCCCGACGCTGAAAGAGTAGTGGGTGAAACGGTCCTTTACTGAGTCGAAGTAGTCGATCAGCATGCTGCAATGCCACCGGCGCACGGGGAATTCGACGCTGATACAGGTAGGATCGTTGATCATATCAAGATCGTCGCGCCACATGCCGACGCACTCTCCACCCATGACCAGCGCCTGAAAATAAGTGCCGACGCCGGGCCGCGGAACCCAGCCCTTTGACCAGGCAGCAGTACCTTTCAAACGCACGAATAGTGCAGTATGCTCGGTAAACTGTTCACTACCACGTTGCCACCGATTGGAATCAAACCCGATTTGATTTTGGAGATACTGCGTTACCTGCTGCTGGGCGGCACCACCGGAGGCAGATGGGTCCATAATCCAGTCCATTTTGGGCTGATGACGCACGTTCCAGGCACCGGATTGATGTTTGGAGGTGGCGATCAGGCCGACCGCGAAATCCGAAATGTCACCACTAAATTGTGCAACGGTCATTATCTTGGTTCCAGTTCGCGACAGTCGCCAGGTTGTTATGGTATGTGAGCGGTTGCAACATGTACATACTCTGTCCACGCGCCGGAAGGCAGCAAGCGCTGCGGATCAGCCTCGTGTTCAGCATCCAGCATTTACTCGGTCAGTCGGGCCAGCGGGTTGCATGCTGGCAGTGCGAGACTTTTGCGCCATAACGCCGCGTCCTCGCGGCTCCAGGGCGCACAGCGGGCGAGCCAACGCTGTAACAGGCTTGCCGCGTCCGGTGGCGCTTGCCGGGGGGCGGGGGAACAGCCGCCTTCGCATGCGCCGGTGCCTGACCGGGCGACAGCAGGCGCGCCGGGACCACAGTCCAGATCCGGCAAGACAATCGCGGGATCTCGCACGCCCCGGCGCTTGGCCCGGCGCCGCGATCGGCCATATTGCCATGGGCCTGTCTCGCTTTTGATTCCGCTTCCGATGTTGCGACCCTCTCTGGACTGGATTATCGTCTGAAGGGAAAGGTCGGGGGCCGCCCCGGCGTGGGGGGACACAAATGCTGAACATGCAGGATGCCCAGAGGGCGATGGAGTTGGTCCGCGCCACCTACAGCGCTCAATATCCCAAGTTACTTGACGCGAATGGCTGCGACGAGGTGTTCGAATTCCTCGATCTGCCGCAATTCACCACCAAGTTTGAATTGACCTACAACGCCTGCTTCAAGCAAGCCAACGGCTTCACCGAATCGGCAAGCAGTTTCGTCGGCGGTGTGAACGCCTTCGTCGCGTCCGACTACCGCAATTTCCGGCGGAAGATTTACGTTAAGAACCTCGGCACGCTCAAGTGGGGAACGCTTGTTCACGAATACATTCACTACCTGACGCACCGCTATTTGTATCCGACCTGCTATGAGCGCGGTGGCCGGTGGCCCGATCTGATCGAGGGAATCACCGAGTACTTGACCCGGACGACCAGCGACGAGGTAGCGAAGATTCGAACCAGTTATGAAATATTGTATCGGCAGGTGGACAGCTTCGTCAGCGGCGACCCATCGAAGCGACTGGCGGTGATGCAGTGCTGCTTCGCCGGTGAAACATGGAAGCTCGGGGCACTGTTTCCGCCCAATTGACCGCGTGCTTTTTGGTCGGCGTCCTGCTGTGACGGTCCGGTGGCAATGCCGCCGGACGCCGTCGCCACCACCCTGGCGTTGCGGCGGCGGGCTGGCGAGCAAACACAATGCGTCCGCAGCGTGTGACGCGCGCCGGCGGCCGCGTGTTCATTGTTCGGCCCTCGCGCCCCATCGGTCGTCCCAGCACATCGGGGCACGCCAGGTCGGCGGCTGGGCCGCCCGGCTTCCACCAAGCCGACCACCGTCTGCCAGGCCCACCATCATCCGATGAACAGCCGGGCCGCCGACCGGGAAGAAGCACTGCCCGGCCGCTGCCGCCGACGGGCGTCGAGCACCAACCCGCGCATCCATGATCGCCGCCGTATCCGGCCGGACGTGCGCCCGACCTTCAAGGTCGCTGACAGATGGTCCGGGGGGACCGGGCGCGCAGATCAGCGGCCGCCCGGTGCAACCCCGGCCACCCTCCATCGCTGCGCGGCGTTCATGCTTACTTAACTTCATCGCGTCAGAATCGGCGCTGTTGGGCGCCTCGATGCCCCGCAATCGGCACCGTGGCCACATGACCATGTTCGCACCAGAGCGCTGCTCCGCCCTCGAACCAGGCATCCGCCAGGGCGACGCCAGCGTCCACCGGCAAGTCACGACGCCGCCTCGGTCGCATGCCGTGCCGAAGCCGGCGCCGCATCGCGCATTGGGTATCGTACTGCTGGAGCCGGATGCCGACGATGCAACGCTGGCGGAGCGGTGCCTGCAACATGCCGGGGTGGCATGCAATTTGCGCTGCGCAACCACGATCCGCGCATTCTTCCGCATGCTGGAAGACTCGGCGCCCGACATCATCCTGATGGCCGTGCCGCTGGCCGAGATCAGCGCCACCGCCATGATCACGGATCTGCGCGAACGGTTGCCTCGGGTGCCCCTCATTCTGTGCGCCGGCGCCGCCAATGACGCCGAGCTGGCCGCGCTGATCCGGGGCGGCGCCACCGACTATGTCTGGAAGGATCGACTGGGCCGGTTGCCGATCGCGGTAGAGCATGCCGCGGCACAGGCCACCGCTGTCGCGGCGAGTCGCGAGGCTGAACGGGCGCTGCGCGAGTCGCTCGCGAAGGTTGAAGATCTCTATAACAACGCGCCATATGGCTATCACTCGGTGGACGCCAATGGCCTCGTCATCGCGATGAACGACACCGAGCTGGCCTGGCTCGGTTTTCAGCGCGACGAGGTGGTTGGCAAGCTGCACCTCACCGCGCTGCTGGCGCCGGCCGGTCTCGCGGCCTTCGAGGCCAACTTTCCCGTCTTCCTCAGCACCGGGCCACTGCGCGATCTGGAGATCGAGTTCCGCCGCAAGGACGGCACGAGTTTGTTCGCGCTGATCAGCGCGACTCCCGTCACCGACCATCGCGGCGCTTTCGTTTGCAGCCGGACCACGCTCTGCAATGTGACCGATCAGCGTCAGGCCGAACGCAGCCTGGCCATGCATGTCGATATCCTGGCGGCAGAGCATGAGGTGTCGCCCGACGGCATCCTGGTGGTCGACGAAGCCGGCGAAGTCGTCTCCTACAACCGTCGGTTTGCCGACATGTGGGACATTCCTGCCCAGTTGCTCGTGGCGGAGCCGGGGCAACCGCTGCTGGATCGTCCGATCCTTGAGACAGTGCTCTGCCGGGTCGGTGATCCGCAAGGCTTCCTGGCCGAGGTTGAGCGCCTGTACCATGCAAAGGACACGCGTGTGCAGGACGAGGTCGAACTGCGGGACGGCCGGGTATTCGAACGCCATAGCGGGCCGATGCGGCGGTCGGATGGCTCCTATATCGGCCGCGTCTGGTTCTTCCGCGACATCACGGCACGCAAGCAGGTCGAGCGGCATCTGCGCGAGGAGCGGTCGAAATTTCGCAGTTTGGTGGAACAAGAGGTGTCGGGCATCGGCATCATCCAGGACGACGGCACCTTCGCCTACGTCAACCCGTACTTCGCCCAGATGCTGGGTTATCAGCCCGGCGAGCTGCTGGGACGCCGGCTGCTGGACATCGTGCCGGATACGGAAAAGCCGACGGTCGCCGAGATGCTGCACGAACAACTCGCCGGCCGGCTGCACTCCGTCCAGATCGAAACCGCTGCGGTCACGCGCGACGGCGGCACGCGTGACGTACTGGTGAATGCGATGGCGGCGACGTATGAGGCGCGGCCCGCATCGATTGCCGTGACGCTCGATATCACCGAGCGCAACAAGGCGGCGCGCACGACGGAGCGGCTGAACCGCATCCTGCGCACCGTCAATGCGGGTAATGAGATGTTGGTGCGGGCTGCCAGCGAGGCCGAACTGCTGGACGGCATGTGCCGCGTCGTCATGGAGGTCGGCGGTTATCCCCTGGCGTGGATCGGATTTGCCGAGCATGACGCGGCGCAGACAGTGCGACCGGTCGCGGGTTCTGCGCGCACCCATCCGTTGTCAATCCAGCCGATATCCTGGGCAGATTCCGCATTCGGAGGCGGCCCCACGGGTTTGGCGATCCGTACCGGCGATGTGCAGGTGCTGCAGAATGCCAGCACCGCGGCAAATCTGACGCCGTGGCGAGATGTGATTGATGAGATGGGCATCGCGGCGATCGCCGCGTTCCCGCTGCGTGGTCCAAATGGCGTGTTCGGCGCCTTCGTCGTTTATGCAAACCGGGTCGACGCCTTCGATCAGGCCGAGCTCTCATTCCTCCGGGAACTCAGCCAGGACCTCGTGTTCGGCATCATGTCGCAGCGCGACCGCGTGGCAGTGCGCGAAACCGCGCGACGGCTGCAGCGGACCATGGAGACGACGGTACGGGCGCTCGCCACGACATTGGAGCTGCGCGATCCGTACACCGCCGGACATCAGCGCAATGTGGCCGATCTGGCTGCGGCGATCGCACGCGAGATGGGCCTGCCGGAGGACGACGTGGATGGCATCTACTTCGCCGGCATGATCCACGATATCGGCAAGGTGCAGATACCGGCGGAGATCCTCAGCAAGCCCGGTAAGCTGTCACCACTCGAATACCAGTTGCTGCAGGAACATGCCCGCGCCGGCTATGAGATCGTCAAGGCGATGGAGTTTGCCTGGCCGATCGCGCCGATGGTGCTGCAACATCACGAGCGGCTCGACGGCTCCGGCTATCCCCATGGCTTGCGCGGCGACGAAATCCTGCTGGGCTCACGCATTCTGACCGTGGCCGACGTGGTCGAGGCGATGACCGCCCGCCGCCCGTATCGCGAAGCCCTCGGTCTCGACATCGCGCTGCGCGAGATCATGCAGGGCAAAGATACGCGGTACGACCCGCAGGTCGTGGACGCCTGCATCCGATTGTTCCGTGAGCAACGCTTTGCCTTCGGGTGATGGACGCGGCCAGGCTCGCGCGCTCGCCATACCGGAGCTTCCAGCGGCCGGCAGCGGAGCCGCGTGTCATGGTTGATCCGGCGAATGGTCGGCCGGCGGTGAACATCGCCGCGCGGCCGGCGGTCTACCCGCCAGCGTGGACCCGCCAGAAGTCATCACCTTACCAGCAGTCGTACCGGGCGCGATCGTTCCGGCCGGTACGGAAGACCGATCTGGAACCGATGCTCTCCATCCTGCAGCGGCCAGCCCACAGGCTGATCCGGATCGGTCACCGCAAACGGCGCGCCGTCTACATACCAGACAACCTGCGGCACGTGTGGTATCGCCTTGGCGCGCAGTAGCAGGCGGTTGGCGGCTGGCGGGCTTTCCGGATTCAGCCAGACGCTGGTCCCCGCCTCCGGCGTCACCACCGACAGCTTGATCTCCGGATCAGCGGCAGTTTCCGGCCCGGTTGCGGGTGGCCCGTCCACCGCCCGGCGGCGTGGCAGCCAGGCAAGCAGGCGATGGCTGCATGTGTCGCGCAGGGTCTCCTCCGGCCCGGCACAGACCGATGCGGCAGCATAGCCGCGCGGCACGGCGAAGCTGGTGTCATTCAGATCGCCTGGCAGCGCATGATGCAGCGCGAGCAAGATGGCATGCACCAGTTCCGCGGCGCTGTTGGCACCACCCAGCCCCATCATGGTGCCGCCGTCGCTGCGCCCGACCCAGGCCGCCACCAGGAACTCGGAGGACCACGCCACGGTCCAGGCATCGCGAAACCCTTGTGAGGTTCCGGTCTTGACCGCGACGGGAAACGGATACTCGGTGTTGCCGTAGCGGCCGAAGCTGGGCAGACGCGCGAGCGGATCGGAGAGGAACAATCCCACCTCGCGCGCCGCGGCAGTGGTGAGAACGCGGTGCGCCGGCGGGCGCATCTCGTTGCGATACCACAGCAGGTCCCGCTGCATGCCGTCATCGGCCAGCGCGGCATAGGCGTCGGTCAGCCGCTCCAGGCTCGTCGGCATGGCCCCGATCGCCATCGCGAGACCCAGGCTGTCCGGCGTATCGGCCAGCACCTGCAGGCCGAGCGCATGGAACAGGTCGAAGCCTGTGCCCAGGCCGAGGCGGCGCAGCACCTCGGCGGCCGGCACGTTGCGCGAGTTGGCCAACGCCTGGCCGGGTGGCAGCGGACCGAGAAAACGTGCATCGGCGTTGTGGATGGCGCCGACCTGGCCCGGGCTGTCATCGAGGATGTCGGCCGGATGCAGCAGCCCCTGCTGCAACGCCGCGGCATACAGAAACGGCTTCAACGTGCTGCCGGGAGACCGGATCGCGCGGGTGAAGTCGATCGCGCCGCCACGCGGATCGGCATACCCGTCCGAACCCACATCCGCCAGCACGGCGTCATCGCTCCGCCGCACCACCATCACGGCGGCCTGTTGAGCGCCCGCCTTGCGCCACTCCGCCAGATCGTCGTGTACCGTCCGGGCAATCATGCGCTGCAGGCCGAGATCCAGCGACGCGAAGACCCGGACGCCGCCAGGCGCCGACGGAGCCGGTGCGGCAGCGAGCAAGTCGCGCAGGCGCAGAATCGCATGCAGCGCCTCTGCCGGACGATGCGGCGCCGGCCCCGGCGACAGCACGGCAAGCTGCGCGGCGGCGGCGCGGTATTGTGCGTCCGAGATCACCGCCTCGCGGTGCAGCACAGCCAGGATGTGCCCCGCGCGGTCACGCGCGCGGCGAAGGCCGTCGGGGCGCAAGGGATTGTAGGCAGCCGGTGCACGCGGGATCGCGCAGAGCAAGGCGATCTCGGCCCAGCTCAGGTCGGCTGCGGGCTTGTCGAAATACCAGTGCGCCGCGTGGCCGATGCCATGGCTGCCATTGCCGTACGGCACCAGGCGCAGGTACTGCGCCAGCACCGCGGCGCGGCCATAGCGGAGGGTCAAGCCCAGGGCGGTGCCGGCTTCCACCAACTTGGCCCACAGGGTGCGGGCCTCGGGATGCTGCATGCGCGCCACCTGCATGGCGATGGTGGAGGCGCCGGACCGCCGTCGCAGCCCCGCCACATCCTGCCAGGCGGCACGCAGCACCGCGAGCGGATCAACGCCGGGATGGGACCAGAAGCGCCGATCCTCGAGTGCCAACGTCGCCGCGGCGACACGCGGCGGCAGCGGATCGACCGGCCAGTAGCCGTAGTCGACGCGTGGCGCGCCATCACTGGCGGTCACGTCGCCGAACTGGGCGAGGAAGGCGCCGTTCCGGTCGTAGACGATCGGCGTCGGCGGCGGGGAGGTGAAATGCGCGCGAGTGCCTGCGACGGTGAGGTAGCCCACCAGAACAAGCAGCAGCACCGCCAGCCCGGCGTGCCGCAGTCTCCACGTGGGGGACTCGTTCTGACGCTTCGTCGGACGCTTCTTTCGAGGCCTCGACCCCAGCGACCACGCTGTCATTGCTGGTCGCCACCGGCCTGGCGGCCGACCCGCGGTTGATTGAAACAGCGGCCCCGGAGCGGCAGGGCCGGGAGCTTGTTCGCCTTGTTTCTTGCTGGCGGAGTGAAGCAATCTCGGTCGTGTGGTGGCACCGTCCGACCGCGATTGCTTCGCTGCGCTCGCAATGACAGCGAAGGCCCTCGCAATGACAGCGCGGGTCACGGCCCGATCACCAGGCGGGCACCGGCGCTCGCACCGTTGACCTCCTGGCGATACATCATTTCGGCGGTGCCGGGCGGCTCGGTGAAGCTGCCGACGGTGCTGGCGCGGGCACGGAAGCGGAATTGGAACGTGCCGGCAGGCAGCGACTCGTAGACATACAGCACCGAATCGTCGCCGAACGCGGTGTAGGTCGGCGCCAGCGTAGGACCGGCCGATGGGGTCGCGTCGGCCGGCGCCGTCGCCAGGTTCGGGTTCAGCGGTTCCAGCCCCGCCGCGATCGGCAGCACCACCGCCACCATGGCGCATTGCTCTGGGTTCACCAGTTCGGCGGTCTCCTCCACCACCTCGCCGTTCGCCAGATGCAGCGTCCCGTCGCTCGCCGGCGCCAGCGCCACCATCGGCGCCGAGCCGCCAGGCACGCGGAGCAGCGAGCGAGTAAGGACAAACCCGTGCTGCACCGGCGGCGCCTGCCAGCCGGGCGGCGCCGGGACATAGCGCGCCTGCTGCAAGGCCAGCACCGGCCGCACGCCGGCGTCCGCCACACGCATCGGCCCGGGCTGAGCCGTGGTCCATCGCATCATCGGCGTCGCGTGCCCCAGCGCCACCTGGCGCGGACCGTCCGGCAAGGTCGCGGTCACCGGCACATCGGCGGCACCGGTGTCCCAGCTCGCTGCCAGGGCGCGCAGAGCGGCGGCGTCGGCATTGGTGCTGCCCCAGCCATCCGGACCGCCCAGCGACACCAGCCCCGCACGCAACAGCGCCAGCCGCGGCTCCTCTGGCGTTGCTGCGGCCACGGCCCGCGTCACCTCGGCCAGGCTGCGGGTCTCCGACGGCAGGATCAGCGGATCGGCGTCATAGTCGGCGATGCCCGCAAACACCGGCTGGCCGTTGCGCGCCAGCACGTGCACCCGCGTCCACAGCGTCTCCAGCATGCCTGCCACCAGGGCGCGATCGGCATTCGGCGTGGCGGCGATGGCGGACACCACCATCGCCAGTCCGCTGGTGTTCAGCGCTCCGGCGGTGCGGGCCAGCTCGCTGGCATAGGCGGCATCCAGCTTGCCGCCCACCGCCAGCGCGTACAGCGCGGTGGCGCGCTCCACCAGCGCCGCGTCGGTCAGCAGATGCGGATAGTCCGAGCGCAGCGACTGATTCAGCACTGCCGCCAGCCGGTCGCGCAGCTTGGTGTCGACCGGCAGGTGCGCCGCCTGGGCGCGGATCATCAGCTCGTACGACCAGGCCGTCAGCGTCACCAGCCCGCGCGTGTGCGGCCAGTAGCCGACCAGGCCGTTCTCATCCACCGCCTGCGCGATCGCCTGCAACGCGGCAGCGACATCGCCGCCGACGCGCTGTTGCAACCCCTCGGCGCCCGAGATCGGCGCGAACGGCAGCAAGGCCAGCTCGGACGACGCCAAAGCGATGCGTTGCTCCGTGCAGCCGAACGGGTAAGCCAGCAAATAATCGACCGCACCGAGCGCCCGCGCCAGCGCCGGATCGGTCGCCACCGCCAGCGCCCCGCTGAACGAGCCGGGCCGCACATCGGCCGGCGGCGCCGGCAGATCGACGGTCGCGCCGGGCGCAACTTCGACCAGGCGTTGCTCGCGCACCGGCGGCCGGTCTGGCCGGATCGGCAGCGCAATCTCCACCCCGTCGCCTACGCCATCCGACTCGCGCCGGATCAGGAAGCGGATTCTTCCCAGTTCCTTCCCCGGCGAAGGCTGCGGCACGCTGACCGGAAATGTCTCGCGCGCCGGCGCCGCGCCCTGCCAGACGAATTTTTCCTCCTTTGCGCCGGTCGCCGTCAGGCCGTCGACGCTCAGGACGGCGGTGCCGGCGCCGCCCGGTCCCTCGACCACCCGGCCGAGCACTTCCGCCTGGAACATGTCGCCCGGACGCAGGAAGCGCGGCAGCACCGGCTGCGCCACCACCGGCTGGCGGATATGCATCTCGCCGGTGGCGAAGCCGAACCGGTCCGGACCGCTGGTGACCTCGGCGCGCAGCATGAACACGGTCAGCGTGTCCGGCAGGTGCACCTGGATATGCGCGACACCGTCCGGCCCGACCTTCACGTGCGGCAGATAGATCGGCACCGGGGTAAAATTCTTGCGCACCGAGATGTTGGCGATGCCGGGGTTCTCCTCGCCCTCGCCGCCGCCGGGATATTCCTGCAACGGGATGACGCCGAACGCCATGTTGCGGGTGTCGCGTGCGACCATGCGCGACGGGCGCTCGACGATGAATTTCGGCAGCGGATCGAGCGGCGCCTCTTTCGCCAGCGCCAGCACCGCCTGGTCCACCATCCAGAACGTCGCCTCGCCCGCAAGCGGCTTTCCCGCCTCATCCGACAGGCGCAGCGTCACGTCCACGGTCTGTGCCGGCCGCGCCGTCGCCGGCGCCTCGAACTTCGCATTCACCCGGTTTTCGACCGGCCGGACTTTTATCCATGTGGTGGCGGCGAGCGTGGTCGGCTTGCCCTGGTCGAACGGCGCGGTCGGCGCCGGCGGAGGACCCGGCAGCCGCCCGCGCATCAGCAGCACATGCACCGGGAAACGCGGCATCTGCTGCTTGCGCACCGGCAACTCGATGCGCCCGACGCCGTTGGTCACGTCCACCCAGTCGTAGTCGAATATTTCGTCCGATTGCTCCGTCACCACCAGCGCGCGCGCCGCCTGGAACGGGCTTTCGATCAGCAGCGTTGCGTTCTCGCCGGGCGCGTAGTCGTCCTTGTCGGTCTTCAGGGTGACGGTCTTGGCGGGCGGGCGAGGCCAGGTCACTGGCGTGTTGCCCGCCATGAAGCAGTCCACCCGCAGCGTCTGCTGCCGCCCCAGCCGGTCCGCCGCGGTCACCTCCACGACGTAGACACCGGCTTCGGTGGCAGCGAAATTCAGCGTCTGCCCCGCCTCGGTGCTGGTGACGTGGCGCTCCTCCGCCGTGCGGTCGATCTCCTGGGTGACGTATTTCGCCGTGCCCTGGGTGAAGTCGCTGGCCTGTAACACGGAATTCCAGTCGCGCTTGATCAGCCGCACGGTCATGTCGATGCCGGGGCGCGGCTTTCCCCCCGCATCCAGCGCCAGCAGCTCGGCAGGAATGGTGCCTGGCTTGGCCAGATAACGCGGCATCTTCACGCCCAGGACGAACGGCGGCAGCGCCGCTATCTGCGCCACGTTACGAATCTGCTGGCCGTCGTCGCCGGTGACGGTGGCCTCCACCTGGTAGGTGCGCGGCTGCGCCGTTGGCTCGATCGTCGGGTCGAGCGTGAGCTGCGCCGAACCACCTGCGTCGGTCTTGCCATTGCTTTGCAGCACCGGCGTCGAGCGGAACGCCTGGTCGGCGGAGAACCGAGAATCGCTCGAGAACAAGAAGCCGGGGCGGCCGGGCGGAGTCCAGGTGTAGGGGAACTGCGTCACCCGCCAGGTGATCGGCCGGTCCGTGACCACGCCGCCGGCGTAGTAGCGCGCCAGCAGGTTCACCTGGAACGGCGCGTCGAGCGGCACCTGCGGCGCGTGGTTCAGCAGCACTTCGAACGTCGGCAGCCGATACGCCTCTTTCTTGAAGTCGGCGCTGTCGCACTCCGAGGCATGCTCTGGCTGGTAGGAAACCGTGTAGTCCCCGGTCGCCACCGTCCTGGCGTCGAAATGCAGATAGAAGCCGCTGGTGTCATCCAGTGTGATCGGATAGCGCCATTCCTGCTTGTCGGGCCCCTGCACCAGCAGTGCACCTTTGCCGCTGGCGTAGCTCAGCGCGCCGTGCAGATAGCTGCGCACGAAGCCGCGGATCTCGACCGGTTCCTCGGGGCGGTAGATCGGGCGCTCGGTGAACACGTGACAGAGGATGCGCGGCTTCTCCGCCCGTGCGCTGATCGCGGTCTTGGTGAACATCCAGCCAAGCCAGGTGCCGCGCGGCCGCGTCCAGTTGCCATCGGCATAGGCTTCGGGACCCGGCGCCATGCTCTGCACCAAGGTGTCGGTCGCCTTCTGCACCACGATACGCTCCGGCGCCGCCTGCCCGCCGTCATGTGGCACGTAGGTGAAGGCACCGCGGCCGTCGGTGGTGCCCTCGGCCAGCACGCGATAGTCCTTGTTCTGCAATCCCTCGATGCGGATCTGCGCGCCCGCCACCGGCTGCGCCGTCGCCAGCGAGGTCACCTGAAAACGCACCCGCCCCGGCTCCTCCACCGTGGTCAGCGACAGATCCGTCACTTGCAGGCGGATCCAGTGGCGTTCCTGGCTGTGCAGCGGGCGCATCCCGACCAGGTAAGTGCCGGGCTGCTGCGCCCCGGCGGTCCGCGCCAGCAGCGGCTGGAGGTCGAGGCCGAATTTTTCCTCTGCCCCGTCGCTGGATTGCGGCAGCGCCATCAGCTCCGAGACGGAGGGAGAACCAAGCACCTTGATCCGGGCGGCGATGTCTTTCGCCCGTATCGAAGCCGACTGGTCCCACGCGGCCGGCTCGTTGCCTGGCAGCGGCGGTGGGTCGGCATCACGCGTTGCGATGCCGTTGGCCGGGAACGGCCAGAAGTCGCGATCCAGCGGTTCGATCCGATAGATCCGGACATCGGCGTGGGCATAGCCGTGGCCGCGCACCGGAACCATTTGCGGCCCATATTGCTCCACGATGCCCTGTGAGGCGTCCCAGACCAGGCGCGGGGGCACCGGGCGGAACGCGAAGCGGAACTGCTTGGCCGGGCCGGAGAGGGCGCGGCCGCGCTGGTCAATCAGCGTTCCGGGCGGCACCTGCAGGCTGTACTCGGTCTCCGGCGCGAAGTTGCCGCCGAGATGCAGGGCCTGCGGCAGCGCCGAATCGGTGGTGACGTTCAGATCGTCGACCGGCGGCGTGATGCGGAACGCGTTGCGCGCCTGCATGATGTCGAGCACCTTCGGTGGCGCGGAGAGATACAGCGTCACCGATCGCCGCTGCGGTGGGCTGTCGGTGTCGGTGTTTGGATTGCACGTGGTCAGGCCGTCGACCGTCACCGCGCGATAGCCGTCGCCACAGTCCAGGCTGGACACGGCGAACGGCGTGGCCGTGCGCAGGCGCAGCTCGAACAACGGGTCGTCCAGGCCGGCGGCGTCGGAGAGGCGCAACCGCAGGATCACCAGACGCTGGTCCGGCAACGCCTGATGCAGCATCACCAGGTAGGTCTGGCGGTCGGCGCGACTGGCGCGCTCCAGCGGGCGGAGGGTGAAATCCGCACCGGTCAGGGTCTGGCTGCCGGTGCTGTCGATGCCGGGCAGCGGCCGCAGCTCGATGGTCAACAGCCGCGCCAGGGCGGCGGGATCGACCGGCTCGGGGAAGGTCAGGCTGATCGTATCGAGATTGGCGATGCCCTCCGGCTGGTCCTGCGGTGCGGTCTGAACCGGGGCGGGCAGCAAGGGAATCAGCGTCGCGCCGCGGCTGCCGGCGGCGATTCGCTCGCGGCGCAGCGGGGTCCAGGGTTCCGCCGGCCGGAACTGCAGCACGCGCGCACCGAGCCAGCGCCACGCCCCCGGCTGCGCCGGTGTCATGGTGACGAAACGCTCGGGGTGATCCGCGGGGCCAGCCTGGGCGGGACCGGTGTCGGTGGGGAAGAAGACGGTGACCGGATCCCACGGACGCAGGAAACGATCCGGTACCACTGCCGCGCCATCCGAGCGCTGCACCTGATCAAGCGGCGGGGGCGTCTGGTCCGCGCCGGCGAGGCAGGGAAGGAAGAGCAAGGCAAGCACCAGGAGCGCATGGAAACGCCCCCTCCCCCCCACCTTGGTCCGCTTCGCGGCCCAAGCCCACAACGGGAGAGGGTGACGATCTGCTTGCGAGGGCATGGGTGTCTCCTATGCTCTACCGTGCGTTCTCGGGCGGGGCAAAGCCGGCGGCGAGCAATAGGCCGCGGATGACGTCCGGCGGCGGCGGGTTGGGATGCGGTACGGTACCAAGCACGGCGGCAAGCAGCGTCGTGGTTGGTGCGTCAGGCGGTACGCTTGCCTCCAGCAGGTAACGGCCCGGTGCCAGCGTACGCAGCATGGACACGCCCTGCGCCAGGGTGAGGCCATGCTCGTCGAGCAATCGCGCGGACACGCGATCCGGATCGGCACGGACGCCAATGCCGACCGGGCCCCTCGCGGTGACGGTGAAGCCGAATACGGCGGCGGCGCCGGGTGCCACCACCAGCGGAGCGCCGACGCCCTCGGCTTGCTCGATCACCGGCGTGCCCGACAGTTCCAGCGAGCCGGACAAGGGGCCGTCCTGCGGCGCCAGCAGGTGCAGCACCGTCTCGCCGGCGGCCAGGTAGCGCGCGGTCGCTACCCCTTTCGAGAACAGTACCGGCGGGTCGCCACCGATCGCGAGAATTGCCGGAGCGGTACTGGACAGGCGGAGCAATACCGGTGCGCCAGGCGACAGGCGCAATGCCATGGCGTTGCCGTCCAACGCGAGGCGGGCCGGCAACGCCACGTCGCGTGGCGGCGTGACGGGCCAGGGCGAGACGCCGGGTCCGTCGATCCACAGCGCCAGTGGCCCGGCGCCGTGTGTCACCACCGCCTGTGCCGGCCCATCCAGCGCGATGCTGCGACCTTGCCGCACCAGCCCGTCCGGCA
This sequence comes from Acetobacteraceae bacterium, assembly GCA_035508435.1. Taxonomy (GTDB): domain Bacteria; phylum Pseudomonadota; class Alphaproteobacteria; order Acetobacterales; family Acetobacteraceae; genus JASHVB01. The sequence continues at coordinate 14,700 of DATJNA010000071.1, read as the reverse complement.
GCAGAGCCGTCACTGTTGCATCGCCCGCCAGAACCAGGCGCTGCCCTGGTGCCGCGGTGACCGGCAGCACGAACGAGCCACGTGCCCCGAAGAAGCGGCGGAACACCTCGCCGGCGGCCAAACCGGGCGGCGCAACGCCGGTTGTGACGCTCAGCGCGACCGGGGCCGGGGCCGAGCCGGTGTTGACCAGCAGCGCGTCGGTCCAGTCGCCGGCGAGGCCGCGGCTGAGCGCTGTGTCACCCGCCCAGGCGGTCAAGGCATTCGCCTGCTGGAAGCCCGCGACCAGAGCGGCACGGGCAGGCAGGCTGACGTCCAGCCGCTTCATGCCGGGCTGCAGCCGCATTTTCAGTGCGGAGCGTGGCGGCAGCAGGCCGGTGAAGACCTCGTCCACCGCGGCATCAGGTTGCAAGGCCAGATCGAAGCGGTGCAGCCGGATTCGCAATGGCGTGCCGCCGTCGGCATTCCAGACGCGCAGTGTCGGGCCGCCGCACAGGGCAAAGGCACTCCCGGGGGCGACGCCCATGCCGCGTCCGGCATCCAGACCGGGCTGGCCCAGACCGGACTCCGCGACGTAGCCGCACGGCGCAGACCCCGCTTCAGGTGCCAAAGGCAGCGTGGCCTGGCCCGCTGCCGGCACCGCAACCGCCAGGGCGCTGTCGGGCATGCTTCTGACCACGGCGAGGCTGGGCGCGGCGGGCTGTGGCGCGACCAGCCAGACCGTGTCGGACTGCGCTACAATCGCATCGTTGTCCGTTGGCTCTGCCGGCTGGCCCGGCACCGATGCGGCGAGCAATCCGGCGGCTGCCGCGACGACATGCAGCATCGCGGCGCCGGGATCGGCCACCGGCGCCGCATACCACGTGCGGCTGATGCCCGAGAGTATGACCGGGGCCAACGGCACCGGCCCGATCGGTGCCGGCGCCGCGGTCACGGCCCGCGCCGCGACATGGATTGGTATCGTGCCGCCATCCACCGTCCAGACGGCCAGACGGCGCTCGGCGCTTTGCTGCCCGACCGGGACCGCGACGATCGGCGCCAGGCCCTGGCTCTGTCCAACGGTCTGCCACTGGCCATCGGCCGCCTGCTGTTCCAGCGCGAGGATCAGTTCGACGGGTGCTTCCGCCGCGGCAACCAAAAGGCTGCCGGCGGGCGTCGGGGGCAGGGTGGCACGCTGCACACCACCCGCGGCCAGCGCGGTGGCGCCGTCCGCGGGCAATGCGACGTCGGGCTGGTCCTGCGGCAGGAACAAGGTGATCTCGGTGTGCGGCGCAGGCCTGGATTGCTGGTCCGTACCGTTGCCCTGCTGATCGCCGCTATCCTGGTCGCTGCCGCTGTTCTCCTGTGCGTTGCCGCTGTTGTCCTGGTCGTTGCCGGCGTTGGCCTGATTGCCGTTGTCCTGGCCGCTGCCGCTGTTCTCCTGCGCGTTGCCGCCGCTGTCCTGGCCGTTGCCCGCGTTGGCCTGATTGCCGTTGTCCTGACCGCTGCCGTTGTTCTCCTGCGCGTTGCCGCTGTTGTCCTGGCCATTGCCCGCGTTGGCCTGGTCGCCATTGTCCTTGTCGTTGCCGCCGTTGTCCTGAGCGTTGCCGCCGTTGTCCTGGCCGCTGCGATGGTTATCGCCGGAGTTGTCCGAATCTTGCTCCTGATCGCCGGCGTTGTTGTCGCTGCCCTGGGACTCGTTGTCGGACTGGGGCGCCGCCGGCGGTGCCAGTGCCGACAGCGCCAGGCGGTAGCTGCCGGCAGGCAGCGCGCGCGACACGGCGATGTTCCAATCGTCGGTGCGGCCGGCGGTGTCCGCCAGCACATGCCCGGCCTGGTCGCGCAGCTCGGCGCGCAGGGGCACGCGGCCGAAGCTGGTGAGCGCCACGACGCGTTGCTGGGCGATGGCGAACGACAGGTCTGCGGGCAGCGTCACGCGGCGCGGCACCCCCGGCTGTAGCTCGTCGGCGTGGAGAGTGACGCTGTAGTCGAGCCGGTCATTCCGCCCAAGACTGCGCGCCGCCACGCGATACTGCCCTGCCGGCAGCGTCAGCCTGAGCGGCGTGCCGGCGATGAGCCGTCCGAGCGGGGGCTTGTTCGGATCGGCGGGTTCGGCTTCGAGCGTCGCCGCCATGCCGTCACCGGCGACGCGCAGTGACACCGTCGCCGGGCCGGCCAGGGCAAAGGTCCAGAGATCCGGCAGACGAGGATCGTCGCGGCCCGGCGGCTCCCGCCACACCAGCGACTGCGGCGAGTCGAACGGCAACCGATGCGGCCCATGGCCGGTCAGGGTCGCCGGCTGGACCACCGGCTGCAGCCGCGCCACGACGCGCGCCTCGACGCTGGGTGGCTGCACGATCAGCCGATAGCTGCCGGGCGAGAAATCCTGGTCGATCGAGGACAGGTCGCCGGCCGCGAGCAATGGCCAGCCGTCAGCGTCCTCCAGGCGGGCGGTGAAGCTGCGGCCATCACCGAGCAAATCCAGGTGGTAACGGCCGGTGGCGGCGATGCGGATGGGGAACGCCACACCATGACCGGGAGTGAGGGTGGCGCGGACGCTGCCGTTGGGCAGCAGGGCGGCGCCCTCGGCCAAGGGGGCCTCGGTCGCGCTGACCCCCAGATGGCCGGCCGAATCATGCGCCGTCACATCCAGCCGATAGCGGCCGGCGCGCAGGTAGCGTTGCAGCAGCACGTTCTGGCCGACCCCGTTGGCGTCGGCCGTGGCGAGGTCGGGGATGAAGGCCGTGCCGATGTGTCCGGCGGTCCGCAACCGGCCCGTGGTCTGAACCTGGTAGAGGCCGCCCTGCGCCAGGGTCAGCGCGAAGCTCGCCTGACGGTCGCGGCCGAGGTCGAGGAAGACCGGCTCGCCATCATGCAGGGCTGTCAGGTCGGGCGCGGATGAAGGCTCCGGCGCCGCGGCAGACGGCTGGGGCAGCAGCGCCAGCGCCAGGGTGCGGGCGTGGTCGGCCGCCGGCAGGGTGGCAGTGGTCGTGCCCGCCTCAAAGGCCTGGGAGGTCAGCGCCGGGCCGCCGGCAATGTCGCGCAGCGTGAGGATGCCGCGGGTGCGGGCCTGCACTGCCAGCGTGGCGGACTCGCCGGCGGCCAGCGTCTCGACCAGCGGGCCGTCATCGAGCATGACAGGAGCATGGCGGACCAGGAGGCCGGCTTCGGCGTCGGGCTCGCGGTTCGCCAGGAAGGCCAGGATATGGCTGGCATCCACCGCTTGCTCCCCCAGCGGCAGTACCGGCGCCACCGGGCCGGGGATCTGTGGTGCCGACGGGATCAGTCCAGGCGGACCGAGGGTCAGGTCGAGGATACCGAAGGCGTGCGGCTTGGGGATCAGTACCAGCCGATACCAGCCGGCGGACAGCGCCCACCCTGTCGGGTTGGTGCCGTTGCCGGTGGCATTCATCACCGCGCCCTCGGGCGTGGTGATGCGGGGGGTCATGGCCGGTCCGTCGGCCCGCACGGTCGCCGTCACCGGGGCGGTGGCGTGGAACAACAGTTCGGTGGCGCCGCGCAGATTGAAGCGGGATCGCCAGGCTTGATCCGGACCGATTGCGGGCACGCCGGGCGCGGCGAGGACCTCGGCCGCCCCTGCGCGTGTGCCGTCCGGGTTGACGTTGAACCTGACCAGCATGGCTGCGGCCGGCAGTTCGTCGCCGCCGTTGGCTGGCTCCTGCACGGCGAACCAGTAGCGGCCCTGGTTATGGACGGGAACGGTGGTGAGTGGATCGGCTGCAAGCGGTTGCGCGGCCGCCAGCGGGCGCAGCGTGAATGCCTGGCCCGGCACGGCCTGCAGGGTCACGAGGCGTGGTTGCGCCACCTTGCCGGCCAGATCGAGCAGGGTGGCGCGGGCCTTGTCGGTCCTCGCCATGTCGGCGGTCTGGGTGTCGGCGCCGGCTGCCTCGGCGCTGAGATGCGCATCCGCCGGTTGCGGCAGCACCAGCAGCACACGGGCGGCATCCCGCGAGACGTCGAAAACCTCGGTGCCGAAAATGCCGACCTGTTTGCTCACGCCACCGGCCAGCAGGTCTGTGGAGCGGCCGGTGCGGACATAGAGCGGCTCGTCCGGCGCTCCGTCGGCCCAGGGGAGTTTCGGCCCGCCATAGGCGGTGACCAGATAGGTGCCCGGCGGCAGGCTGCCGGACAGCACGATATCGGTCATCGGATGGACCGGGGTTGCGGCGATGATGCCGGTGGTGGCGGGCAAGGACACGAGGTCGCGGCCGTCCCGCCACAGCGTCAACGCGGCAAGGCTTCGGCCGGCGGCCTCGATCCGGATCGGTGCGTGGCTGTCGCTGACCACCAGCCAGAACGACCGGTATTGCAGGTCGCCCAGGGTCAGCGCGACCGGCTGGTAGCCGGGCGCGAGCAAGGCGGGGCCGGCGGGAGTGAAGGCGGCGACGGACAGCGCCGTTTCGCCGGTTGCGGCCGGGGCGCCGAACGCGCGCAGCTTGTAGGTGCCGGTGTCGAGCAAGGCATCGATGCGACCGTCCTGCTTGCCCGGCCATCCCTGGCGCTCGCCGGGACCGGTCAGCATATCGACCAGTTGCAGTGCCGTGCCGGTGGGGCTGGCGGCGCGGACGGCAAAGCGGCCCGGCGCGGCGACGTGGAGCAAGACGTCGGTCTCACCGGCGGAGGGGAACTTGCTGCGTTCCAGCGATGCCGCGGCGGCGGGGATTTCCGGCAGCCCGGTGGCGGGCCGCGGGACTGCGAACGCGGCGGCGGCATTGCCGTGGCCATCCGGCGCGGGCGTCGAGGTGGCTGCTTTGGTTGGTAACGGCTGGGATCCAGGGGGCGTCGGCGTGGCTGCTTTGGTTGGTAGCGGCTGGGATGCAGGGGGCGCCGCGGCTTGCGCCTGCTGTCGCGTTTGGTTCGCCGGTGGCGGCGTCGCGGCGGATGCTGCGGCAGCGGGCCGGGTTTGCGGCTGCGCCGCCTCGTGTGGCTGTAGCGCCGCCAGCCGTTCGGCGTAGGATCGTTCCAGACACGTTTCGGAGCTTGCCGCGCCGGTGCCGGACGCATGGCCGCCCCCCAGACAAGCGGTGCGGCTGCGCGCCCAGGCCCGCTGCTGTGTCCGCAGCGTCGCGACCTGCGCAGCGTCGCGTTTCAGGGCCGCGGCGTAGGCGGCGGCCAGTTCGCTATCGAGCCGGCGAAGCTGCTGGGAGGCGCAGATCGCCAGATCGATCGGCGCCTGTGCCTTGGCACAGTCGAAACTCTGTGCGGGAGCGTTCGCCGGGCATAACCATATCGCTGCGGTCAATGCGAGGCCGCCGCGGCAAATCGCCGCCCGCGCGACGGAGGCGACTCGATATCGGCGTGGAACCGGGTGACCTGCGCGCATGAAGGGTCGGCCTCCGGGCCGTATCACTCGAACAGCAAGCCTGGGGCAGCCGAAGACCGACGGACACGCGGACGCAGCCGCGAAGCCTCACCATCCTACACGATTCCTGTCGTCATCTGCATCGCTTTTGGCAGCCGCAAGGCGGCCTCGGCAGCCGCCGCTCCGTCGCGCGCCAACAGGTGCAGACCAGCCGGATGACACGCCTGGGCCACTATCGATGTGGCGCGCGTCCCCGCAGGGATCGGTGCCAACGAAGGTATCGCTGCCACCGAGGCGGTCGCGGTTCGGCAGCATGAGGACGAAACGAGCGAACGCCGGCCAGACCGGCCGCCCCGGTTAACAACTCCTTCATCAGGCCGGTCCAATACTGTGCGGCTGTGAGCAAGGAGCCGCCGGTGAGCTTCAATGTGAAACAGCAGGGCCTGGTGGGGCTTGCCGGTCGGGAAAGTCGCACCATCGGCGGCGCGGAACTCGACCGCATCCTGGCACTGCATGCAACGTTTCTCTCCCGCGCCCCGGGCGGGCGGCGCGCCATCCTGAAATTCGTCAACCTCTCGCACTGCGATCTCAGCGGACGCTGCCTTGCGGAAGCCGATCTCAGCGGCTCGCTGTTGCTGCGGTGCAACCTCAGTCGCGCCGATCTGCGCCAGGTCAACCTGTTCGGCGCGGACCTGACCCGCGCGGACCTGACGGAAGCCCGCCTCAACAACGCCGACCTGCGTGGCGCCACCCTGCGCGATGCGAGGCTTGTCCGATGCAACATGACGCATGCGGACCTGCGCGAGGGCAGATTGCTCACCGCCAATGCCGGGCAGTTGCATTCAAGTCATGACGGTGGCGGCACTGTCATGACCGGAGCACTGGCGGCCGGCGCCGATCTGCGGGGTGCCAGGCTGTCCAGTGCGGTGGTGCGCCAGGCGGACCTGCGTGACGCCGACATGCGCGAGAGCATTCTGACGCGGGCGGACCTCTCGAAGGCTGACCTCACCGGCTGCGACTTGCGCGGCGCCGATCTGAGCGGTGCCAACCTTGCCGGCGCGATCCTGGAAGGCGCGATCCTGATCGGGGCGTCGCTGGTGTCTGCCACACTCGAGGGTACCAGTTTCATCGGCACGCTGCTGGACGGCGCCAATTTCGATCGGGCGGATCTGGAGGGCGCCCGAATGCCGAAACGGCTCGATCAGCACATCAACGACATCCTGCGGCTTCACTCTGCCTGGATCGCGAGCGGTGGCGCGGCGGGTCGGCGGGCGGACCTGACGGGCACCGACCTGACCGGCGCCGACCTGTCCGGGGTCGATCTTGGGGCGGCGGTGCTGAAGGGTGCGGTGCTGCGGCGATGCAGGCTGGCGAACGCCTCGCTGGTCATGAGCGACCTGTCGATGGCGGATGCACGCATGGCCGATCTGAGCGAGGCCGATATTCGCGGTGCCCGCCTGGAACGCGCGACGCTGACCGACGCCGTCCTGGTCGGGACACACGCGAGCCCAATGCCGATTCGCGGCCATTCCGAATGGCCGACCAACCTGACGCTGGCGCGGCTGACATCGGCGCGGATGGCCGGGGCCGATCTGATGCGGGCCACTCTGGCTCGGGCGGATCTGACCGGCGCGGATTTGACCGATGCCAACCTGGCGGGCGCGTCGCTGCGGGAAGCCGTACTACACGGCACGGTGCTGCTGCGGGCAGGTCTGGAGCAGGCGGACCTGACGGACGCTGTGGGATTGCAGCATAGCCACTCCGTCTGCCAAGTGTAGCGTTGTCCAGGTGTAGCGTTGTCCAGGTGTAGCGTTGTCCAAGCGTGGCGTTGTATTGTCGTGAACCCCGATCCAGTCCCAAGCAGCAATATCGCTGGTTGATCCGCCAGGTACCGGCGGCGGCGGCCGATGCCGGTTTGCCACAGCAATTCGCAGGGCAAACGGAGTACGCATCGGTCGCTGCACAAGGACGCCTCGGTGACACACACGCGGCGGCACAAGCGTGCGAGCCGGTCGCGGGCATTATTCGAACGACGCGGGCATTATTCGAACCACACGGAATGTCGACCATGAGCCGGGGTCTGCGATTGCGATCGGAGCCGGAGCCTTGCGTGACCGCGCCTTGCGTGGCCGCGCCTTGCGTGACCGCGCCTTGCGCGACCGCGTCGCGATCGTCAGATTCGCGGGATCGAGGTGGGCGCTGCATGCATGAATGGACCGCTGCTGCAATTCGGGCCCGAAATCTGGATCGCCGATGGCCCAGTCGTATCGTTTCATGGCTTCCCGTATTCAACGCGGATGGCGGTGATCCGGCTATCTGACGGCAGCCTGTTCGTCTGGTCACCCATAGCGCTGTCTGATCGGCATCGCGCTTCGATCGGCGCACTCGGCCCGGTGCGGCATATCGTCTCGCCCAATGCACTGCACCATCTGTTCCTTGGGGAGTGGCAGTCCGCCTTTCCAGCGGCTCGTGTCTACGCTTCGCCGCGGCTGCGCCGCAAACGCAAGGATTTGACCTTCGATGCCGAGCTCGGCGATGCGACCGAACCCGATTGGGCGGCTGACATCGATCAGGTGGTCATGCACGGAAGCTTTGCGTTGACCGAGGTCGTGTTCTTTCACCGTCGCAGCCACACGGCCTTGTTCGCCGATCTGATCCAGAATTTTGCGCGCGACTGGTTCAAGGGGTGGCGTGGCTTGCTCGCCCGGCATGGCGGGATCGTCGCTCCCAATCCCGGTTCACCGGGTGATTGGCGTGCGAGTTTCCTCAATCGTCGCGCGGCGCGGACCTCGCTCGACAAAGTTCTCGCCTGGCCAATCGAGCGGGTGCTGATTGCCCACGGAGATTTGCCAACGGGGGATGCAGCGGCGCTGGTGCGCCGCGCCTTTGCCTGGTTGCACGCGCAGGACACGGCCGGCTGACTGGCCAATGCCGCTAGAAGCTCTGAAAGACCGCAGTGGGCGCAGCTTGCACCGCGCCGGTGAGCGCCGGTTCACGCGCCCGGTTGGCTTGGTTCAGAGCGGGCTGGCACGGGCGGCGTAGCGTAGGTGCCGCCGGGGCATATATTGCTCATACGGGACAAAAACCGCGCCCCTGGTCAGCAGCGTCCGGTCGCTGACGGACAATGCCGGGTGGCGGCGCCAGGTTGGTCGCGGTGATCGTGGCAGCCGTCGCGCCGGGATGCGGCGCGCAGCGTGTCCGATCCTGCCGTAACGTGTGGCCGGCGCGTTGGCGTTGCCGCGGCATGAGTCGGTCGGCGACGGTGCGAACGGCGCGACATCGAGTGCGTCGGGGAGTGCCACAACCGCGGCCGGCAGCGCGGCGTCGCGCTGTGTGGCCACCGCGGAATCCGGCCGGACGTCTTTGTCGACGTTCCCCCGACGCGCCCACAGCATGGCAAACACCGCCATGGGATCCGGGGTGTCCGCGTCGTCCGGCAAGTCGATAAGGTACTGCGCAAGCCCGGAGAACATGAACCGCAGAGTCTCAGGATCGCATTGCTCCAGCGGCGTGTTGAGAAACGCGCAGGCTTCGGTGCTGAGAGCGGGGAATGCTTCCGGGGTGAAGCAGACAATCTCGGAATCGGGGAACTGCATCTGACCGAGCGGCGCGGGCCGGCGGCCGTGACCGAGCCATGGCGTCAGCCAGGCGGCACGCTTGGCCTGGAACGACGGGACCGGTGGCGCGCTACGCGGTTGGCGAGCGCGAGACTGCCTCCCGGGCGCGGTACGCGCGCCCGCGCCTGGGGCCGCGCCTGGGGCCGCGCCGCCTGGGGCCGCCCCTGGGGCCGCCCCTGGGGCCGCGGAGTCCTGGCCGATGCCTGGTTGCGGCCCGGCCGGACGCCGCCGCAGGACGCCGGCGCGAGCCAGGCCGCCGGCGATAACATTGCGCACCGCGCCGCCGAGGCCGCGCACGAGGCGCTTGCCAAGTCCTCGGCGGGGCTTCGACGCAGGGTCAGCTTGGGTCGGGCAAGTCGAGTGAGCCATGTGGAAGATCGCTCTCACCGCTCCCGTGAGGAGCGTGGTTGCAGTGAGGCGATACCTACCATGACCACTAACGCATGTCAAGCATAATAACGCACGGCCCGGCGGCGCGGCGGCACCTCGCCGCAGCTTCCGCCGCCGAGATTTGGCGGCGGATCACGGCATGGGGGCTGGGCGATAGAAAAAGCTAACAGATTTTCGGCCGGCCGGGACCTATTCAGATCTGCCCTGACCGCCACGGGCAAGCTGTCGCCTGATCAAGCGTACCAGCCGATCAGGCGGTGGCAAGGCGATGCTCATCAGGCGTGGGTGATCAGGACGCCGCCAGCTCCGTCGCTGTTGAAGTGGAATGTCCCGGCGCCGAGGCTGGATGTCTGGAACTTCAAGGTCGCCGCTTGCGACGCCGCGTTGCTCAGTTGCAGGAGGCCGCTGGGAGCAAAGAAATTCTGGTCGAGGCCGGCGATGCCGAAGCTCTTGAGATCGATCGCAGAGCCGCCGAAACTTTCCAGCAGCGGACCAGCGTAGCCGCTGGTTCCGACGTCCTCGCCGAACAGGCTGAAGTTGTCGATCAGCAGACTGCTTCCGGCAGCAAAGCTTATCTTGGCATTGATCCCGAGCGCCGACGCGATTTCCAGGACGGACGCGCCATCAAGCTGGAACAATCCTACGCTGCCTGGAGCGAGTGCCGTCGTGACATCGAGGGAGCCGGCCACGGCCAGGCTGCCATCGTTGAGCACGGTCCCGATTGTATCGGTGCCGTTCAATGTCCAGTTTGATCCGAAATCCGCGTTCAGCGTATCGAAGCCATCGAACTGACCTTTGCCGATCCCGCTGATGGCACCGTTGCCACCGGCAAGTTCGATCGTGCTGTTGGTGCCGCTGGCGGCTGCCGCAGCGCCGTCAAAGACCGCGCCTGGTTGAATGACGAGACGATTGTTTGCCGTTTCGGGATCGAACAACACGCTGATGCCGGGATGTCTTGCCCCGAACGAGATCAGGCCGCCGTTGGTCACCGTGCCCGGACCGCCGGTGATCTCGACACCTCCGAGGATCGATCCCTGGTTCACCACGACGCCTTTGCCAAGCTGGACGCCGACCTCGCCGCCGAGGATCGTGCCGAGATTCCTGACCGACCCGTCTCCGATCGCGACACCGACACCGGCACCGGGAAGGAAACCGGAGGTGGACGGGCTGGAGATCATGGTAGTGTTCTCGACCGAACCTTCACCCAGGCTGACACCGAAACTCGTGCTGAGGATTGTGCCGAAGTTCGCGACCGAACCTTGACTTAGCTCGACACCCACACCCGGGGGGCCCGCCGCGCCATTGCCCTCTATCAGGCCCTGGTTCGTGACCGAGATGAAGCCGCCCTTCCCCATGACGCCGCCATCCGAGCCGACGATCGTGCCGAAATTCCTGACCGAGCCGCCATTGCCGACAAGGACGCCAAACTCCTGGTCCCCCGTTATCTCGCCCTGGTTGGTGACCGACCCTGCTCCGAGATCGATGCCATTGGCAAAGCCCCAGATCGAACCTTGATTGGAAATCACGCCATCGGTGATTTCGACCCCTACCCCGCCGGCGCCCGCGCCTGAGCTGATCCCGCCCTGGTTCGTTACCATGCCGGTGCCATTGATTATCGCGCCGCCGAATACCCCGGAAATGCTTCCACCGCTGTTCGTTACAACGCCACCGTCCGACAGCAGGACGCCCGTATCGTTGCCTCGAATCTCACCCGAATTGACAATTATACCCAAGCCACCACTGATCGCGACGGCATCGGCAGCCAAACCTGGCCCAATCGAGCCATCGTTGATGATATCGCCGCCACCGGCGATTGCCACGCTGGCGATTTCACCTTGATTGGCGACGAAGCCGTAGCCCCCGATCTCGACGCCCAATCCCGGCCCGATCAGCCCTGAATTATAGATGAGCCCGGCACCCACCAACGCGATGCCCCAGCCCGACGTCGCCGAGACGACCCCGTTGTTGAAAATGGTCCGGGTCGTGCCGGCGGGTCCGTCAATGCCATCCGAACCTGTGGCGGTAATCGTTCCGGCGCTGGTGATAATCAGCGGATCGTCGGAGCCACCCGAAGCGAGTGGATCGGCGAGGCTCAAGACAAAAGGGCCATTGAGCGTTCCGCTTATGACTCGGGCCATTGTTGGTCACTCCTCACCACGCGGCATTTATCGGCAGAACCGGGACAGCCGATCCGCCGGAGCGCGATTGCGACCAGTACGGCTCAATGAACGCCGGGGCGTTGATTCAGATCACTATGCGGAACGACACCAAAAATGATTTTGCAACTTATAGGCTCCATGGCACATATCATTACGATGTTTACGCTATTTCGGCTGTATCCGGGTTACCTATAGTAGCGGACATCACCCCATTGACCGGTTGGAGTGGCGCCAGGCTTGGGTCGCCTCACCTCCATCACACCGAGAAACCGTGCCGGTGCCGCACGCCCGGCGGCACAACGCCGGTCATGTCCATGATGCCGCCGACCGGTTGTTTGGCTCATGCTCGAAGAATGCGCCCGCGACAAATTTGCAGCGGGCCGCCAGCCCGCGCGACTGCGCTTCGGCCGAAGCCGCGTCCGCGACGGCGTCGTGGAGGATCCGGATCCGATCCCGACCGCCCTCGAGGCATTCCTGCGTGCCTGATCGCCTGTCACCATTGCACGCGAGGTGGTGAAGGCGACCACGATCGACGGCTGCCATTTCAAGGTCGGCGAAATGGTGATGCTGCGGTTCGGGACGGCCAATCGCGCAGCAGCGAGCCCGCGCGTAACGGCAAGCCGCGAGCCTGGCGACCAATGGTGCCGGTGCCGGCAACGATCATCGCCGCCAGATCGTCAGGTTGGCGGCGCCATGGGATCGCTCGGCGAGTAACGTGCCGAGCGCCGGCGATGTCTCGTCCCGTCCGCTCTCCGCCACGATCAGCGCGCCGGGCGCAAGCCAGCCTGCGGCGCACAGCCGCTCCACCGCCCGCGGCAGCAGGTCCAATCCGTAAGGCGGGTCGAGGAACGCGAGGCGGCATGGCTCGCCCCGCGGCGCGGCCAGCACATCGACTGCCAGCACCGCGCTGCGCCCTGCCGCCCCGCAAGCGGCGATGTTCCGCCGCACGGCCGCCAACGCCGCCCGGTCTTGCTCCATGAACGTCGCAAAAGCGGCGCCGCGCGAGAGTGCCTCGAGGCCCATCGCCCCGGTTCCGGCGAACGCGTCCAGCACGTGTGCGCCCTCGACGGCATCGCGACCGCCCCAGGGCGCATGCAGCAGCATGTCGAACACCGCCTGGCGCACCCGGTCCGCCGTGGGCCGTGTGGTCTGCCCCGGCGGCGCCGCGAGTGGCCGGCCACGCCACGCGCCCGCGACGATACGCATCAGCCGTGGCGCGGGAGCTGGTCGCGCAGCACCCGCGCCGGCACCTCCTCCACGGCGCCGCGCGGCAGCGTGCCGAGCTGGAAGGGGCCGTAGGCGATCCGGATCAGGCGCGTCACCGGTAGCCCGAGATGGGCCATCACCCGCCGCACCTCGCGATTGCGGCCCTCCCGCAGTGCCACGGTCAGCCAGGCATTGTCGCCCTTCACCGCATCGAGGCCCGCCTCGATCGGTCCGTACCGCACGCCCGCCACCGTGACCCCGCGCGCCAGCCCGGCCAGGGCTTGCTCTGCCGGCCTGCCGTGCACGCGCACCCGGTAGCGGCGGATCCAGCCGGTGGCCGGCAGTTCCAGCCGCCGTGCCAGAGCGCCGTCGTTGGTCAGCAGCAGCAGCCCCTCGCTCGCCAGGTCGAGCCGGCCGACGCTGACCACGCGCGGCATGCCTGGCGGCAGCTTGTCGAACACGGTCGGCCGGCCTTCCGGGTCGCGATGCGTCGTCATCAGGCCGGCGGGCTTGTGAAAGCGCCAGAGGCGGGTGCGCTGCGGCGCCGCCACGGCGGCGCCGTTCACCACCACGATGTCGTCTGCCGCCACGAACGTCGCGGGATGTGTCACCGGCGCATTGTTCAGGCTCACGCGTCCTTCGGCCACCAGCTTCTCGGCGTCGCGCCGGCTGGCGACGCCGGCGCGCGCCAGCCACTTGGCGATGCGCTCGCCGCGAACGGCCTCGGTCATCGGCAGGCGGCGACCAGGGCGTCGAAGATCCGGCGATCACCGGGGTCGATGCCAAACTCCGGATGCCACTGCACGCCGAGGCAGAAGCGATAGCGCGGGTCCTCCACGCCTTCGATCACCGCGTCGTCCGCGACCGCGTTCACCACGGCGAACCGCCCCGCATCGCGCACCGCCTGGTGGTGCGACGAGTTCACCTCCATCGTGGCCGCGCCGACGATCCGGTGCAGCAGTGTTCCGGGCGTGACCACGACCCGATGCCCCGCTTCGTGTCGCGGGTTGGATTGCTCATGCTGCAGCGCGCCGGGGATTGCGTCGGGGATATGCTGGATCAGCGTGCCGCCCAGCACCACGGCGAGCAATTGCTCGCCGCCGCAGATGCCGAGCACGGGCAGGTCGCGTGCCAGCGCCCCCGCGGTCAGCGCTCGCTCCGCCTCGGTGCGGCGCTGCTTCAGCGTCACGCTGGCGTGGCGGCCGGCGTCGCCATACAGCGCCGGATCGACGTCGAAGGCGCCGCCGGTCACCACCAGGGCGTCGATCGCATCCAGATAGTCCGCGGCCAGCGCCGGGTCATGCGACAGCGCCATCGGCAGGCCGTGGGCGGCGGCGATCGCCTCCGCGTAGTTCTGACGGAGCGCGTACCAAGGGTATTTCGAGTAACCGCCGGGCTCCTCGGAATCCAAAGTCACACCGATCACGGGCCGCCTGCGCATGCCGGGTTGCTAGACCCCGGCGGCGTGGCCGGGCAAGAAGCGATCCATGCCGGCCCCGATGGACATTGCCATGGCCGAGGCGCGCGCGGCGGCGCAGCGCGGCGAAATCCCGGTCGGCGCCGTGGTGGTGGCGGGCGACGGCACCGTGCTGGCGGGTGCCGGCAACGCGGTGGAGGCAACATCCGACGCCTCCGCCCATGCGGAATTGCTCGCTTTGCGCGCCGCGGCCGCACTGCGCGGAGAGCCACGCCTGCCCGATTGCGACCTGGTCGTGACGCTCGAACCCTGCCCGATGTGCGCCCAGGCGATCAGTTTGTTCCGCATCCGCCGGCTGGTGTTCGGCGCCTACGATCCGAAAGGCGGCGGCGTGGAGCATGGCGCGCGCGTGTTCGATGCACAGTCCTGCCACCATCGCCCCGAGGTGATCGGCGGCGTGCGGGAGGCCGAGTCGGCTGCCCTGCTGCGGGATTTCTTTGGTGCCAGACGGCAGCAACCGCGGCTTCCCTAGGCCGCAAGGCTGCCGCTGTTGCAGTGCGCTTCTGTTTCAGTGTGCTGCTGTTTCAGTACGCCGCTGTTTCAGTGCGTGCC
>DATJNA010000070.1:0-99199 GCA_035508435.1 Acetobacteraceae bacterium | reverse complement strand
GATTCACCACCCCATTCCACGCCTCCGCCCGCAAATGGCCGGCCAGATGCAGCGGCATGCCGCCGCGCCCCAGCAGTGCCTCGGCCAGCGCACCGTCCCGCGCCCGGAACAGCATTGCCTTCAGGCGCGGGCCGCCGCCTTCACCTTCCACGAACGCACGAATCGCGGTTGCCTCGCGGCCCACGCGGTCGGCGCGCAGCACCCGGGCACGTTGCAGCACCAGCATCGGCTCCTCATTCCCCGCACCGAAGGGCGCCAGCCGCGCAAGTTGCTGCGCCAGGTCCGTGGTGGCACCGCCCACCGCCAGAGTGCCCTCCACCGCCAGATCCGCCGCGCTCGGCAGAGCGGCCGCCGCGGCCAGTCGCTCATTCAGGAAGGCGTGGAAATCCGCGATGCGCCCCCCCTCCAGCGAGAACCCCGCTGCCATGCTGTGGCCCCCGCCCGTCAACAGCAGGCCTCCCTGCCGCGCCGCGATCACCGCCGCGCCCAGATCCAGGCCCGCCACTGACCGCCCCGATCCCTTGGCCACACCGTCTGCCACGCCGGCGACGCAGGTAGGCCGGTTGAAGCGCTCCTTGATCCGTCCCGCGACGATGCCGACAACGCCCGGGTGCCAACCTTTGCCACATACCAGCAGCGCGGCATGGCCCGCGGCCGCCTGTTCCTCGGCGATCTGGAAGGCGGCGTCCAGCACCGCCGCCTCCACCTCCTGCCGCTGGCGGTTCACATCGTCCAGCAGGGTGGCCAAGCCGGCAGCCTCCGCGGAATCCTGCGCCAGCAGCAGCCGCAGGCCCAGATCAGCCTCGCTGATCCGTCCGGCGGCATTGATCCGGGGCCCAAGGCCGAAGCCGCAGGTGAAGGCGGTTGGCCGATCGCGGGACTGCGCCACGTCGAGCAATGCCGCGATGCCTGGCCGTTCCCGCCGCGCCATCACCTTCAGCCCCTGGCACACCAGCGCCCGGTTGACCCCGGTCAGCGGCATCATGTCGCAGACCGTCGCGAGCGCCACCAAGTCCAACAGCCCGAGCAGGTCCGGCGCCGACCGCTGGGTGAAGAAGCCATGCCGCCGCAATGTCCGCAGCGTTGCGACGGCGGTCAGGAACGCCACGCCGGCCGCACACAGCGACCCCAGACCCGACGAATCGTCCAGCCGGTTGGGATTGACCGTGGCGAACACCGCAGGTGGCGGCCCTTCCGCCTTGTGATGGTCCAGCACCAGTACATCAGCCGCGCCATGCACGGCGGCCAAAGCCTCGCCTGCAGCAGTACCGCAATCCACGCACACGATCATCGTTGCGCCCAGCTCCACCAGCCGGCGCAGCGCGGTCGGGTTCGGACCATAGCCCTCATGCATGCGGTGCGGCACATGGGTGTGGACCGCGCACCCCAGTTCGCGCAGCAGCGTCACCATCAGCGCCGCACTACAGGTGCCGTCGACGTCATAGTCGCCGAACACGCCGACGGTCTCGCCGCGCACCGCCGCGGCGGCCAGGCGATCGGCGGCGGCATCCATGTCGATCAGCAGGGACGGGTCGGGCAGCAACGCGCGCAACGTCGGGTCCAGGAAGTCGCCCGCGCCTTCGACGCCGATGCCACGTGCGGCGAGCAAGCGGCCGATGATCTCGGGCACCCCGACACGCTGGGCGATGCCAAGGCCCAACCGGTCCTCGCCAATGCGCCAGACCCAGCGCCGCCCGCCCAGGCTACGCGCGATGCCGAGGACCGGCTCCATTACTCCTGCACCCAGCCGCCCCAGTACTTGGTGGAGAAATTATGATGCGCTTCCACGTACCGCACGGTGCCGGAGCGGCTGCGCATCACCACGGAATGCGTCATCGCGCCCTGGCCATCGAGCCGCGCGCCGCGCAGCATGAAGCCGGTGGTCACGCCGGTCGCGGCGAACATCACGTCACCCTTCGCCATCTCCTCACAGGTGAACACGCGCTTCGGATCGTTGTGGCCCATCGAGCGCACGCGCTCGATTTGCTCGTCGCTCTCGTACATCAGCCGGCCCTGCATCTGGCCGCCGATGCAGCGCAACGCCGCCGCGGCCAGCACGCCTTCCGGCGCACCACCGGAACCGAGATAGATGTCCACGCCGGTCTCACGCATGGCGGTCGCGATCACGCCGGTCACGTCGCCGTCGCTGATCAGCATGATGCGCGCCCCGGCCTCGCGCACCTTGGCGATCAGCTCCTTATGGCGATCGCGATCCAGGATGCAGGCCATCAGGTCAGAGACCTGGCACTTTTTGGCCTGCGCCAGATTGCGCAGGTTGCTGGCGACCGACGCATCCAGCGCCACCACGCCATCCGGCAAGCCGCCGCCGACCGCGATCTTGTCCATATAGATGTCGGGGGCGTGCAGGAAATTTCCGGCGTCCGCCAGGGCGATGGTGGCAATCGCGTTGGGTCCGCCCTTGGCCGTCAGCGTGGTGCCTTCCAGCGGATCGACGGCGATGTCCATCGGCGGGCCACCCGCGCCTACCTTCTCGCCGATGTAGAGCATCGGCGCTTCATCCATCTCGCCCTCGCCGATCACCACGGTGCCGTCGATACCGACGGTATCGAAGGACCGGCGCATCGCCGCCACCGCGGCGCCGTCGGCGGCGTTCTTATCGCCCTTGCCGATCCAGCGGGAGGCGGCGATGGCCGCGGCCTCGGTGACGCGGACCAGCTCCAAAGCGAGGTTGCGGTCGGCCACCTCGCCGGGGTTGCGCGGCTTGGGTGCGTCCATGGGGGCGTTCCTCCGAAGCGATTCTGACACACGGTAACACGATCGGGCCGCCGGAGGGGAGCGTCGGCGCCGCCACATAAACGCTCCCCCCTTGCGGGAGGGGGTTGGCCCGCTCCGGCCGGTCCGGGGCTGCCCCCGGTGCTCCCCCTCCCCTTGCGGGAAGGGTTTGGGGGGAGGCGTGCGGACAGGCGACCGATCGGTCCGGTCGCACCCGTCACCACCCTCCTGCCGCAAGGGGAGCGGGAGTCGCTTTTTGCTCGGGATCCCCTACCGCAGGCTTGCGTTCAGCTTCGCCAGCGCCGCCGCACCTGGGATCAGCGCCGCTTCGTCCAGCGCGTTCAGCGGCGTCTCCACCGTGTTCATGTGCTTGTGCATGTCGCGCGGATCGGGATCGACAAACAGCAGCCCGGTGACGATCTCGCCCGCCGCATTGCGCTCCTGCATGTAGGTCATCGCCGCGATCCGGTCGTGCACGTCATACTCCGTGTGCAGCTTGCGCAGACGCAGCATGGAGCCGTCGTGCTGCGTCACCATCTCGACCGTGCCGGGCGCGTAATCGACCGTGATCGGTTCCCGGCCGGTGATGACGTCCAGGTAGTTCACCGCCTCATTGTGTTCGCGCACGAAATCGAAGCTCTTGGTGGAACCTTCGTGGTTGTTGAACGCGACACAGGGGGAAATGCAGTCGATGAACGCGGCACCCTCGTGCTTGATCGCCGCCTCGATCAAGGGAACCAACTGCCCCTTGTCACCGGAGAAGCTGCGCGCCACGAACGTGGCACCCAACTGCAGCGCCATCCCCACCAGGTCGATCGCCTCGTCGGAATTGACCACGCCGCGCTTCGACTTGGCACCGCGGTCGGAGGTGGCGGAGAACTGCCCCTTGGTCAACCCATAGACGCCGTTGTTCTCGACGATATAGACCATGTTGATGCCGCGCCGCATGGCATGCGCGAACTGGCCCAGCCCGATCGACGCGCTGTCGCCGTCACCCGATACCCCGAGATAGATCAGGTCACGGTTTGCCAGATTCGCCCCGGTCAGCACCGACGGCATGCGTCCATGCACGGAATTGAACCCGTGCGATGCACCAAGGAAATAGGTCGGTGTCTTTGACGAACACCCGATGCCCGACAGCTTGGCGATGCGGTGCGGCGGCAGTTCCAGTTCGAAACACGCCTTCACAATCGCCGCACTGATCGAATCATGGCCGCAGCCGGCGCACAGCGTCGATACCGCGCCCTCATAATCCCGCCGCGTAAAACCCAAACTGTTCTTTGCCAGATCGGGATGATGCAGCTTTGGCTTGGGGATGAAGGTCATTCGGCGGCCCTCTCAAGCGTCGCGGGTTTATGCGCACCGGTCGTGGGTGTCTGTCCGCCGGTCGCAGGCTTCGCCACGTCCAGCCGCTCGGCGATCGCGTCGGCGATGAACTGCGCGGTGATCGGCGTGCCGTCGTAATGCACCACCTTCACCAGCTTGGCCGGATCGATCTCGAGTTCGTTCACCAGCAGCATGCGCAACTGCCCGTCGCGGTTTTGCTCGACCACGAACACCTTGTCATGGTCGGCGATGAACGCGTCCACGTCATCGGCGAACGGGAACCCGCGCACCCGCATCAGATCGAGCACGATCCCTTGCCCCGCCAGCATATCGTCGGCCTCGATCATCGCCGGGCTGGTCGAGCCGAAATAGATCGCGCCCAGCTTGGTCGGCGTCTGCGCCGGACGCACGATCGGCGCCGGCACCAGGGTGCGCGCGGTGTGGTGCTTCTTCAGCAGCCGCTCCATGTTCTCCTGATAGTCCGGGCCTTCTTCCGAGTACCGCGCCATGCGGTCCTTCGACGTGCCGCGGGTGAAGAACGCGCCCTTGGTCGGATGCGTGCCGGGATAGGTGCGGTACGGGATGCCGTCGTCGTCCACATCCAGGTAGCGGCCGAATTTCTTGCCCGCTTCCAGGTCCTCGAATGTCATCACCTTGCCGCGGTCCATCTTGCGGCTGTCGTCCCAGACCAGCGGCTTGATCAGCCGCTCATTCATGCCGATTTCCAGATCCAGCAGCACGAACACCGGCGTTTGCAGCCGGTCCGCCAGGTCGAAGGATAGCGCGCCGAATTCGAAGCACTCATACGGATCTTCGGGGAACAATAACACGTGCTTGGTGTCGCCGTGCGAGGCGTAGGCGCAGGAAATGATGTCGGTCTGCTGCGTGCGCGTCGGCATGCCGGTGGACGGGCCGGAGCGCTGCACGTCGAAGATAACCGCGGGGATTTCCGCGAAATACGCCAGCCCGATGAATTCCTGCATCAGCGAGATGCCCGGCCCCGACGTGCAGGTGAACGCGCGCGAGCCGTTCCAGGCGGCGCCGATCACCATGCCGATCGAGGCCAGCTCGTCTTCCGCCTGCACAATCGCGAACTTGTTCTTCTTGCTCGCCGGATCGACGCGATAGCGGCTGCACCAGCGGGTGAACGCCTCCGCCAGAGACGATGACGGCGTGATCGGATACCAGGCGCAGAAGGTGGCGCCGCCATACACCGCACCCAGCGCCGCGGCCGCGTTGCCGTCGATGAAGATGCGGTCGCCCACGGTATCGGCGCGGCGCAACGTCAGGCCGATCGGGCATTGCAGATTGGCCAGCGCCCAGTCGCGGCCCATGTGCAAAGCCTGCACGTTGGCCGCCACCAGCTTGTCGCGGCCGCGGAATTGCTCGGCCAGCAGCTTCTCGATCTCGGCAGTGTCCATTTGCAGCAGCGCCGACAGCGCGCCGAGATAGACGATGTTCTTGAACAACTGCCGCTGCCGCGAGTCGGTATAGGCGCGGTTGGTCATGTCGGTCAGCGGCACGCCGATCACGTTGATGTCGCGCCGGAATTTCGACGCCGGCATCGGCTTGGTGTTGTCGTAGAACAAGTAGCCGCCGGGCACGATCTCGGCCACGTCCTTGTCCCAGGTCTGCGGGTTCATCGCCACCATCAGGTCGACGCCGCCGCCGCGCGCGCCCAGGTGTCCCGCTTCGGAAATCCGCACTTCATACCAGGTCGGCAGGCCCTGGATGTTGCTGGGAAAGATGTTGCGCGGGGTGACCGGGATGCCCATGCGCAGGACCGACTTGGCGAACAATGTGTTGGCACTGGCCGAGCCGGAGCCGTTGACGTTGGCGAATTTGACGACGAAGTCGTTGACCCGCTGGACGCCGTCCACGCGGTCTAGTGTTTGCAGCATGCGTTCTCCGCTTGTGCCACGTCGATCAGGAAGCGCTGCATGTCCCATGCGCCGGTGGGGCACCGTTCCGCGCACAGGCCGCAATGCAGGCACACGTCTTCGTCCTTCACCATCACCCGCCCGGTCTTCAGATCGCCGGACACATACAGGTCCTGCGTCATGTTATGCGCCGGCGCGTTCAGGTGATTGCGCAGGTCGGATTCTTCCGCGTTGCGCGTGAAGGTGATGCAATCGACCGGACAGATGTCGACGCAGGCATCGCATTCGATGCACAGGTTGTCGACGAACACGGTCTGCACGTCGCAGTTCAGGCAACGCTGCGCCTCGGCGTAGGCCAGTTCCTCGTCGAAGCCCAGTTCCACCTCGGCCTTGATGTCCAGCAGCGCCTTCAGCTTCTCACGGTGCGGCACCTTGAAGCGCAGGTCCAGCGACGGAGCATTGTCGTAGCTCCACTCGTGGATGCCCATCTTTTGCGACATCAGGTTCACCAGCGGCGGTGGACGGTCCTTCACGTCCTGGCCTTCGCACAACTGGTGGATCGAGATCGCCGCCTGATGGCCGTGCGCCACCGCCCAGATGATGTTCTTCGGTCCGAACGCCGCGTCGCCGCCGAAGAACACTTTTGGATTCGTCGATGCCATCGTGGTTTCGTCCACCACCGGCATGTCCCACTTGTCGAATTCCAGGCCGATCTCGCGCTCGATCCAGGGGAAGGCGTTCTCCTGCCCGACCGCGACCAGCACGTCGTCGCACGGGAAAAATTGCTCCGGCTCGCCGGTCGGCACCAGGCGGCGGCGCTTCCGCTCGTCGTATTCGGCGCGCACCTTCTCGAACGTCATGCCGATCAGCTTGCCGTCGCGGTGCTTGAATTCCTTCGGCACCAGCATGTTGAGGATCGGGATGTCCTCGTGCATGGCGTCGTCCTTTTCCCAAGGCGACGCCTTCATTTCCTCGAAGCCGGAGCGGACGATCACCTTCACGTCCTCGCCGCCCAGCCGGCGCGCCGATCGGCAACAGTCCATCGCCGTGTTGCCGCCGCCGAGCACGATGACCCGCTTGCCAATGCTGTTGACATGGCCAAAGGAAATCGAGGACAGCCAGTCGATGCCGATATGGATGTTGGCCGCCGCTTCGTCGCGGCCGGGAATCGGCAGATCGCGCCCACGCGGCGCGCCGCAACCGACAAACACCGCATCGTAGTCCTCGGCCAGCAGCGCCTTCAGGCTTTGCACGCCCTGTCCCAGCCGCAGTTCCATGCCGAGATCGGTGATGTATTCGATCTCCTCGTCGATCACCGCGTCCGGCAGGCGGAATTTCGGAATCTGGCTGCGGATCATGCCGCCGGCGCGCGGGTCGATGTCGAACAACACACAATGGTATCCAAGGGGCGCCAGGTCACGCGCCACGGTCAGCGATGCCGGCCCGGCGCCAACCAGCGCGATCTTCTTGCCGTTCCTTTGCTCGGCCGGCCGCGGCAGCCGGTCGCGGATGTCGCCCTTGTAGTCGGCGGCGACGCGCTTCAGGCGGCAGATCGCCACCGGCTCATGCTCCACCCGGCTACGGCGGCAGGCCGGCTCACACGGACGGTCGCAGGTGCGGCCGAGGATCCCGGGGAACACGTTGGAGTGCCAGTTGATCATGAACGCGTCGGCATAGCGGCCGGCGGCGATCAGACGGATGTATTCGGGCACCGGGGTGTGGGCCGGGCACGCCCACTGGCAATCGACGACCTTATGGAAGTGGTCGGGGTCGCGGATATCGGTCGGCTGCAACTTGGCGTTTCCTTTCTTCCGGGCCGTGCCGGCCGCTCAGTCGGTCTCGGCGGCGCTGGCCCGGGCGCGGGGGGCTTCTGGGACCGCCCGCGTCCGGCGTCAATCCATTCTAGCGTCACGGCAGCCCAGCAACAAACACAGCAATGAAGGCAACCCGGCCGCAACCATGTTACGCGCTCGTCCTTCCCGACGCACTCGGCGCGCCTCTCCTCGGCGGCGCCATGGGCGGTGGCGGAAACCGCCTTCCGCGCGGACCGGAAGCCGGGCACGATGGGGCAATGCCGGGATCGTCACGACGCAAGCAGACCAAGCCACCGCGCGGTGCCGCCACATCCCCCTCGCGCCGGCGGCGCGCGCCGTCCGCATCGCGCCGGCGGCGTTCGTGGTCGGGGTTCTGGCGGCGGTCAGCGTTCTGGCGGCGAACGCTGCGGTTGGGATGGGACCTCTTGCCGGCGTTGGGCGTGCTGGCAGTGTTCCTGGCCGGGTTCGTGCTCGACCCGGCGGCGGTGGCTCGTCTGGCCTGGGACTGCGTTACCGGCGCCTTCGGCTTGTTCGTCCGGCTCGCCGTCTCGGTCGTCCTGCTGTCTTGTCTCGGCCTGACGATCTGGGCCTTCTGGCCGGACGCGGGCCAAACGGCGCCGAAGCGGCGGCCGGCGCGGTCGGGGGCGAGGCGCCCGGCTCCGGCCGGCCAGGACCCGGGCGGAACGTCGCCCGAGACGGCGAAACGACGCAAGGCAAACCCGACGGATGTTTTGCCCGTCGTGCTGCCGGCCTCTGCGCCACCGACCGCCGCAGCCCCTGCCGCGCCGGCCGCGTCCGCGGCAGGCCCGGCAGCAACGGCCGCCGGCCCGCCGCCTGTCGTGGTCGCCGCCGTCACAGAGCAATCGCCATTGCCGTCAGCCGCACCGCCACGGCGACGGACGCCGAGTCGCCGCAAGCACGCAGCGGGCAACGACGCGGTCGCCCCGCCAGTCCGTCAGGCGATGATCGTGTAACGTGCCGCGGGATCCGCCGCGATCGGCGAACTCGATGTTGGCATCCGTCCGACGTCGTCAGCGTCCCAGACGCGTTTGGCCAGAGCATGCGGATGGTCGGGATGACGACGGCCGGTCGCTGGCCAATACCCGCGACCAATACCGCGAGGTGTCTCAGCGACAGCCCGGTGCGCTGGGATTTGCGCCGCAGCCACCAGCCGTGCCGTTGATCCGACTGTGCGGCGGCCGGACCGCGACGACCGTGCCGTCCTCGGTAGCCCCGCGCGACCGGCATTCGCAGTAGCCGTCAACAGGCATCGTGGTGGCGCAGGTGAGATGGTCGGTCCGGCACACGTTCCCGAGCGCCTGTCCGCCGCCGAGCATCATGGCGGCGGTCAGGGCGGCGGTCACGTAGTTGAGACGAGCCATGCTGGAACCCCTTTCGTGATCCGCGGAGACAACGGATGCCGCCTACATACGACGCCGCATCGAAACCAATCGTGCAAGTTCCCGTGCTCTCAACCAAGTGTGGGATGGAATGAAGGTTCGGAGCCGCGCGACGCGCTCAAACGCGGTCCGCGTCATGATCCCGGGGGTCGGCCCGGGTCGTCAGCGCAGTCTGCGTGCGAGCTCGTCAGCGCCGTCCGCTTGCGGGCCCGTCAGCGCAATCTGCATGCGAGCTCGTCAGCGCAGTCCGCATGCGGGCCCGTCAGCGCAGGCCGCATGCGGGCCCGTCAGCGCAGCCGGAACGCGTCGCTGAATGCCCTGGCCGAGCGATCCAGCCCTGGCCTGGCATCGGGTCCCACCGGCGGGGCGTCCGGCAACGCGTAGCGGCGCAGCAGCTCGATGTCGTGCAGGATGACGCGGCTGCCATGCGTCTCCACGCCATAGTCCCGCAATATCGCGAAGGCGCGCGACAGGTTCTCGTGCCGGCAGCCGATCTGCGCCGCCAGCAAACCCTTGCGCACCATCAGGCGGAACGCGGCCTGGTTGCCCGCCGCGCCGGCCGCTTGCTCCAACAGATAGCAGCCAAGCCGCTGCGTTGCCGTCCGTAGCTTCAGGTCTATCACATGCCGGGTCACCGCGTTCAGATCGAGCGACAGGCCCTGCAGCATGGTGGCGGCCAGGGACGGCCGCTGACCGATCATCGTCCGCAGCGGAGCGGCACGCAGTTCCATCAGGCGCGACGCGGTCAGCGCCCGCGCGGTGACCTGGTGCGCACACCCGGTCACCACGTTTGCGAGGTCGATCCCGCGGACCGGACGCAGCACGTCGATCACCGCGACCTCGCCGTTCGCCGCCGCCTGCGTCAGCGTCACCTGCCCATCGAGCAAGTAGTTCAGCGCCTCCGGCTGGCTGCCCTGGCGGCAGAGCACGGCATCGACCGGCACCTCGATCAGTTGGCTGATCGCGGTCACGGCACCGAGAGTGTCGACGTCCAGGTCCAGGAAGCCCGGCAAGGTCTCGAGAGTCACGGTCGCGGATGACATGGCGGGTTGGCGAGCATGTTGCGGCAAAGGCGAGATCTGCAACCTAACAGCAGGTCATGGCATTCGCCATCCCTGACGCGGCGACACGCCGTGCGGCGCCGGAGACGCCATGGGTCGGTGCGGCGGGCCACCGTGCCGCGTTCACGCCGGCTGGAAAGCGGCAATATCGTCACCACGGCATTCACCAAGGCAAGGGCAGACGGCAGCAGGCATTCACCAAGGCGGGCGCGCTGACCACGAGTCCCCGCCAGGCACCGCAGTTTTCGCACGGCATGATTTACAAAAAAGCTTCGTTGCGAATCCTCGCCTCGTCGTGCCGGAGCTTGCAAGAGACCTTCGGACATCACAGCGCGTACACGCGCGGCGCGTGGCGGCTACCATCGGCATCGCAACCAAACGCGCCAGTGCCTCCCCGCCTTCGCCTAGAGTGTGGCGCCACCGTCGATCGCGACCTCGGCGCCGGTGATGTAGCCGCTCTCGTCGGACAACAGGAACAACACCAGCCGGGCGACCTCGTCTGCCGTGCCCATGCGCCGCATCGGCACAAGCTGCAGTCGCGCCGCGTTTTGCTCCGGCGTGCGCACCTTCAGCATCTCGGTGTCGATCGGTCCCGGATGCACCGAGTTCACCCGGATCCGCCGCGGCGCCAGATCGATCGCCGCCGCCTTGGTCATGCCGCGGAGCGCCCATTTCGTTGCACTATAGGCGATCGCGCCCGGCGATCCGCGCAGCCCGGCGACCGAGGAGATGTTGACGATCGAGCCACCGCCCGAGCGTTCCATCAACGGCACCACCGCCTTCATGCCGAGGAAGCAGCCGAGCTGGTTCACGCGCATGTGCCGTTCGAACAAGTCCGCATCGGTCTCCATCAGCGTGCGTGGCTGGTAGATGCCGGCGTTGTTGATCAGTCCGTGCAGCCCGCCCAGCTTCTCTGCCGCCGCGATCGCTGTTTCCCAATCGGCTTCGCGGGTCACCTCCTGGCGCAGGAAGCTGGCGGCCGGCCCAAGCTCTGCGGCCAGCGCGCGCCCCTCCGCTTCCAGCAGGTCGCCCAGCACGACCCGCGCCCCTTCCGCGACGCAGAGCCGCGCCTCGGCAGCGCCTTGTCCGCGCGCTCCGCCGCTGATCAGGATCACCTTGCCCTTGAGACGGTCCATTGTTCCCCCCTTCCCGGCTGCCGACTGATGCTGCCGGTGATGCCGGGCGTTATCGCATAGTACCCGCCTGCCGGCACGGTGAGCCGGTCAGTTGCCGACGCCGCCGACACTGCCGCCGGTTCACATGCCCCCGCCAGGTTCGTCTTCGATGGTATCGTGCCGATCAAACAGCAGCTTCTCGTTCAGCCGTGCCAACCCCGCTCCCGCATGCGACCAGGGTCGCCAATGACCATGTTGCCAGTGCCGGTCCTCAGAGTCAGGCCTTGCTCGTTGGCAATCGCGCCACCCGCCGCGGTGGTGCGTGCCATGGTCTCCGTCACAGGCACGCCAGGTACAGTCGTTGCCGGCACGATCGTGCCGAATCGCATGGTCAGTCCTATGCGGAATCGCATGGTCAGTCTTGTGCGGAATCGCATGGTCATGCCGCTTTCGCTGCGCAGGCGGCAAGGTGCAGCTCCGAACCAGCGTGCCGAGCGTTCCGACAATCATGCAGTCGTGACCCGACGTCGCCTCATGCCGGCCTGTCAAAACGCCAGATGGTGCTTATTGTCCACGCGCATGATTGGACAGAACAGAATTGTGATGCTGGTGCTGGGCATCTGCGCGGTGCTGGTGATCGTCGGCTTCGTGTTCAGCGTCCGTGTGGAGCAAGGTATCACCAAGGCCGCTCATGTAGAGGCCACGCAGCAATCACCTGTGCCCACCCCAACGGCGCTCGCGCCCGCAGCGCACAAACCGTCGTAACGCAAACCGCAGCGCGTCCCGTCGGGCAGCGCACGACGTCGGAACACGCAGCGCACGACGTCGGAACGCGCAGCGCACGACGTCGGAACGCGCAGCGCAATGACGGCGGAACGCGACGTTACGACGCCGCGCGCAGGCGGCGTGGCTCGGGCCAGGCCTCGTGTTGGGCGAGATACGCCAGGAACACGTCGCAGTAGCGTGCCGCGGTATTGTGCCACACGCGATCGCGCAACCGGCCCCAGCGTTCCTGCCGCTCGGCCAACGGCATCACCAACCCTTCATGCATGGCGGCCGCGATCTCGTCCGGGTCGAACGGATTGACGATCAGGGCGCCGCTATCCAGTTCCTCCGCGGCACCGGCGAAGCGCGACAAGATCAGCACGCCCGGATCGTCGGAGTCCTGTGCGGCAACATATTCCTTGGCGACCAGGTTCATCCCATCGCGCAACGGCGTCACCATCCCCAGCCGCGCAATCCGGAAGAACCCCGCCAGACTGTTGCGTCGCACCGTGCGCGCCATGTAGCGCAGCGGCACCCAATCGAATTCCGAGAACCGGCCGTTGATGTCGCCGACGATCCGGTCCAGATCGCGCCGCAACCGCTGATACTCACCGACATCCTCGCGTGAGCGCGCCGCGATCTGCAGCAGGCTTACCTGGCGGCGGTGTTCCGGGAAATGCGTGAGCAGCCGTGCCATGGCCTCGAAACGGTTGGGCAGTCCCTTCGAATAATCCAGGCGGTCGGCACCGATCGCGAGCGCGCGGCCGTCCGGCAGGCTCTCCCGCAATTGCCGCGATTCGATGCTGAGCGCATAACGCGCCGCGACGCTGGCAAATCCCGCCGCGTCGATGCCGATCGGATCCACCACCGCGTGCACCGGCCGGCCCCGATAGACGAAGCGCCCGTCGGCATCGGAGCGCATGCCGAGAATTTCGCTGATGCATTCCAGAAAGGCCTGCCGATAGGTCCGCGTGTGGAAGCCGACCACGTCGTAGGTGCACATCGCGCGCAGCATCTGGTCGGCGCGTGGCAGCGCATGCAGCAGCGCCGGCGGGACGAACGGCGTATGCAGGAAGAAGCCGATGCGGTTGCCGACGCCGAGGTTGCGCAGCGCCTCGCCCAGCGGGAACAGGTGATAGTCGTGCACCCAGATCAGGTCGTCGGGCCGCAGCAATGGCTTCAATGCCTCGGCGAAGCGGCGGTTCACGGCGAGGTAGCCGTCATAGTCCTCGCTATGGAAACTCAGCAGCCCGAGGCGGAAGTGCAGCAGCGGCCATAGCGCGCCATTGGCGAAGTGCAGATAGAAGGTGCGGTACTCATGCTCGGACAGGTCGAGGGTGGCATAGGTGATGCCCTCCGCCTGCTGGAGCGTGGCCGTGCCGGCGGGGTTGGGATGGCGCTTGCCGCTCCAGCCGAACCAAAGCGAGCCGGGACGCAACGCATCGGCGAGTGCCACCGCCAGGCCGCCGGCACGCGGGCCTCGCTCGGACGGCAGCGGCACACGGTTCGATACCACGACCAGACGTGACATGGCGGTTTCCCCTGCTGCTGTTTGGGATGCCCCCCGCGGCTTTCGTTTTGACGCCGGGTGGGCATCAGGCACGGGCCGGCCGGCGCCTCCGGCACCGTTCATATCCGGAACGCCGGACCGTAATCCGTGACCCGGCCGGCGTCCGTCACATCGGCGTGAACTACCGGTAATGGCGCAATCCCGCCACCCTGCGCCGCAAAAAAACCCAATCGTGAGCTTTCTATCCCGTGAGAAGGAACCGGGGAGTTTTCGATGCGAATTGCCCAGATCGCGCCACTGACCGAGTCAGTGCCGCCGAAATTGTACGGGGGCACCGAGCGTGTGGTGGCTTTCCTCACCGACGCGCTGGTGGCCATGGGCCATGACGTGACCCTGTTCGCCAGCGGCGATTCCGTCACCAAAGCGAAGCTGGAGCCGATGCATCCCAGCGCCTTGCGTTTCGACAAGGGCCTGCGCGATGCCATCGCGCCGCATTTGCTGATGCTGGAGCGAGTGGCGAGCCGGGCCGACGAATTCGATGTGCTGCACTGCCATCTCGACTACTGGCCGTTCTCCTTGTTCAGCCGGCTGACGACACCGTTCCTGACCACGCTGCACGGCAGGCTGGATCTGGCGGAGCTGCAACCGATCTACCGCATCTTCAACGACGTGCCGCTGGTGTCGATCTCCGACGCGCAGCGCCGCCCGCTGCCGCAGGCGAACTTCGTCGCCACGGTGCATCATGGCCTGCCGGCGGATCTGCTGCTGCCGCGGCCGGTAAGGCCAGGCTACCTCGCGTTCCTCGGCCGCATCTGCCCGGAGAAGTGCCCCGACCGCGCCATCGAGATCGCCCGCCGCACCGGCATTCCACTGAAGATGGCGGCGAAGGTGGACCGGGTGGACGTGGAATATCACGAAACGCTGATCAAGCCGATGATCGACGGCCGGTTGGTGGAGCATATCGGTGAGATCGGCGACTCAGAGAAGGCGGATTTCCTCAGCGGCGCGCATGCATTGCTGTTGCCGATCGACTGGCCCGAACCGTTCGGCCTGGTGATGATCGAGGCGATGGCCTGCGGCACGCCGGTGATCGCGTTCAATGCCGGCTCGGTGCCGGAGGTGATCGAGGACGGCGTTACCGGCTTCGTGGTACGCAACATGGCGGAGGCCTGTGCCGCGGTGAAGCGGTTGCCGGAGCTGTCGCGCGCGGTGATCCGGGCCCGTTTCGAGCAACGCTTCTCGGCGGAACGGATGGCGGAGGATTATGTCGGGCTGTACCGCCGCCTCGCCGTCCGCCGGCGTCCGGCGCTGCGCGTGGTGACGTAGCCGCGTCAACCGGGACGGGCCTGCCGCGACAAATGTCATTGCCAGGATCGCGCGCGAAGCGCAGCGCGACGAGGCAACCTCGGTCGAGCCACTGCACACTCTCTCAAGTGCCAGCATGGCTCAAGTGCCAGCATGGCTCAAGTGCCGGCATGGCTCAAGTGCCGGCAGGGCGGGGACCGCTTCGGCCAAGTGCCGGCATGGCGGGGACCGCTTCGGCCCGTGCCGACCGCATGACCAGGATGGCATCGATATGTTGTTGTACCGGAATGACATCCGGGTGCGGTTGTGGGATGCGACAGGCGACCGCATCATCCCGCCATGAGCATCCCGATTCGCATCCGCCGCCTGGCACACGGCGAAGGCCTTCCCCTCCCCGCCTATGCTACCGGCGGTGCGGCCGGCATGGATTTGCTCGCCGCGGTGACGGAAGCGGTCACGATCGAACCCGGCCGGCGCGCGCTGATCCCGACCGGCCTCGCGATCGCCTTGCCACCCGGTTATGAATTGCAAATTCGTCCCCGTTCAGGACTGGCACTGCGGCACGGCATTGTCCTGCCAAACAGCCCGGGCACCATCGATGAGGACTATCGCGGCGAGTTACAGGTGATCGTACTGAACACGGGCGATGCACCGTTCGTGGTTGAGCGCGGCGCGCGTATCGCCCAGGCGGTGCTGTCGCCGGTAGTACGGGCACGCTGGCACGAGGTGGTGAGCCTGGATGACACGGCCCGCGGCAGTGGCGGTTTCGGCAGCACCGGGACGCGTTAGCGGTCAGGGCTTCTCTGCGATCTCGGCGTCTCGCTCGTGCTGTGCGATAAATGCCCAGCCGCCCGCCGCACCTGCCGGCCATGTCATGTCCGGCCGCCGATCGCGAGATGACGGGCTTCCCGTCACGAGCTGCCACTGTCACACGGCAACAATTCGATCGACTGCCGCCAGTTCCTCCGCCGAAAGCCGCCAGCCGCCCGCCTTCACATTTTGCTGCAATTGCTCCGGCCGCGTGGCACCGGCAATCACGCTCGCCACCGGCGCCTGCGCCAGCAGCCAACCGAACCCAAGTTCGAGCAATGTGTGCCCGCTTGCCTCAGCGAACTCCGCGAGCCTTTCCGCCACCGACCAGTTCCGTTCCGTCAAATAACGTTCCGCCAGTCGCGCCGTGTTCGCCAGCCGCGTGCCGGAGGGCAGCGGTGCGTTGCGGCGGTACTTGCCGGTCAGCGCGCCGCTCGCCAGCGGAGCGAAAGGCAGCAGTCCCAGCCCGTATTGCAGCATCGCCGGGCGGAGCTGCGGCTCAACCACATTGCGTACCAGCAGCGAATACTCGTCCTGGCAGGAAACGAACGCGTTCAGCCCATTGACGCGCGACGTCCACTGCGCCTCCACCATCTGCCAGGCGGGAAAATTGGAGCAACCGATGTAACGCACCTTGCCCTGCCGGATCAGGTCGTCGAGCGCGCGCAGCGTCTCCTCGATCGGCGTGCGCGGATCGGGAGCGTGGATCTGGTAAAGGTCGATCCAGTCGGTGCACAGCCGGCGCAGGCTGTCCTCGACCGCCTGCATGATATAGCGACGTGAGCCGCCGACCTTCACCCCCGCATCGTCCATCGGCATGCCGAACTTGGTCGCGAGCACGATCCCTTTGCGCTGGTCGGCATGCAGCACCTGGCCCATCTCGGTCTCAGCGCCGCCGCGATTGCCGTAGGTATCAGCGGTATCGAACAGGGTGATGCCGAGATCGAGGGCCTGGTGAAGGACCTTGCGCGTAGCCTCGAGGTCGATGCGGCCGCCAAAGTTGTTGCAGCCCAGCCCGATCGCCGAGACGCGCAGGCCGGACCGGCCGAGGTTGCGAACTTCCATGATGGCGTGCCTTGCGAGGTGAGGCGCGCAACCTGCCGTGCCGTTCAGAGGGTGGCAACAAGTGGGCGCCGGCACCACGCAACGACGCCCGCTCCGCGTCGGGTGCGAGCAAGAATTACGCCCGCGATTGCCGCCCCGCGGCCGGGGCCTGCGTGGGTAGCAGGCGGCGGATTTGGTACAGCACCTCGTCCTGCGTGTACGGCTTCTGAATGAGCCGCACCTCACGCTCCAGACGATCGCCCAGCCAACCCGTGCCGTAATAGCCGCTCGTCAGCAGCACCGGCAGGCCAGGACGGTGCGTCCGCACCCAGTGCGCCAAGCCGATGCCGTCCAAATCGCCGGGCATGCGCACGTCAGTGAAGACCAGGTCGACGCGGCGGGAGTGGTCCACCAGGTCGATCGCCTCACGCGCGTCCGCCGCCTCCAGGACGTCGAAGCCGACCTCGCGCAGGTAGTCGGCAATCGGCTCGCGTACAAGCTGATCGTCGTCGACCACGAGGACAGTCGGCGGAACCCGGGAGCCGGGACGGGGCGGGTGCTTTCCCATGTGTATACCAAGATAGCGCCGGACTGGCTTACGGGTCTGCCTCGACAGCGCCGCCTCCCGGCAAAGTTATCGCGTGATTTCATGTTGTTACGGCGCCTGTATGAGCGGCGTGAAAAAATCGCCATCGGCCGCCGGGAAAGCGGGCCATGGCACGACGGGGGATTGCTTTTGGCCCCATTTCCTCCGGCGCGCCGCGGTGCCAAAACCCCTGCGCACGGCAGCGAGAGGAGACCGCAGTCATGGCGACCCGCACGGTAGCGACGGTGTTCGGCGGCTCCGGGTTCATTGGCCGCTACATCGTCAAGCGGCTGGCCAGGCAGGGCTTTGTGGTCCGCGTCGCGGTGCGCGACCCGGAGGCCGCCCGCTTCCTGATGACCGCCGGTGCCGTCGGCCAGGTGGTGCCGCTGTTCGCCTCGGTCGAGAACGAAGCCACGGTGCGCCGCGCGGTTGAGGACGCCAGCATCGTCATCAACCTGGTGGGCATACTGGCGGAGCCACGGGCCGGCGCCTTCGACCGGGTGCACGCCGAGGGCGCCGGCCGGGTCGCGCGGCTCGCCGCCGCCGCCGGGGCGTCGCACCTGCTTCACGTGTCCGCGATCGGCGCCGATCCGGCCAGCCCGAGCCACTACGGCACCAGCAAGGCTGCCGGCGAGCAAGCGGTGCGCGCGGCGTTCCCCCGGGCTGTCATCTTCCGGCCCTCATACGTGTTCGGCCCCGAGGATCGGTTCTTCAACCGCTTCGCCGCGTTGGCCCGCGTCTCGCCCGCGATGCCGGTCATTGCGGGAGAAACCCGGCTGCAGCCGGTCTATGTCGGCGACGTGGCGGATGCGGCCATGGCAGCGCTGGCGCGGCCGGACGCCGCGGGCGCGACCTTCGAGCTCGGCGGCCCGCGGGTGTGGACGTTCCGCGAATTGCTCGCTTATGTGCTGGAGGAGACGGAGCGGCACCGGCGGCTGATGACGATGCCGATGGGGCTCGCGCGCCTACAGGCACGTTTCCTGGAAATGGTGCCCGGCCAGCCGCTGACCCGCGACCAGTTGTTGATGCTGTCGCGCGACAACGTGGTGTCGCCGGGAGTTCCCGGACTGCCCGAGCTTGGCATCGTGCCGACTCCGGTAGAGCTGGTGGTGCCGTCCTATCTGCAACGCTTCCGTCCGGGCGGCGGGAAGCGCCGCGTGCTGCCGGATGCGTCCGCCGCGCCGCAGATGTCGATCCAGGCGCGCGACGCCGGCTAGCATTTGCAAGCTGCTTCGCCGCCGCTGGTCCTGGCCTCCGGCTCCGCGGCTCGCCGCGCCTTGCTGGCCGCCGCGGGGCTGCGCTTCCAGGTACGTCCGGCCGCGGTGGACGAGTCCGCGCTGAAGCAGGCGGCGCGGGCCGAGGGGTTGGACGCCACCGCCGCCGCATTGCGCCTGGCAGATGCCAAGGCCGCTTGGGTCGCAGCGGCGGAGCCGCAGGCGCTGGTGATCGGCGCCGACCAGATCCTGGACTGTGGCGACGTCTGGTACGACAAGCCATCCGACCTCGCGGCGGCGCGCCGCCAATTGCTGGCGCTGCGCGGCCAGACCCACACGCTGGCGACCGCGGCGGTCTGCCGGCGTGGCGACCGCGTGGTGTGGCGGCACGCGACCCTGCCGCGGCTGACCATGCGGCTGTTCTCAGAGCAATTCCTGGACTCCTATCTGGCGGCGGAAGGCTCGGAGGTGCTGGGCAGCGTCGGCGCCTATCGGTTGGAAGGCCCGGGCGTGCAACTGTTTGCCGCGGTCGAAGGCGACCATGCGGCGATCCTCGGCCTGCCGCTATTGCCATTGCTCGCGTTCCTGCGCGAGGCGGGCGTGTTGCGGCGGTAGGCGACCGAAGCCGCCCAGAGTTGGACCCGGGCTTCAGGCACTCTGTCATTGCGAGGCCCGCAGGGCCGAAGCAATCCCGGTCGAAAAGATGCGCGGGCAGTTCGTGCGCCAACCCATCGCGGTTGCTTCGGCCCGGCGGGCCTCGCGATGACAGGATGGGTGGCATGACACGATTCGCCACGCCTCCTATGCTCGCCCCGAACCTTGCCAATTCCGGAATCACCCATGCGCGATGATCTGCCCACCTGGCGCTCGCTGCTGTTCGTCCCGGTCACCAGCGAGAAATTCGTCCGCACCGGCGCCGATCGCGGCGCCGACGGCATCATCCTGGACCTCGAGGACGCGGTCGCACCCTCGCAGAAGGAACGTGCCCGCACACTGATCTCTGATGCCATCCCGCAGGTGGCGCGCCATGGCGGCGACGTGCTGGTGCGCGTCAATCGCCCCTGGCGCCTGCTGGTGCGCGACCTGGAGGCGGCGGTCATCCCCGGCGTCGCGGCGCTGATGCTGACCAAGGTGGACAGTCCCGAGCATGTGCAGGCGGCGGCGGAAATCGTCGGCGAACTGGAAGCCGAACGCGGCCTGCCGGCGGGGGCGATGAAATTCGTCGTGCTGGTGGAAACCGCCGCGGGCTTCTTCCGCATCGAGGCGATCGCGAAATCGCATCCGCGCGTGGTGGCGCTGAGCCTCGGCACCGAGGATTTCACCGCCGATTGCGGCATGCTGCCCGACCCCGAGGCGTTGTTCTATCCCAAGCAGCACACGCTGATTGCCGCGCGCGCGGCGGGGATTCTGCCGATGGGTTTCGTCGGCTCGATCGCCGATTTCCGCGACCAGGAGGCGTTCCGCGCCATCGTGCGCCGCTCCAAGCGGCTGGGCTTCATGGGCGCGAGCGCGATCCATCCGCTGCAAGTGCCGGTGCTGAACGAGGAGTTCGGCATCACCGAGGCAGACGAGGAACGGGCCCGGCGCATGGTCGCGGCGTATGAGGCGGCGTTCGCGCAAGGCCTGGGCGCGGTGCAGTTCGAGGGCGCCATGATCGACGTGCCCGTGGTGGAGCGGGCGAAGAACGTATTGCGGCGAGCGACGGCGATCAGGGCCCGTGGACAAACCTGACAACGAGGGTTCGTGCTGCAGGCTGCAAAGCTGTCAAACGCAGATCACGCGGATAGCGCAGATTACGGCCCTGATTGCAGTTTTTCGATCTCCTGCTCCCGGTCACGAGCAAATCAAAGATTCTTTTTGCTCCTTGATCGGCGCTGTCCGCGTAATCTGCGGTGCAAAACTTTCCGCGATACCCCCTCCCTCGCACGAGGGCCATGGAAGATGAAATTCATCGGCTAATCAGCAGCCGAAATTTTGCCCATGGAGCATCGTGCGTGCCAAAGCACCACATTGGAGCGAGTCAAGCAGGCCGCTCGTGGCGTGTCCCGCGAGACTATCAACCATCAGCCAAATCTTCAGATCGCGCCCTTTTCTCGCAGCCCCGCAATTGCCGCCGTATCGTATCCCAGCCCCGCGAGAATCGCCTCGGTATGCTCGCCTGACTCCGGCGTCGGCCGCAGCGTCTCCGGCTGCGGCGCGGCGCTCATGTTGATCGGCTGACCCACCACCTGGATATCGCCCAGCTTCGGATGCTGCACCGCGCGCGCGATCCCCAGATGCTGTGTCTGCGGTTCGGCGAACACGCCGGCAATGTCGTTGATCGGCCCGCACGGCACGCCGGCCTGGTTCAGCGCCGCCAGCCAGTATATGCTCGGTTTCGTGCGGGTGATCGCGCCCAACCGTTGGTTCAACGCCGCACGGTTCTTCGAACGCAGCGCGCCCGTCGCGTAATCCGGATCGGACAGCGCCGCCTCCCAGCCGATCGCCTTGCAGAACCGCGTCCACAGAGCGTCGCCGGATGCGGCGATGTTGATGTGCCCATCCGCGGTGGCGAACACGCCGGTGGGGATACCAGTCGGGTGGTCGTTGCCGGCCTGCTTCGGCACTTCATGGGCGATCAGCCAGCGGCTCGCCTGGAAGTCCAACATGAAAATCTGCGCCTCGAGCAATGAGGTGTGCACCCACTGCCCCACGCCTGTCTGCGCCCGCTGCAGCAGCGCCAACAGAATACCCTGCGCAAGAAAAATTCCGGACGTGAGGTCGGCGATCGGAATGCCGACGCGAACCGGGCCCTGGCCGGGCAGGCCGGTGATCGACATCAGCCCGCCCATGCCTTGCGCGATCTGATCCACGCCCGGCCGGGTCGCATCCGGTCCGGTCTGCCCGAAGCCCGAAATGCTGCCATACACGATGCGCGGATTGACCCGCGCCAACGTGTCGTAATCCACCTTCAGCCGGAACTTCACGTCGGATCGGTAGTTCTCCACCACCACGTCCGCGGTCCTGGCGAGCCGCATGAAGATCGCATGCCCCTCAGGGTGCTTCAGGTTCAGCGTCATGCTGCGCTTGTTGCGGTGCAGATTCTGGAAGTCGAAGCCATGGCGCGTGCTGCCGGTGGCGTCGGTACCCCCTGCGCCCGGCGCCTCGATCTTGATCACATCGGCGCCCCAATCGGCGAGCTGACGCACCGCAGTCGGCCCGGCACGGTGCGCGGTCAGATCAAGCACGGACAAGCCTTCCAGCGGCAGCGTCATTTTGGACTCCCTTGTGCGGCGAGGCAGCGGCAGTCTTGGTCAGCCGCGTCCTGCCAGCAAGGCCCGCACGCGACGGCGCCGCGGATCAGCAGGTACACGGATCGTCAGGATTTCGGCCGTGGGGGAAACCCGCCGACAGCCGGCATTCATCCCGCCGGCGGCCACTTGTCCCGCACCCGCAGCCGCGCCTCCACGTCCACGCGCAGCTTCTCGATCATGGTCTGCATCACCGGATCGATCGCCTCGATGGCGGTGAGCAAGGTCTCACATGCCTCACGCAAGGCGGAGAGCAAGGCGCGTTCCACCGGACGGTCGGCGAGGTGGCGGGCCAGTTGGTCGGCGGCCTGGTGGTGGCCGCGCTCGTGCAGCCGGTCGATGAGTTCCTGCGCCTGGCGCTTGGGATCGTCGGTCATAGCCAGCAGGGTGCCCCGAGTGGCACTGCCGGCGCAATGACGGCGATCAAAGCCGCCACCGCCGATCGCGCGGGGCTCGGTCGTCCGGATGCGACTGAAGCTGTGTCAGGTATTTCCGCAGGATTGCTCAAGCGGGCATGCAGATTGGACATGGCGGCTGCCGCGATTTGGCGGTGGAACGCCTTAGCAGCCGACATTAGAGTTGCGTCATCGGTTACGGTGGCTCTGCCGCCAGTGTTCCGGCCCTCGCGGCCGGAAAGGGGCCTCTGGTCCCTGCGTCTCCCAGACGTGAAGCCTCCCTGTATACTTGCCCCTGGGTTAATTCCCGGGGGCAATTTTTTTGCCCGCAACCAAATCCACTGCAATTCTATTTGTCACGCTGCCGACCTGATCTACCGCGCCGGCATTTCGTTTGTCACGCCCGGTTCACGCCGCGATCGCCGATCGCGCCCTGCCGCGCGCCAGCACCCACGGCGGGGGCATCGGCCGCCAGACCAGCCCCTCCCGCAGCCCCGCCAGGTGGTCGAGCATGTCATCGAGCATGCGATGGCCGAGGACGGGCAACCCGCGCCACTCGCTGGGGTCGAGAGTCGGCATGGCGGGGAAATGCTCCGGCGGCGGCGGCGGCGGCCCCGATAACGTCAGGTGGCGCGCCGGGTGGGGTCAACTCGGCGTGAGTCGGACCGCGTACGCCAGGTTGGTCGAACGCCGGCGCGGAGCGGGCGCGTGGCCGGCGCGGAGCGGGCGCGTGGCCGGCGGGCGGCTTCGCGATATGACCAAAATCTGGCGGCGGGCGCCTCAGCCCGGCCGTATTTGACCGCCAACCGCACAGGTCATGCTCGCCTGCCGGCAATTACCGCCCGGCAGCATCAGCGTCACCTGACACGACGCTGAAGGGCGAACCTTCGGATAAAGGGAGCAGGAGCCCCGTCGTGACAGCAACATACCAGCCCTCGCCAGTTGCCCCGCCTGGGTTCGGATTCGGGGCCGTCCGTCGCGGCCTGCCGCTGGGGCATTCATGGATGACGCCGCATCGCGCGCGCCTTTGGATCGGAGACAGCGCCATGAGCAATACGCGTCACCAAACCGAGACGAGATACCCACGCCGACAGGATGACGCGATCCCGCGCGTTTCGAGCCGCCGGGAGGTCGCACCACGGCCGCGTCAACTGGCGCAACCGTCAGGCGACTTCACCGTCGCTATCCTGGCTTTTGGCGTCGCGGGTGAGCTTGTCGTCCCTTGGCTGGTCATTTGGCTGTCCGACACGTTCGTCTTTGACGTGCCGCGTTGGCTGACCTGGCTGATCTTTGCCGGACCGCTGGCGATCGGCCTGTTGGCTGCGTCGGTCTACCGGGCTGTGCGCGCCTCGAGGCATTCGCCTGACCCGGTATGGGTTCGCACCCGGCAGGGACGATAGCGCCTCACCTTGAAGCCGAATCGCTCGGCGTCACTCCCAATGCACGTAACACGTTGGTATCCAGCTCCG
Source organism: Acetobacteraceae bacterium (assembly GCA_035508435.1). GTDB lineage: Bacteria > Pseudomonadota > Alphaproteobacteria > Acetobacterales > Acetobacteraceae > JASHVB01. The sequence goes on along the minus strand of DATJNA010000070.1, from coordinate 75,482 downwards.
GGTGTGCACCGACCGGACGTGGCAGGTTGAATCCCATCACGTCATCGTAGCCCCACAACGCCCAGCCGATGCCCGCCGCCTCGCAGGCCGTGCGGACCGCGCGCAGCCACCCCTCGCGTGCCGCCGGCGCGAGCATCGCGGAGGCGCCGAACTCGCTTAGCAGCAGCGCGACGTGGCTGCGGCGGCCCCACGCTACCGCATTGCCGATCTCGGCAGCGATGCGCCCGTCATTCCAGCTCTGCTCGCAATAGAACCTCACCACTCCCGCGGTCGCGGCGTCCGCGCCGGTGGCGACCTCCGCACAGCCGGGCGCATCATTCGGAAACGGCAGGCGAGCGAGGACAGTGCGGTCGAGGCCCGGACGGTAGGCGGCCAGAGCCGTGAGTTCCTGCGGCGCGTAGAAATGAAAACTATAGACAACATTCGAGTCCGCCGCAGGCCGCAGAGCGGTCAGACCCCTGATGCTGCCCCAGTCATTGCCGGTCAGCACGATCGTCGCATCCGGCAGGGCGGTGCGAACGATGTGCAGCAGCGTGTCCTGCAACGCTGCCCATTGGCCCGGCGCGTCAGGGAACACCGGCTCGTTCAGCAGTTCCGGGAAGGTCAGGCGCGGGGACAGGCCACGCAGCGCGGGCGCCAGGCCGCGCCAGAACCCGAATAACGCGGCGCGATCGGCCGCGCTGGTCTCGAGGTGCCAGCCGGCGGGATGCGCGTCGATCACGACCGCCAGCCCCGCGCGCTGCAGCCGCTGGACGGCATCGACCAAAAGCGCGCGCCGCTCGGGACTACCAGCCAGGAATTCCGGCTGCACCGCCAGCCGGACAAAGGTGAAGCCAGCGTGGCGCAGCGCCATCATATCGGAATCGGTCAGGTAGCCGCGCAACGCCTCCGGCTCGGCGCTGACCGGGAAACGATACCAGCCGGTGATGGCGACACCGCGTCGCAGAACACTCAAGTGGTCTGACGGCGGGATGGCATGCGCGCCGAGGGCAAGCAGCGAAATAAGCACCGCAGCGCCGGTGAACCGCAAGCAGAACGACCACCACCGCATCGCGCAGGATCCATGACCGACCCTCGACGTCGGTTGGCGATCCGTACATGCGAAAGACTCACCGCACATGTGAAAGACTCACCGCCGGACAGCGTCGGCGTTTGTGGTGCATCCGACTCACCGTCGAACCCGCTCGGCCTGCAAGCATTGGCACCGCGGCAAGTCTGGAAATCATTGCCCGCCGCGACGAATTTGCCAATGAGTCGTGCCAAGGCGAAGTGTATCGCCCGCACGTTCTCACCCCTTGCCGATCCGCTCCACAGTCCGCCTGCCCTCCGCAAACGAGGTCGCCGCGGCGCTGGGTTGGTACGCCTCCACCAGATACAGTGGGCGCTGCTTCGTCTCATTGAACACCCGGCCGAGATATTCGCCGATCACCCCCAACGTCATGAGCTGGACGCCGCCAAGGAGCAATACGACGGTCATCAGGCTGGGATATCCGGCCACCGGGTTGCCGAACAACAGCGTCTTCACCACCACCTGCGCCGCGTAGACCGCGGCCAGCAACGCCACCACGACACCAAGATAGGTCGCGACCTTCAGTGGCATCACGGTGAAACTCGTGATTCCCTCGAGCGCCAGATTCCACAGCTTCCAATAATTCCACTTCGTCGCCCCTGCGTGCCGCGGCGCGCGATCGTAGAGGATTGCGCAGCTCGGGAATCCCACCCAGGCGAACACGCCTTTCATGAACCGGTGGCGCTCCCGCAACTGCCGCACCGCATCCACCACGCGCTTGCTCATCAGCCGGAAATCGCCGGTGTTGGGCGGCAGCTCGACCCGTCCCATCCGCCGCATCAATCGGTAGAACACTGCAGCGGTGGCGCGCTTCAGGCACGTCTCGCCCAATCGGGCGCGGCGCTGCGCATAGACCGTGTCGAAGCCCTGCCGCCACGACGCCACCAGCGTGGGGATCAACTCCGGCGGGTCCTGAAGGTCGGCATCGATCACCACCACCGCATCGCCATGCGCATGGTCGAGGCCGGCGGTGGTCGCGATCTCCTTGCCGAAATTCCGCGACAGATTGACGATCGCGATGTGCGGGTCGGCCTGCCGCAGCGCACGCAACGCCGCGAGTGTGGCGTCGGTGCTGCCGTCGTTCACATAGATCACCTCCCACGTCCCCAGCGGCGGCATGACCACGGCCAGTCGCCGATGAAAGGCGGCAATGCCCTCGGCCTCATTGAACGCCGGCACCACGACCGAGAATACCGGCGGCAGCAGAGCCTGGAAGGCGGCGACATCCAGCATGGCGTTGCCCGATTTGTTAACGTTTGGTCGCTATCCTGACCCGCGTTGCATCCAACCAGCGCCAGGCAAACAAGTGGTTAACGCGGGGCAGAAATCGTGCGCGGCGGTGCTGCTGCTGGCTCTGGCCGTGCTGACCGCCACCGCCGTGGCGCGCGGCGCGGAATACGACGAGCAATACACGTTGTTCCTCACCGCCGGCGTTGCGCGCCCGGCCTGGCCCGCGACCGCATTTCCGGCCGGCATGGTGTGGGTGTTGCAGAGTGGCCATGCCAGCCTGGCCGGCATCGCACGCGACCTGCGCGCCACCGACGTACACCCGCCGCTGTATTTCTGGGCGGTAGCCCGGTGGCGACGGTTGATGGGCAGCGGCCTGCTGACCGCGCGGGTGTTCTCCGTGCTTTGCGATGTCGCGGCGCTGGCCGCAGTGGGCGTGATCGCGTGCCGCACCGGCCCGCCCCCGGCTCTGGCGATGCTGCTGACGCTCGGCTGCTACGGGTTCGCCTATACCGGCGCCATTGCCCGCGGCTTCGCGCTGCCACAGGCACTGACGCTGTGGGGCGTGGTGGCGCTGTTGTCCCCTCGGCGGCGGGGATTCGTCGGTGGTGTATTGCTCGGGGCCGCCATGTTCGCGAATTACCTCGCGGCGTTCGTGGCGGCGGCGACCGTGGCGGCGCGCGTTGCCACCGGCCGGACGGCCGACCCGCGGTGGGTCGACACAGCGGCTCCGGGACGGCAGCGCGGGGCAGCTTGTTCGCCTGGTTTCCTGCAAGGCGTCGCGGCGGATAGCAGCGGCGGGACAGAGACAAGGCTCCCCGCTTCCTGCCTCCCTGGCCTGCCGCTTCTGATCTCGACGCTCACCGGGTTGCTGCCTTTCCTCCTCGCGAATCTCTGGTTCTTTCTCGCTCAACGCGACAGCCGCACCGGCCAGTTCCCGCCCTTCAGCTTGCTCGCCGCGCTGCCCCGCCTCGCCCGCTATGCCGCCGCCAACCTGTTCGGTGGCCTGCCGCTGTACGCGCCGGCCCCCGCCCGCGCCGCCATTGCCGCAGCCGTCGCGCTGCTGGCACTCGTCGGCGCAGCCTTGATCGCCGCGCGCTGGCGCCACATCGCGGTAACGGCCAGCGCCCGCCGCCTGTTGCTCGCCGCTGCGTTGGCTCCGCACGTGGGCCTGCTGGCACTCAGCGCCATCTTCCACGACACCTACGTCGAACTGCGCTACCTTGCCTTCGCGACCCCCTTCGCCGCCCTCTTGCTGGCCGGCGCCATCGCCAGCCTGCCCCCCCTCGCCCGCCGCACGGCCATCGCCGTGGTGCTGAGCGTCCAGGCCGCCTCCCTCGCCGGCCTGATGGTCCGCCCCGAGACCATGCAGCCGGCGCGAGCCACCGCCGCGGCCGCGGCGCGCCTCGCCGGCGGCGGGATCGTGCTGGTCCCGCGCGGCAACGACGGCGTCGGGATCGTGGGTGCCTTCGCCATCGAGTCGCCGGCGTCGCAGCGCCTGATGGTCGTGTCGGGCGACGAAACACCCGCCCGGATCCTCGCCCGTCTCGGCACCACGCGCCGTGTGGTGCTGGCATTGCTGGCCCAGGACAACGCCAGCCGCGCCACCCTGCCCGCCATGCGCGCCGCGCTCGACAATCCCTGTTGGCGCCGACTCGGCGACGGGTTCAACGTCCTCGCCTTCGATCGGGTCTGCGACGAGGACATGCCATGGTCTTCTTCGACGGTTTCACGCTGAGCCACATCGCGGTGCCCGGCGGCAGCGTTCGCCTCCGCCATGGCGGCTCCGGCCCGCCCTTGCTGCTGCTGCACGGCAACCCGCAATCGCACTGCAACTGGCACCTGCTGGCCCCGGCGCTGGCGGAGCGCTTTTTTGTGGTCTGCCCCGACCTGCGCGGCTACGGCGAATCGTTCAAGCCGCCGGCCACGCCCGACCACACGCCCTACGCCAAGCGCGAAATGGCCAAGGACATGGTCGCGGTGATGGAGCAATTCGGCCACCGCCGGTTCCACCTCGCGGGCCATGACCGCGGCGGGCGCGTCGCCCACCGGCTCGCGCTGGATTTTCCCGACCGTGTCGAGCGGCTGGCAGTGCTCGACATCATTCCCACCATCGAGCATTTCGAACGCGCGAACATGGAATTCGCGCTGGGCTACTATCACTGGTTCTGGTTCGCCCAGCCGCATCCGTTTCCGGAAGCGCTGATCAATGCCGCACCGGACCTATGGTTCCATGCGCATACCGCGCGTTCCCCACGCCCGTCCGACTTGTTCCATCCCGAGGCGCTGGCCGACTACCTCGCTGCCGCGCGCCGCCCGGAGAACATCATGGGCATGTGCGAGGACTACCGTGCCGCGGTCACCATCGACCTGGTGCACGACCGCGAAAGCCGAGCGGCCGGTGTGAAGATCGCGTGTCCGTTGCTGGCGCTATGGGGATCGAAAGGGCGCATCGCCGCCTGGTACGACGCGGTCGCGATCTGGCGGCAATATTGCGCGGCCGACGTCACCGGCGCCGCGGTCGAATGCGGGCACTACATCCCGGAGGAAGCGCCCGAGGCCACGCTGCAACAGTTCATGCGATTCTTTGGTTAGGAGCGAACCATGACGGAACCGGTTGACATGACGATCGACGACGCGATCCAGGCTTTCCGCACCGCCGGCCACACGCTGCCGCGCGCCGCCATGCAGTGGTGCCTGGACCATTGGACCGAAGCGGCACCAGCTCTCGTCGCGTTGCTGTCGCGGTACGCCGACGGCGCAGACCGATCCATCGAGACGGCCGATGGCGTGCTGTTTGCGTTGCACCTATGCGGCGAAACGGCAGAAACCTCGGCTTTCAAGCCGCTCTGCCGCCTGCTGCATCATGCCGACGCAACCGACGCTGCGCTTGGCGACGGCATCACCACGACGCTGCGGCACATTCTCGCTCGCACCTTCGACGGCAATGCCGCGCCGTTGCAGGCGGTGATCGAGGATGCGAAGACCGACGAATTCATCCGGGAAGCCTCGCTGTTGGCGATGGCCTACCTGACGCTGACCGGCCGCATCGCGCGCGATGAAATGCATGCCTATCTTCGCCACCTGCTGAACGTCGCCGAGCCGCGCGGCGAGTCATACATTTGGGCGGCCGTGACATATTGTGTCGGCATGTTCGGCTTCACCGACATGGTCGAGGACGTCAAAGGCTTGTTCCAGCGCCAATGGGTCGAGCCCATGGTGATGCACTACCGTCACTTCGAAGCAGACCTCCGACAGGGGCTGGAAGACCCCGCCGGCAGGGCGGCGATCGAGAACCATCGGCTGGAACCCTTCACCAGCGCCATCGACGAGCTCTCCCACTGGTATGGGTTCACAGAGCAATACGTGCGCGATAAAGCGGCGCGCGAGGAGCGGGAACGCAAAGCGCGAGAAACAGCACTGGCATGGCCGGAGGATGGTTCCGGCGGCGACCGCAACCCGCTGCGCCACATCGGCCGCAACGACCCCTGTCCCTGCGGCAGTGGCAAGAAGTTCAAGAAATGTTGCCTGGGGAACCCCGAACTTCTGCTGCCGAGGCTGGCGGCCTGAACCGCTGCGGGGCGGCTACATCCCGGCCGCCCACTCCACCAGCACATACAGCATCAGCGCGGCGCCGGAGGCGATCACCGCCACGCTGGCCAGTACGCCCCACCAATCATCCATGCCGCCGCTTCCGTTCATACCGCCGCTTCCGTTCATCCCGCCGCTTCCGTTCATCCCGCCGCTCCGCGGCTCGGCAGCCTCAGACGTCGGGCTGGCGAGATCACGGCGGCGCGCGCCGGCCATATCCGACCGCACCCCTACCACCGGTGCCAACCGCCGTGCCAGCCACCGCCGATGACCACGCCGCCGACCACCGGCGGGTAGTAGCCGTAGCCATAGCCATAGGCGGGATAGGCCGGATAGGCGCAGCATGGGACATAGGTGCCGGTGTAGGGATCGTAGGCGCAGCCCTCAACCGCTGCCAAAGCAACGATCGCGACAATCCCGACGGCAAGCTTCTTCAACATGCCAACCTCCTCGCATTCCAAGGGAAATGCGGACACCTCCCGATATAGGACCGCTTTGTTGCTGACGTGTTTCCGCGATGCAACGGTCGCCGCGCCGGCACGCGCAGACCGGCCGGGCGGCCATGAGGTAGCCGCGCGCCGCATCAGGTGCAAATCCGCGAACTGCTGCCTATCCTCGGCGCGAGCCAGCCGGGATCGGGGGCCGCAACCCCATTGAGCAAGGAGCAAGCATGGCAACAACCGCCGCCGTGACCGGCACGTTATCCGACCGCGGCCAGACGGCGGCGTGGCGAGGGGGAGCGTGGCGAGAGGTGGCGCGGCGAGGGATGGCGTGGCGAGAGGTGGCGCGGCGGCGGTTGGCGCAGCGGCGTTCGCCGGCGCGCGGGCGCTCCGCCGAGCGGCGATTGCCGGCACACTGGCAATGGCTGTCATTCGGCCGCCGCCACGCCATTCGCTGCGCCCTGCTTGGCCTCACCCTGTTCGCCATGATCCTGCCCGCCGAGGCGCAGCAGCGCGTGCTGAACGTCTATAACTGGACCGACTATATCGATCCCGCCGCTCTCAGGCGCTTCGAGAAGGCATTCAACGCCAAGGTCAATTACGACGAATTCGACAGCCTGGAGACGCTGGAAGCCAAGATGCTGGCGGGCCACTCAGGCTACGACATCGTCGTGCCGAGCGACGAGCCCAGCTTCTCCCGCCTGATCAAGGATGGCGCGCTGGCCACCATCGACCATGCACAGGTGCCAAACTGGAAGAATCTCGATCCGGTGCTGATGCAGCGCGTCTCGGCGTCCGATCCGGGCAATGCGCATGGCGCGATCTATCTGTATGGCAGCACCGGCCTCGGCATCAATCCCGCCCGCATCCGCGCCCTCGCCCCGGACGCGCCGCTCGACAGTTGGGACGTATTGTTCCAGCCGAAATGGGCGCAGAAGCTCGCATCGTGCGGCATCGTCATCCTGGATTCGGAAATCGACGTGATCCCCACGGTGCTGCGCTACCTGGGCAAGAGCCAGGACAGCACCAGCGCCGCCGACCTCGCCGCGGTAGAACAAACGCTGATGGCGATTCGCCCCTATATCCGCAACTTCGCCTCCGGTGGCGCATTGGAGGCCCTGGCGACCGGCCAGATCTGCCTCGCGATGGACTATTCCGGCGATGTGGCGCAGGCGGCGGAACGCGCGGCGCAGGCGCATCAGGGCGTGACGGTGCAATACGTGATCCCGAAGGAGGGCGCGCAGATCGGCTTCGACATGCTGACCATCCCGGCCGACGCGCCGCACAAGGCGCTGGCGTTGCAGTTCATCAACTTCCTGCTGCAGCCGGACGTGATGGCGGGCATCACCAACGTCACGCGCAATCCCAATGCCGTGCCGGCCAGCCGCGCCATGATCCGCCCGTCGCTGCTGAACAATCCGGCCGTCTATCCCGCGCCGGCCGAGCAAGCGCGCATGTTCCATATCGGCCCGGTGCCGCTCGCCGCCGAACGCGCGCGAACCCGCATGTGGGAGCGCGTGAAGGCAGGCGGCCAGTGAACGATGCCGGCGGCGAAGCGATCACCGCCTCGCCCCTTCTCGCCATTGCCGGCCTCACCGTCCGCTACGGCAGCGCCGTGGCACTGCATGGCCTCGACCTGTCGCTGCGGCGCGGCGAGTTGTTCGTGCTGCTGGGCGCATCGGGTTCCGGCAAGACCACGCTGCTGCGCGCCATCGCCGGCTTCCTGCGGCCCGATGCCGGCCGCATCGAACTGGATGGCACGGCGTTGTCCGACCTGCCGCCGCATCGCCGGCCGATCAACACCATGTTCCAGTCCTACGCGCTGTTCCCGCACATGAGCGTCGCCGCGAACATCGGCTTCGGCCTGCGCCAACAGCACCGCCCCCGCGCCGAGATCGCCGCGCGCGTCGCCGAGATGCTGGCCCTGGTGCGGATGGAGGGCTTCGCGGCCCGCCGCCCGCATCAATTGTCCGGCGGCCAGCAGCAGCGCGTCGCACTGGCGCGCGCGCTGGCGCCCAATCCGCGTCTGCTGTTACTCGACGAGCCGCTGTCGGCGCTGGACCGCAACCTGCGGGTCGAGACACGCGGCGAACTGGTGCGGCTGCAAAAGCGGCTCGGCACCAGCTTCATCCTGGTGACGCACGATCAGCAGGAGGCGCTGAGCATGGCCGACCGGATCGGCGTCATGCATGAGGGGCGATTGCTCCAGGTGGGCACGCCGGCGGAGGTTTATGAACATCCGAGCAATCGGTATGTCGCGGAGTTCCTCGGAGCAGCGAATATTCTGCCGGTGGTGGCGCGGGAAGACGAGCTGCTGCTGCCGGGTCTTGGGGTGATTGCACGCACCGCAACTCCCGTCGCTCCCGGGCCGGCACTGCTTGCACTGCGTCCGGAACGATTGCGGATCGGGTCAATCGGCGCGCGCAACAGCGTCACCGGCATTGTGATTGATCGCGCCTATGCCGGCGAGGCGCTGACCCACGGCGTGCGGCTGGCGGATGGCACAGTGCTGCGCGTGACGCGGTCACTGCATGACGGGCTGGGCGAAGAGCAATCCGAAATCGGCGCCCCGGTGACGGTGTCGTGGCAACCCGAGGCGTGCATCGTGCTGCCGAGCGAGCCGCAGCCGCCGCCCCCGTCCTAGCCCACGACTGCCGTCACGCCCATGCCGCGCGCACGCAGCCTCGTCCTGGCCATCCCCTGGACCTGGCTCGTATTGTTCCTGCTGCTCCCCACCGCGATCGTGTTGAAGATCGCGGTGTCGCAATCGATCGACGGTGTGCCGCCCTACACGCCGCTGTTGCATTGGACCGGCGGCACGCCGCAGCTCCGCGCCACGCCGGACAATTTCGCACTCATCCTCACCGACCCGCTGTATCGCGGCGCCTTCCTGCACAGTCTCCGCGTCGCCGGCCTGTCGACGCTGATCTGCCTGTTGCTCGGCTACCCCATGGCGCTCGCCATCGCGCGGGCAAGGCAGCGGTGGCGCAATCCCCTATTGCTCACCCTGATGCTGCCGTTCTGGACCGGCTTCCTGATGCGCATCAATGCCTGGATCGGCCTGTTGCAGGACAATGGCTGGATCAACACCGCACTGCTGTTCTGCCATCTGTCGCCGCTGCGATTACTCTACACCGACACGGCGATGTACATCGGCATCGTCTACACTTACCTGCCCTTCATGGTGCTGCCGCTCTATGCGCGGCTGACCCGGCTCGATGCGACATTGCTGGAGGCCGCCGGCGATCTCGGCGCGCCGCCCTGGCGCGCGTTCGTCGCGATCACCTTGCCGCTGTCGCTGCCCGGCGTCTGGGCCGGGGCGCTGCTGGTGTTCATCCCGGCGGTCGGCGAATACGTCATTCCCGAATTGCTCGGCGGACCCCAGGCGCAACTGATCGGCCGCGTGCTGTGGAACGAGTTCTTCCAGAACCGCGACTGGCCCACGGCTTCCGCGCTGGCCTGCATGCTGCTTGTGCTGCTGCTGATTATGCCGATTGGGATATGGATGGCCGCCTCGCTGTCATTGCGAGGAGCACAGCGAGGAAGCAATCTCGGTCGTGCGAAGCTGCGATCAGATCGAGAGTCTGCCCGATCGATATTGCATCGGCCACTCGGACCTCGCAATGACAGAGGTGCGGGGCTGTCGGACAGTTCGCAATGACCGCGCCACGCCCCCTCATCGCCTGCCTGATCGCGGGCTATGCTTTCCTCTACGCGCCGATCGCGTTCCTGGTCACGCTGAGCTTCAACACCTCCAGCCTCGTCACCGCCTGGGCCGGGTTCTCCACCCGCTGGTACGTCACCCTCGCCCATGACCACACCCTGATCGACGCCGCGCTGCTGTCGCTGCGCATCGCTGCCGCCTCGGCCACCCTGGCCCTGGTCGTCGGCACACTCGCCGGCTACGCGCTGGCGCGGTTCGGCGCATTCCGCACCCGCGGTGCTTTCGCCGCCGCGGTTGCCGCGCCATTGGTGCTCCCCGAGGTCATCACCGGCCTCTCCCTGCTGCTGCTGTTCGTTGCGTCCGAGCAAGCAATCGGCTGGCCGGCACAGCGCGGTGCGGCGACGGTGACGCTGGCCCATGCCTCGGTGTCGGTCGCCTATGTCGCGGTGGTGGTGCGCGCGCGCCTCGCCGATGCCGGCACCACGCTGGAGGAAGCCGCCGCCGACCTCTACGCCCCGCCCTGGCGCGGCTTCGCCCTCATCACCCTGCCCTTGCTCACCCCGGCCCTGGTCTCCGGCTGGCTGCTGTCCTTCACCCTGTCGCTCGACGACGTGGTGGTGGCCAGCTTCACCTCGGGGCCTGGCGCCTCGACGCTGCCGATGGTGGTGTTCTCCTCCATGCGCCTCGGCCCGACCCCGGAACTTTATGCCCTGGCGACGGTGATCGTCGCCCTGGTCAGCCTGCTGCTGGTTGCCGTCGGCCTGCTGCAACGCCCGCGCCCTGGCTAAGGGTCCAAGCTGCCGGGCCCATTCCTCGCACTATGTCGTTGAACCAGATCCCGGCCCGCATGTCGCTGAACCGCATCCCAGCCCGCATGTCGTTGAACCAGATTCCGGCGCGTATGTCGCTGAACCACATCCCAGCCCGCATGTCGCTGAACCACATCCCGGCGCGTCACGCTGCGCCGAGAGCAAATCAGACCCGCAGCCAAGGCAGCACGACACGGTCCATTTCCGATCGGCGATCACGCCGATCCAATGGGTCAGCACTTGCCTTTCTCGGGGGGCGGCTCGCCTGGGCCTGTCGTCTTGGCCGGAAGGGTAAAGTCTTTTGCCGACTTCCCGATCCCGGGCGTCGTCTTGTGCGCGGTCACAGTGAACTGTTTGGCGCAGTCGTCCGCGTCCGGCTGTGCCGCCATGGCTGCGGCGGACCAGCTCCAGGTCGCCATCGCTATCGGTACCCGGCTCGCGTTGGCAGGTTGGTCCGGCTTCCACAGCAACCACAACTTGAAGCTGTCACCCACTTGAACACTGGCGAACTGGGGGGAGACACCCTGGCCGGGGGAGTCATTTGACTTGAATTCCACGGCGCCCGCGGACGCGACCGGCTGCTGGTCGATCGGGTCCTGCGTATCGATCCAAAACCCACCGGTCTTCCGCCGCCAGTCCTCGCCGTTGGTCAGATGAAAGCCGTGACACATATCAACGAGTTGAACGTATTGCAGCGTACCGGTGCACCCGGCGGGGACGTCAACCTTCGAGGTAAACGTAGCACCATTGGTCTTCCCTTCGGTGCCCAGCATAAGCTGACACCTTCCCTGCACCTCCCTCACCCCCACGGTGCCGGTAATCTTGGCCTCCATCGAATTCAGTTTCGGGACGCACGGTGCCGCCGCAGGCGTGCCACCCGGCGCTTGAGTCTTTGGCGGTGATGGGTGCGGTTTGCCATCATCCTGGTCCCGGAAAACAACGCCGTTGCCGGCTGCCTTCTGCTGCGCAACGTGTGCCAGTTCGTGTGCAAGCAAGAATTGGCCCGTCGCATTGTCCGGCTGATAGTGACCAGTGCCAAACACGATGTGGCGATCGACCGTGTAGGCGCGCGCCCCGACCGCGCGGGCCGACGCCGCCGACCGCTCATCGACGTGGACGCGAACCTGCGAGAAATCCTGTCCGAAGCGGGGCTCGAAGAATGCGCGCGCATTGGTATCGAGCGGCCGGCCAGGCGAGGCCAACACGTCATGCACGATGTCCGGTGCCGCCGTTCCTGCTTGGTTTGCTCCACCAATCGCGGCCTTGCGGGCAATCGCCTCACCTTCCTCCTCACACGCCGCGCATTGACGCTGCATCGCGGTGCCTGCGTGTGATGGCTTCACCGGCACCGGCTGCGGCATCCGCATCACCTGATCGGCGATGCGGTCGGCCTCGTGCTCAAGCGGATCGTCGACACGTCCGACCACGAGTTTTTTCTGCGTGCCAGTCAACGGCGACGACAACCGAGGCCGGTCCGCTCGTTCAGCCGGGAATATCGAGATGCTGCCGAAATCCCACGCCGCGCCGCCGGGCGCTTCGCGGGCCGTTACGCCCTCGTCGCTGGCGCTCTGTCCAGCCCCTATGCCCGGCGGTTTCCCGGTCGCGCTCGAAACGGTCTGTGCCAGGGGCCTCGACTTTGACTGATTTCCGATCGTGCGCGCCAGCATGTTTGTCGCGTCCGCGGTCGGCTTCTTCTGTAGCCTGGCGACATTCGGCGCAATCACCGCGGCACGCTCCCATGCTGACGTGGGGATTTCGGGTCCGCATCGCGCTAGCACGATTCGCCCCCCGAGTCTCGATCTGGTGGACAGAATTTAGCGAGCATACTGATGGCACAGAGCTGCCACACGCGAAGACGATGCGCCGCACCGGGGGCACCTGCCGCCCCGGCGAATGCTTCGATTGCAGCCCTCTGCCACGCTGCGCTAGCGTTGCTGTCAAAGCACCAAGAAAGGGAGGCCCACCGCATGAGCCGGACGTTGCTCAGCTACGCGCACGGCGCCTGTGACGTCCCGCTGCGCCACGAGACCATCGGCATCTGCCTCGACAACGCCGCCACCCGTTGGCCCGATCGCGAGGCCTTCGTGATCTGCGATCAGCAGGCCCGCATGACCTTCGCCGAGTTGCAGCGCGCGGCGGACGACCTGGCCGCGGGATTGCTGGCGCTGGGGTTGGAGCCAGGCGATCGCGTCGGCATCTGGTCGCCCAACAACGCTGCCTGGGTGCTGACGCAATATGGCACCGCCAAGGCCGGGCTGATCATGGTGAACATCAACCCGGCCTACCGCGCGGCGGAACTTGAATACGCGCTGAACAAGGTGGAATGCCGCGCGCTGATCTGCGCCGACCGGTTCAAGACCACCGACTATCTCGGCATGCTGCGCGCGCTGGCGCCCGAGATCGACGACAGCGTGCCGGGCGCGTTGCAGTCGCCGCGCCTGCCGCATCTTTCCGCCCTGATCCATATCGGCGAGACCCACCAGCCCGGGTTCCTCACATTCTCCCAGGTGCTGCACCGCGGCGGCGCGGCAGAACATGCGCGTCTCGAGGAACTGGCGGCGACGTTGCAGCCCGATGATCCGATCAACATCCAGTTCACCTCGGGCACCACCGGATCGCCGAAGGCGGCGACGCTGACGCATCACGGCATCCTCAACAACGCGTTCTTCATCGGCATGATGGGCGGCGCCGAGGTTGGCGATCGGTTCTGCATGCCTCTGCCACTGTATCATTGCGGCGGCATGGTCTGCGGCAGCCTGTGCGGCGTGGTGCACGGCATGACCGTGGTCTACCCCGGCGAGGGCTTCGACCCGACCGCCATGCTGCAGGCCTTGCATGATGAGCAATGCACCGCACTCGGCGCCGTGCCGACCATGTTCATCGCCATGCTGAACCATCCGGAGTACCGCCGCTTCGATCTCTCATCGCTGCGCAAGGGCTTCATTGGCGGCGCGCCATGTCCCGAGGGGGTGATGCGCCGGCTGATCGAGGAACTCGGCATGCAGGAGCTGACGATCGTGTATGGCATGACCGAGACCTCGCCGGTCAGCACCCAGACCAGCGGTACGGACACGATCGCACAGCGCGTCAGGACGGTGGGACGGGTGCATCCGCACGCCGAGATCAAGATCGTCGATCCGGAAGGCCGCACTGTGCCGCGCGGCACGCAGGGCGAGATCTGCACGCGCGGCTATCTGGTGATGCAGGGCTATTGGAATGGCGCAGCGCAGACGGCCGAGGCAATCGACGCCGCGCGCTGGATGCACACCGGCGATCTGGGGACGATGGACGCCGACGGCTACATCGCCATCACCGGCCGCAGCAAGGACATGGTGATCCGCGGCGGCGAGAATATCTACCCGCGCGAGGTGGAGGAGTTCCTCTACGCGCATCCCGCCGTGGCCGACGTACAGGCGTTCGGCGTGCCCGACGCGTTCTATGGCGAAGAGCTGTGCGCCTGGATCAGGTTGCGGGAGGGCATGGCGGCGACGGAGGAGGAGATCAAGGCGTTCTGCCGTGGCAGGATCACGCATTTCAAGATCCCGCGCTATGTGCGGTTCGTCGATAGTTATCCGATGACGGTGACCGGGAAGGTGCAGAAATACATGATGCGGGAGATGATGGCCCGGGAACTGGAGACGGCGCCGGCGGTGGCATAGCGAACGGCGAGGCGCTGTGCCGCCAGTAACCTGCGGCGCTTGTGAATGGGAGTCATGCGCATTGTCGGAATGACCGGGTCGCTGGTGTTGTGACTCCGACGCTTGTATCCCACGCGGACCCTGGTAACGACTCAGATTGTCGATGCCCAATGGCATCGAAGCGTTAGGGTCACAACACCAGAACCGGGATCGCAGCCCAGATTCACCATAAAGATAGCAGAGTCGAGCAGAGGCACGCTGCCGCGTGGCAGTCCGTCGCCCCTCTCCGCTCATCCAACCCGACGTGCGGTCCTCCCGCATCCGGCGTTCCGACTGGCTTCCTGGCAGGCTCACGACATTGCGCCCGATCGGCGGCACAGGCGTGATCTCAACACACCCATGCGCCGAAGACCGCCGCCATGCGGAGCAATCCGCTGCTTCGCGGCGGCATCTTGTGGCGCCGGGCGAGAAACTTGCGCACGCGGTGATAGAGATGCGCCTCGATCACCCGGTCCGCGGCATAGTGAGAACCAGGACTGAAGTCGCCGCACCACCCCGGCATCGCCGCGCTGCCCGCACGGACGGTATCGTTCCAGATATGGCCGAGATGCCTTCGGCGCATGCCGGAATGCCGATACTGCATTCGGACGGCGGGTAAGAAGCACCGATATGGGCTGCATCGACGACCGCCGAGCTTCGTCCGGGGCCGCCGAGCGCGGCAGACAGCCCTGCCCGCGCCCTCGAACCCTGGAGATGAACAATGCGCAAGGCCCTTGTCCTGGCTGGTGCCGCCACACTGCTGTTTGCCGCTGCGAAGACATCGATCGCCGCCCCGGATTATGCAACTCCGATAGCACCGTTATCGTCTGCGTTGCCGTCGCTCGGCGCCCCGGTCATGACCCCGCGCGGGATGGGCGTCGTGACCGGCAACATGGGATCGATGGGGATGGTCAGCATGCCGGGCACGGGTGGGCAGGCCCTGCTGATGAACAACGGGAACGGTACCAGCACTCTTATCGGGCCGAATTTCCCGGCACAGATCGTGATGACGCCACGCTAGTGTTGTGACTCTGACACTTGCATCCCACGCGGACCCTGGTAACGACTGAGATTGTCGGTGCCCAATGGGATCGAAGCGTTAGCCTCCCAACATTTGTGCCGCGTCAGCCTCTCGCCGTACCCCGCGGCGGTGGCGCTTCCGGCGGCGGCGCCACGGCCCCCGGTGCCACCGACCCGATCAACCAGTCGCGGAACAAGGCGATCTTGGGCAGCTCGGCAGTGTCCTCCGGCGCGACCACGTAGAACCCGGCATCCGCCGGCAGAACTACGTCGAACGGCACCACCAGGCGGCCGGCGGCAAGGTCAGCCTCCACATACGGCGTGCGGCCCAGCGCCACGCCCAGCCCGTCCATTGCCGCCTGGATCGCCATAAAACTCTGATCGAAGCTCAGGCCGCGGCGCGCCGCCAGCGACTTGGGCAACCCGGCCGCCGTCAGCCACAACTGCCAGTCCTCGCGCGATGCCGTCGCATGAAGCAAGGTGTGGCGCGCCAGGTCCTCCGGCCGGCGCAGCGGCTTCTCGCCGGTCAGCAATGCCGGACTGCACACCGGGAAGATGTCCTCGGCCATCAGCCACGCCGCGCGCAGTCCTGGCCAGGACCCGCGGCCGTAGCGCACGCCCATGTCGATTTGCTCGCGGCGGAAATCCACCAGGTCGGAGGACGTGGTGATGCGCACCTCGATCCGCGGATGCGCGTCCTGGAACGCCGCCACGCGCGAGACCAGCCATTTCGCCGCCAGCGACGCGGTGGTGCTGACGGTCAGCACCGCCTCGCGTTCCGGCCGTTGCAGCCGCGCGGTGGCCTGGCGCAGGTCCTCGAACGCGGCACGCACCGCCGGCAGGTAACCCTGCGCCTCCCGCGTCAAAGCCAGCGTGCGGTTGCCACGCTCGAACAAGGCAATGCCGAGTTGCTCCTCCAGGCGGCGGATCTGATGGCTGATCGCGGTCTGCGTCACGTTCAGCTCGGCCGCGGCGCGGGTGAAGCTGAGGTGGCGCGCCGCCGCCTCAAACGCACGCAGGCCATTGAGCGAGGGGAGCACCGCCATGCGCCCTATCTATGCATGACATTGTCTCATGTGAAGCAGGACAATTCATCCTTTGTCGGAAACGGCCGCGGCGCTCATGTCTCGGCGCAACGAACCCATCATGAGGAGGAGGCCATGGCCGCCCTGGTTCATCGGTCACTGACAAATTCTCAGGCGATTGCGTTGGCGCCAAGCTTTGGCGCGCCGTCGCGGCCGTCATTGCTCGACCGCATCGGCGAGACACTCCGCCTGTGGCGCCGGCGGATGGGCGAGCGGCATGAGCTGGCATCGCTCTCCGAACGCGAGCTGCGCGACATGCGTGCCTCGCACGCCGATGTCTGGCACGAGACCAACGAGTGGTTCTGGCGCGCCAGCCGCCCGTTCTGACACCGGCCACCGGCCCCATCCACCATCAAACAAGGATGCCACCCTATGAGTCTGTCGATCGATTCCCTGCCGCAGGTCGAGGCCACGCTGCACTATCTCGCGCCGATGACCGAGCGGCCGCGCAACTACACCTATGATCCGCCGGCCGGCGTGCCGCGTTCGAACATCGTGACCGACTCGCATATCGTGCCGATCCATAGCGCCCGCCCGCTGGAACGGGATGTGTCGCTCGACCGCGAGGGTTTCGCCCTGCTGCATCAGAGGAGCGCGGTGCGCGACTTCTATGACGACGAGGAAGTCCGCCGCGTCTATTACCCGGAGGCCGCCGCGGCACTCGCCGAGGCAACCGGCGCGAAGCGCGTGTTCGTGTTCGACCACACCGTGCGCAAGCGCGTCGCCGGGACCGAGGATCGCACCGCCGGCGCGCTGCGTCAGCCGGTGCCGCGCGTGCACGTGGACCACACGGAAACATCCGGCCCACAGCGCGTGCACGACTTGCTCGGCGACGAAGCGGACGCGTTGCTGCGCGGCCGCGTGCAGGTGGTGAATCTGTGGCGGCCGATCCGCGGCCCGTTGCGCGATGCGCCGCTCGCGGTGTGCGATGCACGCACCGTGGCGCATAACGATCTCGTCGGCTCCGATCTGGTGTATCGCGATCGCGTCGGTGAGACCTACGCGGTGAAGTACAATCCGCTGCACCGCTGGTTCTATGTGCCGGAGATGCAGCCGGACGAGGCGCTGCTGCTGAAGTGCTACGATTCGATGACCGACGGCACCGCCCGCTTCGCGCCGCACACCGCGTTCGAGGATCCGACCGCCGGCCCCGACATTCTCCCCCGCGAGAGCATCGAGCTCCGCACCTTCCTGTTCAGTTGACCCGAACCGTCCCCGCTTGCGGACACCATCCGCGAGCGGGGACTGAACTCAGGCTGCCGGGAGTGGGTGACTGATCTCAGGGTGCCGTGACGGTGCCGGCTTATTGCGGCAACAGCACCGCGTTGACCACCTGGATCACGCCGTTCGACTGCGTCACGTCCGGCACGGTGATCTCCGCCTTGCCGCCCTTGGCGCCTTCCACCCAGAGCCGGCCGCCGCCCATGGCGATCGTCAGAGGCTCACCCTGCACGGTCTGCAACATCGCCTTGCCGTGGCCGGCCTGCACCAGGTTCATCAGCGCGGCCTCGGTATAGCGGCCGGCGACCACGTGATAGGTCAGGATCGCCGTCAGCATCGCCTTGTTCTCAGGCTTCAGCAGCGTCGTCACCGTGCCCGGCGGCAGCTTGTCGAATGCCGCGTTGGTGGGTGCGAACACGGTGAACGGGCCCGGCCCTTGCAGTGTATCGACCAGACCGGCGGCCTTCACCGCCGCCACCAGCGTGGTGTGGTCTTTCGAATTCACCGCATTCTGAATGATGTTCTTCGACGGAAACATCGGCGCGCCGCCAACCATGACGGTACGCTCCGAGACCTGCGTCGCCGTGCCGGTCATTTGCGCCTGCGCCGGGACCAGCGCCGTCGATGCCAGCATCGCCACACCGGCGGCCAGCAGAAAACCTGAAACTCGCATGGGATCATCCTCTTCGTTTTGCCTGCGCCGTTCAGTGGCGCCGTTCGCACTACGGAGGGGTCCGTCCGCTGGATGCAGGCGCGCGAAAAGAAATCGCCGGGCTGCTGTCTGCATCCGGCAGTCCGCGTTGCGCGTAAGAGGCGCATGGCAACCCCTGGCGCCGCCATTGCAGCAGCGTGCGGCACGCACCCCACGTCATCGCGAGGTGCCAGGCAACGCCGCAATCTGGTTCGGAAAGGCTGGCGAACGGTCCATGCGCCCACCCGACCTGGATTGCTGCGTCGCTTCGCGTCTCGCAATGACATGGGGTACGGCAGTTCCGGCACGCTGCTTGTCTCGCCGAGCGCGCACTGCTGGAATTCGCCGGCTTGGGCGCGCGTCCTTGGTGCCGGAAGAGGTATGGTCCACTTGGCCGCTACAGAACGATTCCCCGGCCCGCCGGACCCTCGCTCGGAGGACGCAACGCTGTCGGCGTTGTTGACGCGGTGCGGCGCCGGCGACCGCACCGCGTTCCGCCGTCTGTATGATCTCGAGTCGAAGCGCCTCTATGGCCTCGCGCTCCGCATCACGCGACAGCCGACGCTGGCCGCCGACGCGGTGCATGACGCATTGCTCCAGGTCTGGCAGCGTGCCGCATTGTTCGACCCGGCGCGGGGCTCGGTGGCGGCGTGGCTGACCGGGCTGGTGCGCTACCGCGCCATTGACGCCATGCGCAGACGGGCGCGCGAAGTCACCGGCGTCGACCTGCCCGAAGCAGCGGACGAAGCGCCAGGCGCGCTCGACCGGTTGTTGGCCAGCGCGACCGGTCAGGCCCTGCATCGCTGCCTGAACGGCCTGGAGCAAGGTCAGCGGCAGGTCATCGTGATGGCGTTTGTCGAGGGCCTGTCGCATGCCGAGCTTGCCGAGCGGCTGGAACGCCCGCTGGGCACGGTGAAATCCTGGATCCGCCGTGGCTTGCAGGCCCTGAAAGCGTGTCTCGAGTCATGAGCGACCTGCCGGACGATCGCGAATTGCTGGCGGCGGAATACGTGCTGGGCACGCTGGATCCCGCGACGGCGCGCCAGGTCGCGATGCGCGCCGCGGCAGACCCGGCGCTGCGCCGGGCGATCGCGGCGTGGGAGGAGCGCCTGCACCCGCTGTCCGCGATGGCGGATGAAGCGTTGCCGCCCGATGCGCTGTGGCAGCGGTTGACCGCATCGATCGACACTGCTGCGCCGGTCGCCGCCGGTGGCATCGCCGCGCCCGCGAGCGTGGCCGTGCGGGCGTGGCGCAGCCTGGCGCTTTGGCGCTGCGCCAGTGCCGCGGGACTGGCCCTGGCGGCCGGTCTGGCAGCGTTCATCGTGCTGCGTCCACCGCCCGCCCTGCCGGTTGCCGCGCTGCTGCCATCGGGCACCGCCGCGCCCGCCTACATGGCGCAATGGCAGCCCGATGGCACGTTGCGCGTGTTCGCACTGCGCGCGGTCGCAGTCGCGGCCGACAAGGACCTCGAGCTCTGGGCGCTGCCGCAAGGTGCGAGCATACCGATCCCGCTGGGTGTGCTGCCGGCGCGGGGACGCGGCGTGGCCTCGCCGCATGTCCCGGCCAATGGCACCCAACTGCTGATCAGCCTGGAGCAAAAGGGCGGATCCCCGACCGGCCGGCCGCAGGGGCCGGTGCTGTATGCGGGAACCTTGCACGTGGTCGATTGAAGCACGGCCGGCCGCGCGGCATTGCGCCGGTGCGCCGATCGATCGCCGCCGGCAAGCGACCGATCCACGCCGGATTTGGCCGCGGCGCTTCGGGCCGCGGGCCGCCAGTACCCGGCTTCGGTCACCGCTCGCCCGGTGGCGGATCGCTGCGACCTGGACTTGATCGCAGCGCGTTTATCTGGACTTGATCGCAGCGCGTTCGGCGCGGATCGCGGCTGCCGGACTGGATCCCGTCTCTGCCCACCATGGATCGCGGCTGCCGGATTGGGTCCTGTCTCTGCCCGCCATGGATCGCGGTTGCCGGACTTGGTCACATCTCTTGCAGGTCCGGATCGCTGGTATCCTCGGTGCACCGCGCGGGATAGGATGCCGGCATTGGTCGCGGAACCGCGGCGGCCGGCACCGGGAGAGGAGCATGAAATGATCGTCGTCAGCGTGATGTACCCCGCCACCCCCGATGCGAAGTTCGACCTTAAGTATTATCTCGATCGGCACGTTCCGATGGTCGGCGAACGCTGGAACGCCATGGGCCTGCGCGAGGCGAAAATATTGCAAGGCGTTGGCGCTCCGGGCGGCGCCGCGGCCACTTACTCGGTCACGGCGTTACTGACCTTCGGCTCGGTCGCGGAACTGGAGCAAGCGCTGGCGGCGCATGGCCAGGAGATCATGGCGGACATTGCCAATTTCACCAACGTGCAGCCGATCATTCAGGTCAACGACGTGCTGGCCTGACCGGGCGCACAGGGCCCTGCCCTCTGCCGCCGCACGGGAGACCAGCAGAATGGCAGATCCCACGACCGCGAAACCGCATGGCCTCGCAACCGCCCGGTCCAATGTCGACAGGTGGCCCGGCGCAGCCGCGGTGCCGGCAGGCTGGCCGGCCGGACGGCCCCTCGCGGTGTCGGTCAACGTCATGCTGGAAGGCTGGGCGGAAGGCAGCGCGCCCGGCATCGGCCCGATGGGCAATCCGCTGCGGCCGGGGGTGCCCGATCTGCAAGCTCTGTCATGGGCGGAATACGGCCCGAAGGTCGGCGCATCCCGCCTTTTGGACCTGCTCCGCGGCAGCGGCGTGCGCGCGGTGTTCTACACCAGCGGCGTGGTGGCGGAGCGCTATCCGTCGCTGCCGGCCGCGATCGAGGCAGACGGCCACACCATCGCCGCGCATGGCTGGAGCCAGGGCACGATCCCGCCCTACCTGACCCCCGAGGCGGAACGCGACGACATTGCCCGCTGTGCCGAGGTGCTGACGCGCACCGCCGGCCGCGCGCCGCGAGGCTGGCTCAGTCCGCGTTGCACCGCGAGCATTGTCACCTCGCAGCTTCTCGCGCGCGCCGGATTCCGTTGGCACGCCGATATGTTCGACGCCGACCTGCCCTACCCGATCCCAACCGAGGCCGGTCCCTTGCTCGGCATGCCCTTCACCATGGAGGTGAACGACATGCCGCTGTATGTCCGTTACGGTAACGAGCCGGATGCGTTCACCCGCACGCTGGCGCGGATCGTTGCCGGCTGGCCGGCGCTGGGCAGCCCTTATGCGAGCCTGGACATCACGGTACACGCGCACGTGTTCGGCCGGCCGTACGGTGCGATCGCGCTGTTGGATTCGCTGGCACTGGTGCAGCGGAGCCCGCTGTGCTGGCTGACCAACCACGCCGACCTGGCGGCGCTGTTTGCCGAGGCAGGGCAATGAACGTCACCCCAGTCGTAGCGAGGGCGCGCCGGGGCCGCATTGCTATCGCCGGTCGCCATACCAGGGCGGATCCAGTCTATCGCATGTCGGTGGCGTCAACATCGTGCAGCGCGACCATGTCGACGCCAAGCTTCAAGAGCCGTCCAGCCTTGGCACGACTCGACACATGATGCACCAACATCCGGCTACGATGAGCATGCGCCATCCCGATCAGCTTTTCCAGCTTTACCAGGTCGTCGAGGTCCCAATGCCGTAGATCGACCTCGTGCGCGACGACAAACGAGTCGCCAAGCAGAGAGAACTCTATGGGGGGCAATTCCAGATTGTCTGCCTGATAGCAAACAGTTTGGCACAGCGGCCGCAGTCGCAGCGCGCAATCCAGCACCCGACTCCTGGGAACGCCTTGCGGCACATCGATCAATACCAGGACAAGATGCTTGCGGAGACGCTCATCCAGGTCCTGGCAGGCAGCAAGGTAGCGGTCCAGAGCATGCCGGTGATAGAACACGCCGAAGCTCACCGGCACAAACATCATCCGCAAGTCGCCACCGGCAATCCTGACTACTTCCTGCTGTGCAGCAGTGGCAAGAACCAGGCGGTCAAAATCGAACTCCTGCGCCTCGCGAAACGGAAGCGCGGCCAATGCGCATTGAATTTGGTGTTCTAGCCTGCGCGGCAAGGTGGCGAAATGAGCAACGGTATTGTCAAGGCTGACGGCATGCACCGCGGAAAGTTTACATGATGCGCCATGCACTGCCGCGGCGAGAGTGACCCGCGCTCGCTCTTCGATTTCGGCGAGGCGGACATTCAATCGCTCACCGATAAGGTCGCCAAGCGCGTCCGGCGTCTCGCCCGGAACATCCGCCACCTCGATGGTGGCCGTGATGGCCGACGCGTGCGCAGTCGACGGTGCTTCGCCCTCACCGATCAGGCGCGTGCGAATGTCGCGCGCTATCGTCGCTGCCCGGAATGCCGCTTCATTTTCGGTCGCATTTGCGAAGCAGACGACAAAGCTGCTGTCCTTGGTACGACACCATGTGTCTTGCGATCCACAACGTTGCCTGATGACATGCTCTGCGCTCCGCAACACCCGATCGGCCACCTGCGGCCACCGGCCGCCGAGTGATGCCCTCACGTCCTCTAATCCGATGAGCTTGATCCTGCCCGCCACCACGACCTTCATCGGCAGCGGCGCGGTGACCTGCCGCGGCGGCTTCGGTTCCAGCAACGGGGTGAAAGTAATGACGCGGAAGCGTCTGAGGTCGTCTTGTCGGACGACGGCCGACGCAAGTTCGACCGGCACAAGCGACCCATCGGCATGCAGCAATCTGACTTTGATGCGATACTCCTCCCCGGTAGCGACCTGCCGGTCCCGCGCCTGGCTCACCGCAGCCTGGCTGTCTGGCGCCACCAATCCGATCGCCGGCCTGCCGTTCAGGCCGCCCGGAACCGCGCCCAGCAGGCGATCAAGCGCCGGGTTGTTCATTTTGACCGCGCCCTGCGCGTCCACGATGGCAACAGGTGTTTGCACCGCGACGAATACCTTGGCCAGAAGGCCCTGGATGGCGGCGTGCTGCCGCCGATCAAGCCGTTGCTGAGAAATGTCGCGGCCCAGAATGATACTGCAAGGCGGGCTGCTGTTCGGCACCGGCATCAAGTGCAGCCCAAACCAAAACGGCGTTCCCGCGTCGCGGCGGCACAGCATGTCTGACCGGAACGAGCGACGCTCACGCGACGCAGCCACAATCGCTTGACAATCCGCGCCCACACCGAGGGCGGTAAACGGTGTGCCGACAAGCTTGCCCGAACTCAGACCAGAGGCACGGCAGAACGCTTCGTTGCTGGCCGCAATCAGCGGTTCCTCGTCACTTTCGCCCGCGTGTTCGAGGACGAGAATCAGGTCATCCGATGCATCCAATGCATCGTACAGCATCTGATGAAGCGCGAATGGATCCAGCATTCCTCGTCGCATGCAGGCGTCGCCCATCCTGGATGAACGCAGGGAAGCCACGAAAAGGTTGATATTGGGTTAATCCTGGGCAGTCACATCCGCCGCAACTGGAACCGTGGGTTGTGGCAGCAGGACGAGCTGCCGGTGACGCTGGTCGAGAGCATGCCAGGCTTGGGTCGCGCGCGGCCGGATTACTGCCGGGCAGCGGATGTCGCCGCTGCCGGGTGAACCTGATTGCGGCCATTGGCCTTCGCCGCGTACAGCATGGCATCAGCCCGTGCCAAAGTTTGCTCTATCGTCCGGTCATCGACGCCAGCCGTTGCCAGTCCGATGCTGACGGTAATACCGATCGAGTGATCACCGTGAATCAGCGGTGTGGCAGCAACACGAGCCCGCAGACGCTCCGCAACCATAAATCCTGCCTGGCTATCGGTTTCCGGCAGCACGACGGCGAACTCTTCGCCGCCGAGGCGTCCGAGCAAGTCACCGTTGCGCATGCCGCCGCGGAGCAGGGCGACAAAATGTTTCAGCATCTCGTCGCCGATGAAGTGGCCGTAGCTGTCATTGATCCGCTTGAAATAATCGATGTCGAGCATCAGCACCGCCATTGCCTGATCATGTTGGCGTGCGCGCTCGAATCCATGCCCGGCCAGCAACAGGAATTGCGCCCGGTTCAGTGTTCCGGTCAGCGCATCCGTTGTCGCCAGTCGGCGGAGCTCGACCTCCAATTGTCGTCGCTCAGCTATCTCGTGTTCCAGCCGCTGGTTCGCGACGGCGGCCTGGCGGGCATTTTCGTCCGCGGTTTCGGCCAGGGATGCAAGATAGGCCGCCTGGCCCTCCAGCATTTCGGCACTGAACCGTTGCTCAACCATCGTCCGTTCGGCGGTCTCACGCACCTCGTGCAGCATTTCCTGGTTGCGCTTCAAGGTTGTGATGTCATTGTAGGTCAGAATGCGGCCGCCGCTGCACGGGCTGCTGCGAAACAGCAGGCGCCGGCCGTCGCGCAAATCGATTTCCGTGGCCGATACGGCTGATGCGCGTACCGCTGCTTCCCGATTGTTCAGGTATGCCGGCAGCTCGGCAGCCGGTACGCTGAACTGGACATTGGTAGCCGTATACTCAAGCAGCATGCGGAAGCTGGTATCCTTGACCAACAGCTCCGGCGGACCCGCCCAGATTTCGGCAAAGCGGCGGTTGATGAACTGTACATGCAGATCATGGTTCAAAAGCACGATGCCGACATCGATCGCATCAAGCGCGTCCGCCAGGCTGGCGAGGACTGTCTCCACAGGTTCGAAAGTCGGGAACAGACGCATGACGCCCATATTTGACCGGCGAACGTTAATATTCGGTTTATGTCTGGCCACGCAAATGCAGTGTCGCGTTCAACTGACTGCCCCATGCCGGCTTCTCCGCCTGCGAATGGAGGCATCGCGCATGGTCAGGCAATTGCGCGTGTCGCCTCCGGGCAATGTTCGGTCACCGCATAGGGTACGGTTCCGCCGAGCACGATCTCGACCATCAACCGGTCGCCCTCAATCGGAAGGGCGGCATTGCCATCGGTCCACCGCCACATCGTGGCGTCGTCACGCTCAACCGCCCACCAACCCTCTCCCAGTTGCGGATCATCTAACGCGAGTTCGCTGCACTCTGCGCCGCGCCAGACGATGATTCGCCGTATCGCCACGCCCAACTTGCGGTCATCAGCGATCCACGGCCGTATGTCCGAAGGCACGGCGCTGCGAGAAACGAGCCGGGCGTCACCGCGACTTCGCGCAAGCACAAACTGATATCGGTTTGCCAGGTGGTGGACCGGCCTGAAATCCCTGCCGCCGATACGAATGCACAGCATCGGGTCGTCAGTGACCGCCACGACCCGCGGAGGAAACCCCAGCTTCTCTGCGCGCGCGGCAAGCGAATGCCATAGCGGCTCCACGCGCTCCGCATCGCAAACCAACGGCACGCAGGACTCCGCGACGCGCCGGGCCTGATCGTTCGCAGTTTCCAGGTACGGGTGCAGCAGGAGTGACGCTCCACCGTTCTCGAACATGAAGCGGTTGCCGGTGTCGAGATAGGACTCCGCCGGCAATCCTTCGGCCAGCAATATGTCGTGTCCCGATAGCTCAACATGATAATAGGTCACTGCATTCATTCGTATCTGTCTGATGGTCGATCCGTTGACCAGAAGTTTGATCGGGATCAGCCCGCCCTGCATGTAGACCGCGTGGTCGGGCGACAGCCAAAGGTCCCGGCGTGGCAGAGTTTCGCCGAATGCGCCGGCCGCCACACGAACCGGCCAAACCTGGCGCGGATCCGGATGCCGCGAACAATCGATGCGGCGGTGCCCGATCCAGCGAACCGGACGGGACGCACCCGACATGGTCGTCACATGGTCGCCTGCCGTCAGATGCTCGACCGCGATCTCGCCTCGATCGGTCAGGATGAAAGTGCCGGTGGCGAAACACGCAGATGAAAAGCTGAAATCGCTGGCTTGCAGGTTGAGGCTGCCGGCGATCTGGATTTCAAAGTCGGCAGCCCCCGCGCTGGTGACGTCGCCTTCGACGAAGGTGAAGCCGTCCGAGGTGGAATAATCAACCTGGCCGGGGGCGGTGAGTGGCGCAGTGCCGACGAAGCTGAGCGTGTGGCCGGCTTTCGCGAACGCGGAAAAATCCAGCTTGTCGGTGCCGGGCCGGAAATCGCCAATATAGTCGATGCCGTTCGGGTTGTTGACCGGCGCCGAGCCGGGCGCGAACACGAAAGTATTGGCAGTGTTGGTGCCGTTGCCGCCATACATCGTGTCGATGCCGGTGCCGGAAACCAGCGTGTTGCCGCCGCTGCCGCCAACCATATAGTCGTTGCCCGAGCCGGCGATCAGAGTGTTCGAATAAACGCCGTCGCCGAATATGCTGTCGTTCTGGTCGTTGCCGGTACCTGTCAGTAGGGTGCCGTAGAGTTGCAGCGTATCGACGTTCACCGGCAGCGTAGCGTTTACCCCGACGGCATACAGCTCGTTGTTGCCTGTGGTGTAGGCGTCCTCGACGCTGGTCTGATCGCTGTAGACATAGAAGCTGTCATTGCCCGCGCCGCCGATCAGAGTGTTGGCGTCGGGACCGCCGTACAGATTGGTATTGCCGGAGCCGGCATACAGCGTGTTGTTGCCGTCCAGACCGAACATGCTGATGGTGCCGCTGGTGGCGACGCTGCCGCCATAATCGTAGCCGTAGATGATGTCGTTGACCGAGGTGCCGTGAATGGTTTCGCTGGCGGATATCGCCGTCTGAGTGAGCGTGTCGGTGGTGGCGTCCCAGGTCCAGAACGATACCGAATTGACCCCGGAGGCGGACACGGTTTCAACGCCGCCGGTGCCGGCGGGGCCGTACAGGTCGGCGGCTGCGAGCTTGTCGAGCGTGAACAGGGTAGGGTTGGTTTCGTTGTTGGTGTCTCCGGTCTCCGACATGATGGTGATGGTGGCGCTGTTCTCCATCGGGTTCAGCACATGGTTGTGGTAGACGCCGTCAGCAGTATAGAGAGTCTGGTCGGGATGCTTCATGCCAATGGCATGGCCGATTTCGTGCAGCAGGGTGCCGAGATCAATCGTGCCGTTGTTGATATAGGCCGAGTTCATGAATACGGCGCCGGCAGGGCTCAGGTCGCTGGTAAAGCCGTAACCGACGCTGCTGTTGCCGGTGGAAAAACTCCAATTGCCGAACGGATAGAAACCGATGCCGCCGGCGTTCTGATAGTCGCCGTTCGTTGACGTCGTGGTCGTGGTACTGAAATTGACGTTGGCGAAAGTGATGTCGCCCTCGCCCGGCGGCACCTCGATGAACACGATGCCGGACGCGGCGGCCCATTGACCCAGTGCCGCGAGCGCCTGCGCTTGCTCGGCCGCGGTGAACGCGGTGAAGCTGGCCACCGTCGCCGGGGTGAAACCGCCAATTGTTTCATCATAAGCGGGCAGCGAGGTCGGGAACGAGAAGGTGACGATGACGGGCGCTCCCGCGGTGTCCATCCCGTTCCACGAGTAGCCGCTCTCGATGGCGGTGGGGTCAGTGTTGGAGACGACGATGGTGCCCGACATCGGCGGAACTCCTCAAATGCGCTGCGCCGCACGCAGCTTGGTACGGTAACAGAAGAAAGTAAAGGCGGTACACCCGCTCCCGCCAGCCGCGACGGCGCGCCCATATCGCGGCGATGCCGCGCCCGAATCTGCTGTCATAATTAACAGTTGCGCCGAGTCCGGCACGTCAGACGACGCCGTCACGTAGCAAGAGGGCGGCCACGCACAACCGCTCCGGGCAACGCGTCAAAACCTGCGCGCAGAGCCACCAGCCGGACGCAGCGGTATTGCAACTCCCACCGCGAGCATCACGGCAACGTCGCCGCCGTCACTGCGCTGCCGCGAAATCCATCCGCTGCCCCCGGCGCCATTGCAGCACCAGCGGACCGATGATCAGCAGGTTCACAGCATTGAACACCAGGCCGGTGGCGAACGCCGCGCCATAGAAGCCGGCATGATCGTAGATCCAGCCCGCGAGCCAGCCGCCCGCCGCCATGCCGGATCCGCTGAACAACAGCATGGCAGGCACGCGCCAACTGGCCTCCGCCGGCGGGAACAGCTCGCGCACCGCCAGCACATAGGCAGGAATCAGGCCGCTGAAGCCGAAGCCGAACAAGGCCGAGACGGTGAACAATCCAGCCTCGCTCTGCGTCAGCAGAAAGCCGGTCATGGTGACGAGCTGGATGGTGGAGGCGGAGAGGATGGTGCGCAGCCCGCCGATCCGATCGGACAGCCAGCCCCAGAACTGCCGGCTGATGAAGGCGCTCGCCAGCAGCAGCGACAGCATCGCCGCGCCTTGCTCGGCCGGGATGCCGAGGTCACCGCAGAACGCCACCAGGTGCCCCTGCGGCATCGCCATCGGCACGCAGCAGCAGAACCCGGCGCAGCCCAGCAGCAGCAGCGCGACGTTGGGCCGCAGCCCAAGCACTCGAGCGCTGGCGTGGAGCCTGGCGGCGGGTCCGCTCGGCGCTGCCTCCGGCGGGTTGCGCAGCACCAGCAGCGCCAGCGGCAGGACGGTCAGCAGCTCCAACACGGCGAACCAGCGCATGGTCTGTTGCCAGCCCACCGTGGCGGTCGCGTGCGCGAACAATGTCGGCCAGATCATGCCGGCGACGTATTGGCCGGAGGAGATCAGCGCCAGCGCCGTGCCGCGCCTGCGGTCGAACCAGCGGCTGACATAGACGTAGAGCGGCGCGTTCAGTCCGGCGTTGCCCAGCAGGCCGATGAACACCCCGTGGCCGAGGATGAGCTGCCACGCTGCCCCGCAACTCGCGACCACGAGCCCGGTCGCGACCATCGCCGCGCCGAATG
Organism: Acetobacteraceae bacterium; assembly: GCA_035508435.1. Lineage (GTDB taxonomy): Bacteria > Pseudomonadota > Alphaproteobacteria > Acetobacterales > Acetobacteraceae > JASHVB01. The sequence goes on along the minus strand of DATJNA010000070.1, from coordinate 46,306 downwards.
CCACGGTCCAGCGGACACCGATCCGATCGGCGATGCGTCCCATCGCCAGGCCGCCCACGGCCATCCCGAGCCACGCGAGCGAATAGGCCAGAGCCGGAAGTTCGCGCGCGTTGCCGAGTGCCGCGGCAATCGGCCGCAGCGCCACCACCGTGATCTGCGGCGCGCCGTAGGAGACCGACATCGCCGCCAACGAGGTGCAGGCAATCAGCCAGGACGTGCGCGTTTCGACGCTATGCATCGCGCTGGATTGCTCAGTCGGTGAACCGGGTCGGAATCCCGGTCTTCGCCGTCAGTCCGCCATCGGCGACGAACGCCGCCCCGGTGACGTACGACGCCAGGTCGGAGGCCAGGAACATCACCACGTTCGCCATCTCCTCCGGCCGCCCAAGCCGCCCCATCGGGATCTGTGCGACTGTGGCCTGGCCGAACCCCTGGATCGTGTCGAGCGAACGCCGCAGCAGTGGCGTGTCGATGGCGCCGGGGCAGATGCAGTTGCAGCGGATGTTTGCCCCCGCATATTCCATTGCCACCACGCGGGTGAAGTTCACCACGCCCGCCTTCATCGCGTTATACGCCGCGATCCCGTAGTCGCCGAACAAACCGGAGATCGAGGCGGTGTTGACGATCGCGCCGCCGCCCTGGCGCAGCATGATCGCCAGCGCGCCGCGCGTGGCCTGCATCACCGCGGTCAGGCCGACCTGAAGCGTGTAGTCCCAGACGTTCTGATCCAGCTCGGCGACGCGGACCATGCGCCGGCCTTGCAGCGCGGCGGGGACGCCGAACGCATTGTTGTGCAGCACGTCGAGCCGCCCGTACGCTTCGACCGCCCGGTCCAGCATCGCATCGATTTGTTTCGGATTTGTCATGTCGGCGGTGACCGCCAAGGCGGTGCCACCGGCCGCGGCGATCTCCGCCGTCACCGCGGCGGCGCCGTCGCCATTCACGTCGGCCACCACCACCTTGCCGCCGCGCTGCGCAAAACCGAGCGCGCTGGCGCGGCCGATGCCGGAACCGGCACCGGTCACCACGCAGACCTTCCCGCTGAAATCCATTACGCTGCCTCCCGTCCTGCCTGGATTTCCTGCACCACCTCGAAGCCCTCGAAATCCGGGTGGCCGAGATAGAGCGGCTTGTTCTGCCCCGCGTCGCGATGCGCCAGGCGGAAGGCTTCCGAGCGGGTCCAGTCCTCGAAATCGCCGCGGCTGCGCCAGATCGTGTGGGAGGAATAGAGCGTGTGGTCGTCATGCTCCGGGCCGCGCAGCAGGTGGAAGGTGACGAAGCCGGGGACGCCGTTCAGGTGGGTGTCGCGGCTGGTCCAGACCTCCTCGAAATCGGCTTCCGCGCCGCGCAGCACCTTGAAGCGGTTCATGGCGATGAACATGGGGGGCTCCTGTTGGGTTGGGTCGCAGGGTGACGCCGGCGGAGGCCGACCGCAACACGCAGCGATGGCCCGGGACCGAGTGGCGCCAGCGCGCCGCCGCCGGGTTGCCGTCAAAGTCGAATCTCTGCCGTGATGCGATCGGCCGTGGCACGCAACGCTCCATGACTGCGGGCAATCAGGCCTGCCGTCTGGAGTGCCACGACATCGGCGTGGACCCGGCTGTACTGTCGGCCCAGTGAACGCGCCAACGCACTGATCGACGGTTCGGGATGATCGTGCAGGTGGCGCAGCAGGCGGAACCGCTCGCCGGTCAGTACTTTGAACAAACCGTCAAAGCCTTCGAAAGCGAGCACGCGCTCCGTCGGAACTTGCTCACCTCGCTCGGTTCGATGCCAGGCATCCAACGGGTCAGCGGCGGCGGCGTCCATGCTCCCGCCGACGATCACCTTAAGGTCCGACGCTGCCATCACTGTCACCCTCGGCTGCGGATTGCCCGCACGTCCGCCAGGAAGTCGGCGAACCATTGGTTGGCGGCGGTGACATGGTACGGCTCTTGCCACGCACCATGATGACGATGGTCTCCTTTGCCCGCTGCATGGTCGCAGCCAGCCAATCGTGCATTCTCGTTGCGGTAGAACCAGGCATATTTCAGCCTGTGTTTCGATCCACGCATCGGTGACGGTAGTTCCCAGAGCACCATCTCGAGGATCATGCCGTCATCGTAGCGGCGCTTCCGGTGCCGTATCGGTCTGGCGCGCGGCATCTATAACAATTTAGGTGATAGCTGTCCATCACCCTCGCCGCCCCGGCACGCGGTGGCGGAACGCCAGCGCCTCGGCGACATGCACCCGCCCGACGGCCTCCGCCCCGGCCAGGTCGGCGATCGTCCGGCCCACCCGCAGCACGCGCTTGTAGCCACGCGGCGACAGGCGCAGGCGGTCCATCGCCTGGCTCGCCAGCGCCTGCGCTTCGGGAAGCAGACGCACCGCCGCCATGTCCACCTCGGCGTTGCACAGCGGGCCGTCGGCGCCGTAGCGCAGCCGCTGCGCCGCGCGTGCCCGCGCCACCCGCGCCGCCACAGCTTCGCTGCGTTCGCCCGCCGGCGCGCGCGCCAGTTCGTCGGCGGACGCTGCCTGCACCTCGATCGTCAGGTCCATGCGGTCCAGCACCGGGCCGCTGACCTTGTGCAGGTAGTCCTCGGCGCAGCGCGGCGCCCGGCCGCATTCGCGGGCGGCATCGCCGAAATAACCGCAGCGGCACGGGTTCATCGCCGCCACCAACTGGAACCGCGCAGGGTAGGTGACGTGCGCGATGGCGCGCGAGACCGTGGTGCGGCCCGTCTCCATCGGCTGGCGCAGAGCATCCAGCGCCGGGCGCGGGAACTCCGGCAGCTCATCGAGAAACAGTACGCCGCGGTGCGCCAGGGAGACCTCGCCGGGACGCGCGCGCTGGCCGCCGCCGGTCAGCGCCGCCTGCGACGCCGAGTGGTGCGGCTCACGGAACGGCGGGCGCATCACCAGCCGGCCGCCATCGAGCAAGCCGGCGACGCTGTGGATCATGCTCACCTCCAGCGCCTCGCGCGGCGCGAGGTCGGGCAGCAGCCCAGGCAGGCGGGCGGCCAGCATCGACTTGCCGGCGCCGGGAGGACCGATCAGCAGCAGGTTGTGACCGCCGGCGGCCGCGATCTCCAGCGCGCGGCGCGCCGTCTCCATCCCCTTCACCTCGGCCAGGTCCGGCAGGCGGCCAGGCTCCGCCACGCCGGCGGGCTCCGGCGGGGTCAGCACCTGGGTGCCACGGAAATGGTTGATCAGCGACAGCAGGTCGGCCGGCGCCAGCACTTCGATGCGGCCGGCCCAGGCCGCCTCACCCCCCTGCCCTGCCGGACAGATCAGGCCCAGGTCGCGGGCCGAGGCTCCCATCGCGGCAGGCAGCACGCCGGCGACCCCGGTCAGGGCGCCGTCGAGGGAAAGCTCGCCCAGCGCCGCGTAGCCGGTGATCTCGTCCCGCGGCAGCACGTCCATCGCGGCCAGCACGCCGAGTGCGAGCGGCAGGTCGAAATGGCTGCCTTCCTTCAGCAGGTCCGCGGGCTTCAGGTTGATCAGGATGCGCCGCGGCGGCAGCGACAGGCCCATCGCGCTGAAGGCGGCGCGGACCCGCTCACGCGCCTCGCCTACCGCCTTGTCGGGCAGGCCGACCACCAGGAAGGCAGGGGCGCCCGCGGAGATCTGCACCTGCACCTCCACCGGTACCGCGTCGATGCCGGAGAAGGCGAAGGTGTTGACCCGCGCCATGGAATGACTGCGCTGCGGGGTGCCGAGGATCTGCATGGTGCGGGACCGTCCAGTTGGCGAGGCGGGCGACAGGCTGCCGGCGAGGGCGCCCCCGGACGGCGTCGCCGCGTCCCTTGCCGGCAGTGTGCCGCGCATTGGTGAATCGTTTGGTAACGCCAAGGGTCCTGCATGCCGGCCAGCACACAGATGGGACACGCGAAACAACCCGGTTGACCGGCAGCGCGAGGCCGCGCCACCCGACGCAACGCGAATCCCGGGCAGTGGCTCGGCGCACGGTGTGTGGCGCACGGTGTAACGTCGTCGGGTTTCGCGAGACCATCAGCCAGTAGCGCGGCCCAGCCGCATCAAGGACCAGCAGGGGAGCGAGTCATGCCGCGAGACCAGATGCGGGACAGTGGCGTGCCGCCGCCGGCTGGCGGCGGATTGGCGCGCCGGGGCCTGATGCAGGCCCTGCCGGCGACGGCTGTGCTGCTGGTAGCCGCCGCGCCGGCAGCGCAGGCAGCGGACGTGGCAGAACTGGTCGTCGCCTGCGACACCACACTGGGGCCGGTCCTGCGGTTGGTCGCGCGGGCCTATGCCGAGAGCGCCGGAGTCCGGGTGAATGTGTTCCCGACCCCTCCCGGCCTGATCCTGCCGCAGCTCGAGCGGCAGGTGCAGAACGACATCGTGATGACGCAACCGCCGACGATCGCCGCCGCGGTACAGGCGAATGTGGCGGCACAGGACGCGGCGCGCGGGGCGTGGCGCAATCCCCTGGTCCTGGCGATGAAACGCGGTGCGAATCCGCCAACGGACCAGCCGATCGCGGTCAGCGACCCGACGCCGGCGTCCGACATGGACGGGCCCGCCATCCTCGCGCGCCTTGGACTGGCATCGGCCCCGATGCTCGGCGTCATCGACACCGACAGCGTCGCCGCGCTGGTGCTGGATGGCACCGCGCGCGCCGGGTTGCTCCACATGACCGACGTTCACGCCCGGCCCGGTCTGCAGATCGTCCGCACCATCCCGCCTGATATTGCGCCGCCGATCAGCTACGCCGTCGCCGTCACCAAACTCGCGCGGCGGCCCGATCCCGCCGGCTTCGTCGCATTCTTGCTTGCCCCGCCAGCCACTGTCTTGCTCGCCGCCAACGGGCTGGAGACCGCGTCATGACCGGGTCACGATCCAAGCTGGATGTGTCGGGCAACCGGAATGTGCGGTCCGAGCAAAATGTGCAGAGCCATGCGCTGGTGGTGCGCATCGCGCATTGGCTGATGGCGCTGTCGATCGTGCTCTTGATCGCCAGCGGCTGGCGCATCTATGACGCAAGCCCGATCTTCGGTTTCCGTTTCCCGGTCTGGACCACGCTCGGCGGCGATGTCGAGACCGCGCTCGCGGTGCATAACGATCCCGGCGTCGCCACCGCCATCGCCTGGCATTTCGCCGCGATGTGGCTGTTGCTCGCAAGCTATCTGTCGTTCGTGTTGTGGGGCCTGTTCTCCGGCCATTTCTGGCGCGACTTCCTGCCGGTCGGCCCGCAATCCTTCCTGCGCGACTTCATCGCCGCGGCGCGCTTCCGGCTGGAGCATCGGCTCGGCGAATACAACGCCGTGCAGCGCGTGTTCTACTGGGGCGTGCTGGCGTTGGTCGCCCTGATGCTGCTCTCCGGCATCGCCATCTGGAAGCCGGTGCAGACCTACCCGCTGGAGGCATTGCTCGGCGGCTTCCAGGGCGCGCGCATCGTGCACTTCGCCGGCATGGCACTGATCGCCGGCTTCATCGTCGTGCACGTGACACTGGTGATCCTGGTGCCGCGCACCTTCATCGCCATGGTGACCGGCCGCGCCGAGGAACCAGCACCACACCGCCCCACGGAGACCGTGCCATGAGTGTCGAACGGCGCCATCTGCTGCGCGGCGGCCTGTCGCTCAGCGCGCTGACCTTGCTCACCGGCTGCGACCTCAGCGATTCGAATGTGGTGCAGCGGGTGCTGGCGGATATCTCCCGCTGGAACGATCGCGTGCAGGCGGCCTTGTTCAGCGACAACCGCCTGGCGCCGACCTTCCCGGCCGAGCGGGCGGTGAAGGATTTCCGCTACAACGCCTGGTACGGAGCGGATCGCGCGCCGGATCTGAAGGCGGCGGACTATCGCCTGACCCTGTCGGGTCTGATCGCCGACAAGCACCCATGGACGGTAGAGCAACTCTACGCCCTGCCGCAGCAAAGCCAGGTGACTCGCCACGTCTGCGTCGAAGGCTGGAGCATGATCGGCCAATGGACCGGTGCGCCGCTGCGCACCTTTCTCGAGCGCGTCGGTGCCGACACCACGGCGAAATATGTCGGCTTCGAATGCGCCGACGGCTACTACGAAGGCATGGACATGCCAACCGCGCTGCATCCGCAGACGATCATGGCATTCTATCTGTCGGACGAGATTCTCCCCCGCAAATACGGCTACCCGTTCAAAATCCGGGTGCCGACGAAACTCGGGTTCAAGAATCCGAAATTCGTCACCACGATCTATGTCACCAATATCCGCCCGCGCGGCTTCTGGACCGATCGCGGCTATAACTGGTTCAGCGGCATATGAACCGCGCCGACACCTGCGCCATGGCGGTGATGGCCAAGGCGCCGCGACCGAACCACGCCAAGACCCGCCTGGTCCCGCCACTCACGCCGCAACAGGCGGCGGCGCTGTCCGCCTGCTTCCTGCGCGACATCACCGAGAACATCCGCGAGGCCGGATGCTCGCTGCCGCTGGCCGGGTATGTGGCCTACGCGCCCGCGGGAACCGAGGCATTGTTCCGTGGCATGCTGGCCGCCGACACCAGGCTGGTGCTGGCCGACGGCAGCGTTCCGACCCCTCCCGGGATCGATGGCTTCGGCCGGTCGCTCTTCCACGCGGTGGCATCGCTGCTGGGTCAGGGATATGGCGCGGTGTGTCTGGTCAATTCCGATAGTCCGACGCTGCCAACCGCATATTTGCGGCAGGCCGCCGAGGCGCTGGCGCGCCCGGGCGATCGCATGGTGCTGGGCGTGTCGGATGACGGCGGCTACTATCTCATCGGCCTGAAGGCGCCGCATGCGGCATTGTTCCGCGACATTGCCTGGAGCACCGAAGACGTCAGCACGCAAACCCTGGCCCGTGCGGCGGCGCTCCGGCTGGAGGTGGTTGCGCTGCCGTTGTGGTTCGACGTCGATGATGCGGCGTCGCTGGAGCGGCTGATCGACCAGCTGCCGTGTCCCGTGGGTGCTGGTCCGGCAGCGTACCCGGCAGATGCGACGCGGCGGTGGGTGGCGGAGCATGGCTGGGTGGCGGGCGGCGGAGCAAGCCACCGGAAGATCCCCCCTACCCTGGACATGAAGATGCCTCCTCCCCTCACGGATCCGGGCCGTGACATGGACCAAAGCTGCCGTGAAGCGGACCAAAGCTAGGGACAGGGGCGGTACGTGCCGGACGTTGATCGGACGCGCAGTCCTGCCTCCCCGGTCATTCCGAGGAGCGCTGCGACGAGTTCCCCGCCTGTCATGGCGAGGAGCGCAGCGACGCATCCCCCGCCTGTCATTGCCAGGAGCGACGCGACGCAGCAATCTGGGTCGGAATTGTGCCCGAACAGTTGGTACGCGACCCGTCCGCGATTGCTGAGCCGTTTCATTCCGCGCAATGACGGTTGCCTCGGCGGTCCCGGCCATGACCGGAGCGCCCCGACAAGCTGCGACTTCGCGCCTGCCACCACGGCACTCCTCGCTCTCGGCACCGTGCTGGTGCTGCTGGTCGCACTCGGCCTCGTCATCCTGATGTGGCGGTCCCTGCCACTGGCCCCCTTGCCCCGCTCGCAGCTCTTCACCGCCACCCAATGCCTGGCCGGCCTGATCTGGCTCGGTGCCGTCGCACTCGTGCGCCGCCACGCCTTTCCGCCGCGCACCGTGTGGCTCGTGCTGGCCGCCGCTGCCATCATGCGCGTCATGACCTTCGCCGCACCGCCGCTGCTCTCCACCGACATCTACCGTTATGTCTGGGACGGCCGCGTGCAGCGCGCGGGCATCAACCCATACCGCTATCTGCCCGACGCGCCGCAACTGGCATTCCTGCGCGACCAGGCGGTGTTTCCCAACATCAACCGCGCCGACTACGCGCCCACCATCTATCCGCCCACCGCCGAGGCCTTGTTCGCGCTCGCCGGCCGCATCGCCCCCGGCGTCCACGGCATGAAAGCCGTCATGGCGGCGTTCGACATCCTGGCGATCGCTGCCCTGCTGCGTCTGCTGACTCTGGCGGGCCGCGACCCCACGCAGGTGCTGATTTACGCCTGGCTGCCGCTGCCGGTTTGGGAGTTCGCCGGCAACGGCCATATCGACGCGGTCGCCTCCGGCTTACTGGCGCTCGCGCTGCTGATCGCCGCGACTGGCAGCGCGGCGCGCACCGGCGTCGTGCTGGCCGCCGCCACCCTCACCAAATTCCTGCCCGGCGTGGTGCTGCCCGCATTCTGGCGGCCATGGAACTGGCGCATGGCGATCGCGTTGCTGGTGACCCTGGCCGCATTCTATGCGCCATATCTCGGCGTCGGCTGGCGCGTGTTCGGGTTCCTCGGCGGCTATGTGCACGAAGAATACCCAGCCCACGGCGGCGGCGTCTTCCTGTTGCAGGTCATCGACCGGATGGTGCCACTGCCGCCATGGGCCGCAAAAGCCTACGCGGCGATCGTCCTCGCACTGCTGGCGGCACTGGCAATCCGTTTCGTGTCTGCCTCGCCGTTGCCCGCGGACCCCGCCACGCGCGCGGCCATGCAGGCACGCCAGGCGGCAATCCTCGGCGCCGTCCTGCTGGTCGCCATCTCGCCACATTATCCGTGGTATTTCGCCTGGCTCGCCCCGCTGGCATGCCTCGCGCCATTGCTCTGCGTCGCCTGGCTGTTGATCGCCGCCCCGCTGCTGTCGCACGACCCGGTCGACTACCTCTCGCTCGCCGCGCTGATCTACCTGCCCGCCGCATTGCTCGCCGTGCTTGACCTCCGCCGTGCCCGTCGAAGGAGCCTGCCATGACCGCCGCTGCCTTGAAGGATCCGCGCCGCTATTTCGAGGCGGTAGAGCAACGCGCGCCGCACGCCGCCGCGCCGCCTGTGTGCCTTTATCTGGAGGTCACCAACCGCTGTAACCTGCTATGCGAAACCTGCCCGCGCACCTTCGAAGAACTCGAACCCCCCGCCGACATGAGCTGGGAGTTGTTCGCGCGCATCGTCGACCAGGTGCCGGATATCGCCCGCGTGGTGCTGCATGGTGTCGGCGAGCCGATGCTGGTAAAGGCGCTGCCGCGCATGATCCGCTACCTGAAGGATCGCAACGTCTATGTCTTGTTCAACACCAACGGCACATTGCTGGCGCCGAAGAAGCATCATGAGCTGATCGAGACCGGTCTCGACGAGCTGCGCGTATCGCTGGACGCGGCCGATGCGAAGACGTTCCTCGCCGTGCGGGGCAAGAACTTTTTCGCGCGCATCGTACGCAATGTGCAGTCCTTCACCGCGCTGCAACGCGAGCTGGGCCTGACCGCGCCGCGCGTTTCATTGTGGCTGACCGGCTTGCAGGAGACCATCGACCAACTGCCGGCGTTCGTGCGTCTCGCCGACACGATGGGCGTGAAGGAAGTGCACCTGCAACGCCTGGTGTTCGACGATACCGGCTACGGCATGGCGCGCGCGGAATCGTCCTTGTTCGAACGCGTGCGCGAACGCGAGGGCCGCGCGATCGCCGAGGCCGCCGCGGCGGCGGATGAACGCGGCATCACGCTGGATGCCTCGGGCGCCACCGAACCAGGGCTGAGCCTGCACCAACAGAGCGCGCAACCTTGGTCCACCTGCCGCCGGCCATGGTCGCTGATGTATTTCACCGCACACGGCCGCGCATTGCCCTGCTGCATCGCGCCATTCTCGGCGCGCGGCTACGAAACCTACACGCTGGGCGACGCCACCCAGCAGACGCTGCGCGAGATCTGGAACGGCGCGGCCTATCAGGAGCTGCGGAGCACATTGCTCAGCGACGCGCCATGGCAGCCGTGCCAGAACTGCGGGCTGCGATGGAGCTTGTGAAATCCCCGCTTGCGCCGGCGGCGGGCAGTGAAGCGCGGGCAAGGTTGGTAACCGCCGTCATCCCCACGCTGAACGAGGCCGCTACCATTACCGATGTCATCACATCCCTGCCCCGCGACATCGTACGCGAGGTGATCGTCGCCGACAGCGCCAGTCGCGACGGCACCCCCGACATCGCCCGCGCCGCCGGCGCCCGCGTCGTGTCCCTCACCCAGCGCGGCTACGGCCGCGCCTGCGCTGCCGGTGCCGCCGCGGCCGATCCCGCCTGCGACATCATCCTCTTCCTTGATGGCGACGGCGCCGATCGCGCCGACCTCGCCGCCCTGCTGACGGCCCCGATCACCGACGGCAGCCATGACTTCGTCATTGCCTCCCGCGTCCGCGGCGAGCGCGAGCCCGGATCGATGAACTGGCACCAGGTGCTGGCCGGCCGCCTCGCCGGCGCGGTCATGTCGGCGCTGTACGGCGTGCGCTACACCGACATGTGTGCGTTTCGTGCCATCCGTCGCGATGCGCTGCAACGGCTGAACCTGCGTGAAGCAACCTACGGCTGGAACATCGAAATGCAGATGCAGGCGGCGCGCGCCGGCCTGCGCATTCTGGAGCTGCCGCTCCCCTATCGCTGCCGCGCCGGCGGTGCCTCGAAGGTGGCCGGATCGCTCTCCGGCAGCCTGCGTGCCGGCTGGCGGATTGTCCGGACCATCGCGCGGGTGGCGACCACGGCGCGATAGTGCCGGCGGCAACTCTGACACCCGGTGCCCGCCCCAGTCACTGTGACCGCGGTGATGAACCGAGGCCCACCTGATGACCCGCGATTTTCCCGACCAGGCCGTCGCCGGCAAGGCGCGACGAACCGAAACAAAGGCCGAAGCGTGTCAGGCGGCGCTCAGGCGCAAGCCTTCATCCAGGTACTGTGCCGCGCCGCCGAGATAAAGCATCAGCATGCAGGGGCCGGTCACCGCCGAAAACAGATCTACCGGGACAGCCGCATTGCCATTGGTCCAACGGACGCCGTTATCTGCCTCAAAAGCATGATAGCCATCCGTCAGCGACGCCGCTCCCGCCTCGAGTGCACGCATCCGCCTCGCATCCGCCAGGACGATGCGCCTGACCGCCACGCCAAGCTCCCGATCATCGCGCGCCGTCCCCAGCTCCTGCGGTACTGCCGCGCGCGAGCAAATGCGTACGCTCTGCGGCCGCATGCGCAGACGAAACACGCGGGCATCAGGGCGCTTCTCAATCGCATCGACACGCTGGCCGTCGATCACCAGGTGCAGATCGGGATCGTCGGTCAATGGCAGGCTGCTGCGCGGGCCGGCACGGTCCAACAGCCGACGCCATGTTGCATCCACGACCGGGCCGCCGGTGAGGACCGTTGCACATGGTGTCGCCGGCGGCCGTCCCCAGCCCGCGTTCGCATTCTGGAACAACCAGCGGTTGCCATCGTCGCGGTAGCTTTCGGCCGGTGCACCCTCGGCGATCAGCACGTCGTGCGTCGCCAGCTCGATGTGGAAGATCGTTACTTCCTGCGCCCAGTCATCCCAGATGATCGAGCGGTGATTGACCAGGAACTCGACCGGGATCAGCACGCCATCGAGATAAAGCGAGTGCCCCTTGGTGATGCGCAGGTCGCGGTGCGGCACATTATCGGCGAGTGCGCCCTTCCGCACGATCACCGGCGTCGCGGCGGTGCGCCGTCCGCGGGTTACCCGTGCGCGTCCGGTGCCGATCCAGGCGACTGTCGCCGTACCCTGCATCAGGCATCTCACACGATCGCCGACGCGCAGGTCATCAACCTTCACCTCGCCGGTTGCGGTCGCGATGCGGGTGCCGGCGACAAAGCACGCCAGCGTGACGATGGTGTCGGTGGCCTCGGGGGTCGCGAGGAAACTATCCGGTGAATAGGTGCCCGCGACGGCAATCGACAGCGGCAGCGCACCGCCGCCTGACAGCGTCAGCGTACCTGCGCTGTCCGTGCCTCCCTGCGTGAACACAGTATTCGAATAAAGCGAGCCGGCGATGTCGATGGTGTTGCCGGCGGCGAAGCCGACAATGGTGCCCAGGTCGGCGCGCGGCGTATCCAGCACCAGATCGCCCCCGGTGCCGCCGAGCAAGGGATTGAACAGGATCGTGACGCCGCTGGCGATGCCCTGCGTCACTTCGAGTGTTTGCACCGGCTCGATCGTGCCGTTGCCGACCACGTTGCCATCGATGGTGAGAACGCCGGGAACAACCAGCTCGGCTTCCACGACCCCGCCGTTCTGCACCGCCACGTCGCCCTTCACCGTGCCGAGACCGACCAGCGGAATGCCGCCGACCGCGACCGTTCCAGGCGCGCCGGTGCCGGTGCCGACCATCACCTCGCCGCCGCCGGTCACATCGATGGTGCCGCCGTTCAGCGCCAGGTTCGGCGCCATCACCTGGCTCGTCGCGCCCGCCGCACCGGTGACGTCGAGTAGGCCGTCCGGCCCGATCGAGATCGAGAAGAACGCCACGGTCGAGCCCGAGTCGATCTCCGCCCTGCCGGTACCGGCCAGGCCGACCGTCAGCGAGTAACCGCCCCAGATGGAATCATCGAGTGTGACACTGCCGCTCGATCCGTCGTTCTTTCCCAGGATCGCGAAATTGCTGTTGAAGATTTGTGTATCAGTGACATCGACGGTGCCAACGCCGTCTTCGCCCACGGTCAGCACGCCGGTGGTGCCGTCCAGGGTTGAGCCGGCCACCTCGAAGCCGAACGCGCTGTTGATGGTCACCTCGCCACTGGCGCCTTCATCGGCGCCGACGATCAGGTTCCGGTCGCTGAAGCCTGTGCCGGCTTCGACGACGAGAGTGCCGGCCGAAGTCAGGCCGACGATATCGAGCGAGCCCCCCTCGCCCATCGTGGCGCCGTCGCTAAGGGTCAGCGAGGAGTCCTCGTCGATCAGCAGCCCGCCCGATCCATCAAAGCCCGCGGCAAAGAAGTCCTGGCTGAACGTGACCTCAGTGGCGTTGGCAATCTGGATTTCTTCGGCGCCGGCGTTGCCGCTCGCACCCGAGTCGGTCTTGGCGGTGACCTCGATGGCACCGCCGAGGTCGAACACCGCCAAATCACCCAGGCCGCCAGGATAGCTTGGCGGCGTGGCATTCCCGTCGATCAGGTCCCAATTGGTCTGCGCCGGGTTGGGGATCAGGGCATTCCAGTTGCTGCCCAGTTTGCCGTTCCACCGGTAGGTATTCGTGATGGTCATGCTCCCCCCATTGGCCGAAGCGCCCGTCCGTCCAGCCGCGACGTACGCCACTCGACGGGCACGCAAGCCGCCGGCAGGTTCCGCCGCTTGACGTTAAGCAATAAACTGTAACATAAATCGCCGAATGGCGGCCAGATGACGGTAAATTGATGGTGGGCAAGCTCCGGGGACCGTGCCTCATCGAAGCCGCGGGCCAGCCTTCCCGGCACCGCGACGAGCGCAGCACTGCCCGACTATCGTTGTCGCCCCGGTCGAGGTGACGCGAGCCTCGTCCGCTGCCGTCGGCAGCGGCCGCCCGAAGGGAGCATGGGTCAGCCCCTGGGGTCTTCAGCCCCTGGGGTCTTCAGCCCCTGGGGTCTGCGATCGATGCGGAGCGGCGTTCGTGACCGCGCCGGCATCAGCGAGGCCGGGACTGCGACACCCCGCCGATGCGGCCGACGGCGGGCAAAGCCGCCGTTGCACACACGGGATTGCTGGTAACCGCGATCCAGTCGCGCCGCGCGTACTGCGCTGCCAGGCGAACCGCCGGTTGTCATCGCAGCCTTGATCTGGATCAACGACTGTCCAGTCGCGACGTGATGGCTTTGCCGCACTCACACGTATGCGGCTATGCCCGCCTGGACTCGCCCGCCAGCTCCGTGTGATCGCCGCATGGAGGCGCGCATGGCCAGCCAGGTCTGCATCTGTCAGTCGGCTACCAACCCGTTCGCTCGCGCCTCCGTCAGCAGACGACAGGCTCTGCAGGCGACCGGAACACCGTCAAAAACGCACTCGCCGCGGCCGGAACCGACAGGCTGCACGCGGTGATCGGCGGTTTCCATCTGCCGCCGCCGCTCGGCGAGGATTACGTTCGCGAGACCGTGGCCGCGCTGAAGGCGATAAACCCCGACTATGTCATTCCCGCCCATTGTTCCGGGGAACGGTTCTACGACATCGCACGGGTCGAGATGCCCGGACGGATCGTGCGGTCCGCCGTCGGCTCGCGATTCACCTTCGGTGCATTGCCGGCATAGCCGGTGGTCGCAGCAATGAGGTCGACGACACCCCGGGGTGATCGGTGTCCGTACACGCCCACCATCTTCCTGCCCGTCTCAAGCAGATGATCATCCTGAACCGACGTCAACTTGGTTTGGCAGGTCTGGCGTTGGGCGTTCGATCGTTTCCATCGCTCGCCTGCTCTCCGGAGAAGGAATACGTTTTGCCGGAGGAAGGTACGCATTGCATCGCGCTGGAGAACAACCGCATACGGTCGTTCCGGGTTGCGCAGGCATTGTTAGCAGGCTGCTGAAAAACCCCAGCGAGCGAGGAACGAAAGTCGGAATGGAATCGATGCGGGGTGATGTTCGCAATTTTGTTGCGAGACATGACGGCGTAGCGAATCATTCGTTCGTCGTTAGCCGGTGACAAACGCTTTTCAGCAGCCTGTTAGAGGAGGACACGCAGGTCTGGGCGGTTCGGCCATGCCCCTCCGTCTGCCTCGGTGCGAAACATGCGGGGATGCGCACACTAAGTACAGCTCCGCCGGCGCTACAAGGATTCGACATCGCCCAGCCGATGCATGCCCTTCCCAGCCGGTCGGGCGCGGATCACCGGATGCGAAGCAAACAAAATTCCGAAGTCCTTGTATCCCTGGAGCCTTTGAATCTCCGGAGTCTTGGTAGCGCTTCCGGGGCAGGCGCATGCCTGGCGTTGCCCAACCCGGCGACCGCCGGCTGCCCTTTTGACTTTCGATTGTAAGATCCGCCAGCCACAGCATCAGGGCATGCCGCGACCGCATCCTGTCAACACATGCAGCCACGCATTTGGCCACCGCAGTCAAACGGCTCCAGCGTCTCGCCGCAGACAGCGCCTGCCGGTTGTACCAATGGGAACCATGCCGACCTGACCGGTCGGACAACCGCACCGCGGCCTTGGCACCACCGCACCGTCTCGTCACCAGCCAAAGGCCTCGCAAGCGCGCAACGAAACCCCTACATGCCGGCCATGGACATCAACACGCTCCCCGGTTCCGGCATCGTCGCGGTGGCACGCCGCGCCTTTGCCATCCCCGACATCGACTTCCTCTGCTTCGGCGAATCCGACCAGCCCAGCCCCCTCCCCGCGCGCGACGCCGCCGTCGCGGCACTGGATGCCGGCTTCACCCGCTATCCCGACGTGCGTGGCCTCCCCGCACTGCGCGACGCGATCGCCGACTACCTCACCAACCTGCACGAGAGGCCTGTCACCGAGGACCGTATCCAGGTCACCGCCTCCGGCATGGCCGCGATGTCGATCGCCCTCGCCGCCACCGTCCGTCCTGGCGACCGCGTCGTGCTGCACAGTCCGGTCTGGCCCAACCTCGTCAATGCCGTGACCCTGCGTGGCGGCCAGCTCGCCACCTTCGATCTGGCGGCGCAGCCCGATGGCGGCTTCCAACTGGACCTCGATCGGCTGGACGCGATGCTGGACGGCGCCCGCGCCTTCATCCTGAACTCGCCCAACAATCCCACCGGCTGGACCGCCACGCGCGAGGAACTGCAAGCCATCCTCGAGATCGCCCGCCGCCGTCACGTCTGGCTGATCTCCGACGAGGTCTATTCCCGCCTCATCTACACCGGCCCCGCCGCCGCTCCCTCCTTGCTCGACGTCGCCGCACCGGACGACCGCGTGATCGTCTGCAACAGCTTCTCCAAGACCTGGATGATGACCGGCTGGCGCCTGGGCTGGATGGTGCTGCCCGAAGGCACGCGCGACGCCGTGACCGAGATCGTCGAGGTGGTGCATTCCGGCGTCGCCCCCTTCATCCAGCAGGCCGGCATCGCCGCCATCCACGATACCGACGCGGTGGAGCGCTTCCGTGCCCATTGCGCCACCGGGCGGGCGCTGGCGAGCCAGGCGCTCGATGGCATGAACGGCATCCGCTACGCGGCGCCCGCCGGCGCGTTCTATGCCTTCGTGGGCGTCGAAGGACTGACCGATAGCCTGGACCTGGCGCTGAAGCTGGTCGCCAACCACCGGGTCGCGGTCGCGCCCGGCGTCGCGTTCGGTGCCGCCGGCGAAGGCTATCTGCGGGTCTGCTTCGCCCAGTCCGCCGAACGGATGGAGCGCGCGATGCAGCGGCTGCGTGATGGGATACGGGTGGAAATGGCGGGATGAGCAGTACGCCGGAGCAACGCTGCGCGCTGTGTGGCGGGCCGGCGCGGCGGCCGTTCCGCGCCCCCCGCCCGCCGGAGCTGTCGCCCGACATGGACCTGCGCCCGGGAGAACCCGCACGCTCCACGCTGCGCTACTGGGTGCAGGGCTGCGGCCAGTGCGGCGCCGCGGCGTGGGATCTCTCGACGCTGCCGACCGCAGCGAGAGCGGCGGTGGAATCCGCTCCGTACCGCAACCTGAGCCTGGAAGCCGCGGAGGACACGCTGTTGTTCCGGCGCTGGGCGATGATCTGCCTCGCCACGGGCGACCGCGCAGCCGGCGCCGAAGCGACGCTGATGGCCGCCTGGGCTGCCGATGACGGCGCCCATGTCAGCGAAGCCGCGAACCTGCGCCGCGACGTGGCGGCATTGTGGGGCGAGCCGGCGGACCCGCCGACCGCGCTGCGGCTGCTGGACGTGTTGCGCCGCGCCGGCGAATTCGCCGCGGTGGAGGCGCGCGGGCAGAAGCTGGCCGCCGCAAAGCCGGACCGCTTCGCGGCCGCGGTCGTTGGCTTCCAGCGAGACCGCGCCGGTGCTCGCGACATCGGGCGCCACCTGCTGTCGAGCGCAGTGCCCGATCACACCCTGCCGCGCGACCTCCCGCTGCCGAACTTCTGGCCGGTACTGCTCTCGCAAATAGCGCGGCAACCAGGACGCGGCGGGCTCCGTCGCGGCAACTGATGGCGGCGAGTTGCTCGCCTGTCAGGCCGGTGCGACGATTCTGCCCACACGCGGAGATACCGCCGTGGTCGCCGCTGCGCCGATGCATTGTTTCGAATTGACCGGTCTGGACACCGTGCTCGGCAAGGGAGCGATGCAGGGCGATATGGCCGGCGTCCCCGGCCTCAACAATTCGGCGGTCTTGTCAAATAAACCGCCCGCGCTCTGCATGGCAGCAGGACGACCGCACATCCAAAGATCAGAAGACCGACGCCTGGGCCAATCCCCGGCTCTGCACACCATCCTGCCAGACCGGCAAAATACCTGCGACGGGTGGAAGGCTGCGGTCGGATCGACGGTGATTGTTTCGCCCCGCTGCACGCCGCGCATTGGGCTGCGGCCGGTTACGTTTGGGGCGGCCGCCGATTAAGAGTTGGGTAACGATGCCGGCGCATGATCCCCGCAAAGCGGGAGATCGCCGATGTTCAGTATCCGACCCACCACTGCCGTGCTGCTGGCCACCCTCACCGCGGCGCTGCCCGCCCTGTCTGCGCCCGCCGCGGCACAGACCGCCGACGTCACCAATAACCCGCCATACAGCATCCAGTCCGGCGATCCTCCCGGGTTCTACGTCGAGATCGTCAACGAGATGGCGAAGCTGCTGAAGACCAAGGTCACCTACGACTACATGGATTGGGCCGCCGCCATGGCAAAGGTGCGCACCGGCTCCGATCAGCTCTTGTTCCCCTTCACCCGCAACCCCGAGCGGGAAGATCAATTTGGCTGGCTGCAAAAACTTTTCACCAACACCGTGGTGTTCGTCTCCGCCCCCGGCAGCCAGCCAATCGACAGCATCGAGCAAGCGAAGCAGTTGAAGGCGATCGGCGTGCTCGCCGGCGCCCCCTGGGGCAAGGAACTGGCGGCGCGGGGCATCACCACGGCAAAGGCATATCCAACCTCGCCCGCGATGATCGCCGCCATTGTCAGTGGCGAACTGCCCGCTGCCTACGGTCCGGAGATCGAGCTGAAATACGCCTGGCGCACCGGCGGCTATCAGGGCACGCTGGTCGAGGGCAAGCAGATCCAGACCTCGGATCAGTACCTGGCGATGTCGAAGAACTCGCCGTCGATCAAGCCGGATGACTGGCACGAGGCGTTCGACGCGTTGCAGCAGGACGGCACGTTCGATCGCATCTTCGCGCGCTATTTCGGCACCAGGTAGCGTCATGCGGTGGCGCCGCATCGCCGCCGCGGGTCTCGGCGCGCGGGTCGCGGCCTGCGTCGCGGTCGTGGCGCTCGCCGGGTTCCTGCTGGTGGCATTGACCGGCCTGATCAGCGAGCGGCGAGACATGCTGGCGCGGTTCGACGGCACCGCCAGCCGGCTGACGGAGTTGCTCGCGGACAACATGGTCGGCTCGGTGCGGTTCGGCCGCGCCGCCGGCGTCGAGGCTGCGTTTGCCGGCCTGCGCCAGGACGAGCCGGACCTCGCTGCCGTGGTCGCGCTCGACACCAAAGGCCAGAGCATCCTGACCTGGCGGCGCGAGGGCGTCGCCCAGTCCGCCCTGTCGACCGTCCTGCCGCCCCATGCCACCTTGCACGATGCCGGCGGCCTTACGACGGTGGAAGTTCCGGTACGCCAGTCGCGTACCGCCGAGCCGGTGGGCCGGCTGCGCACGGTCTGGAGCCATGCGCTCCTGGAAGCCGCGATCCGGCAGGCGGCCTGGCGTCAGGCCGTCTCCGCCTCGCTGTCGATGCTGGCAATGATCGGCTTGCTCTACGCGGCGCTGCGTCACATCGCGATTCGCCCGCTGGTGACGATGACGGCCGCGACGGTCGGGTTGGCCGAGGGCCAGCTCGAGATCGCGGTGCACGGTGCGCGGCGCCGCGACGAACTGGGCGCCCTGGCGAAATCGCTCGAAGTATTCCGCGACCACATGCTGAAGGAGCGCGAACTCGCCGCGGCGCAGGTGGCAGAGCATCGCCAGGCCGAAGCCGACAAGCGCGCCGCGCTGGTGCGCATGGCGGACTCGATCGAGCATGAGATCGCCACCGCCATCGAGCAAGTGGGCGATGGCACCGCGACTTTGGCGACGACCGCCGCGGCGATGCAGCTCTCCGCCACCGGCACCGACGCCTCGGCGCGCGGCGCCGCCGACGCCGCGGCGCAGGCGCTGACCAATGCGCGGACCGCCGCCAACGCGGCGGATCACCTGCGCGACTCGATCGGCGAGATCAACCGCCAGATGGCGCAGTCCACCCTGATCGTGCAGAGCGCGGTGCAGGCGGGGAACGAGGCGCGCGGCACCATCGGAGCATTAAACGATACGGTTGGACGGATCGGGGCCGTCGCCGACATGATCGGCGGCATCGCCGCCAGGACCAATCTGCTGGCGCTGAACGCCACGATCGAGGCGGCGCGCGCGGGCGAGGCCGGCAGGGGGTTCGCCGTGGTGGCCGGCGAAGTCAAGCAACTTGCCATGCAGACGGCCCGGTCCACGGCGGAGATTGGCCACCATATCAATGAGGTGCGGGCCGCTACGGGCGCCTCGGTCGCGGCGGTCGGCCGCATGGAGCAAACCATCGCCGACATCCAGGGCATTGCCTCGCTGATCGCGGCGGCGGTGGAGCAACAGGGCATCGCCACCGCCGCCATCGCCGGCAACGTCGCCGAAACCGCGGCGGCGGCCAACGAAATGACCAGCCGTACCGTGGAGGTATCGACCGAGGCGGCGAAGACCGGAGAGCGGGCAGCCACGCTGAACGACCTGGCCACGAAGCTGCAGAAGGCGGTCGCGGAGCTGACGGTGGCGGTCACGCGGGTGGTGCGCACCGCAACCCCGGAGGTGGATCGCCGCCGCTCGCCACGCATGGCCGCGGATCTGCCGTGCCACCTCAGCCTTGCGGGCCGGCCCGCTGGTCCGGCTCGCGTTATCGACCTTTCCGAAGGCGGGGCCAGCCTGCGCACCGAAGCGAGCGCCCCGCCCGGCACCGCCGTCGCGCTCACTCTCGACGGGATCGGTGTGCCGATTCCCGGCACGATCCGCGCCAGCGCCGCCGGCGTGCTGCGCGTCGCGTTCGCGCCGGATGCGGCGGCCACCGCCGCGGTCGAGGCACTGCTGGACCGGGTGGCATCGCTGCCCGCGGCGTGACCCGCACTCTGACCGGCCGATGCCGGGCGACGCGAGCCGTGGCGCGATCGGCGTGGGTGCACCCGCGTCGGTTCCGTGGCGTCAGGTCCGGCAGGCCGCGCCCGACGATGACAGAGCATGATGCCTGCGCCATGGCCTTCCAGCCGTCGCCGGCCGCTGCGCCCACTGACGATGTCCGGTGAGCCTTGCGGAAACCAGCGGACGAGAATGGCCAGCCAAGCCAAAGCTTCGGTTGCCATGCATCGCGTGCGCCAACAGCGCCAGGATTTCCTGCGGATCGAGGTCAATGCTGACAAGGAAGACGCGAGTCCGGTTCGCCGCATCGCCGCCGCCTGATCCGATCCCGCGCGTCAGGCCGCAGGTTCAGGCAGAATTATCGCACGTGCAGGTGCCACGAACTTCGTACCTTGCCGTGCAAAGTACCTTGCGGTGCAAAAGGTCTGTATCGCGAGCACGCCGCAACAGCCGCGGGTGGTATGCGACCGTTGCTCCGGCACGCCATGCCGCCTTTCCGAGCAGCGTTTGCACCAATCGCCAGGTCCTTTCCAGGAGCATCGAGCGAAGCAGGTTCCCTCAGCCAGCCTCCACGGTCTGCCGCTCGATCTCGTAATGCTCCTCGAGACCGATGACGTCCTCAATGGCCTTGCGGGTCCGCACCGCTTCGTCGTTCGTCATCCCGGTGTAGGCGCCGGTCGCGCGCAATTCTGCCAGCATGCGCTGTTGCGCGGCAAACGCCGGCAGCATCATGACCTGCGCGTCGATGATGGCGACCCAGCCCATCTGCCGCAGTTCGTCGCGCGTGAAGACGGGACGACCGTCGCGGTTGCCCCGGCTCATGACATAGACCAGCGGCACGCGGCAGACCCGCGGCGCATGCTCCGTTTCCGCCACGTTGCGCGGGAACAACAGGCCGAGGTCGGCGCCGGCATCCGCCGCACGATTGATCCGGTCGGCCGCGACATCGAGACCGAACTCGCGGCACGAGTCCGTGCGGGCGATGATCACGAAATCCGCGTCCACCCTGTCGCGCTCACGGCAGGCGTATTTGATCTTGTCGCCGAATTCCTCGGGTGAGATCTCGTGCACCTGGTAGGTGTGATAGTGCGCCCGCTTGGGGAAGATCTGGTCCTCGATATGCACCCCGGCGATGCCCGCCCGGATGAACTCCCGGACGGTGCGCATGGTGTGCAGCGGCTCGCCGAATCCGGCACCGGCGTCCACCACCATCGGAATATCCACGGCGGCGGCCGCGTCGGCGGCGATCGCGACTTGCTCCGTCATCGTCAGCAACGGCTCCGACACCGCCCGGGACGCGCCACTCACGTAGCCGCCGGTGTATACCGCCTCGAACCCGGCCTGCTGCACCATCCGCGCACCGAGTGCGTCATACACGGCGGGCATATGAAGGAACGTCTTCGCGCCTAGCAGCGCGCGCAACTTCGTGGTTTTCCTCATGCCTTGCCTCCGTGATCCGCCCGCCCGGGATCCCGTTCAATCCCGTAGCATGCCGCTCCGTCACAGACGATGCCGCCGGCGCAGGACGTTTCGGCCGGCGCTGGTCCGAGTCGGTCGGCGAACCACGCGCAGCGGTGCGACAGCGCCGCCGGTAGCGGGCCGTGCACCGGGATGGCATGATCGGACACAACGCCAAGCGACGAGGAAACGACACCGCCATGCGCATTCTCTGGCCGAACCTGCCAACCGCACTGATTCCGGTCGCCCGCGATGCGGTCGGCCCGGGCTTCGAGACCGATTTCTGCGCCAGCGCGGCCGAGGTCACCGACGCGCAATGGGCCAATGCCGACGCCGTCGTCGGCCAGTGCCCGCCGCAGTACATCGACAAGCTGCGCAATTGCCGCATTTTCGTGAAGTATGGCGTCGGCTACGACGATGTGGATATCGAACGCTTCGGCAAGTTGGGCATCCCGGTCTGCAACACCCCCGATTACGGCACGCGGGAGGTCGCCGATCATGCCATCGCCCTGATGCTGACCCTGGCCAAGAGCATCGAGTACCACAACAGCGAGCTGCACGCCGACCTGCGCGCCAATTGGCGGCCGGCGCATAATCCGTTCGGGCGCCGGCTGTCGGTCTGCACCTACGGCGTGGTCGGCATGGGCCGCATCGGCACCGCCGCCGCCCGCCGCGCCAAGGCATTCGACATGGACGTGGTGTTCTACGATCCGTACCAGCCGAACGGCTATCAGTTCGCGATCGGCGTGCGCCGCGCCGACACGCTGGCCGAACTGATGGGGCAGTGCGACTTCGTCAGCGTCCACACGCCGCTGACCGCCGAAACGCGCGGCATGATCGGCGCCGACGCCTTTGCCGCCGCCAGGCGCGGCTTGATCCTGATCAACACCTCGCGCGGCCCCGTGGTCGATATCGATGCGCTGCACGACGCGATGCAGGACGGCACGGTGCTCGCCGCCGGGCTCGATGTGCTGCCGGAGGAGCCTGCCAATCCGCAACGGCGGCTGATCGCGGCGTGGCAGCGCAACGAGGACTGGATCCGCCATCGGCTGCTGCTGACGCCACACTCCGCCTTCTACACACCGGAAAGCATGCGCGACAATCGCGGCTTCGCATCGCGCACCGCGGCCCGCTACCTGCGCGACGGCCGGCTGGAGAACTGCGTCAACCAGCAGTACCTCGCGACGCGGCGCTGAGAGAAAGAGCATTCCATGCGGGACAAGGTTGACGTTCTGATCATCGGCTCCGGCGCGTCGGGTGCCGCGGTGGCCTGGAGCCTCGCCGAGACACGGATGAAAATTCTTTGTCTCGAGCAAGGCGACTGGATGAAGCAATCCGACTATCCGTCCAATGGACGCGATTACGAGGCGCGCTTGTTCAGCGACTACGCGACCAGCCCGAACGTCCGCCAGCGGCCGAGCGACTATCCGATCAACGACGACAATTCCCCGATCAAGATCGTGAACTTCAACGCGGTCGGCGGTTCCACCGTGATGTACACGGCGCATTATCCGCGCCTGCATCCGTCCGACTTCCGGGTTGGCTCGCTGGACGGCGTCGCCGACGACTGGCCGATCGACTACGCGACGCTGGAGCCATTCTTCGCCGAGAACGACCGCATGACCGGCGTTTCCGGGCTGGCGGGCGATCCCGCCTACCCGGCGCACCAGCCGCCGATGCCGCCGCTGCCGCTGGGAAAATCCGGCGCCAGGATCGGCGCGACCATGAACCAGCTCGGCTGGCACTGGTGGCCATCCGACAGTGCGGTCGCCACCACCGAATACGACGGCCGTGCGCCGTGCATCAATCTCGGCCACTGCACGCCGGCCTGCGCGCAAGGGGCGAAGGGGAGCACCGATATCACCTACTGGCCGCACGCCATCCGCGCCGGCGTCGAATTGCGCACCAACTGCCGGGTGCGCGAGATCGTCACCGGCGACGACGGCATGGCCACCGGCGCGGTGTATTACGACAGCGCCGGCGTGGCGCAGTTCCAGCCGGCCGAGGTCGTGATCATGGCCTGCAACGGCATCGGCACGCCGCGGCTGCTGCTGCATTCCGCGTCCGGCCGGTGTCCCAACGGGCTGGCCAATTCCAGCGGGCTGGTGGGCAAGAATTTGATGCTGCATCCCTGGGCCCAGGTCATCGGCTACGTCGAGGAGCAAATGGATCGGCATGGGCCGCCGCTGTGCCTGTGGAGCCAGGAGTTCTACGAGACCGACCGCTCCCGCGGCTTCCTGCGCGGATTCAATTTCCAGTTCGTCCGCACCGCCAGCACCGGCAACGAGGCCGTTCAGGCCGAGGCCAACGGCGTGCTGCCCTGGGGTGAGGCGCATCACGATGCCTTCCGCAGCATGGTCGGCCACCGCATGCAGGTCGGCATCTGCACCGAGGACCTGCCGGAGGCGCATAACCGGGTGACGCTCGATCCGGTGTTGCAGGATCGCCACGGCATT
Source organism: Acetobacteraceae bacterium (assembly GCA_035508435.1). Taxonomy (GTDB): domain Bacteria; phylum Pseudomonadota; class Alphaproteobacteria; order Acetobacterales; family Acetobacteraceae; genus JASHVB01. The sequence goes on along the minus strand of DATJNA010000070.1, from coordinate 22,431 downwards.
CCGGCGCCGAAGATCGACTACATCATCGGGGAAAACACCAACCGCATGCTCGACTTCGCGGTGGACCGCGGCAAGGAGATCCTTGCCGCCGCGGGGGCGCGGAACGTCTGTGTCGTGCGTCCGATGGTCTATGCCGGCTGGCATTTGCTCGGCACCGCGCGCATGGGCAACGACCCTGAACGATCGGTGGTGAATGCCTGGGGGCGCAGCCACGACGTGAAGAACTTGTTCATCGTCGACGGCAGCATCTTCGTCACCTCGGGTGGCGTAAACCCGACCTCCACGATCCAGGCGCTGGCCCTCTACATCGCCGACAGCATCAAGCAGCGTCTGGCCACCTTGTTCGATTGAGACATGCCATGAATGAGCCGACCCTCACCGCGGCCGAGATCGAGGACCTGCGCTGCCTCGCGGGCCTGATCATTCCCGCCAGCGCGAAATACGACGTGCCAGGTGCAGACGACGACAGGATCTTCGCTGACATCCTCGGCGGCATCGCGCGCGACCTTGGTCACGTGCGTATTGCTCTTGGCACGCTGCGGCGACTGGCCGGCGGTTCCATTGCCGCGTTGGATGCATCGCGCCGCGCCACGGTGGCGGCGACGCTGCGTGCCGAAGGCGGTGCGCCGGTCCGCGTTCTCACCCGCATCGTACTGCTGTGCTATTACCGCGATGATCGAGTGATGACCTCGCTCGGTCTGGAGGCGCGGCCGCCATTCCCGAAGGGCTACGTGGTCGAGCAAGGCGATTGGGCACTGCTTGACCCCGTGCGGGCCCGCAAGCCCTTCTGGCGTCCAGTGGCGTAGGGCACCACCGGCCCCGGCGATTCTCGAGCATGTTCGTGCGATCCGGCCGTCGACCGATCGGGCGCAATGGCGGGTCCTCAGGGGCTTGCCCGTTCGGACCCGGCTCGGGAAAACCTACCCGACTGACTGCAACTCCGCTCGTGCTATCCATGCCTGTCCGGCCGCACGGGTTTGCTCGGTGATTTCGCATTGCACCCCCCGTCCGGTCTTGCGCTGCAACACGGCGGCACGCGGCCCATCGGTGCTCCCGGCCTGGTATTGCCGAGCCAGAGGACTGCGCGGCGGTTGTTGTCTGGTTCTCCGTGGCCAAGTGCGGGCAGCCGTGTTTGACTGCGTGGCGGGAGTTGACCGCGATGTTGTTGTCCCGGCGTTGCTTTGCCCTGGTCAGCCTGCTTGCCGCCGCCCCCGCGCCGGCGCTCGCCACTCTCGAGCAAGGAACGGCGGCCGCTGACAGCGTGTCGCCGGGGCGATTGCTCGTGGCAGCGCCCGGCATGGACGATCCCCGCTTTACTGGCACCGTCATGGTGATGATCCAGCACGGGATCGGAGGCGCGCTTGGCGTTGCCATTAACCGCCCCATGGGCGACCGACCGATTGCCGAACTGTTGCGCGCGATCGGCGAGGACCCCGGAGATGCGAAGGGGTCACTCACGGTGTTCCTGGGCGGGCCCGTGGAGCCGTCGGTCGGATTTGTCGTCCACACCAGAGACTATCACGCCTCCGCAACGCTGGTGCTGGACGACCACCTGGCGGTTACCTCGCCGCGCCTGGCATTGCGCGATATCGCCACCGGACACGGTCCTCGCAAGTACTTGTTCATGCTGGGTTATGCCGGCTGGGGGCCGAACCAGCTTGAAGCCGAGATGTCACTGGGCGCCTGGGTGACGGTGTCGGAATCGCCGGACCTGGTGTTCGATACAGACCGCGCAAAGGTATGGCAGGCGGCGTTGGCGCGACAGACCATGGCTTTGTAGGCTCGCGGACAACGGCGAAAGTGGGCTGCAACAGATACCGACCCCTTGCGGAAGAACAGACCGGTGTTCGGCCACGCAGCGATCCTCGCTGTCACGTTTTGCCAGTTCGCCGAGGGCGTTGGTCCGCCGGCCGATGTGAGCGCCGCCGTTAGCGTCGCGTCAGCTTGCTCACGGCGCGGTCGAACTGTGCCAGGTAGATGTTCTCCTCGGCGTCCAGCCAAATGCCGTGCACGTTGAACGCTCCCTGGTGCGGATCGTCCGGTCCGAACTGCGCCAGCTTCTCTCGCTCTGGAGTCCAGATCGACAGCCCGTCGCCACCGGCGACATAGATCGCCTCCCTTCCGAAGGCCAGATCACTCGGCATGTGAAAGCCGGTCCAGTTGGCCAGGTGGTCGGCGCTCGGGGCAAACAATTGGATGCGATGGTTCTCGCGGTCGCAGACATACAGCGTGTCGTTGGCGTCGACGCCGATGAAATGCACCAGTGCGAACTGGCCGGAACCGGAGCCTGGTTCGCCCCATGACTGCTTCAGCTCGCCGGTCGATGCGAAGCGGTGCACCCGGCGATTGCCGTAGCCATCGGAGACAAACAGGTCGCCGTCGGCGGTGAACGCGGTGCCGGTCGGCATATTGAACGGCCTGCCGTAGAACGTCGGCGCGGCGCCGTTCGGTGTGCCGAGCGTCTGGAGCAAAGTGCCGTCCGGCTGGTGGCAGGTGACGGTGTGCAGCCCGGAGTCGGCAATCCATACCTGACCGGCGCGGTCGATCGTCATGCCATGCACAAACGCGGAGAACTGACCTTCACCCCACGAGGTGACAAAGCGGCCTTCGGGATCGAACACCAGCACCGGGTGGGCGGCACGGCACAGCACGTAGATATCGCCGTTGGCGGCGGTCGCACCCTGCACGCTGGTACGCGGTGGTCCGGGATGGCCGGTCTCGCCCAGGTTCCACCCGCGAGGCAGCTTCGCCCAGTCACGCTGGAAGTCATACCGGTATTTCCCGGAGCCAATGGTCGGCATCGAATCCTCCTTTGGTTGGACCAGTCATCTGCAAGACGGCGGTTGCGATGCTCCATGGCAATCTTGGAGAAGCGGTTCCACGACAGCCGACGAGCGACCGAACTTTGCCAGATTACCGCCTTCCAGCCGATCTGTTCCAGGGCAGCTCGGGAATCCTGATGCTCTCCGCTTGCTGCCTGAACCGGATAGTCCGTGTGCTGCTCACAACGATTTCGTGCACAACGATTTCGTGCTTGACGCCGGGCACCCTCGCTGCCTAACCTCCGAAACGCAGTGACTGCCGCTTTTCCAATTGGACGCGGCACCTTCTCATCCCCGTCGACCCGAAATGGATACGATCATGGGTGTTCACGACTTCGCCGAGAACATCGGCAAGGCCCTGAAGCATTTGCGGGGAAACGACGGGGAGTGCGTTTATCTGTTTATCTTGCACCAATCCGCGTCCGGAGATCTGCCGCACCTGATTCCGGTGCTGCGGAACCCACAGATCAGGGTTCTGGTCATGGGCGGGCCCGGCGCGAAAGAGCTGGATGCAACAACGGGAAAACTGAACCTGGGTGAAGTCCTCGTCTCCGAATTCGGAGTTCCGGGCAATCAGGTGGCCCGGGCCGTCAGCATGAGCAAAGCCAAAGAGCCGAAGAACGCAGCAAGCTCGGTCTCCGACGTGAAGCAGGAGATCAATCGTTTGAAACTGAATTTCGCCGGCGTTTGCGCGTTGTCCGACTCTACCAAAATTATTCGCTGGCAGTTTTTCAATCAAGGCGAAGAGCAGGTGTTCGGCGCTGAGGGCAAGGCGCCGAAGTTGCTGGGGAACGACATAAACGGGCCCACCCTGTTCGATACCAGACATTTGAAAGAATCGCTCTACGCCTCCCATATTAACGGCCTCACGGATAATGACCAGGGGTTGTTTGACAAGATCATCAAATCATCGGACCTGCAATTTGATCGTTCCCTCGTGGTGTTGTGGGGCCGGAGAGCGTCGAAGGACGGCGGCGCGCATTATGACGCCAATCATAGCAACACCGGCTGGTCCCAACTGGCGGCGAAATGCGTGGAGTTGGGATTCAACGTCGTGCTGACCGGCCAGTATAAGGAGGATCCTCGCAAAAAGCATCTTGGCCTGGCGAAATGCTTCTTTCTCGGGGAGTTCTACAAAGAGCCGTATATGTCAAGACCGAAGCAGTTGTGCTTTTTCGACGAAATCGGCGCCAGGCTTGGCAAGTCCAAGCACAAGTACCTCCATGTTGGCATGAGAAGCGGCGGTCTCGATTTCCTCGGCCTGGCTGGGCAGCCGATGCTATATATCGCTTACGAGAAACTGGTCGCCGATTTTCAGACCGGTGAGCCGAAGCTCAAATTCGACGAGCGGATAAAAGGCCTGACAGAAGCGGCCTCGGAGGTTGGCACCGAACTGTCCATCAATCGTGCTTCGATATCGCGGCAGCCGAAGCGCTGGACGACGACCGATGGCATAAACTACATGAAAGACGATGCAAGGAAGGCAGAAGGCAACGACGCAAAGGGCTTTCTGGACGCCGACCTGAAGAAAATCGTCGGCTCCATAACCAGCCTTCTGGCGTGATCGGCCGCCCGGCTCGGTTGGGCCGGCCAGCAAGTCGCCCCGACCGGCGGTCTCAAACGTGGGGCGGAGAGCAAGACGCGGCAAAACCGACGAACCTGGTGTCCGGTCACCGCAATCGACCATCCCGCCACACCCACAGCCTGTTATCCCCCAGGTCTTGCACGGTTTCGTTCACGGGCAGCGGTCCCACACGCTACGCCACGACATGCGGGACAGCGGCTTCGGCCGCAATCCGGTTGATCGCGGCGACATCGCCCGACAGGATCGCCTGCAGGCTCGCAAGCTGTGCATCGACCTGATCCATGATCTCACGCGAGACTGCCACGGCCTGCGCCGTTGGTGCCATGTCGGCAATCGCCACCGTGTTGATCAGGTCAACCAGCGTATCGTTCAACCCAGCCGGATGACGCAATACGTCGCGCGGCGACTCCCGATCGACATCCACCAGGACGCGCTCGATCGCGGACAGGCCTTCCGTGGCCGACCTTGTCTTCTCCGCCAAGGCAGTGTGACCGTCGCCAAATTGCTCTGCCAGCATGCGAAGCTGGCAGGTCAGACGCCGGATGCGTCTGACCGCCGCGTTGAGTGCGGACATCTTGTCGTTGAGCGCCGCGAGCAGGTTGAACTGGCTTTCATAATCAGCCTGCGTCGTGCCGAGTCGCGGGTCCTTGGCAATTACCAGACCGGCGGTGTGGAGCTCAGCGCCGATCGCCAGTTCGACACGATAGGTCCCCGGCACGACGGTCGGACCTGCCTGCGGGTCCGGCTCGTTGGCCAGTGGCTTGTTGTTCTGCGTCGCCCATGGCGGATCAATGCGTTCCGGCCCGGTGTGCTTCATGTCCCACACGAATCGGTTGAGGCCGCGGCGCGCGGTCGGCCGGCGGGCAGCCGGCAGCGCCTCATCATCGCTACGCAGCGTGTTCACCACCGAGCCCGCCGAATCGCGCAAGGTGAGTGCCACCGGTTCTGCCACATCATCGCCCAGCCAATAGTAGATGATCGCTCCGTTGGGTGGGTTCTCGCCCACATCGAGGTGTTCGCGGCGTCGCGTGCCGTCGGCCAGCTCCTGCGTCGCGATACCGCCGCCGATACCGAAGGTGATCGCGAACGCAACTGGCCTCCGCACACCGCCCAGCGCGCCGAAATGTAGCTTCGTGCGGATGGTTTCGCGTGGCGGCACAAGCCGCGACGCGACGCTGCCGTCGGCGAGTGCGCGCAGCGGCGCGATGTCGTCCAGAATCCAGAACGATCGGCCATGCGTCCCGGCAATCAGATCACTGTTCTTGATCTTGAGGTCGTACACGGGAACCACTGGCAGGCCACTTCGCATGCGCAGCCAGTTCTCGCCGTCGTCCAGGCTGAAAAAGATGCCGGTTTCCGTACCAACGAACAATACGCCCGGTTGAACGCGATCCGCGCGGATCACCCGTGTGATCTCGTTGTCGGGAAAGTTGCCGGTGATCGAGTGCCAGCTACGACCGCTGTCCCTCGTCCGGTAAAGATACGGTCGGTAATCCGCCAGCTTGTAGCGGGTCGCAGCGATATAGACCGTATCGGCGTTGTGTGCCGAGACCTCGACACCGCCGACATACGCGAGCTCCGGCAAGCCGGGCGGAGTAACATTCTCCCACGACGCGCCATTGTCGCGTGTGACATGCACCAGGCCGTCATCGGTCGATGCCCAGATCTCGCCCCGACGATGCGGCGATTCGACCAGGCATGCGCAGGTGGCGTGGACCTCGGCGCCGGCGCTTTCGGCGGTGATATCGCCGCCCGAGTGTCCCTGGCGAGACTTGTCATTCAGGCTGAGGTCCGGCGAGATCGCCTGCCAGCTCATGCCTTCGTCCGTGCTGCGAAAGACATGGTTACCGCCCGCGTACAGCACGTTGCTGTCGTGCGGCGAAAACACGATCGGGAAGGTCCAGGCGAAGCGGTATTTCATGTCCCGCGGCGCGATGCCGGTGGATTCCTCGGGCCAGACATTCACAAGTTGAATCTGGCCGGTGCGATAGTCGTACCGCTGCAACGCGCCGGCGCCTCCCGGGCTGGACCCGACGGCGCCGCAATAGACCAGGTTCGGGTCATCCGGCTTCACAGCAATGAAGCCACTCTCGCCGGTGCCGGGGTAGCTGCAATCACCGAGCGTGATGGCGCCCGCATAGCTTGCACTTGGCACCGCGATTGATGTGTTGTCCTGCTGCGTGGCGAAGACGCGATAGGGAAAGCGGTTGTCGGTGTCGATGCGATAGAATTGTGCCGTCGGCTGGTTGTAGATGGAAGACCATGTGATCCCCGCGTTGAAGGACACGCAGGCGCCGCCATCATTGCCCTGCACCATGCGGGACGGATTGCCGGGATCGATCCACAGATCGTGGTTATCGCCGTGCGGCGTCATGATCTCGGTGAAGCCGGCGCCGCCGTCGGTCGATTTCCACATTTGCAGGTTGAGCACGTATACCGTTTCAGGCCCGACCGGATCGGCGAACACGTGCGTATAGTACCAGGGTCGATGCATCAGATCGCGGTTCGAGGAGACCATGACCCAGCGGTCGCCGTAATTCTCCGTGCGGTACAGGCCGGTCTGGTTGCCGGTCGTCTCGATCAGCGCCCAGACCCGGCCAGGCTTCGCCGGGGATACCGCGACGCCCACTTTGCCGATCGGTCCGTCCGGCAACCCGGGGGCGCGGGTGATCTCCTCCCAGGTGTCGCCGCCATCCGTCGAACGGAACAATCCGCTGCCTGGGCCGCCACTGGAAAGGTTCCAGAAATTGCGCCGCGTCTGCCAGAAACCGGCAAACAGAATCCGCGGATTGTTCGAATCCATCGAGATGTCGACCGCGCCGGTGTCGGCGTCCCGATACAGCACTTTCTCCCAGGTCTTGCCGCCATCGCGGGAGCGAAACACGCCGCGCGCCTCATGCGGGCCGAATATGTCGCCAAGCGCTGCCACATAGACGATGTCGCAGTTGTCGGGATGGATGCAGATGCGGCCGATATGCCTGGTGTCGCGCAGGCCGGCGTGCGACCAGGTGCGACCGGCGTCGGTGGACTTGTAGAGTCCGTCGCCATAGGACACGTCAAGGCGAATCTCCGTCTCGCCGGTGCCGGCATAGATCACGTTGCGGTCGGAACCGGATACGGCGATCGCGCCGATCGCCGCGCTGTTCAGAAAACCATCGGAAATGCAGCGCCAATAGACGCCGCCATCGATCGTCTTCCATATACCTCCGGCACAAGCCCCGAAATAGCACACCATGGGATCGACGGGATCACCCGCGACAGCAACGACACGCCCGCCGCGGGGCGGACCAATGCACCGCCACCTCAGGGCATCGAGCTTGCCAGAGGCGGTGAGGTGGGACCAATCTATCATGGCGCGTTCACTTCCTTCGACAGCCGGTCAATGCGTCTCGACGAGCCAGCATCCCGCCCGCTGACTGACAGCGTCACGAATTCCGGGGCTGCGGTCAACGCGGCCATGTCGCTCTCAACTGAGCCGGGATGCGACATGCGGGTCGGCCAGCGCAGGCCATATTGCGATTGCGCGCCGCCCGGATGCCGTGCATCTTTCTGTCCAACGTCTGTCCGGCCTGACCCGCGTTGGGCCTTGGTCAATTTGCGTGACCGAAGCGGGGGGAACCAGCAATGGATGAGCTTGTCCCAGTCATACTGGGTGCAATCCTTGGTGCGGTGATATGGCCGACGACCATGGGGCGATTGCGCTTCGCCCTGAGCGTTGTGGCGGTGATCGTCTCCGGCGCAACCGCGACCATCTCCAGCGGCGAATACCACGAAAGTTGGATCTACCTCCTGCTGGATTTTGGCCAGGCTGCGCTCGGCCTCGTCATCGGCTATGTGGTGGCCGGGCGGTTGCTGACGCCGCGCACCGCCAACCGCCGCGGCGCAACGCGAGGGTGACATGCCCTGACCCCTCCGTCCGCACAGCGCAGCGCTTTGCTCGGAGGGAGAAGCGCCACGGACAGCGAAGAGTTTCGCCGTCGTGTCGCCGCTGCAATCGGGGAGCATATCCACCTGTCATTTCGGCGCGGGCGCCTGCCCCTTCGGCGCCGGAAATTTCGACGACCGTTCACGGTGGGCATGCATGATTTTCGGCAGGAGCAACGGCCGGATCGTCAGGGAGCGAAGCCACGGCGGCGGCATGCAGCCGAAAGGCGAGATGAGCAGAGTTGGCACTCGAACTAACTGCTTCAAGATTCGCAACGGCTAGGTTCCCAGGTCGGCAAGAAGGTGGCTCGCGGCAACCTCGATTTCGCGGCCATGTTGGCAAGGGAAACGGCACAAGATATGGCACTCGCCGGCATCGCGGAGAAGAAATTCGCCAATCTCGTACGCCACCTCGAGCGTGCCATCCTCATCGCCTCTTGCCACGGCATGTCCATTCCGCAAGTCGGCCAGGAACCTTCTGGCGGCGTCGGCCGACATCCTCAGAGAACCTACCGCGCGCGAGGGTTGTGCTACTGGTTCCGCTATTGCGTGAATCGTCATGCTTGCCCGCGAGAGCGCCGGTTGTTCCGGAATCACCCTGAACGTCAGCGTAGTGCCGCTGCCCGAGAATTTCACCGGTGTGTAGGGCTGTCGCGCGGGCGGCAATCGATGCGGGGCGTCGGAGATCGGCACTGCGGTCGTTGCGAATGCTGGTCCGGCGTTCAGCTCCTCGGCCGGAAAATCGGGGATCGCCGCGCCCGGAGGCGCGCCACGAATTGGTGCAAGGGTCATCGAGCGTTGCCTGATTTACCGTTCGTTCGCCAGCAGATCACACGATCGCCCGGTCGTCACGCAGATGCGCACGGTCATGCGTCAGGCCATGGCGTGCCGTCGCCGGTCCTGTCCCGCATCACTCGGCAAGCAATCGCCATGGCCTTCGACCAGCCATCACCTGATGCGCCAGTCGGAATGGCCACCGTCGCAATCGCGTTCCCGGTGTGCGGGATGACCGGATCATCGGTGTGAATGGTCAGTTTCCCGGTTGTCGCTTGCACGGCGCACTCGCCGGCTCGTAGCGTATCCACGCCCGATAGGCGATGGATAAGGAGGAGACGAAATGGCTGGATTGCGCTTCACCGTTGTGGACGCCGGGCCGCTGCGTCCCGACAAGAACAAGCTGGTGGCCTTTGCTCAAGGCACGGTCTCGGTGCCAACGACGGTCGGCATCATCGAACACCCCAAGCATGGTCTGATCCTCTGGGACACCGGTGTGAACGATGCGATCGCCGACCCGGAACGCGGTGATGCCTACTGGGGGCCGGGTATCCGTGATGCGTTCGGTGCTCATGGATTCACCCGCGAGCACGCCATCGACGCCCAACTCAAACGGCTCGGCTCACGCCCGGAGGATGTGCGGTACGTGGTATATTCCCACCTGCATCTCGACCATGCCGGCGGCATGTCGTACTTCCCCAATGCGGTCCACGTCATTCAGCGAGAGGAAATCCGGTATGCGCTTTGGCCGGACCCGTGGACCAGGCCGGTGTATTGCCAGAACGACTTTCGCGATCTGCGCAAACTCGAACTCTTGGAGATCGAGGGAGACTGCGATCTCTTCGAGGATGGCAGCTTGCGGCTGATCAAGACGGCGGGCCACTCGCCCGGTCACCAGTCATTGATCCTCAATCTGCCACAGCGCGGCAAGGTCTGCCTTGGCGCCGACGTGGGCCATCAGCGCGACGGCTATGAGGCGATGGTACCGATGCCCTGGGACTGGAGCACGAGCGCAATGTCGATGACGCGCATGCGCATGAAACAGATGGAACGGTCTGGGGTGCCGGTGTTCCTCTGCCACGACGCAGGTGACTTTAGCAAGCTACCCAGCAAGGGGGAGTTCTGGGAATAGCGCCGCGGCATTTCGCGTTGCCGCAGAGATGGATGGGCGGCGGTACCACATGGCGCCGCCGGCTCCGCCTCAGTTGCGAGGGACGTCAGCAAGTGATCGGTCGTCCGCCGGCGGACGAGGTATGCGGTGCAGGGCACGGCGGGCCATGCGCCAGGGCGGCTTCGGTAGCGTCCTGGCCGCCGCCATTACCTGGCCCATCCGTGTCACGTTGCCAGCCAGGCCGGTGCACCGCGCCGGGTACCGAGCAGGAATGGTTCGTGAGCCTGGATACCGCCATAGCTGGGAATGCTGATCGCGATTGGAGCGACCGCGATTTCGGCAGCACCGCGTTGCGGCGGCGGTGAGCGGGCTGGCCGCGATCGCCAGCGTATTGTAGGGTGCTGCTATGTCGAAACCCTGACAGACTGTGTGGAACCTGCCGCCATTGACCAAACGCGGCACAATTGGGTTGTGACTTCCGGCGGGTCGGTGTTCTGAACATGTGGGGCTGCTGAGCAATGCACAATATTGAGTGGAAGGTTGAGGGTGACAAGTTGATCGTGACGATGGACATCTCGAAGCAGTCCATCGACGAAGCGACGCCCTCGGCTTCCGGGAAGACCTATCTCGTAGCATCGACGGGATCGGCGTCGCCAGTCCCAACAAAGCACGCGAAGTCATTGACGTTAGCGGTCAACCTTATGGCCAAGAAGTAGACTGCGCCGGCCGATTGAGAGCGACCGTGGGCGATCCCCGGTTGCTGCGATCAGCAACGGTCAGGCGGGCCAAGCCAATGCCCGTTGCCTGCAATATCCCTTGGTCTAACTCCTGTGTGGTGACAAAGGCGCGGAGTCCTATGTGGCAAGGCAGCTTTGCTGTCGGTATTTTCCGTAGTTTACAATATGTCAGGCATAAATCATTGCGGTGGCGGGCCACGACCGACGATGATGAGTACTATGTCTACGCTGTGGCCCTATGATCCGCGGGATCGAGGGAGCGTGAGCGCCAATCGCAATTGAGCCGCGGCAGCGTGCAGTCTCTTGTCGTGCGTCCACAGTTCCGCGCCCGCCGTTAGTTTCACCGCGGCGAGCAGATGAGCGTCGATATATCCGATCCCGCGCCCGGACAACGCATGACGCTCGATCAAATGAAGCACTTCCGCATCCGTCGCGACACCGGCAGGGGGTAGGTCCGCTAGCGCCTTCAACACGATTTCGCGCTGACGCAAATTGCCCAAAGCGAGTTCGCCGATGACAAAGGGATGCGCCAGAACCATCCCCGCGTCGAGCAGCGCGGCGAGCGCCTTGTCGCCCGCCCGCAGATGGTCGACCCAGACAGACGTATCGGCCAGGATCACACTGCGCCTGGCCGCCGCCGTGGCGGCGGCTTCAAATCAGGCTGGCTCCCGCCCAGACGCGCCAATCGTCGCGCGCTCTCGCGCTCGATGAGCGCCTTGAGTGCCTCACGGACCAGGCTCGACTTTTCCTTCAAGCCAGTGAACGCTTCGGCCTTGGCGACCAGCTCATCGTCCAAGGCAAGAGTTGTGCGCATCTGGCAACCTCCATCTCGGGGCACGAATCTATCATCGAATGATGTCGTGTTCAATGCCTCCTCCGGTGACAGCCGACCGGAGGGGCCGAGGATGCGTGGCGCGCTGCCGGATAGATTTGGCGGAGAGGGAGGGATTCGAACCCTCGGTACCCATAAGAGTACAACGGTTTTCGAGACCGCCCCGATCGACCGCTCCGGCACCTCTCCAGGCAGGCATCCATGGGCGGAATCTCCGCCCAGCCGCGGTGCGGCGCGTTATAGGCGTCCGGCCATCCCGCCGCAACCAAACCAACCCGCGCCATACCAGCCCCCACCAATCCAATCCGCGCTGAACCGACTCGCAGCCGGAAGCTGCGCGGGCCTTCCCTACAGCGCCCGCAGTTCCTGCGCCGGCAACCCCGCGAGCAATGCCGCCACGCTCTGCCGCAGCACCGGATGCACCCAGCCCGGCGCCACCTCCGCCAGCGGCACCAACACGAATGCCCGCCGGTGTGCCCTGGGATGCGGCAACACCGGATCGGGCGCCGCACGCACCAGATCGTCGACCGCAATGATATCCAGGTCCAGCACGCGCGGCGCATCCACCTCGCCGCGCACCCGCCCCGCCGCCGCCTCCAGAGCCATCAGTTGCCGTAACAGCACCGCAGGGTCCACCGCCGCCGCGGCCGGCGCCCGCACCAGGTGCGCCATTCCGTTCACGTAATAGGGTTGCGCCCCGGGCGGCGCCCCCTCCGCCAGCACCGGCGCGGTCGCGAACCAGCGCGACAGGCCGCGCAGCCGCAACCCCGGCAGCGCGTCCAACGCCGCCGCCGCCCGCCGGCACGTCGCCAACGGCGGCGCCCCGTCCGGCCCCGGCAGGTTGGCGCCGATCGATACCAGGATCACGCCCCGCTCTCCCCTCCCCCGGTTTCACTTTTCCTTCGAATGCGCGATGCTGCGATGTCTGTCGCCCCCGGACAGCCCAGTTCGCCCGGTCCGCGCAGCTTCAAGTAGCGACGCCCCACGCGGGATCGCCCCTGTTCTTTTGTCGTGAGGTCACCCAATGCATTTCTTCCCCAACGAACGCACCGCCCTGTTCATCGACGGCGCCAATCTCTACTCCGCCTCGCGCAACCTCGGCTTCGACGTAGACTATCGCAACTTGCTCGAGTTCTTCCGCAAGAAGACCTACGTCATCCGTGCCTACTACTATTCCGCCGTACTGGAGACCGATGAATATTCGCCGCTGAAGCCGCTCACCGACTGGCTGGCGTACAATGGCTACACATTGGTGACCAAGCCGGCAAAGGAATTCACCGATTCGTCCGGCCGCCGCCGCATCAAGGGCAGCATGGACATCGAGGTCGCGGTGGACATGCTGGAACTCGCCGCAAGGTTGGATCACGCGGTATTGTTCTCGGGCGATTCGGACTTCCGCCGCCTGGTCGAGGCGATGCAGCGCAAGGGCGTGCGGGTGTCGGTGATCTCTTCGATCCGCACGGCGCCGCCGATGGTGGCCGACGAGCTGCGCCGTCAGGCCGACCAGTTCATCGAGCTCGCCGACATCGCGCCCGAATTCACCCGCCGCCAGACCGAGCCGCGCGTGCGTCCGGTGCCGCTGCGCCAAACTCCGGCCGAGCCGTTCGCCGGCGACGCCGTTTAGCGCACCCTGCCCCAGAGCAGCGCGGCAAGCGCGATCGATGTCAGCGCGAGGCGCGCGAGCCGTGCAGTGCGAGCCGCGCGAGCCGTGTCATTGCGAGCCGCGCGAGCCGTGTCATTTTGAGGCGCGCGAGCCGTGTCATTGCGAGCCGCGCGAGCCGTGTCATTGCGAGCCGCGTAGCGGCGAAGCAACCTGGTTCGAACCGGCGCACCGACGCCCGAGCGCCGGTTCTATCGGGATGGCGTCTGCCCCCGTCGGGGTCTCGCAATGACGCGGCGCCGGGGCATCAGCCTGGCGCCCGCTCCGTCTCCAACACCCCGGCCGGCTCCGGCTCGGGTGGCGCCACGGGGATCGGTTGCTCCGCCATATGACGAAACGCCGCGAGCGCGCGACGCAGCCCGATCGATCGTTCCGTCTCCGGCTCCAGCACCAGCAGCACGAAGGAGCGGCCGACCACCGGACAGTCCTCGCCGGAACGGAAGCGCTTGTGGCCGTCCACCTCCGGGGCGTTGGTGTCCACGAGGCAGCGCCACATGGTCCCGCCCACCACTTCGGGCAGCTTGAAATTCACCATCTCGTGGTGCGCATTCAGCACCAGCAATCCGGTCGCATCCATCGCCGGACGCTTGATGCCGGTGGCCTGCGCGCGGCCATCGATCAGCATGCCGAAGCAGCGGGCATTGGAGTCATGCCAGTCCTCGATATCCGTGGCCGCCGGCGTGAGCCAGCGCACATCCTTCACATCCAGATCGGCGTTGTATTCGCCGGTGAGGAAGCGCGAGCGGCGCAGGATCGGGAACGACCTGCGCAGCGCGATCAGCTTGCGGGTGAATTCCGCCAGTTCCAGCCCGACTTCGCCGATATCCCAGTTCACCCAGCTTATCTCGTTGTCCTGGCAATAGGCGTTGTTGTTGCCGTGCTGGGTGCGGCCGAACTCGTCGCCCGCCAGCAGCATCGGCGTCCCCTGCGCCAGCAGCAGCGTCGCGAGCAAGTTGCGCTTCTGGCGTTCGCGCAGGGCGACGATGCCGGGATCGTCGGTCAGGCCCTCGACGCCGTGGTTCCAGGAATAATTGTTGTCGTGGCCGTCGCGGTTGTCCTCGCCGTTTTGCTCGTTGTGCTTGTCGTTGTAGGAAACCAGGTCGTGCAGCGTGAAGCCGTCATGCGCCGTGACGAAGTTGACGCTGGCCCATGGCTTGCGCCCACGCCGGTTGAAGCAGTCGGCGGACGCGGCCATGCGCGTCGCCATCTCCGGCAGAATGCCGGCGTCGCCCTTCCAATAAGACCGCACCATGTCGCGGAACTTGTCATTCCACTCCGCCCAGCCTGGCGGGAAGCCGCCGACCTGATAGCCGCCGGGACCAATATCCCATGGTTCGGCGATCAGCTTCACCTGCGACAGTACCGGGTCCTGCATGCAGGAATCGAGGAAGCCATGGCCTTGGTCGAACCCGTCGTATTCGCGCGCGAGCACGGTGCCGAGGTCAAAGCGAAACCCGTCCACATGCATCTCGGTAACCCAGTAGCGCAGACTGTCGGTGACCATCTGCAACACGCGCGGATGGCTCATGTTCAGCGTGTTGCCGGTGCCGGTGTCGTTGATGTAGTAGCGTTTTTGCTCCGGCATCAGCCGGTAGTAGCTGGCGTTGTCGATGCCACGGAACGACAGGGTCGGACCGCGTTCGTTGCCCTCCGCGGTGTGGTTGTACACCACGTCCAGGATCACTTCGATACCGGCGTCGTGCAGCCGCGCCACCATCTCCTTGAATTCGGAAAACACGAAAGCCGGGATGGCGGAATAGCGAGGATCGGGGGCGAAGTAGCCGATTGTATTGTAGCCCCAGTAGTTGGTCAGTCCCTTGTCGAGCAAATGGCTGTCGTTGGCGAAGGCATGGATCGGCAGGAGTTCCACCGAGGTGACGCCGAGTGAGCTGATGTAGTCCACGATCTCCTTGCGCCCCAGCGCGGAGAACGTGCCGCGCAGCCGTTCCGGCACCGCGGGATGCAGTTTGGTGAAGCCGCGGACATGGGTTTCATAGACGATGGTGCGATCCCACGGGATGCGGGGAGCGCGCTCGCGGCCCCAGGTGAAGGCGGGGTCGATCACCCGGCATTTCGGCACAAAACGTGCGCTGTCGCGCTTGTCGAAGCTCAGGTCGTCGTTCTTGGCACCGATGGTATAGCCGAAGCAGGCGTGGCCCCAGCGCAATTTGCCGACATGCGCCTTGGCATAGGGATCCAGCACCAGCTTGTTCGGATTGAAGCGATGACCATGCGCCGGCTCGTAGGGGCCGTGCACGCGATAGGCGTAAATCGTGCCAGGCCGCGCGTCCGGCAGGTAGCCATGCCAGATTTCGTTGGTGTACTCCGGCAGTTCGATGCGCTCGAGTTCGCGCTCGCCGGCGTCATCGAACAAACAAAGTTCGACTTTCGTTGCGTTGGCGGAGAACAGGGAGAAGTTGACACCCAGGCCATCCCAGTGCGCCCCACGCGGATCGGGCGCGCCCTCCATCATGCGCGATTTCAAAATGGCCGCGGACATGCGTCAGTCTCCCCCGTGAAAATGGCTGACGCGCCCGATGCCAAATCCCCGGACAGCGCGAATCGGCCATTGTCCATAGGCGGCGCAGACTTTCCGCAGGCCGCATTACGGTTCTCTCATGGCCGGACCTGTGCCGGCCATCTCCGCCGCATCAAATGGGCGGCATCGTCGGCAGTCGCCCCATCGGTTCGGGTAGATGGCCGGATCAAGACTGGCGGCAGTGCAGAAGGCCGGGCTATGCCCGGCCCTGATGTCGATGGCCGAACCAGGCCCGGCCATGACCAGGCTCTCAGGTAGTCAGCCGGCCGATGAGATAGCCGATGCCCAGAGCAATCGCCGCGGCAATCAATGGCTGGGCGCGGATGGTGTCGCTGAGTTGCCCGCTCGCGTCCTGCGCCTGGCCCCACATCTGCTGTGCCCTGCCGGCGGCCTGATTATACAGCCCATCCGCCTGCGTCTTGGCGTCGCCCATGGCCTCGCCGACTTTCTGCTGCATGCGCCCGCCCATTTCGCGGGCTGCTCCCTCGAACGTGTCGCTCATACGAAACTCTCCTGCGGAATTCCCGGCAACCAATCAGGTCGGGAACGCTCAGCGCAGGGGCAAGTTCCGTAACGCCAACATGAAGCCGGTCAGGCGCAGTGCAGTTTCAGCCCGGGTTCCGGCCAGGGCATGCGGCCAAGCCGCCCGCTGTCCGACAACGTGATATAGGCGGTGCGCAGGTCCGGCCCGCCGAAGCAGATATTGGTCGGATACACGTCCGGCATTTTCACTTGCTCTACCACACCGCCTTGCGGCGAGAACACCGTGATATGGCCGGTACCCAACGTTGCGACGCAGATATTGCCGCTCGCGGTGACCGCCAGGCTGTCGAATCGCGCATGCCCGGCAACGCTGCCCACCAGGCGCCCGCCATGCGCGGCGTGGCTGGTGTCCTTCTTCACCACGCCGGGCGAGACAATCTCGAACGCCCACAGCCGCGCGCTTTCGGTATCGGCGACATACACGGTGCGGTTGTCCGGCGACAGGCCACAGCCATTGGGGCTGAGAATCGGATAGGCGATCTCCATCACCTTCGAACCGTCCGGCAGCGCATAGTACAAACCGCCGTGATCGCGATGCCGCGCGTAACGCTTGCCCAGGTCGGTGAAATAGAATCCGCCATGCTCATCGAACACCAGGTCGTTCGGCGCCGACAGCTTGTTGCCGTTGACCTCGGAATAGAGCCGCCGTGCGGCGCCGGTCTTGGCGTCGATATGCTCGATCCAGCCGCCGACATAGCCTTCCAGCGGCCCCACACCCATCGATGAGCCGGCAACGTAACGGCTGCCGCCGTTGTTGCAGCAGATCAGCCCGCCATCCGGCCCGATCGCCAGGCCATTCGGGCCGCCTCCGGTGTCGCACAGCAAGCTGACGGTTCCGTCCGCGGCCACCCGCGAGACACGGCGGTTGCGGATCTCGGTCAGGATCACCGAGCCATCCGGCATGGCCACCGGCCCTTCGGGAAAGCCGAGTCCGGTCGCCATGATCGCCACGTCCGCCATTGCCGTTGCCTCCGAACTTGATTGCCTGTGTTGGGGCGCTATCGTGTCGCTCCAGCGGTCCGCGTCAAGCTGTGGCCGCGGAGAGGCTGCCGATGCTGGATCCGCAACACTTCGCCGAGCAACTGGTCGCCGGAATGGCGGACGCGGTGATCTATGCCGACGCGAAGGGTATGATCGGTTTCTGGAACGATGGCGCCACGCGCGTGTTCGGCTTTGCCGAACCAGAGGCGATCGGCCAGCCGCTCGATCTGATCATCCCGGAGAGTCTGCGCCAACGCCATTGGGACGGGTTCAATGCGACGATGCGCACGGGCCAGTCTCGCTATGCCGCCGGCGACCTGCTGTCGGTGCCGGCGATCCGCAAGGATGGCACGCGCATCTCCGTCGAGTTCACCATCCTGCCGTTCCGCAACGCTGACGGAAGCATGCAGGGCATTGCCGCGGTTTTGCGGGATGTGACGCCCCGCTTCGAGGAGCTCCGCGCGCTGCGGCGCCAGGTGGCAAAGCAGCAAGCGGGCTGAGCACCGGGCATGCCGGGACGAGGCGGGCTGGCACGGCCGCGCGCTTCATGGGAAGCTGCCCGCAACCGGCGGCATGGGGAGAAACGCAATGGCAACGGTGGGCAACGGCGAATACACGTACGAACCCGTGGTGAACTGGGCGAAGCTGCCACCGGGCTGGACGTTCAAGGAAATCGGCTCGGTCGGCGTCGATAAACACGACAACGTCTATGTGTTCAACCGCGGTGAGCATCCGATGATGGTGTTCGACCGCGACGGCAATTTCCTGCGCTCCTGGGGCGAGGGATTGTTCCCCCGCGCGCATGGCGTGTTCGTGGCGCCCGACGATACGATCTGGCTCACCGACGACGGCGACCACACCGTTCGGCAGTGCACGCTGGAAGGCAAGGTATTGCTCACGCTCGGCGTTCCCGGCAAGCCATCGCCCTGGATGAGCGGCGAGCCGTTCCATCGCTGCACCCATACCGCGATGTCGCCGCAGGGCGACATTTATGTATCGGACGGCTACGGCAATTCACGCGTTCACAAATACACGCCGGACGGCAAGCTGCTGCTGTCCTGGGGTGAGCCGGGCACCGATCCCGGCCAGTTCAACATCGCGCACAACATCACCTGCGATGCCGACGGCTGGGTGTATGTCGCGGACCGCGAGAACCATCGCGTGCAGGTGTTCGACGGCAACGGCCGTTATGAGACGCAATGGAACAATCTGCACCGTCCGTGCGGGCTCTATATGCCGCCGGGCAAGTGCCCGATCTGCTACATCGGCGAACTGGGCGCGGTGCAGCCGGTCAGCCGGCATGTGCCGAATCTCGGCCCGCGGGTGACGATCGTGGACAATACGGGAAAGCGGATCGCGCGACTGGGCGGATGGGGTCCGGGGCTTGGCCCGACCGAATTCCTGGCCCCGCACGGGCTGACCGTGGACTCCCGCGGCGATGTCTATGTCGGCGAGGTGTCATGGACCAACTGGCCGCAGACCTACCCGGGCCAGGACCGTCCGGCGAATCTGCGGTCGTTGCACAAGTTCAGAAAGCTCGGGTGACGCATGGCGGCCGGTGCTGAGCCGGCCGACATCGCCATGATGGCCACCAGCCATCGCTGTGGTACCGCCCTCGCTGTCCCGCGGCAGCGCCGGCCTTTCCCGCGGCAGCGCCGGCCTTTCCCGCACGAGGCGAAAGAGGCCGTCACTCTGTTACCCCTCCAGCATCTCCCGCAGCGCCGCGCCGCCCAGGCTGGCCCGCAGCTTGCTCAGCGCCTTCGCCTCGATCTGCCGGATCCGCTCGCGAGTCACGTTGAACTGCTGGCCGACTGCCTCCAGCGTGTGATCGCGATCGGTGCCGATGCCGAAGCGCATGCGCAGGATGCGCTCCTCGCGCGGGGTCAGCCCGGAGAGCAATTGCGCTGCCCGCTCGCGCAGCACGGTCTTCGCCGTCGCCTCGAACGGCATCACCGCATTGCGGTCCTCGACCATGTCGCCGAGGCTGGCATCGCCGTCCTCGCCGATCGGCGTCTCCAGACTGACCGGCTCGCGCACCGGCTCCCGCGCCGCCTTCACCTTGTCGAGCGGCAGGTTCAGCCGATTCGCCAGCTCTTCCAGAGTCGGCGGAGTTTCGGAAGTCCCGTTAGTCAGGAATTGGTTGCGTCGTCCTCACCAGGCTGTTGCAATGCTCGTTGCGTGATCAAGTGATCTATGAGCGCCAGCGCACGCCGGGCGTTAGCTGCAAGCTCCGGGTCTTCTGCCGATTGCTCCGCCTGGGTAAAGAATTTCTTAGCCTCCTCGGTTGCCTTGGCAAAGCCGGGTGGTGCTGCATGGGGCTCAACGGGTTGTATGGCTGCCGGCGCACGTGAGTTGGCCGCCTGCACCGCCGCCCGAAGCAGAAGATCGCCGGCCGCCACAAGAAAGCGCGGGCTCCGCGCGAACCCGGGATTCATATTTAATTGGTCATCGACCAGTTTCACCAATGCCGAAACCTCCCGCAGTCGTAACAGAAGCTCCGCCGCCCTGGTTAATTCCTGCTCAGTCAGGCGGGCATTTCCTATCGCTGAAATCAATCGAGTACAGCATTCGCGAATATCTTTCGTTATTTCAGCCTGACCGGCAAGCGCTCGTGCCAGACCGAGCAGGCGACCTGGATCGACCAGGACCTGTCCTTCATATGAATCGAGGTGTCCGATGATAAGTGCAATCCACTTGGATAAGCGTCGTATGTCCCCACGCTCAGCAGCTTGCTCCGCCTGTACAATCGCTGTTTGGAGCACATGCCTGGGATGGGCAGGCAATACGCACGCGACATCCTGCGTGCCTGCCTTGAACATAGGTGGAGGACAGCCTTCATCCCGCATGGCTCGAAGGATGGTGGGAATGCCTTGTCCCTCGGCCTGGGCGAATTGCAGGCGATTGAAGAACCATGCCAGTGCCTGGTTGCGCCATTTGGGCGGAGCCTCACCACGTTCGAGGGCCGCGGTATCGACACCCAATGGCAGCGAGCCCGGCGAGATGAACTCTACCCGATCGGCGAACGATGTTATTCGGACCGGATCAGCCAGCTCGTAATCACGGTGGGCCAGCGCGTTTCCCATGGCCTCAAGCAAGGCGCGCACGGGATATTTCTCCGCATTCGGCGCCGCCAGGTTTTCCTTATCGAAAACCGTCGACACCTGCGCCGTCAGCAACTGCCGTAGCTGACGCGCTTGCTCGATGACTGTCCCCGCAATGTCGTGCCGTTCGGCGTGGCGATCCGAGCGGTCAAGGCCAGGGTAGACGGAGAACAGACTGAACCATCCCGGAATGAAATGCTGTGCGTTGCGGCCGAACAACAGAATGGCAAAATTCCTTGGCCGCAAGGTATTCGTCAGGCTCTCCCGTACACACAAGGACGGGATAAAGGGACTCAGCGACACGTCGTCCGACAGGAATTGCTCGAGCTGCCCTTCCGGTATCGTCACCCTCATCTGGTTCAGCGTGTCCCGTAGCGCCAAGAGATCCAGGTCGCGCTCGGTCGCCGCTGGGCAAACGCGGCGGTCCCACGGTTCGACTGCGCCTTTACGGACCAGCAAGTTCAGCAAGGTGCTGTTGCGTGCTTCAATGGTTGAACGGCCGACCCGAACGAAATGTTTGGCGCCATCGTGATCACGCCGGAACGTATGCGCGGACGGCGTCGCAGGCTGGGTAAAGACCAGCACGCGCCGATCGTTCGTATCGGCTGCCAACTCGTCCACTAACGGCGTCAGCGGCGGCGCCACCCGTTCGCGGCATCGCGCCAGGACGCGGCCCTCTACTTCCTTCAGCCGCGCCGCGGTCAGGCCGGTCCGCGCCATTGCCGGAAAGCCATGCTCGTCGCGCACTTCCTGCGCGCCGCACACGACGTAGCCGCCGCCCAGGTTGGGCAGGTCATTGGCGAAAGCGCACAGCGCGGCTACCACGTCATCGATGTCGGCGACGTTCTCTTTCCACTCGACTTGCTCGCTTTCCCGCGCGGCAAGCTGGTTCAGATCGATGGGCGGCATGGCGGCAACCTGTTCGGCGCAAGCATTCCTGGTCTCGAGGGAGATTGCTTCGCCGCCGCGCGCCCCGCAATGACACTCTGCTGCGGGCCTCAGAATGACACGCTCGAGCTACGCTGCTGGCAATGACGCAGTCGCACCCGGCCGCTCGCAGGAACCCCGTTGTGCGTGCCGCAGCGGCGGTCTCCCACGCGCCATGCGCGGAAGAGACCACCCACTGTCAGCCCTCGAGCATCTCCCGCAGCGCCGCGCCGCCCAGGCTGGCGCGCAGCTTGCTCAGCGCTTTGGCCTCGATCTGGCGGATACGCTCGCAAGTGACGTTGAACTGCTGGCCCACTTCCTCCAGCGTGTGATCGCGATCGGTGCCGATCCCGAAGCGCATGCGCAGGATGCGTTCCTCGCGCGGCGTCAGGCCGGAGAGCAATTGCGCCGCCCGCTCGCGTAGCACGGTCTTAGCCGCCGCCTCGAACGGCAATACCGCGTTGCGGTCCTCGACCAGGTCGCCCAGGCTCGCGTCGCCGTCCTCGCCGATCGGGGTCTCCAGGCTGACCGGCTCGCGCACGAGCTCCCGCGCCGCCTTCACCTTATCGAGCGGCAGGTTCAGGCGATTAGCCAATTCTTCCAGGGTCGGCTCGCGGCCGGTCTGATGCGCAATCCGGCGGCCGGCGCGCAGCACCTGCCCCGCCGTCTCCTTCATGTGCACCGGCACGCGGATGGTCGGTGCCTGATCCGCGATAGCACGAGTCATCGCCTGGCGGATCCACCAGCTTGCATAGGTGGACAGCTTGAACCCGCGGCGCCAGTCGAACTTTTCCACCGCGCGCATCAGGCCCAGGTTGCCCTCCTGGATCAGGTCGCCGAACATCAGCCCGCGGTTGCGGTAGCGCTTGGCGATGTGCACCACCAGCCGCAGGTT
>DATJNA010000069.1:0-2122 GCA_035508435.1 Acetobacteraceae bacterium | reverse complement strand
CACAGATCAGCCGGGTTTCAGCCTCACGACTGCACATTTCGGAATTGTGATAAGCTGGTCAGCTCGTCGTTGTCTTCAACGTCGGACTGCCGTGTTCGCTGAGCGACCGATAGAGCTGTTCGCGCGAAAGACCAGCCTGCTCGGCGATCTGCGCCATACCCTTCGCCCGCGCCACAACCCCAAGAGCATGCGCGATATAGGCCGGGTCCTGCGTTGCGAACGCCTCCGCCATGACGGTCGCGATGGCCGTGCCGGAGGTCAGGTCCTCAGCCGGGTCGTACGTCGCGAGCTTAGCCGCCATGTCACGTCGTCCATTCACCGAGCAGTCGTTTCGCTGTCTTGATATCTTTCGCCTGGCTACCAAGCGCGCCCGCTGGAGCCCGTTTGGCACCCGGCCCTTTGCCAGCACGCGGACTGATCCACGGGCTTCGACCAGCAATTCTAAATGAGGCTCGTTTCGATTTTTCTGTGGCGGCTCCGAGGTTGGGTGAGTTGCATGGTGTGACCTGTGTGACCGACCGCGTCAGGGCGGGCGTAGATCGGCTGCGGCAATCGCTTGAAGCAGATGCGGCCAGTCCTGGAAGACGATGTAGGCAGTGATCGTGCGCAGGTTCTCGAAGAAGCGGTATGTGGCGCCGCAGGCGGCGACGGCGGCGCGCCAGGCGAGAGCGGCGAGCCAGCCGGCGGTATGGAAGGCGAACGCGAGCAGGTTGAGGGTCAGGAAGACGCTGGCGAGTGTTGCCTTCCCGTGGCCGAAATTGTGCTCGAGGTTGTAACCGTTGGTCTTGAGCACGTTGAAAGTCTCGTTCTCGATCTTCCACCGCGCCCTGCCGCTGGCGGCCAGCTCGGCAACGTTGTCGGCAGTCACCGCAAGATCGGTGACGAAGCTGTTGTAATAGGTGCGTTTGCCGGCGGCGTTGCGGATCTCGATGGAGAACCAGTTGACCGTGATGGCGTCGGCGCTGGCACGCAGCGGCACGCCGGAGAGCCAGCGGTAGACGATGGTGGTGTGCTGGCGGCCCTTGCGGATGGTCTGGCGGTGCTCTTCCAGTTTGGCGCCATGAAGGTATTCGGTGACGGTCTGGTGCGAGGACGGCTTGCAGGTGAGGATGAAATTACCGCCGGCCTGCTGGATGGCGGTGGCGATCGGCTGGCAGGCGAACAGGTCGTCGCCGAGGAAGATCGGCCGCAGATGGGCGACCGAGCGGCCATGCCGGGCCAGCCAGCGCTTGGCGGCATTGCGTTCGCAGTCCTGCTTTTCCGCCCCATCCTGTGGCGCGATGAATTCCGGCGGCAGCGGTAACACCTGGTGGTGGCCCGGCGCAACAATGGTGGCGCCGAGGAAGGCGTGGAAATGCTCCGTGCCGCCATCGGCGCGGCGTCGCGTCGAGCATTGCGGGCAACTGATCTTGCGCGAGCAGAAATACTCTGAGCCGTCGAGCGCGATCAGCACCCGTCCGTCCAGGCAATGGAATCGTGTCAGTGGGCCGGCGGCGTCGATGGCGCGGAAGAACAGTTGGTCGAATGCGCCTGGCGAGGCGCCGTCCAGCATCAGGCGGATGTAGTTGTCGGAGGGGATCGCCGAGATGCCGAACAGGGTCTGGCAGTTGGACCGGCCGTGGCCGCGGGCCAGCGCCCGCTGATGTGCCAGGAACGAGGGGCTTCCCATGAAGAACAGGGAGAAGGCCGAGAGGCCGATATCGGTCATCGTGTATTGGCCGTCACGGCACTGCCCGGTGCGCTGGTCGGGGAGACCGGCGCACGCCATGCCCAGTTCGGCGATCAGGTCGTCGATGACGATCACGCCGGCGTCGAATCAAGGTCCGAGTCGCGCCGCAAGCGAAAACTGGCCGGATGCTGTGGCCGGTCGTGAAATTGCCCACAACATGTGGCAAATCGGACTCAGTCACGCACGGCTGCCCGGGCGCGGCAGGGATCCCGCCAGGACCACCACACGCCTGCCTCAGAACGCGACTCAATCGCATTGAGATCCGCTGATCGCACTCCCCGTCAGTTGCCCAGCCGTCGCTGCCGCGTGGCTACGCCCGATGCATCGCAACACGTTCGCGCTGCGGTGCAACGCGGTGGATGCCCTATAGACGGTCACGACCGGTTGCAATGT
>DATJNA010000068.1:0-3892 GCA_035508435.1 Acetobacteraceae bacterium | reverse complement strand
CGACATTGGAGGCCCGCGCCATGAGCGATGTTGGCACACCGGCGAACCCGCTGCGTGTCGCCGTGATCGGCAGCGGTCCGGCTGGATTCTACGCCACCGAGGCATTGTTCGGGTCCGGGCTGGCGGTGTGCGTGGACATGTTCGAGCGCCTCGCAGCGCCATTTGGCCTGGTGCGCAGCGGCGTCGCACCGGATCATCCGAAGCTGAAGCAGGCGATTCAGGTCTATCAGCAGATCGCGCTGTCGCCCGCCTTCCGCTTCCTGGGCAACGTGGCGGTCGGGCGCGATATCAGCGTGCCGGAGCTGCAAAGCTGCTACCATGCGGTGTTGTTCGCTTGCGGCGCGCAAACCGATCGCCTGCTCGGTGTGCCCGGCGAGCATTTGCCCGGCAGTCACGCGGCGACCGAGTTCGTCGGCTGGTACAATGGCCATCCCGACTACCAGGACCTCGCCTTCGACCTGTCGCATGACACGGCGATGGTCATCGGCCAGGGCAATGTGGCGATGGATGTGTGCCGCATCCTTGCCAAGACGCCGGACGAGCTGCGTCACACCGATATTGCCGCGCATGCGCTTGAGGTTCTGGCCGAAAGCAAGGTGCGTGACATCTATCTGGTTGGGCGTCGCGGCCCGGCGCAGGTGAAGTTCACCCAGCCGGAATTGCGCGAGCTCGGCGGACTGGCGGAGTGCGACCCGGTGGTGGACCCGGGCGATCTGATACTGGCTCCGGCGAGCCAGCAGGAACTGGCCGATCGCGGCAACCGCGCCACCCTCAAGAGCTACGAGGTTTTGCAGGCGTTCGCGGCACGTCCGCCACCGACACGGCGCCGGCGCTGCCACATCGTGTTCCAAAAAAGCCCGTTGGAGCTGATCGGCGACGGCCGGCTGCAACGCGTGTTGCTGATGCGGAACCGCCTGGCCGGCGAACCTGGGCATCAGATCGCCGAACCGACCGGAGAGGTCGAGCAAGTGGATTGCGGCGTGTTGTTCCGCAGCATCGGCTACCGCGGCGTGGCGATCCCAGGCGTGCCATTCGATGCGCGGCGTGGCGTGATTCCGAACCGTGATGGCCGTGTGGTCGATGGCGGTGCCATCGTGTCCGGGCTGTACGTGTCCGGTTGGATCAAGCGCGGCCCCAGCGGGATCATCGGCACCAATCGTGAAGACAGCGTACTGACGGTGAATGCGTTGCTCGCCGACCTGGCCTCGCTCGATGTCGGACCGAAACCCGACACTGACAAGGCCAGCGCGCTGCTGCGCCAACGCGGCGTTCGCGTCATCGGCTATGGCGATTGGCAGCAGATCGATGCGGCTGAGCTGCGGCGCGGTCAGGCGGTGGGCAAGCCGCGCGAGAAATTCACCCGATTGCAGGAGATGTTGGATGTGCTGCCCGCCTGACCGGCGACCGGCGCGATCCCGCGCCGGGTCCGGTTCATCAATGTCATCAAACGTCCAGGGAATGCTGGAAGCGCCGTAACAAGCGCAGTACGCGGGGCGGGTTCTGAATTGGGGATCAAACCCCCAGCGGAACGGAGGGACACATGGTTAAACCAAACTTGGAGGCGCGAACGTCCAACCGATGGTGGCAGCTCATCATGCTGATCGCCTGCATGGTGCTGATCGCCAATCTGCAATATGGCTGGACCTTGTTCGTGCGGCCGATCAATCAGGCGCATGGCTGGTCCGTTGCCGATATCCAGGTGGCGTTCTCGATCTTCGTGGCGCTGGAGACCTGGCTGACGCCGGTTGAAGGCTGGATGGTGGACAAGCTAGGACCAAAGCTTGTGGTTGCCTTCGGCGGCATCCTGGTGGCCGCCGGCTGGATCATCAATGCCGAAGCCAACAGTCTCATGCTGTTGTACGCCGGCGCGGTGGTGTCCGGTATCGGCGCGGGTTCGGTCTACGCCACCTGTGTCGGTGGCGCAGTGAAATGGTTCCCGGACCGGCGCGGCCTCGCCGTGGGACTGACCGCCGCGGGATTCGGCGCCGGTGCGGCGCTGACCGTTATTCCTATTCGCGCAGTGATCGCCGCCGATGGCTATGCCGCGGCATTTTTTTGGTTCGGCCTGATCCAAGGCGCGATCGTGTTCGCGCTTGCCTGGCTGCTGCGCTCGCCGCAGCCCGGCGACGTGCCGACCGTCACACAATCGCATGTTCTGCAATCAGGGCAGAGCTATACGCCGGGCCAGGTACTGCTCTCGCCGGTGTTCTGGGTCTTGTACGTGATGTTCGTCATGGTCTCGGCGAGCGGTCTGATGGCGACGGCACAGATCGCCCTGATCGCGCGCGACTATCATGTTGCCGACACGGTGATCCTGCTCGGCGGCTCGACGCTGACCGTGGCACTGTTGGTGGACAACGTCCTGAACGGCGCGGCGCGGCCGTTGTTCGGATGGATTTCCGACCATATCGGGCGCGAGAACACCATGGCGATCGCCTTCACCTGTGGCGGCATCGCCTACTGGTTGCTGGGATCGGCAGGCACTTCCCCTTGGGCATTCGTGGCATGCGCCGGACTGATCTTCCTGACCTGGGGCGAGATCTTCAGTCTGTTCCCATCCACCTGCACTGATGCCTTCGGCCCACAATACGCCACGACGAATCTGAGCTTGCTCTATACGGCGAAGGGCGCGTCGGCCTTGCTGGTACCGGTTGCCAACATCATCGCCGCGGCGACAGGCGGCTGGCACGCGGTGCTTGTCGTGACCGCGATCATGAACTTCATCGTGGTGGCACTGGCATTGTTCGCGCTGAAGCCGCTGCGCGGCCAGCGGCAGCGGCCCGGATCCGGCCGGCATCTGCATGCACCGGCCGAGTGACAGGGCGCCTGAACCGGACGCGAAGCCGAACAACATTGCATCGCCGCCGCCGTCATCCCGGCGGCGGCGATGTTATGTGCCCGCTTCAATTCATGAGGCCTGCCGCGCGGTTGATCGGCCGCCGCCTGCGCCAAACCCTATGCCACCGCCTACGCCGCCTTCGCCTGCCCCGCGATCCCAACCAGCGCACCCAGCGTGTCGCGCGCGAAGCGCAGCCGGGTCGCCACATCCATCTCGCGCGTGATTGCCAGCTTGTGGTCGGGGCGCAGCCGCACCAGACCGCCCTTGCTGGACAGCCACGCCACGAGCCCTGCCGGGTTGGAAAACGCGTTGCCGCGGAATGTCAGTACCATGCCTTTCGGTCCGGCCTCCAGCTTCTCCACGCCCGCCTCGCGGCACGCGCGCTTCAGCGCCACCACGCCGAGCAGGTTGTCGACTTCAGGCGGCAGCGGACCGAAGCGGTCCACCAACTCGGCGGCCATCGCCTCGGTTTCGGCGTCGGACGCCAACGCACCGATGCGGCGATACAGGCCCAGCCGCACGGGCAGGTCGCGCACATAATCCTCGGGGATCAGCACCGGCAGGCCCAGCGAGATATTCGGCGTCCAATCGCGCTCGTGCACACTGCCTCGGCGGCCCTCGCCGGCACGCACTTCCGAGACCGCGTCCTCCAGCATCTGCTGGTACAGCTCGATACCGACTTCGCGGATGTGGCCGGATTGCTCGTCACCCAGCAGGTTGCCGGCGCCGCGAATGTCCAGATCGTGCGAGGCCAGGGTGAAGCCGGCGCCGAGAGAATCCAGCGTCTGCATCACGGTCAGCCGCTTCTCCGCCGCCACCGACAGCCGCATGTTCTGCGGCCAGGTCAGATAGGCATAGCCGCGCTGCTTGCCGCGCCCGACACGGCCCCGCAACTGGTACAACTGTCCCAGCCCGAACATGTCGGCACGATGAATCACCAGCGTGTTCACCGCCGGCATGTCGAGACCGCTTTCCACGATATTCGTGGACAGCAGGATATCGTATTTGCCGTCGCCGAACTCGGTCATCACCCGTTCGAGTTCGGTCGGCGCC